>CAMDDJ010000012.1 GCA_945891385.1 Candidatus Kuenenia stuttgartensis | reverse complement strand
TATCGCTCCCGGACGGCCTCGGCGTAGGCCCGCATGATCAGTTCCCGCCCGGCGAAGGCGGCCACGAGCACCATCAGCGTCGTGCGGGGCATGTGGAAATTGGTGAGCAGGCAGTCGACGGCCCGAAACGGATGCCCGGGACGGATGAACAGATCGGTGGGCCCTTCCCAGGCCGCGATCGCATCCCCCGCCGAGCGGGCCGCGGCCGTCTCGAGCGTCCGCACCGAGGTCGTGCCAATCGCCACCACGCGGCCACCCTGCCGCTTCGTCGCAGTGACCGCCGCCACGGTCTCAGCCGAACAGCCGCACCATTCGGTGTGCATCGGATGCTCGTCGAGCCGCTCGACCGAGATCGGTCGGAAGGTGTCGAGCCCGACGTGAAGCGTGACCTCCGCGCGGGCGATGCCCCGCGCGGCCAGGCCGGCGAGGAGTTCCTCCGTGAAGTGGAGCCCGGCCGTCGGAGCCGCGGCCGACCCCGCCGCGCGGGCGAAGACCGTCTGATACCGCTCGACATCGCCCGGTTCGTCGAGCCCGCCGCGGATGTAGCCCGGCAGCGGCACGCGACCGGCCCGCGCGAGCAGCGAGTCGGCCGACTCGCTGGGCTCGGGCCGCACGAGCCACGCCCCGCCTTCGCCCCGGCCGAGGAGCGTGACCGCGGCGGTGTCGCGACCAGCGCGATCGACGAGCACGATCCGCTCGCCGATCACCGGCCGGCCGCGGGTCTGGGCGAGCAGCCGCCAGGCCCCGGCCTGCGGGCCGTCGGGCTCGACGCGGAGGAAGAGCCCCTCCCACTTCCCACCCGTGGCCGCCCGGCGGCCGACGAGCCGGGCAGGCACCACCCGCGTGTCGTTCACCACGACGAGATCGCCGGCCGCGAGCAGCTCGGGCAGGTCGCGAACGCCGCGGTGCTCGATCGCCTGCTCCTGCCGCCGCACCACCAGCAGTCGCGCCGCCGCACGGTCTTCCAAGGGCCGCTGGGCGATCAACTCCCGCGGCAGGTCGTAGTCGTAGAGATCGGCCTCTCCCATGCGGCCAATGTACGCAAGCCGAGACCGCGGCGGCAGCCTTGGCGAGGCCGGAAACAGAGGCTCGGGGGTCGGCGAACGCTCGCGGAGCACAGGGGCGTATCCTCGCCCGCGACGCGACTTTTGCCGCCCCCGAGCCGGCGATCCACGAAACCCGAATGCGTGCGCGAAGGGGGACTACGGCGCTGCGGCGACCCGGCCCTCGTTCCACCAATCCGCGAGCAGTTCCAGCCGCTTGAGGTTCTGCACGACGTTCTCATAGAGGCTGCGGCTCTCCGCGGCCGTGAGCCGGTCGGTGCCAGTCACGCCGAGGGCCCTTAGCTGAACGTCGTATCGTTCCTTGAGGTCGCGGTGGAAGCTGGCGTCGTTGCGATGATCGATCTTCCACTTGTGAAACTCGTACGATTCCCGTCCCGTCATGTAGTCGGCCACCCGCGACAGCTCCTCACGGGGCGCGGCGGCCGGCCGACCGAAGCCGCCCGCGAGCACGGCCTTCTCCCGGGTCGTCAGCGTCCAATTGAGCGACACGTCCACCGGGCATTCGAAGACCACCGTGCGGAAAAAATCGCGGCCACGCTGGGTGTCGAAGAGCAGATCCTGCAGATCGACCTGCTCGTCGTTGCGGAAGGCCATCGTCCACTGCCGCGCGTTGGCCACCCCGATCAGCGGCGTGCTCAGGGCCTTCAGTCCGGGACGGAGCAGCTTGCTGCCGCCGTGCCAGACAAGCCGATCGAGCAACGAGTTTCCGGCAGCGGCGCGGTCGAAGTCGATCTCCGTCCGCGCGCCCTGACTGACCTTGTCGCGAACCTGAACCACCAGCACGCCCGACGTGTTGGCCTGCAGCCAGTCGCTCATCTTCGAGAGCCAGAGCGCCGAGAGATTGACGCCGTAGTTGTCGTAATAGCCGGCATCGACGACCCGCCGCGGGGGCAGCGTCGGCAGATGGACGACCGGAGCGACCCAGGGAAACGATGCGCTCATCCGCACGGCGGTCGCAACCTGGAAATCCCGGGCCTGGGGAAACAGCCGGAAGAACTCCACGGCCGAGAGCGAGAAGACGTCGTCTTCCTCGTGGATGCTCGAATCGAAGTCGCCGCCCTGGATCGTGGGCCGCTCGATCTTCCGCGACGACGGCTCGATCAGGAGCCCGCCGACGTTCCGGGTGGCGAAGGCGAGATCAAGGTTGGAGATCAGCAGCCGACGGCCGTCTTCCACCATCATCGGCGTGAAGACCAGCGAGGGCCGCCAGCCCAGCCGCTCGTCGTCCGCATACGACTGCAGCGGCCGGCCGAGCGGACTCGCGTTGCCGCCGGTCCACCGAATCCAGGTCTGCTCGAGGGTGCGGCCACGGTCGCGGGAGCGGCCGAACGGACTGAGCGACCCCGGCAGGTCGGAGAAGATCATCTGGCCGGCGACTGCGTCGAGCTGGTCGATGGCCAGACGGTCGACGAATTCTTCGATGCCGGTGCCGTGCTGGTCGGCGAACGAGGCAGTGCCGCCGGCCAGCACGCCGGGCCGCGGGGGAGCGAGCGAGGTGGCGTAGTAGGAGGCTGCCACCATCCCGCCCGACGCGCCGGTGATCAGGCGGATGTGGTAGGGAAAATCGGAACCGAGCGTCGCCTCGAGCTTCCGCAGCACCACCGCGGTCCAGACGCTGGCCCGGATGCCGCCCCCGCTGACGGTGACGATCACGAGTTTGGGCTTCTTTCCCTCCCACCGCGGGCCGACCAGATCCCGCCAGGCTTGGAGGACCTCGCTGTTGTTGAGCACCTCCACCGTCTGCCACTGCCCGACGATCGGGCCGGGCGGGCCGAGTTCGTCGCCGGCGCCGGCCTCGACAGGACGGAGCGTGGCCCAGGCGATGCCGGGGGGACAGGCCGCCGCCTTGTCGCCCGCAACCGCCGCCCGGAGCGACACGAGATCGAAGACCGCCCCCCGGGCATGCTCCGCGCCGGCCGCAGGATCGCCTCGGCGCTGCCAGGTCAGCATCAGGCGATCACCTGCGCGAAGCCGGCCCGCGTTGTAGAGCCCCACCGTCACGCCCTGCGACGGGCCAACGCGAGCCCCGTCCGCCTGAGCGACCTCGGCATCAAGACTGGCAAACACGCCCCGATCGAGAGCGGGGCGGAGCAGGAAGCCAGCGGGAACCGCGGGGTCGGCGGCGGTCGGCGGCGGAGTAGGCCCTCTGGCCGCGTCGATCGCCCGCCGCATGGACGACATCGTCGGCCAGAAGGGACGGAAGGCGGGATCGTAGCCGGCGGGGTCGGCCGCTCGCGCGAGAAACACCCCTGCCGGCACGGCCGCCTCGGCGCGGACGTCGTCAAGCACCAGACAGTCTCCCGCTCCCGCAGCGGCGGCGGCGACCGGCCCGGCCAACCGGTCGGCGGCGACGGCGGTGATGGATTGCGAGGGCCGCAGGGTGTCGAGATGGCACCGCTCCATCCACGAGGCCATCGTCTGAAGCTGCGCGGCATCCAACGGGCTGGAGCCGGCCGGGATCTCGAACACCACGCGATAGACGTCTCGCCCCGAATCGTGTCGGACCGAGGTCACGCGACCGGTCCAGTTGAACGCGATCAGCGCGTAGTCGGCGTCGGCCTTGCGATAGACCGCCGCGAGCCCCTCGAGCCGCAGGCCCAGTTCGACCTCTTTATCAGCAGGATCACCATCGCGCACGAAGCGATACCGCGTCGGTGGCTCCACGCCCGGTCGCTCCAGCACCGGCGGCGCGTCGGCGTCCACCAGCGGAATCGCAGGGCCGCGAATGATGCCGTCGCGGATCGTGTGGAGGAGCTCGTAGCGAAACCAGGGAAAAATCCGCCTGTAAAATGGCTCTTCGGCCAAGGCCACGCAGTCGTCGCCGTCGATGCGGACCGTGAACCATTCCTCGGCGGCGAGGCGAATGCCGTCCCCCGGAACGGCTCGGAGCCTCCGGCGCGGGTCTTCGACGTCCAGCGAAATCGTCTGGCCGCCAGCTGCCGTGGGCTGGAGCGGCTGCATCGTGAAGAACACCGTCGCCAGCCGCTCGCTCGCACCCTGCCCCGCCAGGCGGTCGAAGTCTTCGGTGACCGCTCGGTTTCGCAATTTCGCGGTGGTGGGGGTGGTCTCACGGAAGTAATCGCGGGAGTCGAGATAGACAGGCAGCTGGTAATAGGGCCCCATGCCGGGAAAGCCCCCCTTGAACTCGTTCGGGGCGATGAACAGGGCGGTGCCGTTGAGCAGGAGCGTGAGGGCCCCGAGGCCGAGGGTCGTCACGAGCACTCCGCGGGGCTGCAGGAAACGGATCAGGGAATACACCGCCGCGACGAGCGCGACCACGCAGGCGAGCGAACCTGCCGCCGGCATCGCCGACTGCCACCGCTCGTCGAGCCCCGCGTACGGCAGGGCGAAGGCGGCGTATCCGAGGAGCACGGTCGCGGGATAGAGCATCGCCGGCTCCCGCGCTGCCACCCGCGACAAGGCCGTGGAACCGAGGACCAAGACCGCGAGCCCGAGCCAAACCCCGGTCGCCTCGGCGACGGCTCCCAATCGCGACGCTGCGATGAGCGTTGCCGTTCCCACCGCGGTGATGCCCAGGGCGAATGCCGGTCGCAGCCGGGCGGCGGCGGCCGCAGGACCCAGTCCGGCCACCGTCCGCGACCCCGACACCGCCACGGCCAGAATCGCCAGCGGCGCCGTGATCCAAGCCGGAGTTTCTAAGAGATGCAGCCCCCCGAGCGTGGCGAGGCCAAGGACCGCCGCCCACTGCTCTCGGGGCGTCCGCAGGCCGGTCCCCGCCGCGGCGTGCGTCGCCAGCCAGAAGATCCCGAGCCAGCAGACGAGCACGGCGCCCAGGGAGGCGTAGCCCCGCAGCCCGAGCCACACTGATCGCGTCGACTCCGGCGCCAGTCCGATCGTGATGGCCAGCGACAAAACCGCCAAGGCCACCGCGGCCAGCAGGGCAAGCCGCCGCAGCCAGACCGACTCGAGCCCGTGCAGGACGAGCCCGACTCCGCGTCCGAGCATCGTGCGGGTGCGGGTGGCGAGGGCCGCCATGGCATCCGGCCAGATCAACCCTGGAAAGCGCGCCAGCCCGGCGACGAGCAGCGCTGCTGCGACCGCCTCGCCCCCGATGACGCCCAGCGGGAGCCACGGCGCCTGCCGAATCCGCTCGACGACGCTCGGGCCGCCGTGCGCCGTCGTCGTGACGATCGTCCGCTCCGGCCAGTCGATCCAGCGGGCGGTCACGAAGTCGGGCAGGGCGAGGGTTACGATCGCGTGGATCGCGAAGAAACAGGCCAGCAGGACATACCAGACAGGCACCGCCGCCCGCGCTGCCGGAGCGGCCGCACTGTCCGGCGGCAGCAATTCGGCGGCCCAGCGACGGAGCGCGCGAAGCAACGCCTCATGTCGTTCCTGCCAGCCTGCGGCCGCGGCGATCCAGGCGGTTGTCCAACAGCCGAGGATGACGCTGAGGACGGCCCCCAGGCAGACCCCCACCAGCCACGGAAGTCGCTCACGCCAGCCTGGCAGGTCACCGGCTACGAGCGGCATCACGAGGGCCGGCACGACTCCTACGAGAAAGACGAACCCGGATTCCTTGCCGAGGAGGATCGCCGGTGCGAAGAGGATCCGGAAGAACTCGCTCTCGAGCTCTCCACGCAGCGCGGCAGGCAGGGCACGGCCCGAGTCAGGCCCCTCGGACAATCGCGCGGCCCGCTCGAGCGAGTCGATGTCGGCTGGGGTCAACTGGTCCAACAGCCCGTTGGCGAGGATTCCCTGCACCGGCCGGGCGGGATTCCCGACCTTGTTGACCCCGCGGAGCAAGGCAGCG
This sequence comes from Candidatus Kuenenia stuttgartensis, assembly GCA_945891385.1. Classification (GTDB taxonomy): domain Bacteria; phylum Planctomycetota; class Planctomycetia; order Pirellulales; family UBA1268; genus QWPN01. The sequence goes on along the minus strand of CAMDDJ010000012.1, from coordinate 63,292 downwards.
ACCGAGCGGAGGGTCGCCCACCAGCCCCGCCGCGAGGTGTGGATGGCGACCGAGTGCATGATGATCGCCGCGATCAGCATCATCACCGTCGCGCCGAGCAACACCTGGGTGAGGGGATCCTCACCCAGGAACAGCCCCTGCAGGCCGAATCCGGCGCCCACCACCCCCCAGATCACGAGCGTTAGCCCGGCGGTCAGGAGGAAATGAAACGGATGGTCGACCCCCCACGTGAAGGCATCACGGATCGGCCGCATCCCGCGGATCTGCCACCGCCAGAGCAGGAGTCCTAGGCCCACGCAGAGCAGGACGCGAAGGACGTCCATGGCAAAGAACTCGGCGACGCGGTGCAGACATGGGCGAAAGCCGACGCGGCGAGCGCCTGACGCCCGAGCACCTTACGCAAGGATAGGGATCACAGGAACCGACAGCAATCAGGGCCGCAATCGCCGGTCGCGCGACAGAGCCCAGGCCCCCGCGGTACGATACCGACATGTCTGCCGGAGCCAGCATCCATACGCCCGTTCTCGCCGCGGAAGTGATGCGATTCCTCGACATTCGCCCCGGGATGCGGGTCGTGGATGGCACGCTCGGCGGCGGCGGCCACACCCGGCTCTTTGCCGATGCGGTCGGCCCCGACGGCCTGGTGATCGGGATCGACCGCGATCCGCTGGCGATCGAGCGGGGCGCGACGGAGCTGGCCGGCCTGCCGGTGCGGTTTGCCCAGGCCAACTTCCGCGACATCCCCGAGGTGCTCGACGCGTTGGCGATCGACCGGGTCGATCGCGTGCTGCTCGACGTCGGCCTGTCGAGCGACCAACTGGCCGACCACAACCGCGGGTTTTCCTTCGACTCGGAGGGGCCGCTCGACCTGCGGTTCGATCCCACCGAAGGCGAGCCCGCCTGGCGGCTGGTCAACCGGATGCGACCCGAGACGCTCGCCGACATCATCTACGAGTTCGGCGAAGAGCGGTTTAGCAGGCGGATCGCGCGGCGGATCGCCACCGCCCGGGAGAAGGAGCCGATCCGTTCGGCCCGCGACTTCGCCCGACTCGTCGTGAGCGCCATCCCCCGCCAGCACCCGCCGCCGCGGATCCATCCGGCCACCCGCACCTTCCAGGCGTTGCGGATCGCCGTCAACGAGGAACTCAAGAGCCTGCGGATCGCCCTGGAACGCATTCCGACGCGGCTCAATCCTGGCGGCCGGCTGGCCGTGATTTCGTTTCACTCGCTGGAGGACCGGCTCGCCAAAGAGGCGTTTCGCAACCGGCAGGTCTGGGAGCCGCTCACCCGCGGCCCCGTGGAGGCGACCGACGAAGAGATCGCGCGAAACCCCCGCAGCCGGTCGGCCAAGCTTCGAGTGGCCAGCCTCGTCGCCGCAACCCCTGCCGCGGCAGGGTAGGTAGGCTCGGGGGTCGGCGAACGCTCGCGGAGCAATGGGGGCGTATCCTCGCCCGCGACGCGACTTTTGCCGCCCCCGAGCCGGCGTGATGCGATCGACCGGTGGCGGCTGGGCAAGGCACGGGCTTTCGGCAGGCCGCGAACCGATCGAGCCGGTCTGGCCCCGGGCGGCAGGTTTTTTCACAATCCCGGCCGTTCTTCGGCCGTTTCGTTCCCTCCCGTCGGCAGCCTCCATGGGTCGCGAAGCCAAACTGCTCCTCGCAGTGCTCGGCCTGCTCACCGGCGTGCTGGCGGGCGTGGTGTCGATGAAGCTGTTCGTGCCGCGGCCGCCTGCGGGCGCGGGCCCCGACATCCATGCCGCGTCGGCCGTGACGGAGGTGCAGGATCTCGTCGAGCCGCCCGCCCTGTCGCTGCCGCCAGGAGGCGAGTTCGAACCGGCTGACGTGACCCCACTGCCCACCAGCCGCTTCACCGCCGGCTCGCAGCCGCCAGTCGAAGCGGCGTTGCCGGAGCCGACACCGGTCCGCGATCGCTTCGTGTCACCGGCATCCTTCGACATGGTCGCCGCCGCGCCGCTCGACGCTCCAGCCGATTTCCTGCCGCCCGCGGCCGTGGAGCCCTCGCAGCCGCTCGCTGAGCCGGATCCCGTTGCGGCCCTCGTTCGTGAAGAGCCGCCCCCGGCATTCGTCGACGCGGCACCGCCGGCTGCGGAGCGGTCGCCATCCACACGCTTCGAGCAGCCGCAGCTGTCTCATGCGGGCGAATACGTCACCAGACCCGGCGACTCGTGGTGGTCGCTCGCGGAACGCACCTACGGCGACGGCCGGCTCTACCGCTGCCTGTTTGCCTGGAATCGAGCCCGCGATCCGCGGATTTCGCTCGTGCCGGGAACACGGCTCGAACTGCCGCCGGTCGATCGGCTTTCGACCGCCTGGCCGAACCTGATGCCGCCCCAATGATGTAGCATGGAGGCCGGAGGGTGATCCATGGGTCGTCGCCGTCGACTCCGAGATGGGCTGGCTGCCGAACGCCTCGAGCGGCGGCTGGTTTTGGCTGCCGATTTCGCCGGCCTCGCAGCCGGACCGGTCGGGCAGATCACCTGGGAGGGGTTGGCCGTGGAGGCCTACCAGGATCGGTGGGTCGTCGGTTTTGACGCTGGAACGGTCGGACAGACGCCTGTTCCCGCCGCCACGCCCCCCGTGGTATCCGGCTGGTCCCTGATCGATCTGGGCGGTGGATTCTTTTCGCTGGCGACGCCCGGGACGACGAGTCACGACGTCTCCCAGTGGGCGGCAGCCACGCCGGGCGTGACCTGGATCGAGCCCGACTTCGCGATCACGCCCACCCGGCTGCCCAACGACCCCGACTATTCCCTGCTCTGGGGGCTGTCGAACGACGGCCAGACCGGCGGCGTGGAAGACATCGACATCAACGCCCCGCAGGCCTGGGAGATCACCACCGGCTCACGGAGCGTCGTGATCGCGGTGGTCGACTCGGGGGTCGATGTCGGCCATCCCGACCTGGCGGCCAACATCTGGCGAAACCCGGGCGAGATTCCCGGCAACGGCATCGACGACGATCGCAACGGCTACGTCGACGACGTCAGCGGCTGGGACTTCGTCTCGAACGACAACGTCGCCGACGACGGCAACGGGCATGGCACGCACGTCGCCGGCACGATCGGCGGGGTCGGCAACGACGGCCGGGGAGTCGTGGGCGTCAACTGGGAGGTCTCGATCCTGCCGCTGAAGTTTCTCGACGACTGGGGATTCGGCTCGACGGCCGGCGCGATCGCGGCCCTGAACTACGCCGCGGTGTTGAAAAGCGCGGGCGTCAACCTCGTGGCCACCAACAACAGCTGGGGCGGGGGCGGCTATTCGTCGGCTCTGCGAACCGTGATCGCGCGGCACAACGAGGCCGGCATCCTGTTCGTGGCGGCCGCGGGCAACGACGGCACCGACAACGATGCCTTTCCGGCCTACCCCGCGAGCTACGACCTTGCCAACGTGATCTCGGTCGCGGCGATCGACCATGCCGGGCAGGCGGCGAGTTTCTCCAACTTCGGCCGCACGAGCGTCGACCTCGCGGCACCGGGAGTCGACGTCTATTCGACGATTCCCGGCAGCGGCTACGCCAGCTTCAGCGGCACCTCGATGGCGGCGCCCCACGTCGCGGGCGTGGTGGGCCTCCTGGCCGCCGCCAATCCGCAGGCCACTGCAGCCGAACTCCGTGCGGCGATCCTCGACACCACCGTGCCGGTGCCGGGCCTCGCGGGCCGCCTGGCGACGGGCGGCAGGCTCGACGCCGCGGCGGCCCTCGACCAGATCGCTCCGCTGGCCGGACCGCGGGTGCTCTCGGTGCTGCCCGGCGGCGTGGTGGCTCCGCCCGTATCGCAGCTGCAGGTGGTGTTCAACGAGGAGATCCTGGCGGCGGCGGTGCTGGCCGACAACTTCAGGCTCATGGCGGCCGGCGGTGACGAGACCTGGGGCACGAGCGACGACCTTCCCGTGATGATCCCGCAGGCCGGCATCGAACAGTCGCCCCCAGGCACGGTGACGCTCAATCTCGACGGGCAGCTCGTCGACGGAGACTACCGGCTCACTCTTCGGGGCACCGGCCCGACGCCGATTCAGAACCGCGCCGGGGAACCGCTCCGCGGCGGCAACGATCTCACCTTCGGCTTCTCGGTACGAACCCCGCCCCCCGCCCCGCTCGAGCCCAACGACACGCTGGCCACCGCCACCCCCGCCCTCCTCGAAGACGACGAAAGCATCTTTGCTGGCGTGATCGGCGACGGCGCGAACGGCCTCGAAGACGTCGACCTGTTTGCTGTGGTGCTCGAGGCGGGCGACCTGCTCGAGATCGTGGTGACCGCCGCGGCGACCGGCTCGAGCCTCGACTCCTACCTGAGCCTGTTCGACGCCAACGGCGGCCTCTGGGCGTCGAACGACGACGACGGCGGGTCCCTCGACAGCCGCCTCAGCTTCGTCGCGCCCATCTCAGGCGGCTATCTGGTGGGTGTCTCGGGATTCGGCAATTCCTATTACTCGCCGGTGTCGGGCGAGGGCACCACGGCCGGATCCATCGGCCCCTACGAGGTTCGCCTGCGGCGGACGGCGCCGAACTTTGAATCGAACGACTCCATCTTCGAAGCCACGCCGGTGCCGATCCTCACGGGCACGACGAGCTTCGAGGGCGAGATCGGCGACGGCGATCACGGTGACCGCGATGTCGATCTCTACGCCCTGTCGCTCCTGGTCGGTCAACGGCTCGAAGCCGCCATCGTGGCCGCGGCCCTGGGCAGCACGCTCGACAGTCGGCTGCGGGTGTTCGACGTCAACGGGCAGGAATTGGCCGCCAGTGGCGACGACGACGGCGGCGGCGACAGCCGCCTCGCCTTCACGGCACCCGAGTCGGCGAGCTACTTCATCGGCGTCTCCGGCAGCGGCAACGCGCACTACTCGCCACTGCTGGGCGGCACCGGCGAAGCCGGCTCGACCGGAGGGTTCCGGCTGGAGATCGGACTCTCCGAGTTCGTGCCGACACCGCCTCCCTCCGCTCCCGGCGAGCCGAATGATTCGTTGTTCGAGGCCACGCCGCTGGGGATTGTCACCGGTTTTGTGAGCCTCGACGGCTTCATCGGCGACGGCCGTTTCCCGGCGCAGGACGTCGACCTGTTCGCGGTCTCGCTCTTGGTCGGCCAGCGACTCGAAGCCGCTGCGGTGGCGGCGGCCCTCGGCAGCCCGCTCGACAGCCAGTTGCGGCTGTTCGACGTCACCGGTCGGGAGCTCGCCGCCAACGCCGATGCCGGCGGCACGACCGACAGCCGCCTTGCCTTTGTCGCACCGGAATCGGCCAGCTACTTCATCGGCGTCTCCGGCAGCGGCAACGCCCGCTACTCACCGCTCTCGGCGGGTGCAGGAATGGCCGGCTCGACCGGCCAATTCCGGCTCGACGTGGCGCTGTCGGCCTTCGAACCGGGACCGCCCCCGGCTCCCGAGCCGGGGGCCACGATCGCCGAGGCCGCGGCCGGGCTGGCCGCCGGGAGTGCGACCGCGAGCGTCACAGCCGCGATCGGCAGCGGAGCCTTCGACTCGGGCGACGTCGATCTCTACTTCGTGGATCTCGCCGCCGGCGACCTGATCGAGGCGGCGGTCCGAGCCCGCGAACTCGATTCCCCGCTCGACTCCTTCCTCCGGCTCTTCGACGCCGGGGGCCACGAACTCGCCGCCAACGACGACTTTCAGGGATCGCTCGACAGCGGCCTCGCCTTCGTCGCGGGCGAATCGGGCCGCTACTACGTGGGCGTCTCGGGCTACGGCAACCGCCGCTATTCCATCCTCACGGGCGCCGGTCAGGCTGCCGGCTCGACCGGCGGCTACCGGCTCGATCTCCGCCGCAGCGAGGCCCGCCCGATCGGCCCGCCCGATACGAACGACTCCCTCACCGGAGCCACCCCGCTTTCGCTGGGCACGGCCGTCACCGGAGTGATCGGCGATGGAAGCCACGGTGCCCGCGACGTCGATCTCTATCGCGTCAGCCTCGCGAGCGGCCAGACGCTCAGGCTCGGGATCACCGCCGCCGCGGCCGGCGGCGTGCTCGACAGTTATCTGCGGCTCTTCAACGCGGCCGGGGCAGAAGTCGCGGCCAACGACGACGGAGCGGACTCTTCGGATAGCCGACTCACCTACACGGTGGCCGAAGGGGGCGTCTTCTTCATCGGCGTCTCCGGCTTCGGCAATGGCCGCTACCGGCCGGAAGCGGCGGGCAGCGGGAGCCGGGGCTCGATCGGCAGCTATCGGCTCGATGTCGCCGTCACATCCACAGCTTCGAGCCTGGGTGCGGAACTCCGGCGGCGACTTCCCGAAGACGGCACGCCCGCGGGGCCCCGGATCGGGTCGGCCGCCGATCTCTTCCGGCTCATCGCGCTCCTTGCCAGCGGCGCTGACGGCGATGGCCCCGGGGTTTGAACCCGGGGAATGGCGTCGCCACTTCAAGCGGCGGTTGGCCGCAAAGCGGGAACCGCAGCGAATTCAGCGGGAGGGATTCCCGCTGGCACGCTGCTGGGGCCTGAACCAGACGGAGCGTACGGTGATGTCGGGTATGGTCCGGATGCGGATCAATCGGGCTGCGGCTCAGACGCGACGGCGGCGGATCGCGGCCAGCCCCGCGGCCGCGGCGACGACCGCGAGCCCGGCCGGCTCGGGAACGGCCGTGACCGTCACGAAATTGCTGCCGACATAGTTGGTCGTGAAGATGAGCCCGGCCGTTGTCGAGTTGTAGTCGATCTCCCACATCTGGCTGCCCACCGTAAACCGGCTGCCGTCGGCAGCCCCCATGTACGATAGAATCGAGTGAGGGTCGCCCGCGGGATCGATGCGATCGCGCCGTATTAGGATTCCCTTCGAAAGATGGTCATCGATGGTTGAGCACGCACAGCAATGGATGCAGACGTGGCGATCGGCTGGCGCGGCGCTGGCACGTGTTCGTCGTGAGGAACTTCGCGCGCTCGACGGCAAGAAAGCCTTGGCGCTCCTCACTGGTCCGGCTAATTATCGGCAAGAGCCGCGAAAGCCGAGACCATCTTCCGGGCTCGTCGAGCAGCAGCGGTGGTTCATGAAGGCTCGCCGCGATGCTTGAGGTCTATCGCGCTGCGGCTGAACTCCAAAAAAGGCTCCAAGAGCGTGGTTGGCGGTTTTGCCTCATTGGCGGCTTGGCCCTCCAGCGATGGGGTGAGCCACGGGAGACGATCGACGTCGATATCACGCTCCTCACGGGTTTTGGTGGCGAGGAGCCGATCATCCGTGAGATTTTGAACTGGTACGAGCCGCGGGTCCCCGATCCGGTCGTGTTCGCGGTGCAGCACAGAGTCGTGCTCGTACAAGCCGCTTCCGGCGTGGGGATCGACATCGCCCTGGGCGGGATGCCATTCGAGGAATCCGCTGTCGACCGAGCGAGCCTCTACGAGTTTGCCCCGGAGGTTTTTCTGCTCACTGCCTCGGCTGAGGATTTGATCGTGATGAAGGCATTCGCGGCCCGCCCCAAGGACTGGGTGGACCTTGAGGGCATCATGATCCGCCAGGGCGACCGGCTTGACTGGGCCTACATTTTGACGCAGCTCCAGCCACTCGTTGAACTCAAGGAGGAACCCGAGATCATCGAGCGGTTGCTTCAGATGCGAAACAGCCTCTGATGCTGCAGCGGGCAACCTCATGGGCTGCGGTGTTGATGTCGATCACAGGCAGCTCGTCGGGCGACGCTTGAAGGCCGTCGCGATCGTCGTGGACCTCGACGAGCTCGCCCCAGGCGACCGGGGGGCGCTTCAGCACCGATCTCACCCGCCCGGCACCGTGCCACCTTCCTGCAGGCTGGCGATCCGCTGCCGAGCCCAGTCGAAGAAGAAAGCGGCGTCGGTAGACCGCTGCTCCTTCCTTCCCCAGCCAGGGCTCGGTGAGAGCCATGATTCGTTCCAGGATCGCCGAGCCGCATCCGGGTCGCCGGCGGCGATGAGCCGCTCGGAGCGAGCGGTGAGAGCCCGAGCCAGCAGGATCGTATGCTGGTGGACGGCGGGGGCTGCTGTGTCGACGTGCTCCGCCAGCGAGAGCGTCGCATCGGCTGCCGCCTGGGATTCATCGAAGCGTTCGAGCCTGAGCGACACCCGGTCGTTGGCCCGACGGAGCTGCCCGACGTGGTAAGCGGTGCCTCCGACGGCCAGGGCCGGCAGCCGGTCGCGATCGTCCCCCGTCACCTCGCCCTGACAAAGGGCCGCCAGTTCAGCGGGGGAGAGGCAGCCCACTTTCAACCACCACGCCTCAGGCATGGTACGGCTTTTCCGTACAACCCTCGTCCGTGGCGGTCAAACTCGGTCCGGACGCGACCCTACTTGGCGTTGAACTTGTAGGCCGTGTTCTTGGGATCGAAGTCGGCGTCGGTAAAGCCGTTGTTGATCTTCACGTTCATGTAGGTGTACTCCTCCATGAGCACCGGCTGCCCACCTTCTTCGTGCGGCCAGTCGTAGGCCTCGTAGCGGATCGGGACCAGCAGTTCGTCGTCGATGAAGACCCGGGCCAGATGGAAGCGGAAATTCCGTCGGGGCACCGGATGCACCACCTGCACGCAGGTGCAGATCCGGCCGTTCACCTTGGCGTTGGGGTAGAAGTTCACCTCGCACTCGCCGAACTGCTTGTCGTGCTCGGCCACTTCGACGAGCCGGCGAGCGAGATTCTCCACGCCGATCTCGGTGATCGCATACCGATTGCCCTGCATCGCCAACGACCCGTTGGGCTTGAGCGACACGGTGCCCACCATCGCCCGCACACCGCTGCCGGCATGGGCGAGCATGTTGCCGTCGTTGCGGCCTTCAACATAGATCACCTCCTGCCCCTTCACCGCTTCGGGCGCGAGGAAATAGAGGTAGACGCTGAAGGGCTCGTGCCGGACCTTGGCGAAGATGTACTCGTGCTCGCCCAGTTTGCCATCGATTCGCTCCCGCTTGACGACGGTGCAGGAGTAGTCCTTGATCGTGGTCCGAAGCTGGGCGAGGCCCCGCTGCGCCAGTTCGAGCGCGGGCTCGAGCGGATGGGCACCGGCCACGGCGGCCGTGGCATCTCCGGCGCCGACATTGCCCTGGGCGACGTCGCCATGGGGCATCAACCCGGGGCCTTGAGAACCGGAGACTTGAGGACCGGCGGCCGGCGCATCCTGGGCGACGACCGGCCCGGCGAGGCAGCCGATGAGCGGAACGGCAGCCGCCGCGACCAGCCGGAGGATCGCCCACCGCGAGTGGGCCGCAGGAACCGCGTGATGCCGGGATGCCGAATTGCCCATCGATCCCTCCATGGACCCTTGCCTGTCGCCTGTGATGCCGTAGCCCTCCATGGCCACTCGCCGGCTTATATCGCCCTTTGTCTCCGAACGCCATGAGGCCGGAGACGCAGACTCCGCACGACCGGCACATCCGTACCGCTCGGCCCGAGTCGGCGGGAGTCTAGCGAGGCCAGGTTCGGCGCCGCCAGCCCACTTCAACCAGCGAACGCCGCTCGAAAACCCAGGATCGGCCGGCCTGGACCGGGATCCTTGCCGGGCCGCCCACTTCCGACCATGCTGCATGACGGGGTAAGAGTCCCCAGCCCACCCGCCTGTTGAAAGCCCCGATGGCGACCGCCGAGATCATCCCTTCCGCCGCCGGCTTCGAGGTCGCCCGGGTGGAGTCGTTGCCGTTTGGGCAGCACTCCTACGTCTGCCGACGGGCCGAGGGGACCGAATGCGTGGTTGTCGACCCCGGCTTCGAGCCGGACGCGATCGTCGCCTGGATCGAGTCGCACGGCCTCGCTCCCGCGGCGATTCTGCTGACCCACGGCCACTCCGACCACATCGCAGGCAACGGCTTCCTCAAGAACCGCTGGCCCGACCTGCCGATCCTGGTGGGCCGCCTGGAGGCCGCCAAGCTGGGCGATCCCAAGGCCAACCTCTCCGCACCCTTCGGCCTCGCCTTGACCAGCCCGCCCGCTGACCGGCTGCTCGATCATGGCGACCGCTTCAGCGCTGCCGGCCTCGACTTCGAGGTCCGGGCGATCCCCGGCCACTCGGCGGGGCATGTCGTGTTTCTGCTGGAGGGCTCGGCGCCGCCGCTGGTCTTTGGCGGGGACGTGCTGTTTCGCGAAGGGATCGGCCGCACCGACTTCCCCGACGGCGACTTCGCGGCCCTCGCCGCCGGCATCCGGAGCCAGCTTTATCCGCTGCCGCCGGAAACGATCGTCTACCCCGGTCACGGCGAGCCCACGACCGTCACCCATGAGCGGCGGCACAACCCGTTCGTTCCCGCCGTGACGGATTGACCATGCCGCCCGCGACGATCGATGATGCAGCGATGCTCTCGCCAGCCGACATCCGCGAACGCCAGCCTCCGGCACCGGTCCCCCGGCAGCGGTCGGCGGTCTGCCGCGCGGCCGGCCTGGGGCTGGCCGCTCTGGCCCGGCTGCTCGCCGGGGCGAGCGTTCGCTGGATCGCCAGCCAGCCCGACACCTGCCAGCGGGTCTACTTCGCCAATCACACGAGCCACCTCGACGCGCTCGTGATCTGGGCGTCTCTGCCGCAGAGCGTTCGAGAGGTGACCCGGCCGGTGGCGGCCAAGGATTACTGGTCGCGCGGCATCGTCCGGCGGTGGCTGGCCCAGGAGGTGTTCGACGCCATTCTGATCGACCGCACCGATATCAAAGTGCACCAGAGCCCGGTCGATCTCATGCTCCGCGAGGCGGGTCCGAGTCATTCCCTCATCGTGTTCCCGGAGGGCAGCCGGAGCGTGACGGGCGAGATCGGCGAGTTCAAAAGTGGTCTCTATTACCTGGCCAAGAAGAGGCCGGAACTCGAATTGATCCCGGTGCACATCGACAACCTCAACCGCGTGCTGCCCCGCGGCGAGTTCCTGCCGGTTCCCCTGCTCTCCTGCATCAGTTTCGGGCCGCCCTTGTGGCTGGAGCGGGGCGAGGCGAAACTCGATTTCTTGGAACGGGCCCGCCGGGCGGTGTTGGCCCTCAAGGAATAGCACCGCGAACCCTGGGAACCAGGCCCGCGCATCCCGGGCCAGGCCATGACCGACCACCGTACGATCGCCCTCGTCGCCGGCGTGCTCGCCCTGCTGACGGCTGCGACGGCGGTGGGGCAATTTCTCCGCCGCCACCCCGACCGCGGTCTCGACCCGGCCGCGATCAAGACCTTCAACCGCCGCCTCCGTGGCTGGTGGATCCTCTGCACCGTGCTGGCGGCCGCCTTCTGGTTTGGCACGACCGCCACGGTGGTGCTCTTCGGCCTGGTCTCGTTCTGGGCGTTGCGGGAGTTCATCACGCTCACGCCCACCCGCAAGGGCGACCACCGCGCGCTATTCTGGGTGTTCTTCGCCTTCACGCCGATTCACTATGTGCTCGTGGCGTTCAATCGATACGACGTGTTCAGCGTCTTCCTGCCGGTCTATGCCACGCTGTTCGTGCTCGCCCGCGTGGCCTTCGCCGGTGACTACAAGCGATTCCTGGAACGGACCGCAAAGATCCAGGCCGGGCTCGTCGTGTGCGTCTACTGCCTGTCGTTCGCCCCGGCCCTCCTCCAACTTCCGCTGCCCGGCAGCCACGACAGCCCCGGCGGCAACTTCCGGCTCCTGTTCTTCCTGATCCTGCTCGTGCAGTTCGCCGACTGCATGCAATACGTCTGGAGCCAGATGCTCGGCCAGCGGCTCGTGGCGGCGGCGGTGAGTTCCAACCGCACCTGGGAAGGACTGCTGGGGAGCGCGACGAGCACGGCGCTGCTGGCGGCGGCGATGTGGTGGGCTGCGCCCCCCTTCCAACTCTGGCAAGCGACACTGGCCGGCTTCGTGGTCGCCGTGATGGGCTTCGCCGGCGGCATGACGATGTCGGCCATCAAGCGCGACCGAGGCGTCAAGGATTACGGCACGCTCGTGGTCGGCCACGGCGGTGTGCTCGACCGGATCGATTCGATGTGCTTCGCGGCGCCGGTCTTCTATCACATCACACTGCTGGTGACCGGCATCAAGCCGTAGCCCTCGGGGCTTCGACCGGTTGATTGGACAGCGGCGGGCGGCCACGTTAGTCTCGGCCGCTCGGTCGATGGGCTGTCGGGCCTTGCGAGGATTCATCCATGCCGGTTTTCTCCGCCGCGGCAGATCTCCGCGGATCCTGTGTTCGCGGTGGTTCCCGGGTCAGGCTCGGCGGCCTCATCCCGGCCGTTGTGACAGTCGCCGGACTCCTGTCGGCGGCCGTTGCCGACGCCGCCCCGACCGGAGGCGGCCCCGCCGATGTGGCCGCGATCCGGGCAGCGGCCACCGCCTATCGTGCGGCGCTCGCCACGGGCGATGAAGCCGCCATCCGAGCCGCATGGACCGCCGACGGTGACATCGTCGATGGCTGGGGGAACCAGTTTCTGGCCAACGACCCAGCCGCGCTCACCGGTTCGCCGGCCGGGGGAACACCGACCGCGGGGCCGCGGCCCGAGTTTCGCTTCGGCGAGTCGCGGGTGCGGTTCATCACACCCGACGTTGCGGTCGAGGACGGCACCGTCGACGCGATCCTGCCCGGCATGGAGACCCCGATCGAAGGCTGGTTCTCCGCCGTCTGGGCGCGGCAGGATGGAGCCTGGAAGCTGACCAGCCTCCGCGAGGCCGAGCGGCCACTGCCCGCCGACGTCGACATGCTCGCCGACCTCGGCTGGATGGTCGGTGATTGGAAGCTCGTGGTCGACGCCGCTGGCGATGCCGAACAACCCAACGCCCCCGCGATGGAGATGAAGGTCCGCTGGGATGCGGGCGAATCGTTTCTGGTTCGCGATGCCCGGGTGCCTGTCGCCGGCGAGGCTGGTTTCGTGGAGGTTCACCAGCGGATCGGCTGGGATCCGCTCGTCCGCCGGATTCGGTCCTGGAGTTTCTCGTCGGACGGGAGCCGCGGCGAGGCGACCTGGTTTCGCGACGGTGATTCCTGGGTTGCCGTGCGAACCGCCGTGCTGCCCACCGGCCGGCAGGAAACGGCCGTCAACATCTACAGTTATGACGGAAGCGATCGGTGCGTCTGGCGGATGCTGCCGGACGCGCTCGAAACCGACGACGGTCGGCCGACGAAGGCCACCTGGATCCGCACGTCGAAGGGGAATGCAGAATGATCATCTCGCGTGTTCGGCTGGAACTGACCGCCCTGGCCCTGGCCTGCTGGCTGGGCTCGGCCACGATCATGATCGCGACCATCTCGCCGGCCCTCGGTGCCGCCCCGGCCGCCACCGACGACGACGGTGACCTGGCCCGCAAGGCCGACCTGATGCACAGCCCCAGGTGGCAGCGGGCCGTCTCGGAACTCGGCAGCTGGCTGGCCACCCAGACGCTCTATTCGCCGGCCCAGGTCCAGTCGATCAAGGTGCAATTCAACGACCGGGTCGCCGCGATGTCGTCGTATGAACTCGAGTATCTGCTCGACTCGATCTCGGCCAAGCTCCAGCTGCTCGACACTCCCGAGGCGCGAGACGCGAAGGCCTGGCTGGGCGAGTATCTCTCCGCGATGTCGGACGGCCGCCGGGCCCAGGCGCTGCGAAACGTTCCCAACATCCTCGACATGTCGGCCGCCCAACTCTGGCAGGAGATCCAGCGGATCGAGTCCCAGCGGGCCGCCCTGCAGCAGCGGCAGCAGGGGGTGGAGTCGCGGCAGGCCGCGATGGTGGATCGGGCCGCGGCCGGTCGCCAGGCCACCTCCGCGGCGTCCCGCGAGGCCGCGGCTCGGGCCCGGGCCGCCCCGGCCCATTCGCCGTACCGCTCCGGCGGCGGGTCGCCGCCGTTCTCCGATGTACCGCCGCGCCGCTCGTCGATCGGCGTCGGCCCGATGGGCGCCTTCATCACGCTCTGACCCGAGACGCCAGTCGCCGCTTCCTGCAGCTCACCAGACGAAGGCGAGGGGGTCGGCGAACGCTCGCGGAGCAATTGGGGCGTATCCTCGCCCGCGACGCGACTTTTGCCTCCCCCGAGCCGGTGAAGTTGGCTGTCCGATGCCAGGATCTGCGTCAGCGGGTCAGGCCGCCGCGGGCGTAGATGCTCGTGCGGGCCGCGCTGGTGGCGACGGGTCGACCGTCGGCACCGGCCCAGGCCATCGGCTGGCCATCGGGGCTCTGGCCATCGGGGCTCTGGCCACGGGCCGTCGGCGTCCAGGCATTGGCCGGCGGGGTCGGGGCGGCCGCCAGCGAAGCCGGCGGCGCCGGGCAGCCCTGCTTGACCCAGTCGAGCCAGACATGCTGCAACTGCGGGATGTCACCCACGCCGTAGTGCTTGGCCAAGGCACCGCCCCAGTCGTCGCGGGCCAGGCCGTCGCGGACAAACGCGACGTATTTGTGTCGGCCACCTCGCTCGATCAGATACCGAGCGAGCGAGTAGCCCTGGGAGTAGAGGGGCAGGACATCGGCCGGATACTCCCGCATCGCGAACATGTCGGGGAAGGCGATGCCGCGGCCGGTGGTGAGAAACTCGATCAGCATCCGATGCTGCCGGGCCCGCTCCACCGGATGCTCGACGGTGGTGCAGGCTCCTTCGTCGGCCCAGCGGGGCAGCGGCTGACGGAAATAACTCGCGAAAACGGTATGGGTGATCTCGTGCGGCAGCACGGAATCGAGGATCCGCTCCTCGCTGCCCTGGATCGTCATCGTCCAGTTGAAGACCTCGCCCTTGTCGAACACGAAACTGGTCGCACCGCCGGCGCCAAGATGGGGCGCTACCTGGGCGGTGATCGGGCAGGGCCGGCTCCAGCGGGGCAGCGGCCCGCCGGTCCACTCCACGGCGAGCGTGTGGCGATACTGCTCGGCGGCATCGCCGATCTTCCGGGCAAGTTCTGCGGTCGGGGCCTCGACGACGAAGTTGGCCGTGCGGTAGCCGGCGGCAAGGCTCGTACTGCCGGCAAGCAACCAGCCAATGACCGCCATCCCACAGGCCAGGGCTGCGACCCATCGGGCGGTTCCGAGCCCGGCCGGTCGCGTGTTCCATCCACGGTCGAGTCGCGACAGCATGTCCCTGACAAGCCTCCTTGCGGTCTGACGGCGTGAGCGGCCCGGAATCCATTCCGAACCCTTGCCGTGCGCTGGTTCCGGCTGTTTCAGCCGGAATTCAACCCAGGGCGACCGTCGTCGAGCGGGGCGGAACGGTAGCTGCGGCCAGACCCGTGAACCAGAGCGGTTTGCGGTTTGCCTGGTCGACCAGGCTTGCCAGCCTGCCACGGTGGGTTCGCAAGGCCGGCCGCCGGCGTTGGATCAGGCCGTGGGGTCGGGCTCGGCACGTTCCCCGCCTCGGAACGCGATCCACATACCGAAGCAGAGCATGATCAAGCCCGGGATCAGCGGCTGGAACAACGCCACCCAGGCCAATCCACAACCAGCCCACCACCATCGGGCGACGGCCTGCCAGCCGGCCGCCGACACCCGACGGCCCCCGGCCCAGGCCGCGGCTACCACGAACACGAGCACCAGCGACGCCAGGCCGCGTGCCGCCGTCGTCGCATCCGGCACCGGGACTGGGCGAACCGTCACCACTCCCGAGTGCCCGGCATCGAGCCGCGTCTGCCCGCTGGCCGCTGCGGCCGTGGCGGCCCACGCCTCATACCAGGCCGCCTCGCCGGCCGGAGCGGTCCCCGCGCGGCGGGCCATGGCGAACGACTCGAGCCACTGTCGTTCTTGTGGACCGACCGCCGCGATCGCGGCCTGGAAGGCCTCGCCATACCACTCCCGGCTTCGCTCTGCGCCGACCTGCCAGGCCCCGGGGCCGAGCGGCATCGCGGAATCACCAAGCCTCAGCGAGTATCCCGGAGGAACGTCGAGCGACCACATCACGTCGGCAGACGGCAGCCCGATGATCCGCGGAGGCACGAGCCGGATCGGCTTGCCCTCGGAGAGTGGCCCAGTCACGCTGCCGGCGAACAGGGCGACCAGCGTCCGCGGCCAAGTGACGTCGTGAAGCCTCACCTCCCAGTTCGAATCGGCCCGTGGCGTCGCCGTCACCTCGCGGCCATCGACCCGCACGTCGAACAGTCGAAGACCCGAGGGAAGTTCCAGCAGGAGCGTGGGCTCCGCCGCAACCAGGTCGAACCGGGCGAGCCCCCAACTACGCCCTCGATGATCGATCGCCAGGTGGACGTCGGTGAGAGCAACACCGACATCGACGGCCACGGCCGGCACGTCGTCGACCCCGGCGGCTTCCGCCACATCCTCCCCGGAGTCACGACTCAGTTCGTAGGCCGGCCCAGGCTCACCGGCGGGAATCTCGAGCCACTCCTTCCGTGGCTCGCCGACGGCCGCCACCTGATCGGGAAGCCCGATGGTCAGCCCCGACAACCCGCGCCAGCTGACGGCGAGCGGCAGGCTCCCGTCGAGGTCGGCACGAGCGAGCGGCATGCGACCGCTGCCAAGCGGAGGCCCTGGGATCCGGGCAGCGAGCCGGAGGCGGAATAAGCCCGTATCGGGCCGCTGCAGGACGACCGCCAGCCGGCCCGCGGCTGAACGCGACCAGACGGTGTCGATCGCGGCAGGCTCCAAGGCCTCGCCGCCGTCGCTGCGGCGGGTCACCACGAGCCGATCGATCCGGGCGTCGTCGGGCAGCTCGAGCGGGATCAGGACGAGTGGCAACGTCACTGCCTCCAATTCGACGTCGAGTTGGAGGGTCGTTCGGTCCGCAGCCATCGTGACCAGGAGCGACTGACTGCCACGCGGCGACACTGGCCGCCGCCGAACCGCGATCCGGGGCCGGGCGGCGGCCTCGGGACTGGCGTCGGCTCCTTCCGCCACCACCTCGCTCCGCCAGATCGCCGCCGAAGGGGGGCCATCCTCGGCACGCGGTCGCACGAGCGTCAGCCCGCGGGGCAGTTCCGGAGAGGCTTCCAGGCCCGGTTCGGGCCGAAGCCGCACGGTCCGCTGGTCGGTACCGACTCCCTCGAGCCAGACTCCGGGCAGTTCGAAGACCCCCACCGGATCGTTGAGCGGCATGCGAAACGAGGCTGTCACCACGCGCTGCCCTCGAGCGGGCTGGATCACGTCGACCTGGTATCGGCCGTGCCCGAGCGACACGAAGCCGGCCACGCCGACGACCGGCTGAAGACCGGCATCCGCCCGCAGGACGAGACGGCGGACGACCTCCGCCTCTCCCCCGACGGTGAAGCTGGCATCAACCCGGCATTCGGTGGATCTCCACGAAACGTCGTTGACGCTTTCGGCGGCCCGGACGTGGGCCACGAGCAGATCGGTGGACACGACCGGCCTCACGATCCTGATTCGTGTCGCACGCGACACGTCGAATGCGTCTCCGGTCCAGGTGGCCGGCCGCCAGGGGCCTTCCGCTTCGGAGCGGTCGCACTGCCAGCCGGGATCGGTCTCGCCCCCGGCGCGGTCGGGAACAACGACACTCGCCGCCGCCGCCGGCGGCAGCGGCATCACAGCCGCTTCGACCGCCCCGTCCCCGACGAACTCCGGCTCATACCGCAGGGCGATCTCGGCCCGACCGCCTTCCGGCGAGAACAGGTGCAGATGGTTCGCACCGATCTCGACCGTGACCGATCCCTCGGTGGTCTGGCCGCTGTCGGACATCCACCGACTTCCGCGATCGGTCGGGAGGCGGAGCGTTCCACCGCGGTCGGCATCGATCACAAGCCGCACGTGCCAGGCGTCTCCACCCGGTTGAATGCAGACCTCGGCGTGCATGACGCGAACCGCCGGCACCGCCAAGGCCGCTTCCGCGACAGCGAGCCGACGAAACAGCACTTCGGGCACGAGCGCCATCCCGCCGCCGGGCTCCTCGGAAACAATGACCCGCAGCGGAGGATTCCCCGCCGGCTCGGCCTCGCCCCCGACCGCGTCTCCGCCGAGGCACGCGCAGCCGATGACGATCAGTCGCCGGGCACACCAGCCGGGTACCGCAACGCCTCGAGTTCCACCCCGTCGGGCCGCGGCCCAGATGCCGACGATGCTTCCCCACCAGACCATTCGGGCGATTCCGTCCCACGGTGCCGCCAGCCACAAGGCCAGCAGGCCCGCCGCACCGCAGACCGCGATCGCCGCCACCGGTCGGAAGCCGATCAATGTCCATCCGGCAAGAATCGCCAGTCCGCCGGCGAGCAGCGAGACCGACGCGAGCAGCCGCCGACGCACCACGGTCGCGTTGGTCACGCCGGCCCGCAGCGACGAGGTGATGTCGAAGCTGCGAGCCACAGAGGGCGTGCCGCCGTCGTGCGCCGCCGCCAGGAAGAGCCGCTCGGGCCACGAGCGGCGCGGCTGACCGGGGCCACCGACCAGTGCGAGCCCCGGCGGCAGAACCAACCGGGCGTCGCGGTTCAAAATCGGGAGATCGACGCCGCAGGCGATCGCACCGAGCGACCACCAGCCGAACCGAGCATCGCGTGTTCCCGTGCCGCTGATCACCAGGGACACACGTCCGCGGTCGGAGGGGAGCGGCACGACCAGCGTGCCTCCAGACTGGCCGAATTCCGAGGCGGCGACCCCGCTGCCGGCCACGCTGACCGACTCCAACCGAAGGCCGTCCGGCACCGTCAGGCTCACGGTTGAACGGCCCTGATTCTCGATGTCGAGCCGACTCTCCCACTCGAGCGTGCCCGAATCGTGGCACTGGCAGGTGATCGATTCCCGCCATGCCCACGCCCGCGCTCCTGTCGCCGGCGCCGGGGGCCGCAGGTCCGCCGCCGCACCGGCCGCAGCCGCCACACTCTCGGGGCCGCCATAGGCGAGGGTGACCGAGGCCGGCCCGCCATCATGGGCGGTCGGCGGCACTTCCCGCAGCCTTCGATTCATGATTTCCGGCCGCTGCCCGGCCTCGCCGCTGATCGTCACTCGGCCGCCAGGCTGCTCCGCTCCCTCGACCCAGGCGAGTGGAACAGGCACGGCCGCCTCCATGGCGACAGTCCGCGCGGCTGTGAACTGCACGCTTTCCGCGGTGGCCGGACGCACGTCGATGAGCCAGGATTCGGCCACACCGAGATCGGGCATCGCCGCCCCCATGGCGGCCTCACCGGGATCGAGCCGACGAGCCGCCAGCGAACCGGTCGCCGGTTCGACGAGCGTCCATTCCAGTCCTGTCGGCATCGGTTCGGAGAAGTGGACGACGACGGCATCGATTTCGCCCGCCACCGGATGGCAGGTGAAGCTGAAGGTCTCGGCAACCCGTTCGTCGCGGGCCACGAGGCCCACCCGGACCTCGGCAGCGACCGGTGGGCGGCGACGGACGAGCCGCGCCACGATCGGCGGGGCCTGATCGCCGGCCGGAACCCGCGCGCGAGCCGCCGACTCGGCCGCCAACGGGGCGAGCCGCCCCGTGGCCGGTTCGACGGGCAACGGCTCCCCCTCCGTCTCGACCACGGCCATCGGCCCGACGCGGAACTCGAGCAGGGACAACTCGGGCGACTCGCCGGGCAACCGCACCATGTCGAGTTCGGCGAGCGAGAACCGCGAGCCCAGCGGCACGCCGGGGCGATGCCCGGTGATCAGAAGGCCGAGCGGCCGAGCCGAAGAGACGGCGGCGGCCAGGCCGATCCGCAGTTCATTGCCGACGGAGGAACGGACGACCCGCCACTCGAGGGCGGAGTCGATCGGCTCCTTGGCCTGTCGCCCCCGAGGCGGCCGTTGCCAGTCGACTGCCTCCACCGAGTCGATAAACCAACCCGGCGCTACCGTCGCGGTGAGGGAGAACACCTCGCCGGCCACCACCCGCACATCGCAGGCCGCGCGGCCCAACACCGTTCCGGGTGAGACATCGACCGTCGTGACCCGGGCCGTGTCGAACGAGGGTGTCCGCGGCCCGACGGCGATCCGGGCGGTGGCCGATGGAGACTGGTGCTCGAGAAACAGCCGGCAGCCGCCCGCAAGCGAGTCGAAGGGCCGGGCGTCGCCGGGTGTGGTCGGTACCGGCCAGGCCGCCGCATCCGCCGGCGTCACCACGAGGCACTGATCGAGTTCGAGCGCCTCCAGGGCGAAGGCGGCATCGGTCACGACATGCGTGCCCGCGCCCGCCCAGCGGGATCGGAGCGGCCGCCAGTCGGGCAAGGGCTGACGTGCCGCTTCGGTGATGGGCACGATCCCCGTCACGACCACCGGTGTCAGGCTGCCGATCAGCCGCTCCGGGATCGAGATCCGGAGATCACCCGGACCGCCGGCCCAGGGCACGTCTCGCCCTGAATCATCCCTGACGCCCGTGGTCACGATGGCAGGATCACCCGTGAGTTCCAACTCGGCCGCGGTCCAGGCGGCGAGGGGCACGATCCGCGTCGCCACGTCGGCCTGTCTGCCCCGCAGAGAGATGTGGCTCCAGCAGGTGACGGAGGGCGGAGGCCGCCGGGCATCCTGAATGGTGAGCGGCAACTCCTCGGCAGCGGCCACGACGATTCGCCAGCCCCCGTCGCCGGTCACCAGAGGCTCGACCAGCGCCGATGCCGCCAGGTCACCGAGCACGACGGGCCGCACGCCGGCCGGCAGCCGGAGGGTGATCGTCGTGACCAGCGCCGGCACCAGCGGCAACCGATTCACGTGCCCCGCGTCGAGCGGCGGCAATCGGATGGTGCAGCGATAGCTTCCAGGACCGACGAGTCGCACCGCCACCCGACCATCCGACAGGCCGAACACAGCCGCCTCGCCGGTGCCTGCCGAGGTGCGCACCTCACAACGCTCGGCGGAAAGCTTCCCCAACGGCATCGCCGTCCGCACCGCCCCCTGGAGATCGCCCACCTCGAACGAGAGCTCACCGACGAGACCGCCGTCCGGGGCGGTGGTGAGGTCGTAGCTGGCGTTGGTGGCCGACGGCTGAAACCTGCCGCCAGGGCCCGCGCCGATCGCCGCCAGGGCGGCATTGAATTCCGCCAGTGGCATCGGAATGGAACGGCCCGCGTCAAGCGGCAGTTCGTCGATCGTGGCGGCGGCGGCATTGACACGCACGAACTCGATCGCGGTCGTGGCCGGGGCCACCGCCGGGCTTTCGTCGCCGCCCGTGATGGCTGGCTCACCGCCGCCGCCGGCATTGACCGAGAGCGGCCGGGGATCGACGCCCCTGGCTCCGCGCGAACCGGCGGCCACAAGAACGGCGGCGAGGATGCCCCAAGCCAACGTCCTGGGGATCATGGCTGATCCCTGCCTTTCGCATCGGCCGCGGCAGCGGACGGAGCTACCAACAGCGATACCGTCGGCGCTGCGGTGCGAGTCAGAGAACTCGATGAGGCCGGAGGGGGGCCGGCCAGCCGCGGTCCCGCGTCCCAGGTGGCCAGCCGATGCAAACCGGCGGCGATCATCATGAGGATGACACCTGGAACCGAGGCCTGTGCGACAAGAACCGCAAACCCGGGTGCGGCGACGGCGGCCAGCACGGCTCCCAGGGCGAGGCCGAGCAGGACGCCGGGCTTCCGCCAGGCCGGCCGGGACAGTGAGCCGAGCCCGAAGGCGAGGATCGGCCCCGAAGCGAACAGCACGATCGTCCAGGTGGGCACGACCCAGAGGGTGGCACGGCCCGGGGATCCGACGCCCTGATACACGGCGCGGCGGCCAGCCGGCCGCTGATCCAAGGCGAGCAACCGCAGGTCGGCGAAGTCGGCGGGCAGTCCCCGCCGCACCCAATCCGCAAGGCTGGCCTGGGACGCGACGGTCTCCTGACGCCAGCCAAAACCTTGCCAGGTCCACTGTTGCTGGCTCGTCCATTCCGCCTTCGCGTCGAGCACGAAATCATCTTCGGGGGTGATCACCTCCCAGGAGAACCGCCGCTCCCGGACGTCCGCGGCGAATCCAGGGGGGATGAGTGGCAGAGGCCAGGGGAGGCCCAGGCCTGCTGCGGTGCCGCCCCAGGGCGACGTCGTGCGAATCTCGACCAGCCGCAGGCCGACGAGGTCGGCATCGCCATCACCGGCGAGGTCAATCACAATCCGGCCCTGTCCCTGCCATTCTGCCGAGACCGCGGTGCCATCCACCCGCACGTCGCAGGCGGCCGGCGACAGATCCGGGATCCCAAGATCGATCGCAAACGGACCCGGCGGGATCGAGACCAGCAGCGTGGTCGTATCTTCGCGTGTCCGCGGGTAGAGCCTCGTCTGCAGCCAGGCAGCCTCGACGATCGTCCCGCTGGTCGCCTCGCGGATCCGCTCGGTAAGGGACAACGGCAGGATGTGCTGGGGCTTCGACGCCGACCACGACCGCTGCCCGCCTGGACGGCCCGTCACATCCCGTCGCCAGGCTTCGCCGCGGACTCCAATGGTGAGCCCGCCGGCATCCGTCACCACCGCAGTCTGACGGGAGAAGCCGTCGGACGCCGGCAGCGCGAGCGGCAGATCGAAGGCCAGCGTCGCCTCACGAGGCAGCTCTGGGAGCGGGAGCGAATATCTCACCACCACCTCTCCCTCTCCGAGCAGAGGCACGGGGAGCAGCGCCCGCAGACTCACCAGCTGAAGGCCGGGAACATCGCCCTCGGGCAAGCGGTTGAGCTCCACGGCCTCGAGCAACTCCGGACCCTGCCGAATCTCGAAACTCCCGCTGCCGATCGCCGTCTCGGGAACGGCGAGTTCCACGAACTCGAGCGGCACGTGCATCACGTTGAGCCGAATCAATTCCTCCACGTCGGCCCGTTGATCGTCGATCGTGACCCGCGTGGCCACGGTCGCCTCCACCCGCCGCGGCAGAAACCGGCGCGCCGCCACGAACCGTCCCTCGGGTGAGTCGAGCCGGTAGACCAGGGGAATACGACCGACGTCGGCCGAAGGAATCGACGAGGAAGTCTGCCGAACCAGCCCCTGACTCGCCTCGGCATCGGGCGCGAGTTCGATGTCGGTGTCGGCCGTGATCACGACGGTGGCCGGCCCGACCAGATCGGCCCGTGGCCCTGGAAATTCCCACGCGACGTCCCGGTCGTCGGCCGGGATTCCGCGGATCGCCCTGAACTCAATGATGGCGTCCCCCGCCAGGGGCTGGAGAAACGGAATGGTGACGAGCCCGCCATCGACCCGCGCCGCAGCGGCATCGACGATCCCGGCCGGCCCGACGTCGTCGAGGTTCCATGAGGGATCGAGGGCCACCGCGATGCCGTTGATCGGCGCGCCCCGGACCGCCACACGCAGGCTGCCGTCGATCGAGACGCGGCTCGCCGAAACGTCGTAGCGGTACTCCGGCTCGATCACCAGGCGGCTCCGCCGCGGGCGGATCTGCAACTCGAGTTCTGCTGGTTGGGCATCGTAGGCGAACGCAGCCACGAAACCCGGCTCACGCTGGGCCGCAGGGGGATCGACCCGCCGCAGTCCGCTCGCCTCGTCCCAGCTGGCCTGCAGGTCGCCGTCGACGACGAGGATCGCCCGGCCCCACTGCCGCCAGGGTTCGATCCCCTCGACGGCGAAGCCGAGCGGCTCCAGGGGGGTCCGCCCGGAAGGATCCACCGGGCCTTCGCACTCAACCGTGATCGTGGCCCGGCCGTCTGCGGCAGCCATGACCGAGACGTCGAGCACCCGCGGATCGACCGTGGCCGACGATTCGACCCGGGTTGCGTCGGCGCTGACCGATCGGACGGTCAGACCCTTCGGAAGCGTCAGCCGCAGCCGACGATTCCCAGGCGGCAGACCGGTGAGGTCGAGTGCGGCCGTGACAGTCGCCGTCCGGCCCGCGATCCGCACCACGCTCTCGCACTCCACCTGGGCGGCGGCGGCCGTGGTTCCATGGTCCGCCGCATCGGTGATCCGCAGTCGCACGTCGCCCACGAGGCCAGTGACCTCGACGAGCCCGCCATCTTCGTCGGGAGTGACCTCCACATGCCCGGATTGCTCGGGCGCGAGACTCACCGCAGGTGCCGGACGGGATGTCACGAGTTCCAAGCGAGTGGCCACGGCCGCCGGCATCGCGAATTCCACGAAGTCCTGGCCCGTCGAGCGATCGACGGCAACGCGGCCGATGAACCGGACCTTGTGCCGCACATCCTTCGGCGCGTCGGCGGGCAGTTCAAACCAGCACCGGATGCCCCCGTCGGGGTCGGTATCGACCGCCATGCGGCCGGGTCCCTCGTGAACGGGAGACTGATCGAGCAGCAGGCCGCGAAGCCCGACGGGCAGTGCCACCCAGCCCGTCCGCGTCTGTTGGACGGTGCATTCCACGGTCGCGGCCCAGGCCCGCTCGGACCCGGTGTCGGCCCGCGCATCGATCCGATAGAAGACCTTTTCATTGACCGCCGTCGGCGGCTGCGACGGACCGGCCAGTCCTTCGCGGAGCCGAAAGAGTTCCATGAAATCCCGGTAGCGGAATCCCGGCACCGGCACGAGCCGGCCGGAGTCGTCCTCGAGGTAATAGAGTTCGGGAAGGGTTTCCCGCACGCCATTCGCGGGCGCAGGGCTGCCTGCTTCGGCGGCTCGGGTCAGCGGAGGCCAGGCCAGCGTCGCCAGGGCAAGAGCGGCCCCGCAAACGAGCACGCGGCGGCGGACGGGCGGGCGGTCCATGGAATCGGATGGGGGAACAGGCTGCAGACTATCTTCCTCAGTCTGCAAGCCTACCCCGATTTCCTGCCCAGAGTCCTCAAGGGCCGCAGCTTGCCTGGCCCGCACGGCCCGGGGAACCCTGACAACCCGAACAAACCATCCACGCCGCCGGCCATCACCGGTTCAGGAGGGGGTGGACGGCAGCGAACAGTTCGGGCGTGCTCGTCGCGAGGAAGGCCGGATCCTCGAGCGGCACCGGCTCCTGGGACGAGTGAAAACTCCGCAGCGTAGCCCCCGCCTCGCGGACGATCAGAAACCCGGCCGCCGCATCCCAGCAGGCGATCCGACGGGCCCAGAAGACGTGCAGTCGCCCGCACGCCAGCCAGGCGAGGTTGAGCGCGGTCGACCCGGTCCGTCGCACGGAGTGCACGTGGGGAATGACCGCGAGAAAGTCCGCCACGGCCGGCGAGTCGGCCTCGACATGGGGCGGGAAACTGAGCGCGGCCAGCGCCTCACCGAGGTCGGTGACCGGCGGCACGCGAATTGGCCCGCCATTCAAGAACGCCCCCCGGCCTGCTCCTGCGGTGAAGCATTCGTTTCGCAGCGGGTCGTAGATCGTCGCCGCCACCAGGTCGTCGTCGCGGGCGAGGGCCACAGAGACGCACCAGGCAGGAAAGCCGTGGACGTAGTTCGTCGTCCCGTCGAGCGGATCGACGATCCACCGCAGTCCGGCTCCTGCATGGCCCGGCTCACCGGCCCGCGGCTGAGCGACACCGCCTTCGGCCTCCTCGCCGACGAATCCATGGTCGGGAAAGGCAGCCGCAACGATCCGCCGAATCTCCCGCTGCGAGGCGAAGTCGGCTTCGGTCACCAGATCCCGCGGCCCCTTCCTCTCCGCGCGAAATCGGCCCAGCCAGTCGAGGAGCACACTGCCACCAGCGCGGGCCGCTTCCTCACAGACCGCAACTGGATCCGCGTGCGGCGACGCAAGAGGCATGGTCATCGGATGCGCGGCTCGGCGGGGCGGGATTGGTGGGGGAGCGGGCCGTATCGTACGCTCTCACGGCAGACGGACAAAGCCGTCCGCGGTCATGGTCCGTCTGCCCCATCGCGGGCGAAGCCCGAGCAGAAGCCTCACCCACGCATGAAGAAGCCGTATGCCTCGCCGAGTTGGAACCTGCGCGGCGCGGTGGCCAGTCGGGCCGACGCCACCATCGATCTGACCGATCCGGCGGCGGGGCTCGGGCTGTCACCATCCGGCGATCGACTGCTCGGCCTCGAACTCGCTGCCGAAGATCGGCTCGCCCCTGGCGACACCTGGCTGCGGGGCGACGACCTCGTGGCCGTCTATGATCTCGACGATGGGCGTCAGATCCGCGCCTCGGCGATGTGGCGCCGGCTTGCCGGCCCGCCCGCCGCCTGGGAAGTGGTGGTCTCGGCCTCCACGTCGCTGCTCGAGAGCGATCCCCGGGTGGCAGTCGTCTGCGATGTCCAGACTGGCACGGTCGCCTGGGGAAGGAACTCGGATCGCGGCATCGTCTGGACACCGCAGGCGGCCGGCGACACCGCCATCCTGCCGCCGCAGGCACAAGCCCTGCTCGTCACACGACCGAACGACGCGGTGATCGTGGCAGTCCACCCGCTCGATGCCCCGCGCATCGAACTCGTGCACACGGGCGACCGACTTCGCATCGCCTGCCGGCTGTTTGCTTCGACCGTGGAAAAGGGCGTGCTCCTCCGCAGCCGGGTGCGGGCCGCGATCGCCTCCGCCGACGCCCCTGCCGAGGCGGCCCTCATGATGGAGTCGCTGGCCGCGGCTCCGCCGCCGCTGACGAGCTGAAACCAGGCCGCAGCAGGTCCACCCCGGCCTGGTTTTTGGCATGGCAAGGGCGGGGAATCTGACGGTACAGTATGCCCATCTTCCCCGGGTTGCCGTCGGGGTTCGCACCACGGAGGGTGTTTGTCGTGGCCGATATCGTCTTCGCCTTCGATCCGGCGATCGATCGCCCGCTCGCGATTCCTGACAAGGCCCATCCCGCTGTGGCGGAGATCGTCGGCCGCGCGGCGGCCAATGCGTTCGCTGAGGCCGTCGCAGTGGCCCACCGTGGTCAGGCCTCACTCCTGGTCATCTGCGGCCGTTGGCTCGACCCGCACCGCGCGAGCCCCGCCCAGGCTGCAGCCGTTCGCACGGCCGTGACCGACCTCGCGACCGCCGGCTGCCGCACCGTCTACGTGACAGCCGACGCAGACACCTGTCGGGACGTTTCGCGGATGCTCGGTGAGCCGGCGGGGCTGTGCTTCGTCACGCCTCAAGCGGCCCTCGATCTCGAACTCCACGGCATCGCCATCGAACTCGTGGCGGCCGGCCCGCTGGCGGCACTCCCCGGCCCCATGGCCGATGCCGATGGCTCCCTCGCACGGCGTCGCATTGTCATCGGCCAGGACCCGTCCACCGTGTTCTCCGCCACGGATGCTCCATGGCACGGGGAACGAGATCCCGCCGCGGATTTCGTCGCCGCCGCGGCCGGGTCGCCCGCCTGGACGCAGCCGGGATCGTTTTGGATCTGGGCGTCGCGACAGGCAGCCGCGTTGCCTCCGGGCATTCACCATCTGCCCGCACTTCAGCCCCGCTCTCCGCACGAGCGGAGTCTCGGAGCGTGCTGCACGCTGACGCTGATCGACCGGAGCCACGCACCGCACGAAGCGACCTGGCATCCCGATTGGCGATCCAGCTGGCGGGATATCCCCACCCAACAGGTCGGCTGGCGGACGGTCCGGATCGAGTCCCCCACCGGCGCCGCGGAAGAGCTCGCGACGGTGCTCTGGGCGGCCCTCGAACAGGTGGCACCGGGTGAGCAGTCACCCTTGGAGCTCGTGGAGTGCATCGTCGAGTGCGGCACCAGTGTGCCGCGGCGGGTGGAGGTGGGCGAGCTTGCCGACGAGACGCTGGCCCGACTGCGAAACCTGTTCGACCCCAAGGGCTTCCGGGCCTGGTGCACGGAACTCATGGCCGATCCGACCGAATCACTCGCCCCGCTAGGCCACGCCCGATCCGGCGGCCGGCCGGGCGCGACCACCTCGTTCACGTCGGCCTTGGCCGACATCGTGCAGGTCATCGAACAGACGCCTGCCAGCCCGCTTTCGCCCGCCGCCGCCCGAGCCGCCGGCTGGGTGGCCCTGGAATTGATCGAGTCGGCTTGAACCCACCCGCCGGCTCTCGCTGCATCCGCTTCATCGATCCTCATCGGAACCCGATCTTCACCGGCCGCATCGCCCTCACCTGACGAGCAACGGCATGTACATCGAACGCATCGACGTGGAACGTTTCGGCGGCCTCGACCGGGTTGTGGTCGATCGGCTCGGCCCCGGTGTGCAGGTGCTTCACGGCACCAATGAAACCGGCAAAACGACGCTCCTCGAGTTCGTGCGGGCGGTCTTCTTCGGCTTCGAAGGACAATTTCGGCGGGGCGTGCTCGATCCCCGGCGGCCGTGCGCCGGCCGGTTGCTCGTGCGGATTCCGCCCGAGCGGACGGCGATCACGATCGAGCGGCGGCACGAGGGCCCGCACCTGGCGGAGCTCTCGCAGGAAACCTACGCGGACGGCATCGTCGGCCTCGGCGGCGATCATGGCGACCTGATCGAGATCTCAGCGGTCGCGCCGTTGCCCGGGGCAGCCGAGGCGGGGCCGCGGCACCGCTACTACCTCCAGGACCTGGTCGGCGAGATCGACGAGGTCACCTTCACGAGCGTGATGGCCTTCGGCCTCGACGAACTCCACGAACTCCGAACCCTCGAACCGGAAGGCTGCGGCAGCCGGCTCTACGAGCTTGCCAGCGGCCTCGATCGGTCGCAGGTGAGCCGGGTGCTCGGCCGGATTCGGACGGCGATCGAACGCCTCGATTCGGTCGATCCGGAGATCTCTCCGCTCACGGCGCTCAAGGCCCGCCGGGGCGACGTGCTCGACCAGCTCGCCGCGGCGGGCAGCCCGGCGGTCGTGACCGGCTCGCTCTGGACTGAACTCACCCACTTGGACGCAGAACTCGCCGCCCTCGGTGGCCGCATCGAGCGGGCCGAGCATGCCGAGAAGGTCGTACGGCATGTGATCGCGATCGAGCCCTTCTATCTCGCCTGGAAAGACACCTCCGCGCGGTTGGTGAAGCTCGAATCAGCGCCGCTGGTGCATGCCGACCGGGATGCCTGGCGTTCCGCTGCCCGCCGACTCAAGCGGGCGGAGCGGATCGCCCGGGGCCGAAAGAAGACCCGCAGCCGCGTGGCCCGGCAGCTTCGCGATCTGCCGGCGGAGTCGACCGTCTGGTCGAAGCGGGCGGCCGTCTCGGCCCTCGCCGAGGAAGAGCCGCGGCTCGAGCGACTGGCCGCCGACGTAGCCCGGGCCGAGAGCCACGCCCGCCTGGCAGCCAGACGGTTCGGCGAACAGGTGGGGATCGCAGGCTTGTCGCGGCTCGTCCCAGTGACGCTGCCGACCGACGCCGAACTCGACACCCTCCCCGACGTCCTGCTGCCGGAAGGCTTCGCCCTTTCGTTCGGGCCGCTTCGCAAGCGGGCCCGCGACTGGAGCCGGGCCAGCCGAGCCCGGTCAGCCGCCCTGAAAGACCTGAAGGTCGCCAAACGGTCGCTGGCCGACGCCAAGGGCTCGGTCGATTCCTCCGGCCGCAGCCTCGGCGGGGTGACGATCCACGATGCGATCACGCAGGCCGCCGAGCGGTCGGCGATGCTCCGCAAGCGGGCGACCGCCGGTGAACAGCTCACCGAAGCCGACCGCACCGTCGCACGGCTCGAGCAGGACATGGCCGAACACATGGAAGCCCAGCTGATTCCCATCCCGTGGCTCGTGGGCCTCGGAGCCTTGTTCGTGATCGGCACCGGGATGCTGCTCTCCGGCTCGCTCTTGCCGCGGGAGGTGACCGGCGCGATGGCCTACGCCATGGCGGCCCTCGGCCTGGCGGGGGCGGGCGTGGCCTCGGTGACGACCTGGTCGCTCGATCGCAACGCGTCGGCGAGTCTCGAGGCCGCCCGGCGGCAGTGCGACGCGGCCCGCACCAGACGCGACGAACTGGCGGCCGATATCGCCGCGCTCGACGTCCGGCTCGGCATCGACGCCGGACTCGGTCTCGACCGAAGGCTGGCTGCGGCTCAGGCCGAATTGGACCGGCTGGAGTCGCTCGCATCCCGCGAAGGCTCGATCCACATCCTGGCCGGCCGGGTGGCGGACGCTGAACAGACCCTCGCGCGGGCCACCGAAGATCGGACAGCCGCTCGGGCGCGCTGGCGGAAAGCGCTCGAACACCGCGGTCTGCCTCCCAGCCTCACTCCGCGGGAAGTTCGGCAGATCGCGTCGCATCGACACACCCTCCTGACCCTCGACGACGACCGACGACGGCTTTCTGAAGAGGCCCGGCACAAGCGGGAGGAATTGGCGGCGGCGGGTCGCCG
Source organism: Candidatus Kuenenia stuttgartensis (assembly GCA_945891385.1). GTDB lineage: Bacteria > Planctomycetota > Planctomycetia > Pirellulales > UBA1268 > QWPN01. The sequence goes on along the minus strand of CAMDDJ010000012.1, from coordinate 33,494 downwards.
GATCGACGAACTGCTGGTGGAGTGCGAACTCGTACCGGAGACGACGCCGCTGGACCACCTGCGACTGCTTCGGGAACGACTCGACGCCGACCGGGCCGTCGTCCGTCGCCGGCAGTCGCTCACCCGGCGGCTCGAGTCGGCTCGCCGCCGGCACCGCTCGGCCCTTCGCCAGGTCAAGGTGGCCGAGCGGGCCGTAGGCGAGTTCTACGCACGCTGGGGCGTGACCACGGCCGAAGACTTCCTCGCCAAGGTCGATCGGCGTCCCGAGTATGAGGCCACGAAGACGGAGGCCGAGGCCGCCGAACTCGCCTGGCTCGACGCCCGCCGACGCACGTCCGAACCCGCCGACGTGGAGCAGTGGCTTGCCGACGCAGCGGCCCTGCCGCTGGCCGACCGGCTGACCGAGGCCACCGCCGTCACGGCCCGGCACCGTGCGGCCCTGGCTGAAGCCCGCGGTCGGCGGGATGCCGCGGCGACGAGGGTGGCCGCGGCGGCCAGTGACCATTCCACCGAGCCGCTCCAGGCGGAACTTGCCGCGCTCGAAATCGAGATCGCGACCCACCAGGCTCGTCGCCGGGTGCTGGAGCGAGCCCACGCCCTGCTCGAAGAGACCCGCGCCGCCGTCGCCCGCGACCACCAGCCGCCCGTCCTTCGAGAGGCCTCCCGCTGGCTGTCCCGGCTCACCGAGGGCCGCTACCACTCGATCACGACCGCGGTCGACGAGGCTCGGCTCGATGTCCACGAGCGAGACGGCTCGGTCTGGAATCCGGTGCGACTCAGCCGGGGCACCCGCGAGCAGGTCTTCTTGGCTCTCCGGCTGGCGCTCGTCCGCGACCTCGGTCGCCACGACGTCACGCTGCCGCTCGTGATGGATGACGCGCTGGTCAATTTCGACGACAGCCGGGCTCGCTCGGCAGCCCGCGTCTTGGTGGAATTTCTGGCCGAGCAGGGTGCCGACCGTCAGATGCTCGTGCTCACCTGCCACGCGCACGTGGCCGAGATGTTTCACGAGGCGGGCGGCCATGTCCGCTCGCTGAGCGATCCCGGCACCACCTGGGGCCGGCGGCTGAAGCCGGCACCGAAACCCGCGAAGCCGGCCGGCGTGATCATCGAGCCGGAGCCGGTTCCCGTCGCGCCGCCGCCGGTTCGTGCGATCGAACCGGAGCCGACCTCGGACCTGTGGCCGGCGGAGGAATATTTCTTCGGCCCCCGGGCGGCCGCGCGACAGGCCGCTGCCCACCGCCCGTCGACCGCCCTGCCCAAGCAACCCCGCCGCCACGCCGCCCGTCCCCGCCGTAACCGGCTGTAGGGCGAACCCTCGCCTCTGGTCAAACGTTCATAATCCGGCTCGGGGGCGGCAAAAGTCGCGTCGCGGGCGAGGATACGCCCCAATTGCTCCGCGAGCGTTCGCCGACCCCCTCGCCTTCCGTCAAACGGTCATGGTCCGGCTCGGGGGCGGCACAAGCGCGTCGCGGGCGAGGATACGCCCCAATTGCTCCGCGAGCGTTCGCCGACCCCTCGCCTTCCGTCAAACGGTCGTGATCCGGCTCGGGGGCGGCACAAGCGCGTCGCGGTCTGAGGATCAAGCGCGAACAAGCACCTGCTGCACGTCGCGGAGATACCGCTGTCGCATGCTGCCCAGGAGCATTCCGAGATAGGCGTTGGCTCCCAGCGAGAGGAACAGCGCGATCAGACTGCCGATCAGCCAGCCCCAGGGACGCTCCGGAGTTCCCGCGACCATGCCCGTCGCTGCGTCGGCTCCGAGCAGGGCCGCTTCAGCCGGGCGAGCCGAGGCGACGGCCACGGGAGCGACACGGCGGGGCCGCTTGGCGGCTTCGACGACCGATCGCTCCACGGCGGGCGGCCAGGCATCGGCCACATAAATGCGGACGCGTCGAACGTCCCGCGAGTCGGCCGGCACGTCGCTGGTGAAGTGGTACGGGCTGCCCGACTGGACGAGGTCGGGCTCGACCCGCACGAGATACTCGCCGCCCCCCTCGTCCACGGGCACATAGGCCGCTTCGATACCGGTCAGGAGCACCGCGGCCAATGAGAGCAGGCATTCCACGATCATCGTGCATCATCCTCGAAAGGGTTCAGGGAGCCGACGGCCTCCAAGGCCAGATTTCAACCTCCGGGTGGCCGCTCATGCAACTCCGGACGCGGCAGGCGGGTCGGAGCTGCCCGCCGACTCGCCGCGGCAGGCAGGATTCGGGCCCTCCAGGCTGTCGAGTTCGACGGCCAGCATCGTGAGCGCGGCCTGGAGAAACGCCACCGCGATCGGCCCGACCAGGATGCCGATCGGGCCGAGGGCCGCCACGCCTCCCAGGACGCTCAGGAGGGCCAGGAGGGGATGGAGTTTCGATTGCCCGTGGAGGACGAGCGGTTTGATGACGTTGTCGATCGACGAGACGACGAGCAGGCCCCAGGCGGCCAGGCCGCCGGCGGCCCAGGTGTTCTGCTCGAAGAACAGGAGGTAGAGGCTGGCCACACCCCAGACTGCCGCCGCTCCCACGATCGGGACCATCGCCATGAAGAAGGTGAGCAGCGTGAGCAGGAAGACGTTGTCGAGGCCGACGACGGCGTACCCAATGCCACCAAGGATCGCCTGCACGATCGCCGCCAAGAGCGTCGCGGTCACCACCGCCCGACTGACCTCGGTGAATTCCTGGAGCAGCTGCCACTGATACCGGGGATCGAGTGGGATCAGGCGCGTGACGGCGGCGAGCATCCGCGGACCATCGGCCAAGAAGTAGAAGAAGCCGATTACCGTCACGATCAGGCCGATCAGCATCTTTCCGATCACGGCCGGCGCACGGGCGGCAATCGGACCGAGCCACATCTCGGCGAGCGTCCGCAGTTCCGCGTTGACGCCGTCTGCGGTGAGATGCAGGCCCGTCGCCTCGTTGACCACCCTCACCAGGCGGTCGAGCACGTCCGGGTCGAGCCGCACCCCGTCAGGCCGGCGGAGCACCGTCATCGCGTCGCCGCCCGCGCGGGCCACGAGGATGCCGAGTGGCGCGAACACGATCGCAAGCACGAGGATCGTCGTCAGGGCCGCCGCCAGCCAGTCCGGCCCTCCCAGCCGCGCCTTGAGGCTGCGATGGAGTGGACCGAAGACGACGACCAGCATGGCCGCCAGCAGGAGCGGCAGGAGAAAGGAGGCCATCACCCGCAGCGAGAGAAGACCGAACAGCACGACCAGTCCGACGAGCACGGCAAACGACACCAGCCGGGCCATGGTGGGCAGGGTCTGGTCGGCACGCGGAGTTCGATCCATGCGAGCGAGTGTACTGCGGCCGGAAGGAGACGGCATGGCGGGCTGGCGATGCCGCGGGGTATCCTGGCGAAATTCCCGCCTGCCACGTCCCCCGTCTGCCCGGCCTCATGACCGCTCTCGACCTGTCTCTGGTGGTCCCGGTTCGCGACGAGGAGGGAAACATCAGCCCCCTCGTGGGCGAGATCCGGGAACGGCTCGACGAGGCTGGCCTGGTGTGGGAACTCCTCATCATCGACGACGGCTCGACAGACGGCTCGTGGGCCGAGATCGAGGCCGCAGCCGCCGGAGACGAACGGATCCAGGGCATCCGCCATGACCGCGGCCAGGGCAAGTCGGCGGCGTTGATGACGGGGTTCGCTCGGTGCCGCGGCCGAGCCGTGGCGATGCTCGACGGCGACGGTCAGGACGACCCGGCCGAGATCCCCCGGATGCTCCCGCTCTTGACGCCGGGTCCCGGGGGCGTGGGGCTGGTCAACGGCTGGAAGACGCCGCGGCTCGACCCCTGGCACAAGACGCTGCCGTCGGCCGTGTTCAATCGGCTCGTCGGCTGGGTGACGGGCCTGCGGCTCCACGACCACAACTGCGGCCTCAAACTGATCGACGGCGACACGGCCCGCGGCCTCGTGCTCGAGCACGACATGCATCGCTTCATCCCCACGCTCGTGCACCTGTCGGGCCAGCGGGTGACCGAGATGCCGGTGCACCACCGACCGCGGCTCCGGGGCCGATCCAAATATGGCACGGCCCGCTTCATCCGTGGGCTCGCCGACCTTGGCCGGATCGCCACCCGCCTGGCCGACCTGCCCGATCGCCCGCGGGAGTCACGGGGGCAGGTGCGGCGGAGCGTGTATTGGATTCTGGCGGCCGTGGCGATCGGCGGGCTCGTCGGCCGGATCGGCTCGGTCTCGAGCGTCAATCGGCTCGGGCTCGAGCAGCGGCTCGCGGACGAGCACGTGACCCGAGTCCTCGCGGCCGACCCGGCCGCCGATCCCGACCTGGCCAGAACCCGGTTCTTGGAGAAGCGGCGGCTGATGCGGCCCTTCCTCTCGGCCAACGACCGCAGTCGATGGGCGACCGTGCGAGCGCTCGTGGAGCGGGGCACGTTCGCGATCGAGGAGATTGTCGTCGAGCCGGGGTGGGACACGATCGACACCGTCGTGCATCCGGGCCCGGACGGCAAGCTCCACCTCTACTCGAGCAAGCCGCCGCTCCTGGCCGTGCTCTCCGCCGGTCCGGCATGGCTGCTCACAAAGGCCACGGGCTGGACGCTCGGCGACCATCCCTTCGAACTCGGTCGCATGCTGCTCATCCTGGTGAGTCTGGTGCCCTTCGCGGTCTTCCTGCTCTTCTCCTTCCGGCTGGTGGAGGCGGTGGGGGGCTCCGATTGGGGACGGCTCTGGGCTGCGGCGGTGCTCGCCTTCGGCACGCTCCTCTCGACTTTTGCCGTCGTCCTGAACAACCACCTCCCGGCGGCGGCGGCGACAGCCGCCGCCGCCGGGTATGCATACCGCATCACCTGCCAGGGAGCACGGGCCGGAACGGCGTTCGCAGCGGGCGGTTTCGCGGCGGCGCTGGCAGCGGCCTTCGAACTGCCCGCCCTCGCCTGGATGGCGGCCGTCTTCGTGCTGCTGGCCCGAGCAGATCTCGGCCGGACGCTCCGGCACGCGGTCCCGGCCGCGGCGGTCGTGGCGGCGGCGGCTTTCGGCACCAACTGGCTGGTGCATGGCACGGTCGCCCCGGCCTATGCCTTCCGGGAGCCCGACCAAACGCCGACCCATGCCGTCGAACCGGCCACACCGGAGGCGGCCCGTCCCGGTGAGGTGGTTGGAAGCTGGAACCCGCGGAATTGGTACGACTATTCGGTGGTGTTGCCGAACGGTCGAGTGCTCACGAGCTACTGGAGGAATCCGCACGGCATCGATCGCGGCGAGCCGAGCCCGCTCACCTACGCCTGGCACGTCCTCGTCGGCCACCACGGAATCTTTTCGCTGACTCCCGTCTGGCTCCTGATGCTCCCCGGCTTGGCCCTGCTGGCCTCCCGCCAACGGCAGAGCGGTGGTGAGGCCCGCTTCGCGGTCGCGATCGCGGTGGTATCGCTGATTGTCATTGGCTTCTACCTCGGCCGGCCTGTGCCCGACCGCAACTACGGCGGGATGACCGCCGGGTTTCGCTGGGCCTTCTGGCTGGCGCCGCTGTGGGCTACCGCCGCTACCCCGGCGGCCGATCTGCTCGGCCGCAGCCGAACCGGCCGGACGATCGGGCTGATCCTCCTCGGCCTCTCGGCTGTGTCCGTCGCCTTCCCAACCTGGAATCCCTGGACATCGCCCTGGATCCAGCAGTGGCTCGACCACGCCGCCGGAGTCAGGTGAGCGGGGGCCAATGCAAGGGCAGGTCGGCGGTGATCTCGACCGGGTCACCGGAATCGGGATCGGAATAGGCGATCTTCCAGGCGTGCAGCAGGATCGGCGCCAGCCGCGGATCGGCGTTCGCCACGGTGCCTCCGGGCCACGACGGGCCGCCGTACAGGAGATCTCCCACGACCGGCATGCCCCGCGCCGCGGCCTGCAGCCTGAGCTGGTGCATCCGGCCGGTGAGTGGCTGGAGTTCGAGCACCAGCCCGGGCCCGCCTGCGAGGTCAATCCGTTCCCGCACCTGGGCGATCGTCACGGCCTCGCGGCCGCCGCCGGCTTCAGCCACGATCACGGCCCGTGGTTCGTCGGGGACCTTGGCGATCGTGTCTCGCCACTCGATCGGCCCCTGCTGCCCAGACTCGGTCGTCGGGGCAGCCGCCACGACGGCGAGGTAGGTCTTCTTCACCTCCCGCCGCTCGAACTGGCGGGAGAGTTTGCGGGCGGCCCGCGGGGTGACCGCGAGCAGCAGCACCCCTGATACGGCGCGGTCGAGCCGATGCGGCACCCCCAGGTAGCCAGACTCGAACGGATGTGTGATTTCCCGCCGGGCCCAGACCTCTACCGACGGCACGCCCGGGGCAGCCTGCGTCGCCAGCCCCGCCGGTTTGGCCACCGCCACAACCCCGTTTGCCGCCGCCAGAATTTTTACCATTTCCAAATTTTCGACCCCCAGCGGTTGACAACACCCCCCTCACGGGGCCACGATTCCGGCCTATGCCGTCCCCTGCCGTGCTCATCGCCGACGATCATGACGTCGTTCGAAAAGGCCTCGTCAGCCTGTTCGAGGGATCCGGGGTCAGGGTCTGCGGCGAATCGACCTCGCTCGAAGAAACCGTCAAGCAGGCGAAAAAGCTCAGGCCCGATGTCGTGTTGCTCGACGTACGATTCGGCGACCACGATGGCCTCGATGCGATTCGCAGCATCCGGGCGGCCGCGCCCCAGTCGCGGGTCGTGATGTTCTCCGCCTTCGACAATCCCACCTACGTCGCCCGTGCGATCGCCGCTGGCGCGCATGACTACCTGCTCAAGACGGCCGGCCGCGACGAGGTGCTGACGGCCGTGCAGGGCGCCGCGGCCGGCGACCCCCCGACCCGAGCCGGCCAACTTCGCCGGATGGCCGGGCAGATGGCGCGCCGCGAGACACCGGAGAATCTCGGGATCCCGCTCACGCCCCGGGAAACGCAGGTGCTGCGACTGATCACGATGGGCCTCTCGAATCAGGAGATCGGCGACGCCCTCGAGATCAGCGTGGAAACCGTGAAGGAACACGTGCAGAACCTGCTCCGGAAACTCGCGGTCAACGATCGCACGCAGGCGGCGGTCTGGGCGCTGCGCCACGGTCTGGGGTGAATCGACGGCCTGGGAAAGACCCCGCGGCCGCATGATACGGGATGCCTCGGTACGGCGAACCCACCTGGGCTCCGCAGCCACAACCAGGGGGCCGACACACGGTCGCGGAGAGGCGAGTGCATGCATCACGAGCGGCGGCCTGCTGCGGCTGAGGAAACGCCGAGCCCGGTCGCCGACCGGCCGAACGGCGATACCGCACCCACCCACGCTGAACTCTCCCAGCAGTCCACGGACTTCGGGCTGGGCCCCGACCGCGACGCATCCCAGACGACAGCGCTGCTGGGTCGAGACCTCGGTGAGTTTCGCATCGATCGATTGCTGGCCCAGGGTGGGATGGGCCGGGTCTACCTGGCCCGCCAACGGTCACCCGACCGGCTCGTCGCGGTCAAGGTGATGCGACCAACCGGAGGATCGCCCGTGGCGGGGCAGCGGTTTCAGCGGGAGGCGGAACTCCTCGGCCGCCTCCAGCATCCAGGCATCGCCCAGGTGTTCACGGCGGGCTCCACCCTCATCGACGGCGAGGCCACGCCCTATTTCGTGATGGAATACGTGGCCGGCGGCGAGCCGCTCGTGCTGGCCTGCGACCGGGCTGGCCTGCGACCGCGGCCGCGGCTGGCGATGTTCGCCGACATCTGCGCTGCCGTCGGATCCGCCCACTCCCTCGGCATCGTGCACCGCGACCTCAAGCCGGCGAACATCCTCGTCGATGCCGCGGGCCACCCGAAAGTGATCGATTTCGGCGTCGCCCGCCTGCCAGAGGACGATGGGGGCGGGTTTACCGAGACGGGCGTATTCGTCGGGACGCGGCAATACATGAGTCCTGAGCAGTGCGACGGAGGCCTCGTCGACCCTCGCACCGACGTCTACGCCTTGGGCGTGATCCTGCATGAACTGCTCACCGGCCAGCTGCCCTATGACGTGGCAGGCCGCTCGCTTACCGAGACAGCCCGGGTCGTGCGGGAGGAAATTCCGCGGCGACTCAGCATCCCCGACCGCAGGCTTGGCCCCGGACTCGAGACGATCGCCGCGACGTGCCTGGCCAAGCGGCCTGCCGATCGATACGCCGACGCCCGGGATCTGGCCGATGACATCCGCCGCCTGCTCGTGGACCTTCCGCTTCGGGCCCGTCGCCCCGGAGTCCTGGCCGTCTGCCGGGCCTGGGCCCGCCGGCACCGCGCGGTCGTGGCGGCCGGTGTGGCCGCAGTGGTCACGGCTGCCGGATTGAGCCTCGCCTTTCTCGCAGCAGGCCGCCCCTCTGTCACCCCCGGCCGCGGGCCTACGGCGAGCATTCCGAATATCGCGAGCACCCGCTCCACACCCCTGCAGTGGGTCAGTGTCGACTTCTCGGAACCGGTCCAAGCGGTTTCCCTGGCCGACTTCCGGCTGATGCGGGATGGCCAGCCGGTGCCGCTCGACGGTGTCGAGGTGGTCGGCCGGCGCGAGCGGTGGGAGGTTCGCGGTCTCGACCGCGTGACGGCGACCGAGGGCCGCTACCAGCTCGAACTCATTGGCACACCCACCAGTCCGCTCGACCTGTCGGGCCGCCGGCTGGCGGCACCGGCCCGGATCGACTGGCAGATGCCGCCCTACCAGGTCATCAGCTTCAACCTGTTCGACGACGACTGGCAGCGGCACGTGGTCTCGATGACCGACGTCGAGTGTTACACGGAGCGCTCGGCGGGGGCCGCCACGTTCATCCGACCGACCGTCCTCGGCCAGGAGGGCTCGATCGTGCTGCGGTTCACCGCCCCCTTCGCGATCCGGGCGGCCAACCTCTCCGCAGGCGTGGCGGTCTGGACGACGGGCGACCCGTTTCCCTACGACCCCGGCGCGCGGGCAGCGCTCGATGTGTCACCGGATGGCGAGCGGTGGACGAACCTCGTGACCCGCGAAGCCAACCGGGGCGGCTTCGGCGGAGGCCCCTTCGAGATCGGCGAGCATGTGGCCGGCTCGCGGGAGATCTGGGTGCGGGCCCGGCTCACCGGCACGCGGGAATGGCCAGGCGACGGTCCGATCTACGCCCAGTTTCTCCGCTCTGATCCGGAACACCCCGAGTATCGGCTCCGGCTGTCGATGAGCGGGCCGAGCCCGGTGCAGCCGCCTCCCGACGCCGCCCCCGCCGACGGCTAGAGCGGATCTGAGAGACCGACACGGAAGCGGAGAGGCTCAGGTCGGCGAACGCTCGCGGAGCAATCGGGGCGTATCCTCGCCCGCGACGCGACTTTTGCCGCCCCCGAGCCGGTGAAGCCACCGCCTCTCAGCCGCACTAAAACGCGGTCATCGGAATCTGCAGGTAGGAACCCCAGGGACTGGCACCGACTACGGCGGGGCTCTCGTAGCTCCCGGCGAAGGGCGGATCAGAACCGCTCGTTCCGCGGTAGGGCGAGTAGATCTCCGGAGCTGGCCGGCTCGCGGCGACGGCGGCCCGTGCCTCCTGCTGCTGACGAGTTGCCTCGACGAGCGCGGCGGTCGTGTCGCGGGTCTCGAGCGAGCGGCGATGCTGCTGCTCGACGGCGGTCCGCTTGGCCTCGACACGGCGGACCGCCGCCTCGAGTTCGCTCGCCGACATATCGAGGACGTTGGGCACCTCCCCAAGAACCTCCTGACGCTTCCGGTCGGCCATCACAGAAAGGTAGCGACCGAGCCAGTCGCGGGCCTCTTCGGCCGCCGGGCTCTCGAGCACGGCGAGTTTTCCCTCGAGCGTGTCGAGGAGGTACTCGAGCTCGAAGGACGACATCGTCTCGATCCGAGTGGCGAGGTCAGCACGGATCTTCCGCACCTGGGCGGGCGTGTAGACCGGCTGACGGGCCAGCCACTGGTCGAACTCGAACATCGCCCGGCGCCAGCGTTCACCAGCCATCAGGTTGGCCTTCCGGGCTGCGTCATCAGCGGACGGCGGTGCCACAGCCGCTGGCGGCTCGCTCGAGGGCGGGGCGACCGGCTGGGCCATCGCGCACGCATGGGCCACCGCGAGCACGCCGCACACGCTCGCTGCCGACACTCGGCAGCCGGGGGGAATCTGCACCTTTCGCAGGAGGCTGTTCATCGAAGGACTCCAGTCCGGGAGTGTCTCGCGAGGGCTGCTGTCGTTCCTATCGTACCCTGACCCGTTCTTCAGGCGGAGTCGCGAGGCCGGGAGTGTGTCCGCGAGCGGCTTCCGGCGTAGAATCCGCGGCGGGGATCGAGGGAGATCCGTGCACCCAGCGGGAGCAACGATCATGGCCAACCACCGACGAAAAAGACTCGCGGCCCATCACCTGGCGGTCGAGCAGGAGGCGACGTATGTCTGCGATTCCTGTGGGGAGGAGATCGTGGTGCCGCTCGACATTTCGGCCGGTGACCACCAGGACTACGTCGAAGACTGCCCGGTCTGCTGCCATCCGATGCGGCTGCACATCGATTTCGACGGCGACGGCGAAGCCCACGTCGTCGGCGAGCACGAGTAGCCCGCGTCGGCCTGCGTGCGCAGTGGCGTTCAGTCGAGCGGCAGGTCACGCACCGCCTGCGTCAGGCGAGTCGCGACCTCCGGAAGCGGCGCGACCTCGTGGGCAAGCCCCGCGTCGATCACAGCCTTCGGCATGCCATAGACGACGCAGGAGGATGCCGCCTCGGCCACGATCAGTCCGCCGCGGGCCGCGAGTTGGCGACAGCCCTCGAGACCGTCGCGGCCCATGCCCGTGAGCACGGCGGCGATCACCCGGCCGTCGTACACCTCGATGAGCGACTCGAGCAGTTGATCGAAGGACGGACGGCACCCCTTGCGAGGCGGACCGTCGTCGAGCCGGCAGACGACGGCATCGCCGCGCCGGTGGACGGTCAGGTGCCGGCCACCCGCAGCCAGATGCACCCTGCCCGCGACCACAGGCATGCCATCGGAGACCTCCACCACGGGGATCTTGGAGATGGAGGCCAGGCGGGCCGCCAGGCTCCGGGAGAACTCCGCCGGAATGTGCTGGACGACGAACACGGGAAGCGAGAGATCGAGCGGCATCTCCGGGATGAGGCACCGCAACGCCTGGGGCCCACCAGTCGACGTGCCGATGGCGATCGCAGCATAGCGGCCACGCGGAACCGATCGATGCCGCTCCGGGGCGACCGGTGCGGGAGCGGAGTGGGTGGCCTGGATGGCGGCGATCTTCGCCGCCAGTTCCACCAGCAACTGCTCACGGTTCTCATGGGCGAAGCTCCCCGCGGGCTTGAGCACGTAGTCGAACGCCCCCTCCATGAGGGCTGCGACGGTCGCCGGGGCGCCTTCGGCCGTCAGGCTGCTGACCATGATCGTGCAGACGTCGAGACCGCGGCGCCGAAACTCCCGCAGCACCTCGATCCCATCCATGCCGGGCATCTGCACGTCGAGCGTGACGACGTCGGGCCGCGTGCGGGCGACGAGTTCCACGCCCTCGAGCCCTGTCGCCGCCGTGCCCACGACCTCGGCGGCGGGCACCCGGGCGAGCACGTTGAGCAGCATCTGGCGGTAGAGCGCCGAGTCGTCGATCACGGCGATTCTGAGCGGTGCTGGATGCATCGGGGTGCTGCCCGGGGCAAAACGAGGGGGCGATGGTGCCGTCCCCGACGATTGTGACGGACGACCGGTCGCCAAAGCCAGCCAACGGCAGCAAAACCCGGCCAGGATTTGAATGGCACGGAACCACGAACTATACCCTGAGTGGTGTCGCGGTTGCGCTCGGTGCCCGCAGGCGATGCGACATGCCATCGGCTCCCGGATCGTCTCGCCATGCCTTCGGTCCGCTCTCCCGATACCACCACCGCCTCGCAATTCGTCGGGTTCGAACTCGACGCGCAGCAGTATCTTTTTCAGATCGAGCGGATCCAGGAGATCATCACACCGGCCCGGGTGACCCGGCTACCGGAGGTTCCTGCCTACGTGCTCGGCGTGAGCAATCTCCGCGGCACGATCATCCCCGTCATCGACCTTCGGCTGCTCTTCGGGCTGCCCGCCCGCCCCATCGACGCCGACTCACGGACGATCGTCGTGGTCGTGGGGAGCCGCACCGTCGGCTGCACCGTCGATGCCGTTTCCCACGTGATCCGCCTCGCCGCCGACCAACTCAAGCCTGCCGCTGACGCTGTGACCACCGAAGGCCCGCACTACGTGGCCGGCTTCGCCCGCATCGGCGACGACATCGCCATCGTGCTCGACGTCGATCAACTGCTCGATCCCGCCCTGCTCGAGCGGGTCCATCGCGCGGGCGGCCCGCCCGCTCCCGACCGCCTCTCCTCCGACGGAACAACTGCCCGATGAACTTCTCGTCCGACGCCTCACTCCGGCGACTGATTCTCACAGCCTTGCTCGTGATGTCGCTCGTGCCGCTCGCCGTGCTCGGCCTGTCGATGTACCGCTCGGCTTCTTCGTCACTCCACCGTGAGGCCTGCTCACGGCTCGAGGCGGTGCGGACGATCACGGCCCAATCGGTCGAGCGGTATTTCGGCACGCTCCGCGAGGAATTGCTCGCCACCGCAGCGAGCGGCCGCCCCCAGGAGGCGGTCGCGGCCCTGCGGACTGCGATTGCCGAGATCGTTCCCGCCGACGATGCCCCGCCGGAGCGGGCCGCCCTCGCCGCAGGCTACGCGGTGAGCTTCGACCCGGCCTACCGGCAGGCCAACCAGACCGATATCGACATGCGTCCCTACGTCGCTGCCCTGCCCGACTCGGCCGTGCGGCTCCAGGATCTCTACATCCGCACCAACCCACATCCGATCGGTTCCAAGCAGTTGCTCGACGACGCGGGTGACGGCTCGGCCTACTCTGCGACGCACCGTCAATTCCATCCGATGTTTCGCGAGATTCTCCAGCGTCACGGCGTGTATGACATCTTCCTGATCGATGCCGCGACCGGACAGATCCTGTACACGGTCTTCAAGGAGATCGACTTCGGGGCCTCGCTCACCTCCGGCCCGCTCGCCACGACCAATCTGGCGAAGGCCTTCGCCGCTGCGGTCGGTCTGGGCCGGGCCGGCACGGTCGCCTACGGCGAATTCGACCGCTACCTGCCCTCCTACATGGCCCCGGCCAGCTTCATTGCTACGCCCCTGCTCGAAGACGGCAAGGTGACGGGCGTGCTCGCCTTCCAGATTCCGCTCGACACCTCGAGCAAGATCATCGGCGAGACGACCGGCCTCGGGGAAACCGGTGAAACCTACGCCATCGGCCCCGACCACCTGTTTCGGTCGAACTCGCGATTCGCCCGCGATCTGGGCGTGACCTCGACCATCATCAATCCGAAGTTCGAAGTCACGACCCGACCGGTCCGCGATGCCCTCGAGGCCGGGGGCTCCGGGACCGCCGCCATCATCGACTACCGCGGGCAGCGGGTGCTCTCCTCGTGGACGCCTGTAGACGTCTTCAAGAGCGACGACGAGGGCTCCACGGCCGTTCGCTGGGCCCTGATTTCCGAGGTCGACGAGGCGGAGATCCTGGCCCCGGTCCATCGGCTTCGAACGTTTGCGGGCTGGCTGTTCGGTCTCACCGCGGCAGGCATCGTGGCGGCTTCGCTCCTGATTTCCCGGCGACTCACCCGCGATCAGGAGACCCAGCAGCGGCTCTCGCAGATGGTGGAAAACGCCGCCGTGCGACTCATCCTCGCCGATCGTGATCTCAAGATCACGTACATGAATCCCGCTTCGCGTCATTCGCTGCAGACGCTGCAGCACCTGCTTCCTTGCCGGGTCGACGAGATGATCGGCAAGCCGATCGACATCTTCCACCGGGATTCCGAGCGTCAGCAGCGGCTCCTGGCCGATCCGGCCAACCTTCCCCATCGGTCACAAAGCCGGCTGGGCGACGAGGTGCTCGATCTGAGCGTGTCGGCGCTCTGTGACGCGAAGGGGGGCTACATGGGCCCACTCCTGACCTGGGAGGTGATCACCGACCGGGTCCGGGCCGAAGAACGTGAGCGGGAGTTGCAGGCGGGGGTTCAGGCGGCCAAGGAGTCGTTGGAGACGAAGGTCGGGCTGCTCTCGGAAGTCTTCTCCGCCGCATCGGCCGGTGATCTCAGCCGGGGCGTGACGATCGACGGTGACGACGAGATGGCGATGCTGGGGGCCAATGCGGTGCGGATGCTGGGCGATCTCCGCGACATCATCGGGCAGATTTCCGAGGCGGCCGACCAGCAGAACGAGGGAGCAAGAATGATTGCGGAGAGCGCCGGGAGCCTGAGTGACGGCGCCCAATCGCAGGCCGCAAGCGTCGAAGAGATGACCGCCGCCGTCGAGCAGCTCGTCAGCTCGATCGAGACGATCTCGCAGAGCGCGATCCAGTCGCGGGCCCAGGCCGGCAAGACCACCGACCTGGCCCAGGCCGGCAGCCTGGCGGTGACCGACGCCATCGAATCGATGCGAACGATCCGCCGCTCCTCGGAGCAGATCGAGGACATCATCCAGGTGATCAGCGAGATCGCTTCTCAGACCAATCTTCTGGCCCTCAACGCGGCGATCGAGGCGGCCCGGGCCGGCGAGCATGGCCTTGGCTTCGCGGTGGTGGCCGACGAGGTCCGCAAGCTCGCGGAGCGAGCGAGCGAGGCGGCCAAGGAGATTACGGTGCTGATCCATGAGTCGACCAAGCGGGTCGAGCATGGCGCCCAACTCTCGGAGAAGGTGGGGCAGTCGCTGGCGGCGATCGTTTCTGCCGTGGAGGCGACCGCCACCGGCATCGCCGCCATCGCCACCTCCACCGAGTCGCAGTCTGCCAACGCCACCGAGGTGAAGATGGCGATTCGATCCGTGTCGCACACGACTGAGTCGAACGCCGCGGCCGCCGAAGAGATGGCGGCCAGCGCCGAACAACTCGGCGCGCAGGCCCAGGGCCTGCGGGATCTCGTCAAGCGGTTCAAGGTCTGAGGGTGGTGCGGCCGGGCGACCGCCAGGAGATGCCGCAGTGAACGGATTGATCACGCTCTCCCCGGAGCAGTTCGCGCGATTCGCCACCTTCATCTACGAACGGACCGGCATCCGGACGGCGGACGGCAAGGTGATGCTGCTCTCGAACCGGATCCGCCGGCGGCTGCGTGCCCGCGGCCTCGACTCCTTCGACGCCTACTACGATCTGCTTCTGGCGGACCAGGAGGGCGACGAGCTCGAAGCCTTCGTCGACGCGATCACCACCAACGAGACCCACTTCTTCCGCACCTCAGCCCATTTCGACTGGGTAGCCGGGCCGTTCCTCGACGAGCTGACTGCCGCGGCGGCTGGCCGCCGTCGGGACCGCACCCTCCGCATCTGGTCGGCCGCCTGCAGCACCGGTGAGGAGGCCTATTCGCTGGCCATGTGCCTGACGGAGCAGGCGGGGCGTCTGGCCGGCTGGCGGCTGTCCGTGCTCGGCACCGACCTCTGCGGGGAAGCCCTGGCGACCGCCCGGGCGGGGACGTACGGTCACCGCGCCGTCGAAGCGGTGTCGCCGGAGCGGCTGGCCCGGCATTTCACCGCCGATCCGGCGGCTGGAACGTGGAAAGTCCGCTCGCCCGCGGCCCGCCTCTGCGAGTTTCGGCGGCACAACCTGCTCGATCCGATGCTTGAGCCGCCCTTCAGCCTGATCGTGGTCCGCAACGTGTTGATCTATTTCGACCGTGAATCGAAGCGGCTGGCGCTCGCCAACCTCATTGCCGCGCTCGAGCCGGGGGGATACTTGCTCGTCGGCACGACCGATGGAGGCTCCGAGCACCTCTCGGAACTCGAGCGTCGGTCCACTTTCGCCTACCGGAAACCCTGATCCCGATGCCCAGCCCCGGCCAGCGTACGAACGATTTCTCTCCGGCGGAGATGGCGGAGCTCCTCGGGGTGTTCATCGACGAGACCGGCGATCAATGTGATCAGCTGGTGCAGGCGCTGCTCGCGCTCGAGCAGGATCCGGCCCAAGCCGACCAGATCGCCATCGCCTTTCGCATGGTCCATTCGATCAAGGGCTCGGCAGGGATGCTCGGCTTCGATCCGATCACCGCCGTGGCCCACCAGCTCGAGAGCCACTTCGAACGGCTCCGGTCGGGCGCCGTCGGAGTCGATCGCCGCACGATCGAGGTGGCGCTCGCCTGTGTCGACTACTTCCGCGGCTGCAACGAGCGTCTGGCACAGGCCGCGCCGTTGGAGCACGGGGAGTCGCTGATCGAGGCCGTCAAGGGACTCGCCGCCGCGGCTCCGATCCCGGCCCCGCCGGCCGAGTCGGCCCCGGCAGGTCCGCAGGCGACCCTGGGTGAGGAGCGGCAGCGGCTGGTGCGGATCCGCCTCGCGGCCGGCCTGGGGCTGCCCGACGCCAAGGCCCAATTGCTGCTCAAGCGACTCTCCGGCCTGGGCGTCGTGGTGCGTTCCGATCCGACGCCCGCTGAGTTCGCCGCCCATCCCGACCGACGGGTGCTCGACGTGGTGCTTCGCTCCGGCAGCACGCCCGCGGCCATCCTGAGTGCGGCCGACGCGGATGGCGTCGAAAGCGTTGAGCTCGACCCGACGGAGCCGGCCCAGTCCGCGACACCGCCACAGCCCGGTGAGACCGCGGGGGCAACCTCCGTGGCCGCCAGTCTCGCCGCCCCCGAGCCCGCCGCCGTGGCGGAGACGATGCGGGTGGCCGTCGATCGGCTCGACGTGCTGCTCGACCTGGCGGGCGAACTGGTCGTGAACCGTGCCCGCTTCGCTCAGCTCGTCGCCGACCTCGCCCCGGTATTTCGCAAGCCCGCGGCTCGGACCCCGGAGTGGGAGGCGCATCAGCGACGGTATGGAGAACTCGTCGAATCGGTCGATCAGTTGACGCGGGTCGTCGAGAATCTCCAACGGGGAGTGCTCGGCACCCGCATGGTCCCGATCGGTCCGCTGTTCGGCCGCTTCCGCCGCTCTGTCCGCGACATCGCGTACGAACTGGGAAAGGAGGTCGTGCTGGAGGTTGTCGGCGAGCAGACCGAGATCGACAAGCGAATGGTCGATGAACTGGGCGACCCGCTCGTGCACCTCGTCCGCAATGCGATCGATCATGGGATCGAGTCGGCGGAGGTTCGGGCCGCCGCCGGCAAGCCGGTCATCGCCACCCTCCGCCTGGAGGCCTCGCACCGGGGCAACGAGGTCGTGATCGCCGTCGCCGACGACGGCGGCGGCATCGATCCGGAGAAGATTCGCGGCCGAGCTGTCGCCCGCGGGCTCGTACCAGCCGAGCGGGCGGCCGCCCTGCAACCGCGGGAGCTGATCGAACTCATCTGGGAGCCGGGGTTCAGCACGGCCGATGCCGTCTCCAACATTTCCGGCCGGGGCGTCGGCATGGACATCGTGCGGACCCGGATCACCGGGCTGAGCGGCTCGATCGAGGTCGAATCGACCCTCGGGGCCGGCACGACCTTCAGGATCCGACTACCACTGACGCTGGCCATCTCACGGTGCATGCTCGTGCGGCTCGCTGACACGCCCTTCGCGATCCCCGTGGAGCATGTCCGGGAGATCGTCACGGTCGCTCCCGGACAGGTGCTCTCGGTGGCGGGCCGCAGGGTCTGCGACATCCGCGGCGAGTTTCTGCCCCTGATGGACCTGGGGCGGGTGTTCGCCTGGTCGGGCGGTCCACCGCCGGATGAGCCCCAGGCGGCCGTGCTCGTGATCCGAGCGGGCGGCCGGGTGGCGGCGATCGGCGTGCCGGCGTTGCTGGGGACCCGCGATCTCGTCATCAAGCCTTTGGACGACAACTTTCGCCGTGTTCGAGGACTCGGCGGGGCCGGCGTTCTGGGTGACGGCGAGGTCTGCCTGCTGATCGACGCGGCGGCCATGATCGACATGGCGGTCCGCACGTCCGCCGGGGAGGAACCGCGATGATGCCCCACGACCAGGATGGTCTCGCGGCCCTGTTTCACGCCGGGGCAGCCCAGGCCTCACAGACGCTTGCCGCCTGGCTCGGTCGACCGGCAAGCATGCTGATCGACCGTTTGGCCAGAGTCTCGCTGACGGACGCCGTCGCCGTGCTCGGTGGAGCCGACGCGGAGCCGATCTGCGGCTGCGGCATGCAGGTGACCGGAGCCCTCAGCGGCGGGCTCGTGCTCGCCGCGACGAACGCCGCAGGGCTGACGCTCGCCGACCTGATCCTGGACCGACCGGTCGGTTGCTCCCGCGAGTGGGGAGAACTGGAACGGTCGGCGGTGATCGAAACGGCAAACATCGTCGGCTGCAGCTACCTCAACGCGATCGCCGCCGGACTGCATGGCGACCGAGCCGGCGGGATTCTGCCGTCGCCTCCCTGGTTCATCCACGACTACCCGGCGGCGGTCATGGAAGCGGCGGTGGTGTCTCAGGCGGCCGCGTCCGAGACGGTGGTTCTCGCGGAGTCGGCGTTTCGGCTCGACGGCGTTCCGATCCGCTGCGGCCTCGTGTTCGTGCCCGACCAGTCCGTGCTGGACCTGTTCGGTGCCACGGGGAGCGACCGCCGTCCATGACGGACCTGCCCGACCGGATGGCCGGTTTCCACTCCGATGCGATCCCGATCGGTGAGATCCGCGCGGCCCGCGACTCGGGCCTGCTGCGGACCTTCGTCGGGTCGTGTGTCGCCCTGGTGCTTCAGGATCGTCGCCGCCGGGTAGCGGCCCTTGCGCACGTGATGCTTCCGGCTGCGAACGGCCGCCACGCCCCACCGGGAAAATACGCCGACACGGCCGTGCCGGAGATGCTCCGGCTCCTCGGTATGCTGGCCGGAGAGCCGGTCGCCTGCACGGCCAAGCTGGCGGGCGGGGCGAAGATGTTCGCCTTCGGCGCAGGCTTGCCGATCGGCGACCAGAACGTCGCCGCCCTGGAGCGAGCCCTCGCACTCGTCGGCATTCCGATTACGGCCCGGGCCTGCGGCGGAGAGTCTGGCCGCCGGGTCGCGGTCGACGTGGCGACCGGCGTGGTGACCGTGGAAATGGTGGGCCGGGCGATCGAAACCCTGTGACGACAAGTGAGGTGAGACCGATGGATGATCCCGATGACCCGTCGGCGCGAGCGCCGCGACTGCTGATCGCGGACGACGCCCTGATCATGCGGATGCGGATCGGGATGGTCGCCCGGGCGGCAGGCTGGGAGGTGGCCGGCGAGGCGACCGACGGCGCCGAGGCCGTGGCCCGGTATCGCGACCTGCGGCCCGACCTCGTCACGCTCGACATCGTGATGCCGAATCTCGACGGGGTGGCGGCCCTGCAGTCGATCCGCAGCGAATTCCCCGCCGCTCGCGTCGTGATGGTGACGGCGGTCGATCAGCGGACAAAGTTGGCGGAGTGCATCGAACTGGGCGCCTTGGACTTCATCGTCAAGCCCTTCGACACCGACCGGTTGGCCGGGATGTTCGCAAAATACGGGCTCGCGATCCGACGCGACGGACTGCCGGAATGAGAAAATGCCCCGTCTTGGACTCGAACCAAGAACCCTCTGATTAAGAGTCAGATGCTCTGACCAATTGAGCTAACGGGGCCGAATCGCATCCACCGCCCCGCTTTCTACCGCTGACCAGGGGCGGCGGCAAGGGGCGGGCGGCGGCGGCAGGAACCGGGTCGGCATTTCGCCGCCATTCCCCTCCGCGGATACTCGGTGGATCGTGCGCCGGCCCGGGCCGCGTTGAGGGATTTCCGGCGAACCGCTACATTCCGCCGCAGTCGAGTAGGCTGTCGATGCGGCAGGCGGTCGCCCCAGGGCTCGATTTCTCGTGCAGGAGCGGTTTTTGATGGGCAGGTTCGACGGAATGAAGGGGCTCGTCTTGGGCGTAGCCAACGACCACTCGATTGCCTGGGCGATCGCCAAGGAGGCCATGGCTGAGGGGGGCCAGATCGGCTTTTCTCATCTCCCTGACCGCCCCGACGACGAGCGACAGCGGAACCGCCGGCGGGTGGCCCAACTCACCGATCCCGAGCCCAACGCGAAGTTCCTGGTGCCGATGGACGTCTCCGACGACGCGCAGATCGCGGCCGTGATCGACCGGGCCAAGCAGGAGTTTGGAACGCTCGACTTCGTCGTCCATTCGATCGCCTTCGCCCCGCTGGAAGACCTCAAGGGTGAAACGACAAATTGCAGTCGCGATGGGTTCCGTGTGGCCATGGAGACGAGCGCCTACAGCCTGCTGGCAGTCGGCCGATTGGTTCGCGACATCCTCTCTCCGAATGCCTCGATCCTCACGCTCACCTACTTCGGCGGCGAGAAGGTCGTCCCCGGCTACAACATCATGGGCGTCTGCAAAGCGACGCTCGACGCCTGCGTCAAATACATGGCGTACGACCTCGGTCCCGCCGGCGTCCGGGTGAATGCCGTGAGCGCCGGCCCCCTGCGGACGCTCGCCGGCCGCGGCGCCGGCGTGGACGACATGCTCGGGCTCTACCAGCACATGTCGCCGATGGGCCGCAACATCACCCACGAGGAAGTCGGCAAAGCCGGTGCCTGGCTCCTGTCGCGTGAGTCGCTGGGGATCACTGGCGAGATTCTCCACGTCGATGCCGGCTACAACATCATGGGGTCGCCGGGCCGGCTGCTCGATCTGGTGCCCAAGTCTGCCGAGTGAGGCCGGAGCGTCAGGGCGGATCATGGCCGCCGGGACTCCAGGGATGGCAGCGGGCGATCCGGGCGAGTCCCTTGAAGCTGCCTCGGATCGGACCGTACCGTTCCACCGCCTGGCGGAAGTAGTGGCTGCAACTCGGGGTGTATCGGCAGTGCCTGCCCAGAAGCGGGCTGATCGTTCGTTGGTAGACAAGCACCATCCCGACGAGCAATGCGGTGCCAAGCCGGGAACCGCTCCGACCCGCGGTCGCGAAGAACGCGACGATGGATCCGCCCCACGACTTCATCGGCGGCGGCCTCGCCGCGGCCGTCCTCCGTCACCCGTTGTCGGCGGCGCGGGATAGCCAGGCCGGCCCGTCACCCGGGCGGCGAGCGACTCGATCGCCGCCTCCGTTCGGCGGGCCGCATCGGCTCCCAGGCCGGGATCGCCAGACCGCACCACGATCACATAATCGGTTCCTGCCGGGAGCCGCGACCGCACGAGTCGAAACGCCTCCCGCAGCCGCCGCTTCCACCGATTTCGGACGACGGCATTGCCGATCCGCCGTGAGACCGAGAGGCCCAGCCGGGCGTCGGCCGCGGCCTCCCCTCGCGGCGCGGCGTAGAGCACGAGTGGACCGGCGGCGGCGCTGCACCGACTGTCGTAGACGCGGGCGAAGTCGGCGGGGCTGAGGATGCGGGCCGTCCGCGGAAAGTCATTCCGGTGCACCCTCACCACCGCAGCGTCGCCCGGGGGTCTGAGGCTTCTCGCTGGGCCTCCCGCGCCGCCTCGAGCAGCCGGGCCGCCACCGCTGGATCGGACGCCTCAGGCAGCATGATCTGAACCTCGGCGATCAGATCGCCTTTGGCCCCGTTGGCGTGCCGCACTCCCATCCCTGCCGCGCGAAGCTTGCGGCCACTCGACGTCTTGGGAGGAATCCGCAACGCGATCGTGCCCCACGGAGTCGGCACATCGACCTTCGCTCCCTCGATCGCCTCGGCGAGCGTGACCGGCAGATGGAGCTCGAGCGTGTCACCCGACCGCCGAAAGACCGAATCGGGCTGGATCCGCACTTCGAGCAGCAGGTCACCGGCCGGTCCGCCCCCCGAGCCTGGCAGCCCCTGCCCGCGGAGTCGCATCCGGGCGGCGTCCGGCACACCCTGGGGAATCGTGACGCTGATCGTTTCGGTCTTCCCGGCCCCACGTTCGACCCGGAGTTCGGTCTTGCCCCCCTCGATGGCCAAACGAAAGGGTACCTCGACCCGGGCCTCGATGTCCTGACCGGGCTGCGCGGCGGACCGCCGCCGGCTGCCTCGACCACCACCAGCGGTTCGGCCGAAGAGTTGCTCGAAGCCACCGCCTCCGCCGAACAGACTCTCGAGATCGATCTCGGCACCGCCCCCGCCCCCGAATCCGCTGGAACCGCCACCCGGAAAGGGCCCGCTCCAGCCCCCCTGGGGGCCGCCCGGCCCGACGCCCTCGAAGCCGGGGCCGTAACGGTCGTACATCTCCCGCTTGCTCGGGTCGTTCAGCACGTCGAAAGCGTTTTGAACCCGCTTGAACTTGTCTTTCGCCGCATCGTCATCGGGATGCAGATCGGGGTGATACTTCCGGGCCAGTTCCCGATAGGCCTTGCGAATGTCCTCAGCCGAAGCCGTCCGGGCTACGCCGAGTGTCTCGTAATGATCCTCCGCCATCGGTTCGATCCAGATCCTGACGCTACTCGTGATTCAATTCTTCGGCAGTTTAGCAGACCGGAAGGGCTGCCGGTGGCCTCGAGCGGGTTCTGGGAGCAGGCCACGCCAGGGATGCCGAGGCGGGGCGGCCACGCCGTGAACGGAGGCATGCCGACCCAGACGGAAGCGTCAACCGGGAGGATGCCGCCAGCACCGACCTCCCTCTCCTCAGGTCAACTCGGGTGGACCGATTCGGGGGCGGCAAACGTCGTGTCGCCGGCCAGGAACTCATGCTGGCAGCGGCGGGCCGGCTCTCCCTCGGCCGGGTGCAGCAGGTGAAACTGACCGGCGGCGTCGAGCACCCTGGCCCGGGTGTTGTCGGCCAGATAGACGGGGAGGATGTCGGCGAGAATTCGCCGCACCAAGGCCGGATCGAGCACAGGAAACATCACCTCGACCCGACGGAAGAAGTTCCGCGGCATCCAGTCGGCACTGGACAGAAAGACCTTGGCTTCGTCATCCGCGCCGAAGACGTAGATCCGGCTGTGCTCCAGAAACCGATCCACGATACTCCGCACCCGGATCGTCTCACTGAGGCCGGGCACACCCGGGCGGAGCCCGCAGATTCCCCTGGGCACGATGTCGATCGGCACACCGGCCTGGCTGGCGCGGTAGAGCGCCTCGATCACGTCGTGATCGACGAGGGAGTTGAGCTTGGCGAAGATGCGAGAGGGCCGCCCCTCGCGGGCCCGGCCCGCCTGTTCCTCGATGAGTTCCAGCGTGCGCCGGTGAAGGTGGTCCGGTGCCACGATCAATCGCTGCCAGGCATGCCCCTGGGAGTAGCCGGTCAGGAGATTGAAGAGCGCCGAAGCGTCCTCCGCGATCGCTTCGTCGGCCGTAAACAGGCCGAGATCGGTGTAGAGCAGCGCCGTGGTGGGGTTGTAGTTGCCCGTCCCAAGGTGGACGTAGCGGCGCAGACCGGAGCCCTCCTGCCGCACGACGAGCGACACCTTGCAGTGGGTCTTGAGATCGAGAAAGCCGAACACCACATGCACGCCAGCCCGCTCCATCTGCCGGGCCCAGCTTACGTTGTTGGCCTCGTCGAACCGGGCCTTGAGTTCCACGAGCGCCGTCACGTGCTTGCCCGACTCGGCCGCCGCGATCAGCGCCCGGGAAATCGGCGAGTCACCGCTCGTGCGGTAGAGCGTCTGCTTGATCGCGAGCACCCGCGGATCAGAGGCCGCCTTGGTGACGAACTCGACGACGGGATCGAACGACTCATAGGGATGGTGGAGGAGCACGTCCCGCTGGGCGATCACCTTGAAGAGGTCGTCGGCGTGCCGCTCCAGGCCGCGGGGCTGCCGCGGCGTAAATGGCTTGTCGTGGAGCCGCTCGAAGCCGGGCAGTTTGTGGAGTTCCCAGAGGGCGGTCAGGTCGAGCGGGCCGTCGATCCGATAGACATCCGTGTAGCCGTCACTCCCTTCCGCCGGCGGCTGCAGCCCTTCCTCGTCGATGATCAGGGCAGCCAGCCGCTCGTCCGACCTGGCGGCGATCTCCAGCCGCACCGCCTGGCCTCGCTGCCGCGCCTTGAGCCGATCCTCGATCAGCTTCAACATGTCGTCCGACTCCTGCTCGAGGAGTTCGAGATCGCTGTCGCGGGTGATCCGGAAGGCCGTCCAGGAATCGACCTCGAATCCGCCGAACAGATCGGGCAGGCGGGCCGAGATCACATCTTCGAGCAGCACGAACGGAATCCTTCCCGGATCGCCGCCCGGCAGCATGACGATCCGCGGAAGCACCTGCGGAACCTGCACCACGGCGAACAGCTGCTTGGGGCCGAGACCGACGGCGCGGTGGAGCATCACACCGAGATACAGCCCGCGGTTGTGGTACCGCGGCGAGGGATGCGCCGGGTCGACCGCCATCGGCGTCAGGATCGGCAGGGCCCGCTCGTGAAAGAATCGATCCACCTGCTCCCGCTGCTCGCCGACGAGCGAGGCGTATCGCAACAACTGAAATCCCTCACCCTCCAGGGCCGGGCCAATCGTCTCCCGCAGGCAGCGATATTGCCGGGCCACCAGTTCTTGGGTCCGGGTCGCGATCGCCTTGAGTTGGGCCAGGGCCGTCATGCCATCGGGCGAGATGTCCTGCGGCGCACTTTCGCCGAAGGCCTGTTCCCGCAGCCCGGCCACGCGAACCATGAAGAACTCGTCGAGATTGGAGCTGAAAATGGCCAGGAATTTCAGCCGCTCCATCAACGGATTGTCGGGGTTTTCCGCCTCCTCCAGCACGCGGAGATTGAACTCCAGCCAACTCAGCTCCCGATTGATGAAGCACTCGGGCCCGAACGCCGTTGCCGTCGTCATCCTGATCTCTCTGACTGTGGTAGCACTCCGGTTTGCGATGCCGCCCATTGCGGCGATCGCCAACCCGGGTGGCCCAGTGTAGCCTCGCTCCCCGGGCCACCATCGGCCGCTCACGAGACTCACAGATTCCTCGCATGCCGCCCGACATTCCCGACTTCGCGACCGCGTGCCAGACCGCCCTGGCGAGGCTTCCGGCTGGGAGCCAACCGTGGAGCTGCGGCTGGTGCGCCGCGGTGGCGGGCATCCTCGAAGCCGCGACCGCCAAGCCGGGAAACGTCTCCCCGGGCCGTTCGTTCCCCGATTTGACCTTCGCTGACCTCGTGGCGGCGGCGGTCGCAACCGCCCCGGCGATGGAGGCAGCTCCGCGGTCACCGCTGGGACAAACCGTCCTCGCCGCGGTTCGCAGCGGGACTGCCGTCACCCGCTCCAACGCCAATCTGGGCATCGTGCTGCTGATCGCGCCTCTGGCGACGGCGAGCACCGGACCGACGCCGGCCAGCGTGGAAGCCGTATTGACCACGCTTGGTCAAGCCGACGCAGCCGCCATCTGGGAGGCAATCGCCCTGGCGCGGCCCGGCGGCCTGGGCCGCAGCGACCGCTGGGATCTGGCCGAGCCACCCCCGCCCGACATCCGGGCCGCCATGCGGCATGCCGCCGATCGCGATACGATCGCCCGCCTCTGGGCGGAGGGCTTCCACGACCTGTTCGACGGCCCTGTCGCCGACCTCGCCCGCGCCGTGGCCGCTGGCCGCCCGCTGAATGACGCGATCCTCGACGCCTTTCTGCGACAGCTCGCCCGAGAGCCTGATTCACTGATCGCCCGGCGGCACGGAGCCGCCGCGGCGGAGCATGTTCGACAGCGTGCCGCCCGATTGGTTGCCGGCCGAACCGGCGGCGGCTGGTCAGACGAGATCGCAGCCTTCGACTCGTCTCTGCGCAGCCCAAACCGGCTCAATCCCGGCACCACGGCCGACCTCGTGGCGGCCGCCCTCTATATTCTGCTCGCGGACGGCAGCCTCCGGCCCGCGCTGCCATTCGCCACACCCCCGCCGTTCCCAGAGAACACCCGATGACTCAACGCTTCCAGGTCGCGCTCCGCAAGGCGGTCCACGTCTTCTCCGCCGGTCATTTCATCACCCTGAACGACCAGCTCTGCGAGCCGATTCATGGCCATAATTGGACGGTGGGAATCGACGTGGCCGGAGCACCCGACCCGCACGGCATGGTGGTCGACTTCATCGCCCTGCGGGATTGCGTTACGGCGATCATCGGCCAGCTCGATCACCGGATGCTCCTGCCGACGACGAGCCGATTCCTCGATGTCTCGACCGGGCCTGGGCCGCTCGGCAACGACGAAGTGACGGTGCGATTCGCCGACCGCCGTTGGGTGTTTCCCGCCGTGGAATGTGCTCTGCTCCCGATCGCCAACACCACTGCCGAATGGCTCGCCCGGTGGATCGGCCAGGAACTGCTTGCACGACTCGAAGCCCAAGACCTGCCCCCGCTTGGAATGCTGCGGGTCGCCGTGGATGAATGCCTCGGGCAGTCGGGGGTGTGGGAACAAGACGTCGCCGGCTGACCGGCTGCAGCGAGTCGGTCCGCTCACCCCGCGACCACGACCAACTTCCCGGCGGCATCGAGTGAGAGCGACAGCTCCCGGCCCGCCACGCGGATCTGCATCAGCCCCGCGCCTTCGGAATGCCCCTCGACCGCGCCGACCGTGCCCAGCGCCAGGCCGCAGTCGGTCAGATACCGGAGGAATTCCGGTGACTGATCGATCACGCGGGCGAGCCGAAAGTTCTCGCCGGAGTCACACTCGGTCAGGAGCCGACTCGCAGCATCGTCACCTGCGGAGAGGCTGTGGGCATCGGCCGCCGGAATCGGGTCGCCGTGGGGATCGACCTCGGGCCTCCCGAGAAAGGCGTCGATCCTCTCCACCAACAGGTCGCTGACCGCGTGCTCCATGTGTTCGGCTTCGTCGTGCACCTCGTCCCAGGTCATGTCGAGCGTCCGCATCAGAAACAACTCGATCAGCCGGTGCCGCCGAATCACCCGCAGGGCCAGCATCCGCCCGGCCCGGGTCAGCTCCACCCCGCCGTACCGTCGATGGGTCGCCAACCGGGCCGCGTCGAGCGTCTTGAGCATGCTCGTGACCGTGCCGGGAGCCACGCCGAGAGCGGTGGCAATCTGCCCGGTGCTCGCGGGCCGTCCATCCTGGGCCGCGGTGAGCTGGTAGATGGTCTTCGCATAGTTCTCGACGGTCAGGCTGGCCACGGCGAAAGGTCCGAAAGGGGATGAAACGGGCGGAACGCAGGCAGGATCATTGCCCTGCCACGGGTGGCGACGCATTATGGCATCGAAAAAAGGCCTCGCATGCAGCTGAATCACCGGGCGTTCACAATCGCGGAGGAGCTCCTCCGCCAAGCGGCAGACTTGAACGCCCAGATCCATTCGATCGGCGGCGCGAGGGTGCTCGACTGCGGGGTCCACGCCCCCGGATGCGACGCCGCCGGGATCGGAATGGCCCTGGCCTCTCTCGCCGGCCTGGCGGACGTCGGGCTGCGGCCCCCGGACGCCGCCGAGCCTGCCTGGCCCGGCTGCCCATGGCCGAGCGTGGGGGTGACGAGTGCCGCGCCGGTCCCGGCCTGCCTAGCCTCCCAGTACGCCGGCTGGCGGGTCTCGAGGGGTCGGTTCTTCGCGATGGCCAGCGGCCCGATCCGCGCTGCGATCGGTCGGGAGGAACTGTTTGACACGATCGGGATGCGGGAGAACCCCGAGGTCGCCGTGGGCGTGCTTGAAACCGCCACACTCCCGCCGCCGGAGGTCTGCGTCGAACTGGCGGCGGCCGCCGGCGTCAGCCCCGACCGCCTGATCCTGGTGGTAGCCCGAACGGCAAGCCGGGCCGGTACCGTCCAGATCGTAGCGCGATCGCTGGAGACGGCGCTGCATAAACTCCACGACTGCGGCTTCGATCTCGCTCGAATCCGCAGCGGCACGGGGGTGGCGCCCCTTCCACCCGTGGCCGGCAACGATCTTGCAGCCATCGGCCGCACCAACGACGCGATCCTCTACGGCGGCAGCGTCAGGCTCGAGGTCGTCGGTGACGACGCCAGCCTGGTCGCGGTCGGTCCGCGCGGCGTCAGCGGGAACTCCCCGGCTGCCGGCCGCTCCTTCCTCGAGATCTTCGAGGCGGCCGGCCGCGACTTCTACCGGATCGACCCGGCCCTGTTTGCCCCCGCCCGGCTTGAATTCCTCAACCTCAACACCGGGGCGACCCACCGCTTCGGCAGCCTTGAGCCCAGCCTCGTAGCTGCGTCCTTCTCGGGCAGCTGAATCGCCGGCGGCACACCATCGCCCCCCGGCACAAGGAGGCTCGGGGGTCGGCGAACGCTCGCGGAGCAATCGGGGCGTATCCTCGCCCGCGACGCGACTTTTGCCGCACCCGAGCCGACGAACTTCGTTTGACCGGGAGGCTCGGGGGTCGGCGGACGCGGGCGGATGGGAAGGCCCGAACAGGGGACGAGACACAGCGTGTCAAACTGGGAAAACCCGGTGGCTTGAATCTTGTTTGGGCCGGCGTTCCGAGCCGGACAATTGGTACATGCGAATCCGTGCCACTGCCTGCTTTCCGGGCAGCCCCCAGGCTGCCTGCGAATCGAGCATGGATGCCAGTTCGCGAGGCACGCCCTGCCGGCGAGGCATAAGTCCTTGCGCAGCAAGCACTTCATGCTGTCACTTGACCAGTGGCACAAGGTTCTGCAGCGGGAGACGCCGAGACCCCAACGGTGCCGGCCTGCGAGAGATCGTCCAGTTCGAAAAGCCCACGTCACGAAAAGGTTTCCCATGGCCACCACCACGAAGTCCGCCTCGACATACCCCACCGAAACCCACCAGGCCGCCGCCGTTCTCCAGGTTGCCGAACGGCTGTACGGCATGGATCCGGAATGGGTGGTCTTCTTCCGGGAGATTCTCGGCGTGGACGGGATGGTGCGCCGAACCTTCAGCGACCCGGAGTCGCTGATCCGCTTCGAGTGCTCGCCGCAGTACGCCCGGATTCGGGAGATGCTCGACGCACTCCGGAGCCGGCAGCAGGAACGCCCGGCCGAGCGGGAAGCCCAGCGGGTCGTGACCGTCCGGATGCCCCGCTCGCTTCACGAGACCCTGAAGAACGAGGCGGGACTGATGCGGGTCAGCGTCAACACCCTGTGCATCTCGAAACTGATGAAACTGCTCGATGAGCGGGACCAGCAGGACCTCTCGGGAACAGCCGACCGAGAGATGGCCGGCGGCGGAGACCGCGAGGAAACTGGAGCGGACCTGTAAGCCGGGTTTTGTCCCCGTGGCCTCGCGGCCCCGGGGGGTGACCATTTCTCTAGGGCCCGACGGTTGCCCGGGGCCTCGAGCGGCCGACCCGGAAGCGGGGGCGGGACGGGCAGCCCCGCGTCGTTCCCGAGGGAACGAACTTCTTCCTGCTTGGCCTTGCTCCGAGTGGGGTTTGCCGAGCCAGGCCGGTCACCCGGCCTGCTGGTGAGCTCTTACCTCACCGTTTCACCCTTACCTTCGGGGCGAACCCCGGAGGCGGTCTCCTCTCTGTTGCACTTTCCCTGACCTCACGGCCGGTGGGCGTTACCCACCACCCTGCCCTGCGGAGCCCGGACTTTCCTCCCGCCGCGACCCAGAGGCCACGGCCGGCGATCACCCGGTCCGCTCCAGTTCCTCAACGCCTCGAAGTATAAGCCGCGACGCAGCCGCCACGCGTCGGGAGGCAGCGGGCATGCAGAAATGGCCGAACGCGGATGAGTCCCCTCGGCTCGGCGTCGACCAGTGCCACCAACTTGACCCTCCGACAGACCCTGCATACCTTCCAAGAAGGCGGGTGTGCGACGAAGGGTACCGGGCCGAGGACGGCCGCCCTCCCCCCACGTGGCGACCCCGATACGGAATGACCTTGATGTACGGCGAACTTCTCCCGCTCGGCGGAGGTGATCCGATTCCGCTGCTCAAGCCCGACCTGATCGTCGGCCGACGGGAAGGAGCGGACATCGTGCTCCGGTTTCCCAACGTGTCCGGGCACCACTGCGAACTGACGCTTGGTGACGGCTATTGGTCGGTCAAAGATCTTCGCAGTAGCAATGGCACGAAGGTCAACGGCACCCGCGTGAGCGAGCAGCAACTCAAGCCCGGCGACAAGCTCACGATCGCGAACCACGAATACGAGATCGCCTTCGATCCGTCGCGGCTCGGCGCGGCGACGCGGCCCGAGGAGAAGACGCGAGAAGAGAGTATCTTCAGCCGGTCGCTGCTCGAAGCGGCTGGCCTCGAGGGGCGGCGGCCGTCAGACTCCCGATCGACCGGCGACCGGTCGCGGCGATCCACGTCCTGACGCCTTGGCGAGCCTTCATGCCGCGACCTCGCAAGCTCCGGATCGAGTTTCGCAAGAATCGATCGGGCCGCAGGCGGAGCGGCGACCTGACCAGGGCCGTCGATGCCGACCCGGATGCCGTCGCCGACCAGGTGTCTGGCGAACGGATTTCCGGCAAAGGCTCGCTGACCCGCAAGCGGACCGTCATGGTGGAGGCCGAGGTCGTCGGACCAGTGGACGGCCTCTCGGTCGCCCCATTCGCCGCCGGGTCATGGCGGGGCCGGGTGCTTCACGTCCATGGCCTTGAGAGCCTCGTTCAAGACGAAGCCGGACGAGTGATCCGCTGCACCCTGCGGCGGGTGCTGCGGACGCTGGCCACCGACCAGCGACATCCGCTCGTGGCTGGTGATTGGGTCCAGGCCACTGGCACCGGGGAGGAAGGCACCATCGAGGCGATCGAGCCGCGGCGCACATCCCTCTCGCGCGACAGCCGCGGCCGGCGGCACGTGATCGTGGCCAACGTCGACCAGCTCCTGATCATCGGCAGCGCCGCGTTGCCCGATCTCAAGCCCGGCCTGTTCGATCGGCTGCTCGTGGCGGCCGAACTGGCGGGCATCCGTCCGCTGATCTGCATCAACAAGCTCGATTTGATCAGCCCGGCGACGGTCGTGCCGCTGGCCGGCGTGTTCGCCCGGATGGGCTATCCCGTGGTGCTCGCCTCGGCCACCAGCGGCCTGGGCCTGGCCCGGCTCGCCGCAGAACTCACCGGCAAGGTGACGGCCGTGGTGGGTCAGAGCGGCGTGGGCAAGTCGTCGCTGCTCAATGCGCTCGACCCCGACCTGCGGCTCACCGTGGGAGAAGTGAGCCGGGAGAACGAGAAAGGAAAGCACACCACCACGACCGCGCGGCTCCTTCCCCATCGCTTCGGAGGCTGCTTCGTCGACACCCCGGGCGTGCGGCAATTTCAGCCGTGGGAACTGGTGTCGGCCGAGGTGCCGGCGGCGTTCCGCGACCTGCGTCCGCTGGCGAATCACTGCCGCTTCCCCGACTGCACCCACAGCCACGAAGCTGGATGCGCCGTAAAAGAC
Organism: Candidatus Kuenenia stuttgartensis; assembly: GCA_945891385.1. GTDB lineage: Bacteria > Planctomycetota > Planctomycetia > Pirellulales > UBA1268 > QWPN01. Next base: position 2,493 of record CAMDDJ010000012.1, on the reverse strand, counting down.
GCTGTGGCCGACGGCCTGCTCGACACGCGCCGCTGGGAAAGCTGCTGCCAGCTGACCTGCGGAGACACCTGGGACACCGCGGAACCATGAGAGACCCCTCGCGACTCGACCGCGCCGAGCCTGAACGGGCAATCCTGGTGGGCGTGCTGCTCGAGCCGCCGGTCGATCCCGATCGGCCGCTCGCCGAACTGGCGGGGCTGGCCGCCACCGCGGGTACGGAGGTGGTGGCCGAACTCGTGCAGCGGCGGGATCACCCCGACCAGACCACCTACCTCGGCAAAGGCAAGGTGCAGGAACTGACCGGCCTCGTGGAGCACCATGACGCCGACGTCGTGATCTTCGACAACGATCTCTCGCCGGCTCAGACCCGCAACCTGGAACGGGCCTTGAGCGTGAAGGTGATCGATCGGTCGGAACTGATTCTCGACATCTTCGCAGCCCGGGCCCGGACCTACGAGGCCCGGCTGGCGGTGGAGTTGGCCCAGCTCGAATACTCACTCCCGCGGCTCAAGCGGATGTGGACCCACCTCTCGCGACTCAAGATGGGCGTCGGCATGCGTGGTCCCGGTGAGAAGCAGCTGGAAGTGGACCGGCGTCTGGTCGAGAAGCGGATCCATGACCTCAAGCAGGAGCTCGCCGTCGTCCACGGCCGCCGGGAGCGGGAGGTGGCCGCCCGCCGCGGTCACATGACGGTCTCGCTGGTCGGCTACACGAATGCGGGCAAGAGCACCCTCCTCAACGCCCTTACCGGCGCGGACGAACTCGCGGCCGACAAGCTCTTCGCCACGCTCGACACCCGCACCCGCCGGTGGCGGCTGCCGGGCTGGGGACCGGTGCTGCTGAGCGACACCGTGGGGTTCATTCGCGACCTCCCCCATCGGCTGATCGCCAGCTTCAAGGCCACGCTCGAGGAAACCCGGCAGGCCGATCTGCTGCTGCACGTCGCCGACGCCTCGAGCCCGCTCGTCGACGCCCAGATCACCGCGGTCCGCGGCGTGCTGGAGGAGTTGGGCGTGGAGGACAAGGACACGCTCTTGGTTCTCAACAAGCTCGATCGCCTTCCCGACCAGGCCGACCGCGACCGCATCCTCGAACGGTATCCCCACGCCATCGGCATTTCAGCCCGATCGGGAGCCGGCATGACCAACCTGGCACGAGCGGCGAGCGATTCACTCGGGAGAAGTTTCCGGGATCTCGACATCGAGACCGATCCGGGCAACGGCCGGCTACTCGCCTGGCTCGGCCGCCACGGCGAGGTGCTCTCGCGACACTTCACTGCTGATCGTGTCACGGTGCACTGTCGCATTCCCGCCGCGCTCGTAGGCCGGATCGATGCCACGGAGGCCAGCGTCACGCCCCACGCCAAACCGCAGGCCGAAGCTCCGGCGATGGAGACCGTCGAACCTCCGCCGGCAGCAGCCCAGGGGTGATGCCGTGGCCGCCGTGCCCTCCAGCGTGTCCCCCATCCGATCGTGGCTTGGCCGACGGCGGGATCTCTCCGGCATGCGGGCCCTGGTCACCGGCGGATCATCGGGCGTCGGCCGGGCCGTGGCGGTGGAACTCTCTCGGCGTGGCGCCCGGGTCATGGCCACCGCCCGGCGGCGGGAGCGGCTCGTGGAACTCGGCTCCCACAACGCCGCCGAGCCGATCGCGCACGAAGCGGGCGATCTCTGCGACCCCGCCTTTCGGGACCAGCTCGTGGCGACCACGGTCGAGCGGCTCGGGGGGCTCGATCTGGTGGTGACGGCAGCGGGCGGCGGCGCGATCGGCCCGTTTCGCGAGGCCGACGCCCGCACCTTCCTGCAGGTGCTCGACCTGAATCTCGTGGCCCCGGCCGAACTCGTTCGGCTCTGCCTGCCCGCCCTGGCACGCGGCCGCGATCCAGCGGTCGTGTTCGTCGGGTCGATCCTCGGCCTCCATCCGCTGCCGCTCCATGCGGAGTATTGTGCGGCGAAGAGTGGCGTGCGGTCTCTGGCCGGCGCGCTCAGACTCGAACTAGCGAATGAGGGAATCGAGGTCGTGCTCGCCACGCTGGGGCCGATCGACACGGAGTTTTGGGATGCGCTCATCGCCGGGGAGCGGCCGAGTTGGTCGCGAGGCCGCCCCCTCGCGCCCCACGTCGCCGCGCGGGCGATGCTCGACGGACTCGAACGTCGGAGGCGGGAGTTGACACCTGGCTGGCGAGCGAAAAGCTACGCCTTGCTGGCGCGGTTTCTGCCGGGGCTCATCGATCGCTTCGCGGCCCGGCAGATCTGACGAGCCTGCCTGGATGGCAACGTCGATCGATGGAGCGATCGGCTCGGGAGGCGGCAAAAGTCGCGTCGCGGGCGAGGATACGCCCCAATTGCTCCGCGGCGTTCGCCGACCCGTTCGCCTTCCCATGGCTTCCGGCGAGGGTCGAAAGACGGCCGCAGAACCTGCCCCCTTCACCCCATCGATTCGCCGATGGCGAGCAGCTCCTCGGCGTCGAGGAAGGACTGGGGATCGGTGAAG
>CAMDDJ010000011.1 GCA_945891385.1 Candidatus Kuenenia stuttgartensis | reverse complement strand
GCCTTCATCCCGCACGCGGCGTCGCTCGGTCAGGGTTTCCCCCATTGCCGAAGATTCTCGACTGCAGCCACCCGTAGGTGTCTGGGCAGTGTCTCAGTCCCAATGACGCGGGTCATGCTCTCACACCCGCTACCCATCGTCGCCTTGGTGAGCCGTTACCTCACCAACAAGCTAATAGGATGCAGGCCCCTCTCCAGGTGGAATCACACCTTTGGTCCGGAGACGTTATTCGGTATTACCTGCAGTTTCCCGCAGCTATCCCGAACCCGGAGGTAGGTACCTACATATTACTGTCCCTTTCGCCGCTGTCCCCGTATTGCTACGGTTCTCGCTCGACTCGCATGCCTAATCCACGCCGCCAACGTTCACTCTGAGCCAGAATCAAACCCTTCAATTGATTGGATCGTCTGCCACAGCCAACCGGGTTTCCCCGATCAGCAGCAGCGTATTTCCGAACCCTGAAAAGGTTCTTCTGTCTGTTGAATAAATGGTTCCCGGACGGCTCACATGACACCGGAGCGTTTCCGCTCCCGTGCTGAATGTCGCCCCATCCGGTCGCCGGTCACGATCGCGTGCCGGCCGAAACCAAAAGAGATCGAACTGCCGAATTGCCAAAGATCACTTTCGACTGAGCGATCGTTTGATCGTTCGGCCGAGCCCCCAAGTGTAGCCGTCGGCTGCACTTGGTCAACACCCCGTTTTCACGAAAAAAACACGACCTGGAGCAAAATGCTTCGCACAAGGCCGTACGGCTTCGCAAGCGGGGCGGCGTCTCTCATTTACGGCCGAGTGCAGCGATTGGTTCGCGAAAAAAACAGGGCCGCGAAACAACCGGAAAAACCGGGTTTCTTTAGTTTTCGGCCGTGAGCGTCAGGGGTATGTCGAGCGAATGCCCCTCGCGAACGACCGTCAGCAGCACTCTGTCGCCCGGATTCCTCGACTCGATCAGCGATAGGAAATCGTCGGCGGTCTTTACCGACTGCCCCCCGACCGCCACGATCAGGTCCGCGCCTGTGCGGTCAACCCGCTCAAATTCAGCCAGAAAAGGCCCTTGCCGACGCCGCTCACGGACCACGCGAAACCCCCGCACCCCGGCCTGTTCTGCCGGACCATCGGGCACAACGGCCGCCACCAAGAGCCCTGCATCCGACTGGTACACGCGGGCGATTCCGGCATCCGGCCTCACCACCCTCCCCCGCTGAATCAACTGCGGCACAATTCGGAGCAACGTGCTCACCGGAATCGCGAAACCGACCCCCGAACTCTGACCGGTGCGGCTGGCAATCGCCGTCGTCATGCCGATCAGCCGGCCGGAACTGTCGAGCAGAGGCCCCCCTGAGTTGCCCGGGTTGATCGCCGCGTCCGTTTGAATAATCGACTTGATTGTCCGCCCGGTCTTTGTCGGGAGCGAGCGATTGAGGCTCGAAATGATCCCTGTTGTCAGCGTGCGTTCGAGCCCGAACGGATTGCCGATGGCGAAAACCCGTTGCCCTACCCGCAGATCGTGCGACGTGCCGAACCCCACGGGCTCGAGCAGCTCGGCCGGCGCGGTGACCCGGAGCACCGCCGTGTCGGTGGCGGGGTCGACCCCGACGACTCGGGCTTCATGGCCCGAGCCATCGTGGAGCAGCACCTGAATCTCGCGCGCCCCTTCGACCACGTGGAAGTTCGTGAGGATATGACCTTCACGGTCGAGCACGATGCCTGAACCGGCCCCCTCCGAGGGAACCTCCATCATGAAGAACCCGGCCGCCACAGTGGCCTTGGTGTTGATGTTTACGACGCTTCGGTTCGCGCCGTCGTAGACGGCGATGTTCGCCTGCTCTTCAGGGCTGAAAATCCGTTCCCCGACCGCGGCCGCTCCGTCGGCCACCGCAACCCCGGCGGTCGTCGCCCACCACCAGAAACCCCAGTAGAACAACCGGAACGCTCGCCACCAGGAAGGACGCCGGAACGGGCAAAAGCCGGCATACACGACCCCGCGACGGTCTCGCACCCGCAACTCCATGGCAGCCTCCAACGACCCGCTTTGACGACACGCGGCGATTATTCCTGAACGGCCGAGGCCGCTCCAAACCCAAATCCTTCCAGCATCCCGCGGCTCTCTCGAAACCTCGACCATCGGCCCGCGACTGCGGAAAAACGCTGGAAACGCGAGCAGAACGACGTTGGCGACCGGAGGCCCGCCAAATATGCTTGCGGATTGTCGGTGATGGTCCCTACGTCTTTCCCGGAGTGATTCCGATGCACGCAGACCGCCTGCCCCTGCTGGCCACCCTGGTTGCATGCGTTTCCGCTGGCCTCGCCTGCCCCGCGGTAGCCACCGAGGAGGTGCGCGTCACATTCACCGCCTCCACCCCGGCGACCCAGGACGCGGCTCGGGTGACCGCCGTTGGCTTCCGGGCGTCCGCTCCGGCAGCCGAGACCATCCCCCCGGTCGAGTGCGTGGTCTTGGTGGATACGTCTGCCAGCCAAACCGGTTTGTATCGGGAAAAAACCCTTGAGGCGATCAGGTGTTTGATGGGATCCGCACGCCCGGTCGACCGATTTGCCTTGACTGCGATCGACGTGGCCAGCACCCCGCTTACAGAAGGATTCCTCCCGTCCACCGATCCCGGGATCGAGGCCGCGATCGAACGACTCGAAGCCAGGGCACCACTCGGCTCTACTGAATTGACTGCAGGGATTGAGGACGCCCTCGACCGCTTCTCGGGCCGCGGCTCTAGGGTGATCGTCTACATCGGCGACGGCCCCTCCCTCAGCGGGGTCGAGCCGGCTGAATTCGCCCGCGTCGTGACCCGCGCCAAGGCCGAGCGGGTCGTTGTGTCAGGTCTGGGAATTGGCAGCAGCGTCAACTGGCAGTGCCTCGGGGCGCTGGCAAATCACACCGGCGGCGCGGTGGTGATTCCGACGGCGGAAGACGACGTGGACCGAGCCGCCCGCCGGATCGGCGAACTCGCCATTCAGCCGGTGGCCTGGCCACTGTCTGTTGCCTTTACCGACGCCGATTTGAACAAGCAGGTCCGCATGCTGCCGACCGAACTCCCGCCGCTCCGCTCCGACCGGGATTCCGTCGCGTTGTTTGTCGGCGTAATCGACGTCGGCAGACTGTCGATCGAGCTGGAAGCGGCAGCCGCAACCCGGCCAGTTGCCTGCGAGATCCCAGCGAGCGTTCCCGATGCAGACAACGCCTACCTGACCGAACTGGCCCGCAACGCATTTGCCACAGACGGCTTGTTTCTGCCGATTGTCGGCGAGGAAGGCCTGATGGTGGCTCGCTCGGCCATCCGCAACGAAGCAGCCTCGCTGGCGGCACTCTCCGTCCGGGCTGAAGCAACCGGCTCCCATGCCTCGGCGCTGCGACTCGCCGAGGCATCGCTGCGACGCGACCCAGAAAACCAGGAGGCCGCGGTGATTCGGGAAGCCGCTCTGCGTCAATTCGGCGAGACCGAAGAGATTCCGTTGCCCGGCAATCAGCCGCCCACGCCCACGCCCACGCCCCCGGCCCCGGGCCTTGGTGCCGCAGGTGGCACGGAACTCGAGGAGCTCGATGCGATGCGGCGGGTGCGGGCCCAGGCACTCGAACGCGACGTCGCTGTCCGAATCCGGGACGCACGAGATCTGCTCACCTCCGATCCCGATCTGGCCCGTGACCAGCTCAAGCAGCTCCAGCAGATCGTGGAGACATCCGGCGATCTCGACGCCGGCAGCCGGGCTCGGCTGCTCGCCCAACTCGAAATGCGAATCCGCGAGTCGGTGATCCGGGCGCGGGAAAAGCTGGCCTGCGACCTGGCGGCCGAACGCCGGGCAGCCGTCGGCCGGGAGCGGATGCGGCTCACAACCGAACTCCAGCGGCGGGAAGAAAAGATCAAGCAGCTCACCGAGCGCTACGCCGCCCTCGTCGAGGAGGGGATCCGAGTCGGATATGCCCAGGCGGAAGAGTATCCCGACCTGTTCGACGGCGAGGATGGCCGGGAAGTGATCATCGGCGACGGCAGTCCCACCACCAAGTTCATCGAAGCAGAACGGGGCCCGGCCGAGGAAATCGCCATGGAGGCCCCGCCGCTTTATGCCAATCATCCGATCCCGATGCCCGCCCGGGAGATCGGCCGAACCGCCCCGATCGTGGCTCGGATTCTCCACTACGACACCCAGAATTACCGCATCCGCCGCGACCAGCAGCGGGGCTTCATGGACGCGCTGCACCTGGTCGACCTGGCCGGGATTCCGTTCGTCGACGAACCGCCAATCCGCTACCCGAGTCCCGAGCGCTGGGCCGAGCTGACCTCGCTTCGAGAGAAGTACAAGTCGGTCGATCTGGCCAACCCCGGCAGCAAGGAGAAAGAAATTTATGACCAGCTGGAAAAGCCGGTCAGCCGCTGGGAATTCGAGGAGTCGCCGCTCCGTGACGTCGAGGCGGCGATCGAGGATGAATTCAACATCCCGGTCGAGATCGACATCCGCGCCCTCGAAGACCTGGGACTCGACCCCGACCTGCCAGTGACCCAGCGAGCATCGGGCTCGAGCCTCCGCGCGGCCCTCCGACGGATGCTCGACCCCCTCGACCTGGCCTACATCGTCAAGGACGAGGTGCTCCTCATCACCACGAAGGAGAAGGCCCAGGAGGAGATGGTGGTCAAGGTCTATCCCGTGGCCGACCTCGTGCTTCCCGTCAACGCCACCGGCGGCGTCAACCCCTTCATGAGCGGTGGCGGCATGGGTGGCAGCATGGGCATGAATAGCGGCATGGGCATGGGCATGGGCATGGGCGGTGGCATGGGTGGCGGCATGGGTGGCATGGGCGGGATGGGAATGGGCGGATTCTGCTGGGTCGCTCGCGAGGTGTACGGCGTGCACGACCCGCGATGGCTCGCGTTCCGTGACTGGATCACGACCGACGCCCCCACCTGGCTCCACGACCTCTACGCTGCCCGCGGCGAGTCCTTCGCTGCCTGGATCCGCTCCAAGCCAACTGCCCGGATGCTCGTACGCTTCGCGATGGACCAGGTCCTCGCCAGCCGCAGCCGACCGGCAGCCGCGGGGCTGATGCAGGTCACGGCAGCCCAAAAAATCACCGAGGCGGCATCTGCGACGGCTGTTGTGCCGACCTCGGCGACGGTCGATCTCTCCGAACAGGCTGCGCCCCGCCGCCGCAGTGGCCTTCCGGCCGACGTGCTTGCGGCACCAAATCTCCGCGAGTCTCTCTCCGCGTATCTCACAGGAAGCACTGCCGACGGCGAGACGTCCAGGGCCGACCGCATGGCCCAACTTCGCACCTCGGCGTCCGAACTGGGCGGTGCGGAGGAGTTCGGTCGGGCAAGCGATCTCCTGTCGGCCGCCATCGCCATCGGACATGGCGAACCCTGGATGTACGAGTCGCTCGCGATCGCCCTGGAGGCGGCCGGCCGACCGCGGGCCGACGTCGAGCGAGCCCTGCTCTCAGCCGCCGACTTCGCCGGCACTTCCACGGAATTGTTGCAACTGGCCGAATACCTCGCGCGGTTCGGGTTCGACCCGCAGGCGATCCGCACCTGCCGCCGGGTGGTACGGGGCGACCCGACCAACCGGGAAGCCTACGCGCTGGCCATGACCGTCGCCGCCCGCAGCGACGACGTCGACGCGCTCCGCTGGGCCTGCCCCGGCGTGTTGCAGCATGACTGGTCGGCGACCCAGCAGGAAATCGCGACCCGAGCCGGACGCCTGGCCAAGGCGACGATCGACAGGCTTCGCCGCGACGGCCGAGCGGCCGACGCTGACGCGTTTCAGGCCGACGTCGATGCAGCGCTCATTCGCGATATCGAAATCGAACTCGCCTGGACTGGCGACGCCGACATCGACGTTGCCGTTCGGGAACCCTCAGGCACGGTCTGCGGCCTCGCTTCCCCCCGTTCGTCTTCCGGCGGCAGCCTCTTGGCCGACGGGGCGGCCGGCGGCGATGGCGTAACCCACCGGGAACGGTACGTGGCCCCCGCCGCATTCTCAGGCGAGTATCAGATTCTGATCCGCCGCTCGTGGGGCAAGGTCGCGGCCGACACCGTCACGGCCCGGATGACGATCCACAAGGGGACCGACCGGGAACAGACCCTCGAGCGGCAGGTTCGCCTCGGGGCCGACGAGCATCTGCTCACGGTCTCACTCCCCGATGGTCGCCGCCAGGAACCGCTCCCCGATGCGGCCATCGCAGCCGACGTGGCCGCTCAGCAGTCGATCGGCCGCGCCGTGTTGGCCCAGCAGTTGGCGGCGATGGCGGATCCGGCCGCCGTCGAGTCGATGTCGGCCAGCCGGAGTGGCGCTCCTCGACCGCAGCCGCAGGCAGGCAACGGCATGCCGCCGTTCTTCGGTCGCGGTGCGGTCGGATACCAACCGGTGATCACGACCCTGCCGGAGGGCACGAACCTGATGGCGGTCGCCGTGGTGTCGGCCGACCGTCGGTATGTGCGTGTGAGTTCCACGCCGTTGTTCTCCGGCGTGGGCCAGGTCACGCAGTTTGAATTCGCCAGCGGCGGCGCCGGCGGCACCGGGGGCATGGGCGGCATGGGTGGTGGAATGGGCGGCGGAATGGGAGGCATGGGTGGTGGAATGGGAGGCATGGGAGGCGGCATGGGTGGAATGGGCGGTGGCATGGGTGGAATGGGCGGTGGCATGGGCGGAATGGGTGGCATGGGCGGTGGTATGGGAGGAATGGGCGGCATGGGCATGTGCTGGGTTGCCCGCGAGGTCTACGGCCCGACCGATCCCCGCTGGATGCTGTTCCGTTCGTGGCTGCAGACCGATGCTCCCCGCTGGCTCCACGACGTGTATGCAGCCCATGGAGAAGCCTTCGCGGTCTGGATCCACGATCGCCCCGCCATGAAGGCCATCCTGCGACCGCTGATGGACCAGGCGATCGCCGACCGGCTCGCCACGGCGGGACGCTGAGCCCATGCCACGCGTCGGTGTCATCCTGGTCGCAGCCGGCAAGAGCAGCCGCTTCGGCGACGCCAATTACAAGAAGCCGTTCGCGCCGCTTGCCAGCCGGCCCGTCTGGCTCCATTCGGCCGAGCGGTTCATCGATCGCGACGACGTAAAGCAGGTGGTCGTGGTCGTCGCCCCGGAGGACAGGGAGTCCTTCCGGGAGAAATTCGGGGCCAACCTCGCCTTCATGGGTATCACCCTCGCGGAAGGCGGGGCCGAACGAGCCGACTCGGTCCGCAACGGGCTCGCGAAACTCGAGGCGGGCATCGACCTCGTAGCCATCCACGACGCCGCCCGGCCCTGCCTCGCTCCGGAGTGGATCGACCGGGTCTTCGCCGCCGGCGCGAAGACCGGCGCCGCGATCCTGGCCACGCCCGTCGTGGCGACCCTCAAGCGGGTCGGCCCCGACCACGTGATCAGCGAGACGGTGGATCGCGCGGGACTCTGGGAGGCCCAGACGCCGCAGGTGTTCGCCCGCGACCTCTTGGAGCGGGCCTTCGCCGCAGCCGCTGGCCGGCCCGCGACCGACGAGGCTGCGCTCGTGGAAGCAAGTGGCCATCCGGTCACGGTCGTGCCCGGCTCACCGATCAATCTCAAAATCACCTCCCGGGAAGACCTGCGTCTGGCCGAGCAGGCGCTCAAGGCCCTCCCCAAACCCAAGCTCTCGGGTCCGGCGCACCCGTTCGCGGGTGACGATCTCTGGAGGTAAGGTCTCCGCACCATGTCCATCCCGTCCACCGACCTCCTGACCGACTTCGAGGCCCGCGGCCTCGTGCAGCAGTCGACCGATCCCGTGGCCCTGCGGAGTTGGCTGGCAACGCCCGGCCGGCGGGTCTACGCCGGTTTCGACCCGACGGCCGACAGCCTGCATGTGGGGCATCTCGTGGCGCTCGTGCTGCTCCGCCGGGTGGCGGCGGCCGGACACGAGCCGGTGGCGCTCGTCGGCGGGGCGACCGGCATGATCGGCGACCCGAGCGGCCGCAGCGAGGAGCGGAACCTGCTCTCGCCCGAGGAGCTCGCCGCCAACATCGCCGGAGTCGGCCGACAGATTCGCGCCGTGCTCTCCGTGCCGACCGCGGCCGGCCGGCCGGCCGGCACCGTCCACGTGGTCGACAATGCCGACTGGATGCGGGGCGTCGGCTACCTCGCGTTTCTCCGCGACGTCGGCAAGCACGTGCCGCTCTCGCAGATGCTCGCCAAGGACTCGGTCAAGAGCCGGTTGGAGCGAGACGGCGGCCTCTCGTACACCGAATTCAGCTACATGCTGCTCCAGGCCTGGGACTTCGTCCATCTCTCCGACGCCCTCGATTGTCGGGTGCAAATCGGCGGCAGCGACCAGTGGGGCAACATCACCGCCGGGATCGAACTCGGCCGCCGGCTCCGAGCGCGGGAGCTCCACGGGATCACCTGCCCGCTCCTGACAAAATCGGACGGCACGAAGATGGGCAAGACCGCGGCCGGTGCCGTCTGGCTCGACCCACGGCGGACCAGCCCGTATCGGTTCTATCAATACTGGATCAATCTCGACGACGCGGACGCGGGCCGGTGCCTGCAGCGGCTCACCGAATTGCCGCTCGATGAGATTCACAGCCTCGACGAGTCGCGGACCACGAACCCGGCGGCCCGCGAAACCCAGAAGCGGCTCGCGGCCGAGCTGACCCGCCTCGTCCCCGGCGAGGCCGGCCTCGCCGCCGCCCGGCAGGCAACCGACATCTTTTTCGGGGCGGAGATCGCCAGCCTCGACGACGAGACCCTCGGCGAGATCTTCGCCGACGTTCCCTCGCGGGAGTTTCCCCGAGCCTCGCTCGACGGCGACGGGCTGCCGCTGGTCGAGGCCTTCGAGGCGACCGGGCTGGCTCAGAGCCGGGCCGCGGCCCGCCGCACGATCGAGCAGGGGGGCGGCTACGTCAATAATCGGCGGGTGTCCGAGGCCGGCTATCGGCTCACGCCACGCGACCTGGCCGGCACGGCCACGCTCGTGCTCCGCTCCGGGCGAAAGTCATACGCCCTGGCGCGGTTCAGCTGACCGCACGTCGCTGCGGCGGGCCGCAGACCGGTCGGTGCCCGGCCGGACGTCGAGCGCAAGACCGTCGTCGGCACCCTGTTCGAGCCGCTCCCAGGCAATCGCGCCCATTGCGGCGTTGTCGGTGCAGAGCGACCGCGGCGGCATGAACACCGGCACACCCCGCCGGCGGCCGAGCTCGTCGAGCGAATCCCGCAGCAGCGTGTTGGCCGCCACGCCCCCGCCCACCAGCAGGCACCGGCAGCCGGTCTTCGCCAGAGCCAGGTCCACCTTGGCGACGATCGCATCGATGGCCGCCTGCTGAAACGACGCCGCCAGGTCGGCCCGCTCCCGCCCCTGAGGAGTCGGCAGATCCGCGGGCGCCCCAGGCGGCCGCACGAGATACCGGAGCGCCGTCTTCAGGCCGCTGAAGCTCAGGTCGAGCCGCTCACGATCCGAGGCGAGCGGCCGCGGGAGCCGGTGGGCCCGTGGATCGCCCCCCGCAGCAACGCGTTCGATCTCCGGGCCGCCCGGATAGCCGAGGCCCAGGATCGCCGCGGCCTTGTCAAAGGCCTCGCCCGCGGCATCGTCGATCGTGCCCCCCAGGCGGTCGAGCTCAAGCGGCCCGCGGACGAGGAACAGCGACGTGTGGCCGCCGCTGGCCACGAGGCCCACGCTCGGATACCGAATGGCATCGCCGTGGGTGAGCCGGCAGGCATAGAGATGGGCCGCGACGTGGTCGTAGCCGACGATCGGGCAGCGGAACGTGGCGGCGATGCCCTTGGCGGCCGCCAGTCCGACGAGCAACGAGCCGACGAGTCCGGGCGTCACCGCCACCGCTACCGCCTCGATCCCGGCGAAGCCGATCCCAGCCCGGGCCACAGCTTCGTCGATCACGGGCAGAATCCGCTCGACGTGTGCCCGGGAAGCGAGCTCAGGCACCACGCCCCGCCACCTGGCATGCAACTGCTCCTGACTCGCGACCACGCTCGAGAGCACCTCGCGGCCGCGGGTCACCACCGCTGCCGCGGTCTCGTCACAGGTCGTCTCGATGGCCAACAGCGGCATGCCAAAAGTGTACCACTCGCGCCCGCAGGCAAAGCCCACGCAGCATGCCCACCCCCGTCTCAGGCACGCAGCGGACAAAGCCCGCGCCGCGTGCCCACCCCCATCTCAGGCACGCAGCGGGCAAAGCCCGCGCCGCGTGCCCACCGCGGCGCCCCGCCTCGACGCCAATCCGCGCAGACGGGGCAACCTCGCCTCAGCGGCCGCACGCAATCGGCCGCCCGGACGGCGGCCGGCCGGGCGGAGGCCCGGCTAGGTTTCGCGGGCCAGGGATGGCCGCGAAACCGCTTCAATAGTCGTACCACATCCCGATGCCGGCCCGATTCTGGTTGTAGAAAGTGAACTCATACTGGGGGTCTGAGCCGTAGAGATACTCAAACCCGATCCGTAGCAACTTTTCACTGGCATCGCCGCGCCAGGCCCAGCCGGTTTGCACGCAGACGTTGCCACCCCAGTCGAGTTCCTGGCGGGACATCCCGTTCACCGCCAGAAAGGGGGCCCCGTGGATGCCCGTCGCGCGAGCCTGGATCAATTCCGTACCGAATTGAAACTCCCACGGCTCCGAGCCACCCGCATTGAAGAACGAATAGCCCACTTCGCCGTACAGCCGAAGCCAGTCGAGGGCATACCAGGAGTTCCCCCACACGATCACGTCGCGGACGTAGTTGACCCGGGGAAAGTCCGGGTACTTGAGCATCGCCTCGTCGCCGAGATGGGCACTGTTGTGGTAATAGGCAAGCTTGGTCTGCCACCGGCCCACGCCGTAGACGAGCGGAATCCCGAAGCGGTAGTCCGCGGATCGCAGGTCACGGTCATCGCCCGGATCGAGTCGCACAAAGGCCGCGCCTTCGAGTTGCACCTCGAAGCCCTGCGGATGAAGCACCGGATCGGAGCCATACCGCAGCACCGAAACCCGACCGCCGAGCGTGCTGTCCCAGAGCCAGCCATTGGAGACGGACGGATTCAGCGGATCGGGTGCCGTATCGTCGTACCAGACCGTGGCGAACCGCGGCTCCTTCGGGCCGGCGAAGTAACTCGTGTAGATCAAATTGTTGGGCAGGATCTGCCAATGCCAGGGCCGCGGCGCCCAGAGATCGTCGAACGCGGCCTGGGGCCCAGGATACCCTCCCCCCGCCGCATACGGCCCTTCCACATAGGGCGCATCAAGCACGACCGGCCCCTGCGGACCGGCCGGCGGGAGCAGTTCGACTCCAGCGGTATCGCCCCCAGGTCCGACGGTCCGCGTGGGCAGATCCCCGCTGCCACTCCAGCCGTATTCCTGCCCGCACGCCGACGCCGCCGAGAGTCCACCGAACAGGAGGGCCAGCAGAAGGAACAGCATTGGCATGATAAAAACGAACGAGTCTCGACCGGACTATCCCACCCGGTGATCGGACGGGTTGCGAATCGGGGATGATTGCCGCCAGACTCTAGCAATCGGTGGCGATGCGACCCCAGAGAGATCGGCAGCAATCCACGGCCGACGCGAGGATCACGCCACCGATTCAACCGCCCCCTGACACCGACACCGGCATTCAGGCAGACTCGGCAAACTGTCTTCTTCCTCGCCTCCACGCCTTCACCAGTCCACGTGTCTTGACCCCCTCCCCTTGGATTCCCAGCCATGCAGTCAGATGACGCGTCCAGTCCTGTGATCGATCCGACCACGCTCACCGACGAATGCTTCGGGGCCGCGCTCGGCCGCATCCCGAGCGGCTTGTTCATCGTCACCTGGCGGGCCGAAGGGTCCGACCGGGCGATGCTCGCCAGTTGGGTTATGCAGGCCGGCTTCAACCCGCCGCTGGTATCGGTGGCCGTAGGCATCACCCGCGACTTGCTCGCCGCCATCCGCGGTGGCGGAGCCTTCGTCGTGAACGTGCTCTCGGACAGCCAGCGGGGCCTGCTCGGCCGTTTCGGAAAGCCGCCAGTTCCCGGCGACGATCCCTTCGCCGGCCTTCCGACCGAACGCACCGTCCGGGGCATCATCGCGCTGGCAGACGCAGCAGCCTGGCTCGAATGCGAGCCGGTCGCCGAAGCACTTCCCATCGCTGCAGACCACGCGCTCGTCATCGGCCGCATCACCGCCACCGGTGGTCACCCCGAACTCGCTCCCCTCACCCATCTTCGCCGCAATGGCCTGAAGTACTGACTTCAGCGCTCGGCGGGCCATCCCTGGCCCCGCCGAGCTCGCCGGGCCTCCGCCCGGCCGGCCGCCATCCGGGCGGCCGATTGCGTGCGGCCGCTGAGGTGGAGTGGCCCTGTCTGCGCGGATTGGCGTCGAGGCGGGGCGACCCGGTTGGCACGCTGCGCGAGGCTGCGCCTCGCTGCGTGCCTGAGAGGGGGCGGGCACGCTGCGTGCCTGAGGGTTGAGGCCGCTTCGGACACTTCAAACGCTCCTTCGGTGGACACTTCAAACGCTCCTTCGGTCGGGGTTGCCCGTGCCCCGAGAGCCGGCGTATGCAGACGAGCGCAGCAGGATTGCGGAGCGAAATCTGCATCCGAGTGAGCGCAGGGCAGGATGCCCGCAGCGAACGTCCGGCGACGGGGCATGGACAATCCCGACCCACCTGGTGACGCCGCCTCCGCCCCTCCATATGCTCTCTCCATACGCCCGCGCAGCAAGGCCGCGTCAGAGGTAGCGGGCCACGACCACCCGGGCGCGGGCCGGGTCGCGGGTGCCGCCGACGATCACTCGGCCGTCCGCGAACACCGACAGCTGACAGCCCGGCTCCACGTCGGCCCGAAGCATCCACGGATTGACCGTAACCGGCCCCACGGCCGCCAGCCGCTGTGCCAACGCGGCGAGGTCGACCGAGCCGCCCGCTGCCGCGGGCAGGTGCACCGCATCCCGGCCGCAGAGTTCGGTAGCCGGCGAGCCGAGCCGACCCTCGAGCCATGGATAGTCGCCGGCTCGACAGGTGGGGCAGCCGGCTGCGGCCAGTGGCGTAAGGTCGAGCGTGCGCCACTCTCCCGACCAGAGATCGAAGGCCATCATTCGCCCGGCCGTCTCGGTGGCACCCGCAACGAGCTTGATCACCTCGGCAGCCTGGACCGCCCCCACCACCATGGCCGCCGACCCGAGAATGCCGGCGGTCTCGCAGGTAGGAAGCGTGCCGGGTGGAGGCGGGTCGGGCACGAGGCACCGCAGGCAGGCGGTGCGGCCGGGCAGCACGGTGAGCACCCGGCCCTCGGCCCCGATGGCGCCGCCGTGGACCCAGGGCGTGCCCGTGCGGCAGGCGACCTCATTGACGAGATAGCGGGCCTCCAGATTGTCGGTGCCGTCCACGATCACGTCGGCGGCCGCGAGCAGGTCGAGGGCGTTGCCCGCAACCAGGTCGACCACCACCGGTTCGATCCGAGCGGCGGCATTGATCCGAGCCAGTTGGCGGGCGGCCGCCACGGCCTTCGGCAACCCTTCGGCCACGTCGGCCTCGTCGAAGAGCAGCTGCCGCGGCAGGTTCGAGCGTTCCGGGAGGTCGCGGTCGATCAGCCGCAGAAAGCCCACGCCAGCTCGGACGAGGGCGACCGCCGAGGCACTGCCAAGCGCCCCGCAGCCGACGATCACGATCCGCGTCGCCGCTAGCTTTTCCTGCCCTGCCGCACCCAGCGGTGCGAACCGGGTCTGCCGCGAATACCGGTCCGCATCGAAGCCACTCATGGTGGCGATGCTACCAGACGCACCAGAGCCACGGTCTGTTACGGAAGTGTGCCGGCCACGTATCCCGCCCAGTCGTGGGCGGGCGGGTCAGCCGCCGTGCCCCAGCCGGCCAGGGCTGCCTGAAGGGCGTCGCAGGGCCGCCGACTCGGCGGGGCGTCGGCGGATGCTCCGGCCCGAAAGGCGACCAGCGGCACCTCTGGTTCGAAGGCCCGCCAGGCCGGGCGTGGGAACCCGCCTTCGGGCAGCGCGACCACGATCGCATCGTGCCCGGCCGGCAACGGGCTCGGCGGCTTCGTGCCGTCGACCTCGATCGCCACGAGCAGCGTGCCCCGCAGCGAACGCGTGTCGGCCAGGACGGCTGCCGTCTCGTCGCCAGGCAGGCTGGCTGGCAGCACGGCGAGAAGCACCGCCGGGTGACGCGACCAATCGAGAATCCGGCGACTGGCCGCATCGATGCCGCCGGTGGCATCGGGGAGGCGGGCGATCACCGCCAAGCCTTCGGCGTCGCAGCGGTCGAGAAAGGCCTCGCTCGGATCGGTCACGACCGCCGTAAGGCCTGCCGCACGAAAGGCTGCGACGTCGTCGATCAACCCCGATGACACCAGGCCGCGGGGCACGAACCGCCGGCCGTCGAGCCACAGCGATCGGCCGCGAACGCCCTGCAGCCGCAGCCCAACCGGCCGCTGTACGGAGCCGATCTCGCGGCCGTCCACGGTGAGCGCAGCAGTGAGCCGGTACAGGTTCGGAAGTTCCGGGGTCCAGAAGGCAGGTTCCGTGAGGATCACTTTGCCGAGCACGACACCGGGAGATGCTCCAGGCACCGTCCGGATCGTCGCCGTCACGGGCAGCGTGGTCGCGAGTTGGCAGTCGGGCCCCGTGAGGCGACCAGCCAGAGCGGCGTTCTTCGTGTCTGAGGGGACGACCGCCCGCACGTAGACCTCCGCCCGAAACGAATCGCAGCGACCGAGGACGACGTCGAACCGCACGGATGCTCCCGCTGATGCGTTCACGCCTGCTCCGCCTCGGCGAATCGGGCCAGCGCCAGCGACGCCAGTTGCCGCAGGTCGAGCTTGCCCGAGCCAAGCACGGGAAGTTCCTCGATTTCAGCGAAGCTGTCAGGCGAGGGAACCCAGAGATTCGGCAGGCCCCGCGCGCGGAGCTGGGCCACGACGGTGGGGATATCCCGGTCGGTCGGCAGATGGAAGACCACCAGCCGTTCTCCCTTGGCACGGTCGGGTACTGCCGTCACCACGGCCACGAGATCGCCGTCGGCCGCACCGAGTTCCTCGTTGAGCGCCTCCTCCACGGAGATGTGGGGCACCATCTCACCGCCGATCTTGGAAAACCGACTCTCCCGACCGGTGATCGTGATGAAGCCCTCAGCGTCGAGCCTGGCGATGTCGCCCGTGCAATACCAGCCGTCCTGGACCACTTGCCCGGTGAGGTCAGGACGATCGAGATAGCCCTGCATCACGTTGGGGCCGGTGATCCAGAGCAGCCCCTCGTCGCCGAGCGGCAGGTCCCGCAGACCGTCGCGATCGGTGATCCGCGCCCGGCAGCCCGCGATCGGCTGACCGACCGTGCCCTCACGGGTGTCGGGCGGCCGACCCGGCACGTGCCGATTCGGTGGCACATTGGCCGCCACGAGTGGCGCCAGCTCCGTCGCGCCGTAGGCTTCGCTCGGCCGAACCCCGAACTTCTTCTCGAAGGCGTCGCTGACCTCCCGCGGCAGTTTCTCAGCCGCGCCAAAGACCGCCTCCAGTGACGAGAAGTCTTCGGCGGGGGTTCGCCGCACATAGATCCGGAGGAAGGTGGGCGTAGCCATGAGGATCGTGGCGTGGTATTCCCGCGTCAGCCTCCCGACCACCTGCGCATCCCGGGGATCGGCGTGGTAGACGACCGCCGGCTCGAGCACGAGCGGCGTCCAGAGCGTCGTGGTGTAGCCGTATGAGTGAAAGAACGGGAGCACCCCCAGGGCCACATCGGCGGCGGAGAGGTGCAGCAACTGGTCGATCGCCCGCACGTTCGAGCAGACATTCTCCTCGCTCAGGACCACGCCCTTGGGATCGCCCGTGGAGCCCGATGTGAACACGATCGTGAGTACGTCGTCGGGACGAAGCCGGTGGAGGCCAAGCTGCCGCTCCAGGAGCGGCAGCGGCGTCAGGTTCGCCCCGACCCAGCCGGCCGCCTTGTCGAAACCGGTCGCCAGGTTCTTGAGGTCACCCGCGTCCAGCAGGCGTTCACCCACCGAGAGCTTCACCCGCGCGAGGAACAACGGGCTTGAGATCACATGCTTCAGGCCGGCCCGCTCGATGCAGACGTCGAGGATCGACTGGGCGAGGGTGTAGTTGAGATTGACGGCGACACGGCCCGACAGCGCGAGCGCGGCGTTGACGATCGCCCCTGCCGCGGTGGGCGGCAACATCACGCCCACCCGCCGTTCGTCGGCCGGCAGCACCCGGTCGAGCACCCGCTTGGCGACGAGGATCCGCGTCAGAAGATCGCGGCCGCTGAGCTTCGTGCCCAACGAGTCCGCCATCTTGAGCCGCCCGCCGGCGGAGCGGCAGGCACGCAGAAGCCGTCGCTGGAGCACAAACGAGGCGGCGGAATCGGGAGGGTCGGGTGACGCCATGGAAAAGGGGGCCTTCCTGCACGGGCGGGGACAGTTCACGTTGCCCGCCTGTGCCCAAATATTAGAATCAGGAACCTCCAGACTGAACAGACGAAGTCGGCCTCACCAGCGCGGCATCGCACACTCGGATCCATCGGATGCCACGCTACCAGCCCTCGCGGATCGAGCCGAAATGGCAGGAATGGTGGGAGTCGCACGAAACCTTCGCGACTCCCCGACTGCCGTCGCCGGGCGGCCGGAAGGCCTACGTGCTCGACATGTTCCCGTACCCGAGCGGGGATGGGCTCCATGTCGGCCATCCAGAGGGGTACACCGCGACTGACATCGTGGCCCGATTCGAGCGGATGCGGGGCACCTGCGTCATGCACCCGATGGGCTTCGACGCCTTCGGCCTGCCGGCCGAGGAGCACGCCATCCGGACCGGAACGCCTCCACGGGAAAGCACTGAGCGGAACATCGCCACCTTCCGCCGCCAGTTGAAAATGCTGGGATTCAGCTACGACTGGAGCCGCGAGGTCGCCACGACCGACCCGGCCTACGTCCGCTGGACGCAGTGGATTTTCCTGGTGCTCTTCGACACGTGGTTCGATCCGGAAGCCCAGCGAGGCCGCCCGATCGCCGAACTCCCGATTCCAGCCGACGTGGCGGCGGCCGGAGAGCCAGCGGTGGCTCGGTTTCGCGATGCCCATCGGCTCGCCTACCAATCCGAGGCGCCGGTGAACTGGTGCCCGGCACTTGGCACGGTCCTCGCCAACGAGGAAGTGATCGGGGGCGTCAGCGAGCGGGGTGGTCATCCCGTCGTCAGGATTCCGCTGCGGCAGTGGATGCTGCGGATCACCGCCTACGCCGACCGCCTCGACCGCGAACTCGACGACCTCGCCTGGCCGGAGAGCATCAAAAAGCTCCAGCGGGACTGGATCGGGCGGAGTACCGGGGCCGAGGTGGACTTCTTCCTGCCCCCTGCAGACGCTCACGCGGACGCATTCGCCGCATGGAAGCAGGCCCGGGCGGCAGGCGGGTTTCCCGCCGCTCCGGGCGACGACGTGCTCCGGGTCTACACGACCCGACCCGACACGCTCTATGGCGTGACGTTCATGGTGTTGGCCCCCGAGCATCCGCTCGTGGATCGCCTCACCCGGCCGGAACATCGGGCCGCCGTATCGGCCTACCAGGAGGCGGCGGCGAGAAAGAGCGACCTCGACCGCACCGATCTGGCACGCGAGAAGACGGGCGTCTTCACCGGCGCCTCCGCGATCCATCCGCTGACCGGTCGGCCAGTTCCGATCTGGATCGCCGATTACGTGCTCGCGACCTACGGCACCGGCGGCATCATGGCAGTGCCGGCACACGACGATCGCGACTTCGAGTTCGCGACGACCTTCGGGCTGGAGGTCGTGACCGTTGTTGAGCCGGCCGACGGGGCGGAGACGGCCGCGGGCACGCTGTTTACCGGCCGGGGACGGGCCGTGCAGTCGGGGCCCTACACCGGTCTCGACACCGCCACGTTCATCGCCCGGGTCGCGACCGACCTGGCCGACGCGGGGCAGGGACGCCCGGCCGTCAACTACAAGCTTCGCGACTGGCTCTTCAGTCGACAAAGGTTCTGGGGCGAGCCCTTTCCGATCCTGCACGAACTCGACGCCGCGGGCGAGCCGACCGGCCGGGTTCGCCCGGTGGAGGAGGCATCCTTGCCGGTGCCGCTTCCACCGCTGGCCGACTTCAAGCCCGGTGACTCGCCCGACCCGCCCCTCTCGCGGGCCGGCCACGACTGGCTGTTCGTCGAGCGGGAGGGCGTCCGCTACCGGCGGGAAACCAACACCATGCCGCAGTGGGCCGGTTCCTGCTGGTATTACCTCCGCTTCCTCGACCCGGCCAATACCGACCGGTTTCTCGATCCCGAGGTCGAGCGAGCCTGGATGCCGGTCGACCTTTACGTCGGCGGCGCCGAGCACGCCGTACTGCACCTTCTCTACGCGAGGTTCTGGCACAAGGTGCTCTTCGACCGGGGGCACGTCTCGTGCCGCGAGCCGTTCGGTCGGCTCGTGAACCAGGGCATGATCCTGGGGGAAATGGAATTCACCGGCTACCGTGCCGCGACTGGTGGCTGGATCTCGGCCGACAGGCGGAGCCCGGCTGACACCCCGGTGCGGCTGCCCGCCGAGCAGGTGGAGAAGCAGGGAGAACACTTCGTCCTCCGCGACATGCCGACCGTTCGGGTCGAGAGCCGGGCCCACAAGATGTCGAAGAGCCGGGGCAACGTGGTGAACCCCGATCAGGTGGTCCGGGATTTCGGCGCCGATTCACTCCGGCTCTATGAAATGTTCATGGGTCCGCTGGAGGCCACGAAGCCCTGGAGCACCAGCGGCGTGGGCGGCGTGCGCACGTTTCTGGAGCGATGCTGGCGACTCGTGGTGGACGAGCGGGCCGACGCGCTGGAGCCGGCTTCCCAGCTCTGCGACGACCCTCCCACCGACGGGCAGCTGCGAGAACTCCACCGGATGATCGACAAGGTCACCCGCGACATCCAGGCGCTGTCGTTCAACACCGCGATTGCTCGGATGATGGAATTTGTGAACTTCTGCACGCCCCTGGACCGTCGTCCCCGGGCGATTCTCGAGCCGTTCGTGACGGTGCTGGCGCCGTTCGCTCCGCACCTCGCCGAGGAACTCTGGGAGGTGTTGGGCCGTGCCGCCCCCGTCTCGCTCGCCCAGTGGCCCACGGTCGAGGAACGCTGGCTCCACGACGACACCGTGGAGATTCCTGTCCAGGTTCAGGGCAAGCTCCGCGGTCGAATCGTCGTGCCGACCGATGCCGACCCGGCCGCGATGCAGGCGGCCGCCGTGGCCGACCCCCGCATCGCCGAGTTGCTGGCTGGAAAGACGGTCGCCAAGGTGGTGGCCGTCCCCGGTCGGCTGATCAACTTCGTGCTCGCTTCGCCAGGGACCACGTCATGAGCGTTCGTCGCCTTCTCGCCCTCGTCCTCGGCGGTGGCCGGGGCACTCGCCTCTTTCCGCTCACCCGCGACCGGTCCAAGCCAGCCGTGCCGCTCGGCGGGAAATACCGGATCATCGACGTGCCGCTGTCGAACTGCATCAATAGCGACGTCAAGCGGATCTACGTGCTGACCCAGTTCAACTCGGTCAGCCTCCATCGGCACATCCGCCGCACCTACAACTTCGACGCCTTCAGCGGCGGTTTCGTGGAGATCCTCGCGGCCCAGCAGACCCTCGACTCCGACGCCGGCTGGTACCAGGGAACGGCCGACGCCGTCCGCCAGAATCTCCGCTATCTCCAGCAGCCCGACATCGAGCATGTGTTGATCCTCTCCGGCGACCAGCTCTACCGGATGAACTACGCCGACATGCTCGCCACTCACGCCAAGAGCGGAGCAGACGTCACAATCGCCGGCATCCCGGTTCACGACGACGCAGCGTCGGCGTTGGGAATCATGCGGCTGGACGAGGCAGGGCGGGTGCACGGCTTCCTGGAGAAGCCTCAGACCACGGCCGAACTCACCACCTTCCGCACGGCGCAGGCATGGATCGAGTCGCGGGGCGTGCCGCCCCAGGGCCGCACCCTGATGGCCAGCATGGGCATTTATCTCTTCAACCGCGACTGCCTCCTCGACCTGCTCACGAAGACCGACTACCGCGACTTCGGCCGCGAGGTCTTCCCGGCCGCCATCCGAGCCAAGAACGTGCAACTGCATGTGTTCGACGGCTACTGGGAAGACATCGGTACGATCCGGTCCTACTATCAGTGCAACCTCGACCTTGCCCGCAACGCCGTGCCCTTCGAGTTCGCCCCCGCCGGGGAACCGATCTACTCCCGGGCCCGGTTCCTGCCTCCAACCCGGATCGAAGGCGCGAGCATCCGCGAGAGTCTCGTCTCCGACGGCTGCGTGATCGAGGCGGGAGCGGTCATCGAGAACAGCGTGATCGGCCTCCGCTGTCGGATCGGCCGTAACGCCGTGATCCGCAACTCGGTGCTGCTGGGCAACGACTTCTACGAGTCGCCCGAGGATCTGGCCGGCGACGCTGCCCGCGGCGTGCCCCCACTGGCCATCGGTGAGGGTACGATCATCGAGGGCGCGATCGTGGACAAGAACGTCCGGATCGGAAGGCGGGCCCGGGTCGTGAACGAGCATGGCTGGGTGGACACTGCGGACTCCCCGCGGTTCATCGTCCGTGACGGCGTGGCTGTCGTGCCGAAGGAAGCCGTCATCCCGGACGGCTGGATCCCCGAGCCCGGCCTCGTGAAGCCGGCCGTCATCGGGTGACATCGGCCATCGGATGGCTGAAAGGGACGCCGTTTCGCGGCGTGAGGCGAGGGGGTCGGTGAACGCTCGCGGAGCATCGGGGCGTATCCTCGCCCGCGACGCGACTTTTGCCGTCCCCGAGCCGGTGCGGCTATCCCAGTAGGGGTCTGGCGTTTGCTCAGGGTTCTTCCGCGGTCACGAGCACGGTGTCGGAGTCGATGGCCGGTTCGTCCTTCACGAGCGGCGGCCAGGGCCGACTCACGCTGCCGATGGGAATGATCCCATTGCTCCGGGCCCGGAAGTCGTTCTGCGGAGCAGAGCCGTTGGGAACGGGTCCCGAATAGTCGTACGGATCGGGACACATCGTGCAGCCCGACAAGAGTCCGGCGGAAACGATCACCGCATGGCTCAGGCGAACGGCAGTTCGGCGGTCGGACGAAGCAGCCACGATTCAGGTCCTCAGGATCGGCAGGTCGCGGGACCGGTTCCCCATCCGGTCCCGCGGCCTCCCCACAGTGAGACAGCGGCTGTTCCCCCACCCATGCCTCACCCAGATGATCGGACCGGCACGGCCGGAATCTTCAGAAAAACCGGCCCTGGCCCGGGTGGCCGTGGAGCCACTGGTCCACGCGCCTCAAAGAAAAGCCTTCAGAGAATGGGCTACCAGGTCGGGGTTGCCCGTGCCCCGAGAGCCGGCGTAGCTGGCAAGCGGAGCCATGGATGGCGGAGCGCGGCCAGGTCCGAGTGAGCGGAGCCCAGGATGGGCGCAGCGAACGTCCGGCGACGGGGTACGGGCAATCCCGACCCACCGGGTGACGCCGCCTCGGCCGCACCGTGCCGAGCGAGCCTACCGGCCGGGCTCCAACGCCACCCCCATGCGGTCCATCAGCCGCTTCATGTCGTCCCAGACGTCCCGCTTGGCGGCCGGCGTGCGGAGCAGATAGGAGGGATGGTAGGTGCAGATCACCATGGCGTCGGCATGGGTGAACCAGCGGCCGCGGAGTTTGCCGATCGACTCACCCGTCTGCAGCAGGGCCTGGGCGGCCGTGGTGCCGAGGCAGCAGATGAATTCCGGCCGAATGATCTCGAGTTGCCGCTCGAAGAACTTCCGGCAGTTCCCCACCTCGTCGGACTGCGGCGTGCGGTTGCCCGGCGGACGGCACTTGAGCACATTCAGGATGTACACCTCCTCCCGTCGAAGCGTGCAAGCTTCGATGATCTTCGTCAGGAGTTGGCCGGCCGCTCCCACGAATGGCTGGCCGCTGGCGTCCTCGTCGGCCCCGGGCGCTTCGCCCAGGAAGACGAGTCTGGCGGCAGGCGAGCCGGCCCCGAACACCGTCTGGGTGCGGGTCGCCGTGAGTTCCTGGCAGGCGGTGCAGGCCGCGACCTCGGCCTGAAGCAGTTCGAGGCCGCGCCGCCGGTCATGATCGGCACCAGCCTCCCTCGAAGCCGGGTCCCCGGTGGCCGCTCCCGGGAACGAAACTCCGGTCGGCCTCAGCCGCGGCAGTTGGAGGACTCCGGCCCGGGCCAGGCTCTCGAGACGTTGCCGAAGCCGAACGGACTGACACACTTCCATCGTTCAGGTTCCGCGGCGCTCGGTCAAAGAGCCCGGCGATGCCGCTTCGGGCCCCGGCCTTTTCCGAGCAGGGTGGCCGCAGGAGGCTTCGGCGGAGGAGGAGCGGCCGGGCCCAGCCCCTCCCCGCTCCTGTCGGCTGCGGCCTGGGCAAAGCCTCCGGTCGGCACCTGTTCCACCGGAGCCGGTGCCGGACGACGGTCAAACGCCTCGAAACCGGGGATCTCGTCCCGTTCGAGCAACCGCTCGATCCGAATCTCGATCCGAGTCAGCTGCGGCCCCTCTTCGGGGCTGACGAACGTGTAGGCGATGCCCTCGCGGCCCATCCGGCCGGTACGGCCCACACGATGGACGTAGTCGTCGCAGAATTCCGGGATGTCGTAGTTGATGATGTGCGACACGCTCGAGACATCGATTCCACGGCCGACCACGTCGGTGGCCACCAGGATCTTGACGCTCCCGTCGCGGAACTGCCGCATGACCCGATCCCGGACGTTCTGCGCCAGGTCGCCGTGGATACAGGCCACGTCGGCGGCGTCGTCTCCCCGGCGACGGCTCAGGCGGCGGGACAGCTTCTCGTGGATCTTGTCCGTGCCACGCTTCGTGCGGCAGAAGACGATCACCTGCCGCGGCTGCTCACGCTCGAGCAGCCGCTCGAGGAGGTCGAACTTGCGGGTGGGATCGACCGTGAAGTACCGCTGTTCGATCGTCTCGACTGCCAGTTCGTTGGTCGAGAAGTCCATGATCTCGGGATCCCGCATGTAGCGGGTGGCCAGCTTCTGCACCGGCGGCGGCACCGTGGCCGACAGCAAGAGCGTCTGCCTGCTTTCGGGGCAACGACGGAGGATCTTCTCGATGTCGGGCCGAAACCCGATATCGAGCATCCGATCGGCCTCGTCGAGCGTCACCATCTCCAGTGCCGAAAAATCGAGCGTGCCTCGGCTCATGTGATCGAGCACGCGGCCCGGCGTGCCCACGACCACCGCCGGATGCTTGGCCAACTTGTCAATCTGCCCCTTGAGGGGCTTGCCGCCATAGACCGCCACGCAGGTGATGCCCGAGCCATGGGCAAGCTTCTCGAACTCGTCCTTCACCTGCACCGCGAGTTCCCGGGTGGGCACAAGCACCAAGGCCCGCGGACTGCCGCCGCGGCCGGGCTTCGACATCTGCTCCAGGATGGGAAGCACGAAGGAGGCCGTCTTGCCCGTCCCGGTCCGGGCCTGACCCAGCACGTCGATCCCTTGGATGGCTCGCGGGATCAGGCCAGCCTGCACCGGTGTGGGCACCGTGTATCCGGCCCGATCGACCGCTGCCAACGTCGCCGCTGAAAGTCCCAGGGCATGAAATCCAACATCGGCGACATCTGCCGCGCGACGCTGAGGGGCTGGCTCCTCGTGGTGAACCCTTCTGGCCGCCCCCGATTCGCGATCGGCCGGCTGATGCTCACCGCTGTCTCGCGGTCGGCGGCGTCGGCCCCTGGCAGTTCCGCCCGACTCCCCCGGGCGACCGCCCCTGTCTTCCGTGGACACTCGTGATCCTCGACTCTCGTTCGGTGGCTGGTTCCGCGTCGGCCGCGGAGCGTCATGCCGCCTGCCGGGCCCACGAAACATCTACGGCGACCCCGCTCGGGCCCCGTCTTGAATGCCTGAACACTACCACGCGTCCATCCCGCAGAGCAAATCGGCGGGGGGCAGGCCTGGCGACTGTGCCAAACAGTCAGCGGTCAAACAGTTTCTTGATCGCCCAGACCGTGGCGGCCCGTCCTGCCCGGGCAATCGAACGAGTGAGCGGAATCCGCTTCGGGCAGACGGCGACGCAGTTTTGGGCATTGCCGCACATCTGAATGCCCCCCTTCGATGTCAGTGCCTCGAGACGCTCGTCGGCGATCATGCCGCCCGTGGGATGGGCATTGAACAGCATCGCCTGGCTGATCGCGTGCGGACCGACGAAATTCGCATCGAAGGCCTGTCGACGGCGCGCCTCAAAGTCGGCTTCCGACTCAGCGTCACCGCGGGAGAGCTCTATCTTCGTGAACTGGGGACAGGCCTCCAGACAGCAGCCGCAACTGATGCACTCGGCCAACGGGTAGGCATCCTGCTGCTGCTCCGGCGAGATTCTCGGGCCTGGGCCGTGGTCGTAGGAGTCATCGACGGGCACCCACGCCTTGACCCGTTCGAGCGAGCGAAACAGCCGCCGGCGATCGACAACCAGATCTCGCACGACGGGGAACTTCGACATCGGCCTGATCTCGATCTCGACGGGATCCTCGGCAAGGAGTTTGTCGACCAGGGCCGAGCACGCCATGCGCGTCCGCCCATTAATCAGCATCGTGCACGAGCCGCAGACCTCCTCGAGGCACGAACAATCCCACGCCACCGGTGCCACCCGCCGCCCGTCCCGCGTGCGGGCCAGGGCGGCGATCTTCTGGAGCACGCTGATCACGTTCATGTTTGGTTCGTGGGGAACTTCATAGCGTTCCCAGTAGCTCTCCCCGCCAGCTACGTCTTGGCGGAGGATCCGCACACGCACCGGATGAACCTCCGGGGCCTGCCCGTGGCCGTTCCCAGACTCGTGGTCCAAGTGCTCAGCAGCCTTGATCATCATCTGCCTCTCCTCGGGTGATGTTCAACCGACCGCGGCGGCCAGCGACGACGATTGGTCGTTCACATCGAGCCGCCCAGCCTGCCGCTCCTTCCAGACTTCCTCGATCACTTCCCCGCCCACGAGTCCATACAGACGGGGCCGGGGCGGGATCAGCGACGTATCGACATCCTGGTAACTGATCTCGGGCTCCCCGTCCGCTCCGCAGACAGCGATCGTCGACTTCAGCCATTTGGCGGTGTTTTCTTCGAACCGGTCGCACCACTGCTCGGCCTCTTCCCGCTTGGCAATCGGGTCGGTCGCGGCGATGCCCGGCATGGCGAACTGCGGCTTGAAATGGGCGCCGCGGCACTCGTCCCGCATCAGAGCCCCCTTGAGGATGAGCTTTGCCACTGGAAACATGTCGCCGAGAGCCTTCGTGAAGACGACGTTTTGGTTGGTCCAGTTGCCAGTGTCCGAAACGGCACAACGGTGCCACCGCTCGGCCATGGAACAGACCTCGTCGTAGGCCTCGACCAGCTGCTCGTTTCGTCGCACCACGGTCGCCACCCGGGTCATCAGATTGCCCAATTGCTGATGGAGATCGTACGGATTCTCGTTCCCCGCAGTTCGCCCCAGCAATTGCCGGTGCCGTTCGTCTTGCCGACGCACCTCGGCCTCGAAGAACCTCGCGGGATCAACGCCCCCGGCCCCCGCGCCGCGGGCGGCCACCAGGCTCGGAGCCACGAACAGCCCACTGAAAATGCACGAAAGCAGAGAGTTCGCCCCGAGCCGGTTGGCGCCATGATATTGGTAGTCGCACTCACCGATGGCGTAGAGCCCGGGAATGCTCGTCTGCTGATTCCGAGGAGACCCTTCGACCATGCCTCCCGTGCTGCTCCGCTCGTAGTCCACCCACAGGCCGCCCATCGAATAATGGACGGCCGGGAAGATCTTCATCGGCACGGTCCGCGGGTCGACGCCCTGGAACTTCTCGTAGATCTCCAGAATTCCACCGAGCTTGCGATCGAGCGTCTCGCGGGGGATGTGGGTGAGATCGAGGTAGACGCAGAGCCGATCTTTCTCGACCGAGAGCCCCTCGTTGGTGCAAATGTCGAAGATCTCGCGGGTGGCGATGTCGCGGGGCACGAGGTTGCCGTACTTGGGATACCGCTCCTCGAGAAAGTAGCACCGTTCGGCCTCGGGAATCTCACGGGGATCGCGAGAATCCTGAGGCTTTCGTGGCACCCACACCCGGCCCCCTTCACCCCGGGCGCTTTCGCTCATCAGCCGGAGTTTGTCGGCTCCCGGGATGGCGGTCGGGTGCACCTGAATGAACTCGCCATTTCCGTACCAGGCACCTGCCTGATAGGCGCGGCTCACCGCGCTGCCGTTACACACCATCGACATGGTGCTGCGGCCGTAGATCAGGCCATTACCACCGGTTGCGAGCACCACGGCGTCGGCGGGGAAGGCTCGGATCTCCATCGTGACGAGATCCTGGCAAACCGCCCCGCGGCAGCGTCCGTCGTCGTCGAGCACCGGTGCCAGAAAATCCCAGAACTCGTACTTGGCGACCATCCCCTCGACTTCCCGTCGCCGCACCTGCTCGTCGAGAGCGTAGAGCAACTGCTGCCCGGTCGTCGCGCCCGCGAAACTCGTCCGCTTGAAGAGCGTGCCACCGAACCGCCGTTGGTCACGAAATCCTTCCGGAGTGCGGTTAAAGGGCACGCCGAGACGATCCATCAAATCGACGATCCGCGGCCCCCAGTCGGCCATTTCTTTGACCGGCGGTTGATGCTGAAGGAAATCGCCGCCGTACACGGTGTCGTCGAAGTGCTTCCACTCGGTGTCGCCCTGCTGCCGGGTGAGGGTGTTGACGCTGTTGATGCCTCCCTGGGCACAGACGCTGTGCGACCGCTTCACAGGCACGAGGCTCAGCAGATCGACATGGACCCCGAGTTCGGCAAGCCGCATCGTGGCGGCCAGGCCGGCCAAACCGCCACCCACAACGAGAATCTTTGGCTGGGACATCTGCTCACTCTCCCTTCCCGGTTGTCGAGGTCGGCTGAACGGTTGACGTTTCTCCAGACGGGGGCAGTCGTTGCTCGCGTTGTTCCTCCATCCACCGCTCGGTGGCGCGAGCCTGATCCACATCGAGCGTCCGCAGTCCGCCCAGTGCCCCCAGACCCGCCGCGGCGAGCACAAGCCCAACGACCACGCTCACCGCATTCGCCCGACGCATGGCGGCAGGACTCGTCCAGATGCCCCAGGTGATTCCAAGCGTCCAGAGGCCGTTGGCAAAATGGAACACCACGGAGAGGACTCCCACCGCGTAGAGGGCCGTCACCCAGAGCGGTCGAATGGCCACGGCTGCCGAACTGGAGGCGTAGTGTGGGTCGAATTGCCCGCCCCCCACCGGGGTACCCAGCCAATGGAGTTGCAGCACGTGCCAGACGATGAACGCGGCCGCGATCATTCCCGTCACCCGCTGCAGGGTATACCGCACGTTCCCAACGTACGGATACGAGCCGACGTTCGGAAGACCGTTGGCGACGATCAAAAATCCAACCGCCGCATGGAAGGCAAGCGGCAGAAAAATGAAGGCCACCTCGACCGGCACCAGAAGCGGTCCCAGGGAGTGGATCATGTCCACCCGGCTCTGGAACGAAGCAGCCCCACCCAGCACTGAGGCGTTGGTGAGCAGATGAACGACCAAAAAGGCGCCCACCGGGATGAGACCTGACAGCGAAAACAGCCGATAAATCAGGAACTGGTTTCGTTCGAGAAAGGACGATTCGCTCACTGGAGGTTTCCGGGGGGTCGAGCAGGCCGCGGTCGGCACCCGACGGTCGCCGTCGCAGGCCGACACCTTGGGGAGTATAGGGGGCGGTCCGGCAGCGACAACGCCGGGCATGGTTTGTCGCGGCAGGCCCCCAGAATTTATACTTTTCCACTGGATCGTTCGTGACGCGTCTCGGAGGGCGGTTGGTGGCGTCTGCGGCAGCATCGGACGGCTCGTCGTCCCAGGAACAGGATCGCGAGGTCATCGCCCATCTGCCCGACGGGGTCGCGGTGCTCGAAAATGGCACCACCATTCACTGGGCCAATCAACGGTTTGCGGCCTGGTGCGGCGACAAGGAACGGGGCCCAGGCTGCGACTTCTTCGCGGCGCTCGACCTCCCTTCTCAGGAGATGGCGTCGTTCCGCGATGCCCTCCGCGGCGGACAGCCGGCCACGGCGACGCTCCGAACCTCGGCCAACCGCTACTTCGATGTCCAATCCTCCGTCGCCTTTCCGGTGACTACCGACGCCGGCCAGGCGATGCGGACGGTCGTGTCGGTCCGGGACGTGACCCACGCCATGCTCGAGCAGCAGAAGCGTGCGGCGATTCACGCGGCCGGCGAACGACTCGCCGATCTCTCGCCTGGCGAATTGGCCGACATGACGATCGACGAGCGGATCGAGTTGCTCAAGAGCAACATCATCCACTACTCCAAGGATCTGCTGCAGTTTGACGTGCTGGAGATCAGGCTGCTCGACAAGCAGACCGGCCGGCTCGACAAGTTGCTCGCGGAGGGCATGGAACCGGAAGCGGAGGCCCGCGTGCTCTACGCCCGCCCCGAGGGCAACGGAGTGACTGGCTACGTGGCAGCGACCGGTCGGAGCTACACCTGCGCCGACACCACCAAAGATCCGCTCTATCTCGAGGGCTGCAAAGGGGCGAAGAGCTCGATGACCGTGCCGCTGCTCCTCCACGACGAGGTGATCGGCACCTTCAACGTGGAGAGTCCGGAGCCGGGTGGCTTCTCCGCCACCGACCTGCAGTTTCTCGAAATCTTCTCTCGGGACGTGGCCGCCGCGCTCAACACCTTGGAATTGCTCGTGGCCGAAAAGGCCTCGACTGCGGCCGAAAGCATCGAGGCGATCCACGGCGCGGTCGCGCTGCCGGTCGACGACATTCTCAACGATGCGGTCGGCGTGATGGAACGCTACATCGGCCATGATGCCGACGTGGTCGAGCGGCTGCAGCGAATCCTCAAGAATGCCCGCGACATCAAGCAGGTGATCCAGCGGGTCGGTGAGCAGATGGCACCCAGCGCGGCCCACGCCCAACGCCGCCAGGCGGCGCGGCGGGCCTCGCTGGCAGGCAGGCGGATCCTGGTCGTCGATTCCGACGAGCAGGTGCGGGCCGCGGCCCACGCGCTCCTGGAGCGGTGTGGCTGCACCGTCGAAACGGCCAGGGACGGGGCGGAAGCGGTCTCGATGGTGCGGGCCGGAGGCTCCGACGCCTACGACGTGATCATTTCTGACATCAGACTCCCCGACATGAGCGGCCACCAATTGCTCCTGCGACTCCAGGACATCCTCACGCCGGTGCCGCTGATTCTCATGACGGGCTTCGGCTATGACCCCGGCCATTCCATCGTGAAGGCCCGTCAGGCGGGTATCGATCTGGTGCTTTTCAAGCCGTTTCGCATCGACCAACTTATCGATACGGTCGAGAAGGCGGTGCTCCGCCGTACGGCCACCGCCGCTGTGCCGCCGCTCTGAATCGAGGGCTCCGCGGCTGAATGTGCGGTTTCGTGCGGGGATCCGCCGAGCCCTGTCTTGCCCAGATTCTCTGGCGTTTTATTGCGGGCGGGCCCGCGACATGGCCTTGACCCATGCAAGCGGGCGGCGGTACTTCTCCCGCCACTCTGGTTCTTTCCCCAGGAATCGCGAAGTCATGTCGCACACCTCTGCCGCATCCGCCTGCAGCCGCCGCGCCCATCGCCGGGCGGTCGTTCTGGCGTCCTTGATCGTCTGCGTTCCGTTCGCGGCCACCGCGGACGAGCCGGCCGGACGGGAATCTGCCGAAGCCGCCGAGGCTCGACAGGTGATCCAGCAGGCGATCGAGCGGGCCGCCCGTCAGCCGGGCCAATCTCCTGACGCGAGCGGTCCGGAATCCCGCCAACTCCCTGCGGCGGATCCGGCCGAACCGGAGGGCCTGCGAACGGCCCGGATCTCCGCCGAGGTCGCCGCCCGCCAACTCGAAGCCAAGCGGCTGGCCCAGAAATCGCCTGGCGATGCGCTGGCCTTGCTCGACGAGGTTGCCGCCGGGCTCGCGTCGCAACCCCTTGCGGAAGACGCCCGGAGCCAACTGCTCCGCCGAATCGAACGCACCCGGCTCGATATCGAGGAGGCGACGGGCAAGCGGCGGGCGGAACTGGCGCTCGAACGCCGCAACGGCGAAATCGAGGCCCAGATCGACCGTGAACGAGCCCAGCGGGTCGAAGTCGATCAACGGATCGCGATGCTCGTCGAAGAATACAACACGCTGATCGACCAGCAGCGGTTTCCCGAGGCCGAGGCGGTCGCGAAAAAGGCGGGCCAACTGGCCCCCGACAACCCAGTGGTCCGCCAGTTGCTCGCCCAGAGCCGGACCATCCGCCGGCTCGATACCCAGCGAACCATCGCCGACGGCCACGAGACGGGCTTCCTCGACTCAATGGAGGATGTGGAGCGATCGGGTCGGCCGATCACTGGACCGATCGAGTTTCCGGATTCCAAGGAGTGGGCCGACCTGACCAAGACGCGGGCCGAACTCCTCGCTGAGGGCCGCTCCCGGGCCACGGCCACCGAACTCGAAATCCAGCAGAAGCTCGAGCAGAAGGTGCTGCCGTCCTACCGGGATCAACCGTTGGCGACCGTGCTTGACGCCCTCGCCAAGCAGGCCGGGGTCGCGATCCATCTCGACATGGTCGGCCTCGATCAGGAAGCCGTCAGCAGTGACACGGCCGTGACCCTCTCCCTCGACCAGCCAATCTCGCTCAAAAGCGCGCTCAAGCTCCTGCTCGAGCCGCTCCACCTCGGTTACGTCGTCCGCGACGAGGTGCTCAAGGTGACGAGCCCGCGGCTGGTGAAGGGGGATGTGTATGCCGTGACCTATCCCGTCGCCGACCTCGTGATGCCGATCCCGAATTTCTCCTCCGACGGCCTTGGCATCACCGGGGCCCTGCGAGAGGGATACAACCAGGCTGCCCTGCGGAACTCCCTCTCCGTTCAGGTCGGTCCACCGCCGGCCGGAGTGGGACCAGTCGCTCGCGGCGGCGAGGCCGCGATCAACCCGGCGTCCCTCGCCCAGGTGCAATCGGCCGGCGGCCCCGCCATGGGCTCGACTCCCTCGATCCCCTTCGGCCCTCCCTCTGCCGGCGGCTCGATCCAGAATTTCCAGCCGCTCATCGACCTGATCCAGAGCACCGTCGCAGCCGACAGTTGGGACGTGGTCGGGGGTCAGGGGGCGATCCGCCCCTTCGAAACGAATCTCAGCCTCGTGGTCAGGCAGACGCAGGAGGTACACGAGGAGATCGCCGATCTGCTCGAACAACTCCGCCGGCTCCAGGATCTCCAGGTCACGATCGAAGTCCGGTTCATCACGCTCAACGACACGTTCTTCGAGCGGATCGGCGTGGACTTCGACTTCAACATCCAGACCGGCGTCAACGAGCCGCTCAACATGACCGCGGTGCCCACCTCCAGCAACGGCTCCGTATCCCCGGAGGCCCTCGGTCTGATCGCCGCCCAGGGTGGCCGCTCCCAGACGATCGGTCTCGACAACACGGGCAATCCGGGCGTGGCCCTGTCGCCCAATCGCACGGGCGTCCTGGGGCAGCAGGCGGGCGTGAACCAGGTGGGCCGCAACTTCTTCTCGATCCCGTTCCGGCAGAACAGCTTCGGCGCCGCCCAGGTACCGGCGCTGCCCGGCCTGCCCGACCCGGCCAGCTCGGCCGCCAACTTCGGGTTTGCGATCCTCTCCGACATCGAGGCCTACTTCCTCATCCAGGCGGCGCAGGGCAACACTCGGTCGAACGTGATGCAGGCCCCGAAGGTGACGCTGTTCAACGGCCAGCAGGCCTTCGTCTCGGATACCACCCAGAGGCCCTTCGTAACCTCCGTCATCCCGGTGGTGGGCGACTTCTCGGCCGCCCAGCAGCCGGTGATCACCGTGCTCAACGAGGGCACAGCCGTCAATGTCCAGGCCGTGGTCTCGAACGACCGGCGTTTCGTGCGGCTCACGCTCGTGCCCTTCTTCTCCCAGATCGGCCAGGTCCAGGAGTTCCAGTTCGAGGGCTCCCGCTCGACCAAGGCCAAGAGCAGCGACGAGAAATCAGGCACGGAACTCGACGTGCCCGGCATCGACGGACTGGCCGGCCTGAGCAACGGCGAAGCGGGCTCGAGCGAATTCGAGACGCTCACCAATGGCACCACGATCCAGTTGCCGGAATTCATCTTCACGACGGTGACCACCACGGTCAGCGTGCCCGACGGCGGCACGGTGCTGCTGGGCGGAATCAAGCGGCTCAACGAGGCTCGCAATGAATTCGGCGTGCCGATCCTCTCGAAGGTGCCCTACATCAACCGGCTGTTCAAGAACGTCGGCCTGGGGCGGACGACCCGCAGCATCATGCTGATGGTGACGCCGCGGATCATCATCCAGGAAGAGGAAGAGGAGCGGCTGCTGGGAGCCGTCCGCAAGTGACACTGCCCCTCGCCCGCTTCGCGCTTGCGGCCGGTGCCGTTCTGGCCGGCGTGGCCGTCGCCGCCGGTGCCTTCGGCGCCCACGGGCTCAAGGCCACGCTCACCGCCTCGGGTCAGGCCGAGAACTGGGAGACGGCCTGCCGTTATGCGATGTACCACGCGCTCGCGCTGGTGGCCGTCGGCCTCCTCGCCGCGATTCGTGCGCCCGCCCCGGCCGGGCTCACCGCCGCCACGGCATCCTTCCTCGCCGGCACGCTGATCTTCAGCGGCTGCCTGGCGGTACTCGCCCTCACAGGCATCAAGATTCTCGGCGCGATCGTGCCGATCGGAGGCGTGCTCTTGATCGTCGGCTGGGCGCTGCTGGCACTCGCTGCAGCCCGCCTGCCGACGTAGCAGGTCCGCGACTTTTGCCGCCCCGAGCCGGTGCCATCTATGCAGAACGGCCAGGCGAGGGGTCGGCGAACGCTCGCGGAGCACGGGGCGTATCCTCGCCCGCGACACGACTTTTGCCGCCCCGAGCCGGTGCCATATATGCAGAACGGCCAGGCGAGGGGTCGGCGAACGCTCGCGGAGCACGGGGCGTATCCTCGCCCGCGACGCGACTTTTGCCGCCCCGAGCCGGTGCTACTCCGGCCGTTCCAGGGATTCGTCAGCGGCTTCCGGCTCCGCCAGTTCTTCGGCCATGACGGATTCGGGGGGATCCTGGTCGAGAAACCCCGGCGCAGAATCGATCACAACTCCCTCCGGACGCTGCTCCCGCAGCAATTCGGGTTGGCGTCGTTCGATACCAGAATATCGGCGTTCGATCGCCTCCCGATCCCGCTGGACCGCGGCCACGCGGGCCTGGGCCCGATACCGTTCCAGGGCGAGCCGATCGCCCCCCTGCACACGCTCGAGCGAGCGGGAGACCGGCCAGCTCCCCAGGCCATCCGCTTCCTTCCGAGAGCCCGTGGCAAAATCGGCTTCCGCCTCGTCGAGCCGGCCGAGTTTCCGGGCGGCCAGGCCGCGAAAGTAAAAAGCCCTGGGGTCGGCGGTGCCGGCTTCGACCGCTTGGGTCAGATCGTCGTAGGCCCGCTGGTAGTCACCGGTGAAAAAGGCGTGGACGCCACTGCCGTACATCCGCGCGACGGCCTGATCCTCGGGAACGAAGGGAACGGCCAGCCCGGACCCCATCCAGGCCAGGCCAAGAATCATGCCCCAGGCGGCATGTCGAGTGCGGCGTCGGTCACTGCGCTGTCGGTCACCCATCGGCTTCCCCCTTGGCCCGGTGCTGATCCCTCCTGCCCATTCACGCTATCGACCGTTTTCCCGGCGGGCAAACGGTCGGATGGCGCTCGGGCCGCACGACCGTCACCATCGGACATGCACCGCCCCTCAAGGTCTACCTCGCCGGGTGACTGCCCCGGGCGGTCGCGTGGCGACGGAAGGTGGCCTCGTCGACAAACACCCCGGATCGCACCAACTGCAGCATGACTGGCATCCGCGGCCAGCCGAAGGCCTCGAGCACCTGGTCGAAGGCCGCTGCGGGGCACGAGCCCTTCAGTTCGGCTGCCAGTGCCCGGCCGTCACGCTCCGCGAGCGTTCCATCAATCTGCCAGGCCTGCTCGGCGTCGGCTGCCGCCCAGAGAATTGCCCCATCCGGCTCGGTGACGAGGCGGGGGAGCCGATCGAGGGCGGTCAGCACGTCGTCAAACCCGACCTCGAAGGTGGCGACGAGGCCATCCCGAGGCACCGCCAGAATCGGCCAGAGCCCCCAGGCGTCGGCCTGCTCTCCCGCGACCATGGTCGCCGGCGGCCGTGGGTGGAGCACCACGTCGAAGCGATAGATCGGTTCATGCCCGGCGGTGCTCATGCGTCGCCCTCCAATGACGTGGAAGTCGAACCGAGGCTGGCACGCAGCCAGGCCGCATAGGCAGGTGATGCCGCTGCTTCGATCACCAACAGTTCGGGGATCTCATAGGAATGGCCGCCGGCGATCGCGGCCAGACAGGCGTCGCGGAGCTCGGTGGTCGTCTTGCAACTGCACCGCCACTCCTCCGACACCTCGACCACGCCCTGCCAGAGGTAGGTGCTCGCGATCGGTCCGTCCACCTGCACGCAGGCGGCGAGCCGCGCCCCGACGAGCCCCTCGGCGCAGGCGACAGCCGCCGCCCGACTGGGGAACGTGGTGCGAATTTCAAGGATGCCCGGTTCGATCATCGATGGGGAACCTACCGCCCGGCATCATGCCGCATCGACGATGTCACGGCCAGCCGCCCGGGCTCCGACGCGCACGATCGCCGATTCCCGAGGACGGCTGCCCAAGTCCACGATCTCGAGGGGGCCGTGCCGCCGAGGCTGGACCAGGAGCAG
This sequence comes from Candidatus Kuenenia stuttgartensis, assembly GCA_945891385.1. Lineage (GTDB taxonomy): Bacteria > Planctomycetota > Planctomycetia > Pirellulales > UBA1268 > QWPN01. Next base: position 39,821 of record CAMDDJ010000011.1, on the reverse strand, counting down.
GGGTGCCTCGCCACCGAGCCCCAGCACCGTCCCCGTGGCCGCAGCGGGCAGGTGTCCGAAGATCGAAATCTGCCCTGGCACCGCCGGCGGAGGAGCAGCCGCCAGCCACTGGATTGCAGCCGGCACCTGGCCGGTCGGGCCAGGCCCCGCTGCGGTCGCAAACCAGGCAGCAAGTTCGATCGGGGCATCGAACCTGGCCTCGTGGCCCGGCGGATCTCGGCGCACCGCGGCGACCCAGCCATCGATGGCTCGTCGCCAGGCGGTCACCACGGCACTGTGGCCGACCGCAGCGGAGCCCGCGATCAGCTTCGCCACCAGCGGCACCAGATCGACGACGTCGGCAGCCGCCAAGGCGGTCATCGTCTGCCGGACCTGCTCCCAGCCCGCGGACGTCCGTCGCAGCATGAGCGCAAATGGCACGATCAGGTCGACGACCACACTCTCCGCCAGCGTTGGTTGTGCATCCCGATGGGAGGCGATGCCGCACTCACGGAAGCGAATCGGGTCGAATTCCTGGCCATGGCGGATCGCATGGCGGTCGTCGCACCAGGCCGAACCAACGTGAAGGCCCCTCCAGGTAGGGCCCCCTGCCGCGGACGCCAGGTCGCCGTCGCGGTCGCCAACCAGGGCAACCACCTCGACTTCCACACGAGAGCGGATCGTGTCGACCGGCCGCCCGCGGACATCCGCGGCCGGCACCGCGAGCCCATGCCGCACCCAGCGGCAGAGTTTGGCAATCGGCCGCCGTGCTCCCGCCACCGCCCGGGCCGTGACCCCCAGTCGGGCCTCTCGAGCATGCCGCCCGCCATGCCAAGGCCTCGCTCGGCCTGCCCACCGCTCGGAGAGCAGCAGATCGAAGCTATCTCCCGCCAGGACGATCGTCAGCCGTTCCACCGGCCGGTAGCGGCCAGTGGGCCCCCAGCCGGCCCGAACAACGGCAGCCCGCAGGCTGTCGAGCCATCCGGAGGCCGATGCCGGCCCGGGTCCGCCGAGCGAGCCGTCGGTAAGTCCCCAGTTGGCCGTCACCGCGAGCATCGCATTCCCCCGTGTCGGAACGTCTCAAGCTTCGGCTCGGGGGCACCCGATGCTTGCGGCCATGCGGCCGGAACGGCATCCCTGTGGCCATCTCTGCGGCGTGCGCAAGACGTGCCGGCTGGTCAGGGCTCGTTGAAGGTCGTCTGGCAGGTTCGCTCGAGGGATCCCTCGAGTTCACTTCCTGTCATGACCGCCGAGGCCTTGCCGACACCGGCCATCGGGAGACGGTAGGTCAGTTCGAAGGCCTGACGCCCTCCCGGAGGAATGGACGCGACCGAATCGAAACTCACGCGGGCGCTGTCCACCCGCACACGGGAAGGAATCGGGTCGCCCACGAGCCTGGCGCCCTCGGGCAGGAGAAGAACGACGTCGAGCCTCCCGCTTGGCTGGGTGCCGCCGTTCGTCACGGTGCAGACCAACGTGGTGGCATCGCCCGAAGCCACCGGGTCGTCGAGATCCGCGAGTGAGAGCCGCAGGCCGGCCTCCGTCGCGGACCGCAGCCGCGGCCGGGTGGCCGTGGCCATGATTCCCACGCAGGCGTCGTCGGCAAGCATCGAACCGCCGGCCAGCCCTGATAGGACAGCCCGCACGCAGGCCCGCGTGGGCGGCGAGTCGCGAAACGAACCCGCCGCGGCCTCGGCCCGGAGATTGATCTGACGCTCCTCGGCACCGCCGGGCGGAATCGCGGGAATCGTCCAGGAGACCTTTGATCCGACGAGCGCATACCCATCGGAAGCCTCGAGCGGACTCAGGGCCGGATCCCACGAGAAGTCGAGGCTCGACGGCTGGGATGGTCCGGTCCCCTTATTGCGGATGATGGCGACGTATTTCACGACTTCACCGGAGGCCACCTCCGCCGGCCCGTTCAGATCGAGTTCGATCGCCGGCGCGACTGGAGCGGCGGACGTCAAGGGCACGGCCGCGGGCGCGGAGATGGCGGCCGGGGGCGCGGGAATCGTCACGGCGGCGGCGGCGGCGGCGGCAGGCGCGGCGAGACCGGCCGTGGATGAGTTTCCGGCCAGCGGACCGCGGTCGGCAAACGGCCCGCCTCCCACGGACGGCGATGCCACCACGCTCGGTGGCATCGGCGGCGCGTTGACGGTCGACGGCGGCGCGGCGGGCGGTGGAACGAAAGCCGGATTCGGGGCAACCTCGACGCAGTGCTGCGCGCCGCCGAGATTCTGATGGGACTGATCGAGGATCGCGACCCGGTGGCACTGCCGCCCCGGTTCATCGAGCAGAAAGTCGAGCGTCAACCGCCGGGCGGTACCGGGCGCGAGATCGACCGTGCCCTTCTGTTCGATCGGACTCGTCGAGGCCTCGTGGTGGAAGCCGGCGTCGAAATAGTCGATCACCCGCAGCTGCTGGAGCGGCTTGCCGGAACGGTTGACCAGTTCCACCTCGAACGAGACGCGATCCCCCACCCGACCGACGAGCGGTCCCGTGATCGAGACGAGCACCGGCTCTTCGCCACGGGCAACGGCCACCGTCAGGCAGGCCAGAAACGCGACCGACGACCGCATCAGCATGGTGAACGACTCCCGAGAGGACCCCGTCCGCGGGGCGCGGAAAGGCTACCACGGCGAAGCCCCGGACGGCACGCGGGCTTTTTTCGGCCGCGGAGCGCCGCTGCCTCAGGTCGTCTCCGAGCGATGGCGAACGATGTCGCCCTCGACCATATAGACGACGTCCTCGGCGATATTGGTGGCCATGTCGGCGATCCGTTCGATGTGCTTGGAGACCGAATTGATCCGCAACAGGCTCTCGGCGTTGTCCGGGTCGGCCTTGATTCCCGCCATCACCCGCCGCTGGATCCGCTGCCGGGCATCGTCCACCGCGTCGTCCTCCTCCCGCACCTGCCGGGCGAGCACCGGGTCGCCGCGGACGACCGCGTCGAGGCACTGCTTCACCATCTCCTGGGCCTGCATCGCCATCGACCGGATCTCGGGGGGCAGGTCGAAATCCTGGCCCTTGAGCTGGGCGACCCGTTTGGCGATGTTCTTGGCAAGGTCGCCCATTCGCTCCAGGTCGTTGTTGATCTTGAGCACGGCCACCACGAATCTCAGGTCCGCCGCCACGGGCTGGTACAGGGCGAGGATCTTCAGGCATTCCTCCTCGACCTCGACCTCCATCCGGTCGATCTCCTCGTCGTTGGCCATCACCCGTTGGGCGAGCGGCACGTCACGGTTGATCAGGGCCGTGATCGCCTTGGAGATCGCCTCCTCGACGAGGGTGCCGACCCGGAGAATGCGCTCCTTGAGACCCTCGATCTGCCTTTCGATATGTCGCATGATGGATGGCTTTGAATCCGACTCAGCCGAACCGTCCCGTGACGTAGGCCTCGGTCTCGCGGAGCACCGGCTTGGTGAAGATGTCGGTGGTGCCGCCGTATTCGATCAGCCGGCCGAGGTACATGAAGGCGGTGTAGTCACTCGTGCGGCTGGCCTGCTGCATGTTGTGGGTGACCATCAGGACGGAATACCGGCCGCGGAGTTCCTGAATCAGGTCTTCGACCTTACCGGTGGCGATAGGATCGAGGGCGGAACAGGGCTCGTCCAGTAACAGCACCTCCGGTTCCGCGGCGATGGCCCGGGCGATGCAGAGGCGTTGCTGCTGACCGCCCGAGAGGCCGAGGGCGCTGTCCTGGAGCCGGTCCTTGACTTCGTCCCAGAGCGCCGCCCCGCGGAGGCTGATCTCGCAGACCTCGTCGAGCACCCCACGATTCCCTTCACCATCGATCCGCAGAGCGTAGACGACGTTTTCGTAAATGCTCATCGGAAATGGATTGGGCTTCTGAAACACCATGCCCATCCGCTTCCGGAGGTCGATCACGTCCATCCGCGGATCGTAGATCGAGTCGCCGTTGAGCCGCATGTCCCCAGTAATGCGAACGTTCTGCACGAGGTCATTGAGCCGGTTGACACTCCGCAGGAGCGTCGACTTCCCGCAACCGCTCGGCCCCACGAGCGCCGTCACCTTGCCGTGCGGAATCGACATCGTGATCCGATGCAGGGCCTGCTTTCCGCCGTACCAGAGGTTGAAGCGATCGATCTCGAGCACCGGCTGTTCGGCAGCCACGCTCGGATGCACCTCCGAATCAACCTCGAATCCCTGGGCCACGGCCAGGAGGCGATCAGATGGGGGAGCCTCCGCGGACGCCTTCCCCTGTCGGTTCGGATCGGTCGCCGCCTGCATGGATCGTCTCCGGAGATTCGTCGTAGAAGGATCGTTGTGGATTGTACACCTGCCGCTCCACAGCAGCGGCCTCAGAACGTCTGCGCCACATAGCGGCGGCGGAGCCTTGCGCGAAGCCAGATGGCGGCAAGGTTCAGGGCTGCAATGATGGCGACGAGGAGAAAGGTGATCGTGAACACCATCGGCTGGGCCGCCTGGCTGTTGGGACTCTGGAAACCGACGTCGTAAATCAGATAGGCCAGATGCATGAACTCCCGCTCGGCATGAATGAAGGGAAACGTGCCGTCCACGGGCAGGTCGAGTGCCAGCTTCTTCACGCCTACCAGCATCAACGGGGCCACCTCGCCGGCGCCACGGGCCATCGCCAGGATCAGCCCCGTCATGATCCCAGGGAGCGCCCGCGGCAGTACGATGCGACGGATCGTCTGCCATTTTCCGGCTCCGCAGGCGTAGGAGCCTTCCCGCATCGAATTGGGGACAGCCGAGAGGGCCTCCTCGGTGGCAACGATCACCACCGGAAGCGTGAGAAGGGCCAGCGTCAGGGATGCCCAGAGCAGGCCACCGGTGCCGAATACCGGCTGGCTGTCGGCCACAAGGCTCGATTTGAAGAAGAGCTCGTCGATCCCGGCCCCCAGCCCGTAGCAGAAGAATCCGAGGCCGAAGGCTCCGTAGACGATGCTCGGCACGCCGGCGAGGTTGTTGATCGCCACGCGGATTGCGGCGGTGATCGGGCCGCTGGAGGCGTACTCCCGCAAATAGAGCGCCGCAAGCACGCCGAAGGGCGCCACGAGCAGGGCCATGATGAGCGTCATCACAACCGTTCCCCAAATGGCCGGGAAAACGCCGCCGGCGCTGTTGGCCTCGCGCGGATCGTCGGCCAGGAATTCCCCCCAGCGCGAGCCATAGACGCCGAGCTTACCCAGCCATCCAAGCCGGTTCGGCTGCCACGCCCGAACGATCCCGTCGAGCGGCACCGCCGTCGTGCCGCCCGCTGCTGTCTCGAACTCGACGATCCAGCCGTCGTTCTCAGCCCGCAAGGCCGCCGTACGGGCATCGAGGCTGCGGGTCGCGCCGTCGGCCTCGGCCTGCACCTGCTGCTCTCGGGTGGCTGCCGCCGATTCGGCTGCCGACCCCGGCCCGCTCTCGAGCCGGGCCGCCACGACGGCCAGCCGGGCAGCCCGCAGTTTCTGCTGAAGGCGTCCCCGATCGACGCGGTCCAGTCGCATCGCCTGACGCCAGCGCCGCCGGGCCGCCGGATGCTCACGCTCGAACGCCGCCCAGACAGCCGCCGGCCCCTCGGCCACCACCTGCTCGCCGTGGAGCATTCGGGAGGGCGTGCCATGCAGCCTGCCGCCCTCGAGCCGCTCGACCACCGTGGCCCATTCCGGGCGACTGACCCGACCGACGTCTGACAGGGCGATCCATTCGAAATGATTGCCGGTCTCCGCGAACGCCGCCGTCCGCAAGAGGAGCCGCTCCGACTGGCCTGGAGACTCGGTTGTCTCGGGCCGGGCCGGCTCCCGCTCCGCCACTTCGGCCAGAAAACGGCGGCCGTCGGCGGCAGTTACCAGTTCGAGCGGGACCGGCCAGAAGGTCGCGGCACCCCGCGCCGTGATCAGGGCGAGCAGCCCTCCGATCATCGCGATCGCCACGGCCAGGCACCCGGCCGTGAGCCAGACCCATGGCTCACCATGCGCAGCCAACGCCGTGTGGCTACTGCGGAGTCGGCGATGGCGGTGCCGATCAGAGCTCATGAGCCCTCCTCCGGAACCGCTGTCGAACGATCTCGGCCACGGTGTTGACCACGAATGTCATGGCAAACAGGGTCAATGCAGCCAAGAACAGGACCCGGTAGTGGCTGCTGCCGCGGGCCGCCTCCGGCAGTTCGGTGGCGATGGCGGCCGAGAGCGTCTGAAACCCGTTGAACATGTTCCAGCTGACCAGGGGTGTGTTGCCGGCAGCCATCAGCACGATCATCGTCTCACCCACCGCCCGACCCAGCCCGATCATCACGGCGGAAAAAAGCCCGCTGGCCGCCGCCGGCACGATCACCCGGACCGCCGTCTGCCAGGGCGTGGCCCCGGCTCCCAGCGACGCGCTGCGGAGGTGATCCGGCACGCTCGACAGCGCGTCGTCAGCGATCGTGAACACGAGCGGAATGATGGCAAAGCTCATCCCGACAGCCACCACCATCGCATTTCGTTGCACGTAGGTGCCGAACAGGCCGCCCCGCGTATCGAGCCGGATCGCGTCGCAGAAAGCGGCCGCCGCCACGGCAAACGTCACGGCCAACGCCAGCCCTCCGGCGAACACCAGGAACGAGGCGACAGCCGCCTGTTGTTGGCTCCAGTCCGCCCCGGCCTGGCGGAGCCAGGGATTCACGAGCCGGCCGACGAGCCAGACCGTCGCGAGCACGGCTGCCGGAAGCGTGGCGATCACCCAGCCCCCGAAGCCACTGCCATCGCGGCCGTCGAGCCACCCCCCCACGTCGCCCTGAAAGAGCAGGCGTTCGACCAGGGGCGCCAGGAACCCGGCCGCCAGCATCCCGAGCGGCAACGCGACGAGCGACACGACGGCGAACCGAAACCGAGCCCAGCGGGCGCGACTCCCGGCCGGCAAGAGCAGCCACACATGGGCGCCGATGAGGAGAACCAGGGGCACCACGAAGACTCCCGTGATGACCTGCATCAGCGACCGCTCGAGGAGAGGTGCGAAAATCAGCCCGGCCAGAAAGCCGAGCACCACGCTGGGCAGGCTCGCCATCATCTCGATGGCAGGCTTGATCCGGGCCTTCCAGGCGGGATGCATGAACTGGCTCGCGTAGATCGCCGCCAAGAGCGCAATCGGCGTGGCGAAGAGCATCGAGTAGAGCGTGGCCTTGAGCGTGCCGAAGATCAGGGGCACGAGACCGAACTTCGATTCGAACGCCTCGTGGCCCGTGGTCTCCCAGGCATGGACGGCCGCGGGATAGCTCTCGTACCAGACGGGGAACAGGAGCGTTCCGGCCGACACCTCCGGATAGCCGGCAGCGACGGACCAGGCGGCGAGCCCCCCGCCGCCAGCGGCCAGCAGCCGTGTCTCGCGCGGAGGAATGGCCAGGAGCGAAGCGCCGGATGGCATGTGGCCACTTCCGTCGTCGACGGCGTCGGCCCCGACCCTGAGAACTTCGCGGCCAGCAGTGGACTGGAGCAACCGCACGGCACCGCCCGCGTCCGCCACGGCGAACAGCCGTGATCGCGGCGAGGAGGCGATCGCGGTCACGCTTCCCGAGCCCGGCTCGAACTCCCGCGCGGTCACCATCCTCAGACCATCCTCGGGCAGGCCGGCGTCGGATTCCTGGCCCGCGGGCGGGCGGGCGGGAAACACGATCGCCACTCGGCCGGCGACGTTCCCCACGGCCAGTGCCGTTCCCCCGAACAACCGGGCCACGGCAGTCACCGGCCCGGGAAGCGTGAATGACTCCATCAACCGCGGGCTGCGGACGTCGCGGATGGCGTACCGCCGCCCCACGCCATCTGCCGCGATCAGGAAGAGTTGGTCGCCTCGCTCGGAGACCCGAATGAACCGCGGCTGGAATCCGGCCGTGGGCTCGATCGCTCCTCCAGACGAAGCGATCGTCGTCTTGCCGGTCAGCATGTTCCGCCGCGAACTCACCGACTCGACCCGGACCCTACCCGAGGCGTCGACAGCGGCCACGAGCGGACCACCGGACAACCTCGTCACGTCGATATCGACGATCGGGTCGGGCAGTCGCTCGCCTCCGGGCGTGTCGAGATCGGTCACGAGCGAGACCCGGGCGAACTGGTCACCGAACCCCGGCATGATCAACGTCTCGCCATCGAGCACCGCCTCACCGGGGGCCGGTGCCGGCCGGTCAGCCGGCAGATCGCCTGCCGCAAGATAGCTGGCGTCAAAACCGAGCCGGCCGGTGCGAAACGACCCGTCGGCAAACCCGGCAGCGGCGAGCAGCTCGTTGCCGGATGTCCGCATCACGGTGCACCCCTCGAGCCCAGCCTCGGCGGCCGTCCGCTCGAGGAGTGGCTGACCACCGACGACGCCGATGACCCGTACCCTGCCGCCGGCATCACCACCGCCGACGATCCACATGAGATCTCCCGCCTCGTCGGAGCCGATCGCGAGCGGTTGTTCCTCTGCCACCGCCCCGCGGCCGACCGGCAACGCCACCGCGGGCCGAAACAGCGGCGCCGCCACGACAACCAGGAATACGCCCACAAGCAGCACGGCGGCGATCGTGCCGATGCCGCCGAGGGCGATCAGCGTTCGAGCGAGTGCGTCGCTGAACCTGACCCAAGGATGGCCTCGGCGGCGACGGACACGGCCGGTGAAGGTGCGCTGGGCATGCATGCAGCGAGTTCCGCGATCACCGGTCCGCGACGCCCGCGGCAACCAAGGCCTGATCGGCCACGGGGGCCGTCACGGGGAGATAGCCATCCTTGGCGACATCGGCCTGTCCCTCGCGGCTGAGCACATACCGAAGAAACTCCCGCCGCAAGGGATCGAGTTCGGTCCCGGGGCGATGGTTCACGCTCAGGTAGAGGAATCGGGCCAACGGATAGTCTCCCGCGTAGGCGGCCTCAGCTTCCGGCGGAGTGGGCTCGGCTTCGGACGTGGCTGCCAGCGGTACGGCCCGCACGTTCGCCGTGAGATAGCCGAAGCCGCTGTAGCCGATGCCGTAGCGGTCGCTCGCCACGGCCTGCACAACGGCCGAGCTCCCCGGTTGTTCCTTGACCGTGGGCTTGAAGTCGCCTTTGAAGAGGGCGAATTCCTTGAAATAGCCGTAGGTGCCGCTGGTGGCGTTCCGGCCATACAGGCTGATGGGTTTCGTTTTCCACTCACCCTCGAGGCCGAGATCGCCCCAGGTGCGGATGTCTGCCACAGCCCCGCCCGTCCTGTTCTTGGAGAAGATTGCGTCGACTTGCTCGAGTGAGAGACCCTGGAGTGGATTGTCCTTATGGACGAAAACAACCAGCATGTCGATCGCGACCGGCACGACGGTTGGCGGATAGCCGTGACGCGACTTGAAGGCGTCTATTTCCGAAGGCTTCCAGTCTCGGCTCATCGGACCGAACGTGCAGGTGCCCTCGGCCAGCGCCGGTGGGGCCGAGGCCGAACCCTTGCCCTCGATGCCTTCGCGAACACTCGGGTAAAACTTTTTGAAGCCTTCGGCCCACAGTGCCACGAGGTTGTTCATCGTGTCGGACCCGACGCACTTGAGCGACCCGGCGACTTCACCGGACGCCTTGCAGTATCCAGGCAACTCCACCCCGGTGGAGTCCGCGGCCAACGCCTGCTCCAGACCGAAGATCGCCAGGGCCGCCAGGGCAATCACGCATCGGCTCAGGGGCTCCCACCGACGCCGGTGAGGACGAATCACGATGCCTCCCGGCAGGCACAGCATGGACGAACTCCAGGAAAGGCTGACTCGGACCCAAGCGGTCCCGGCCGGGTGCCGGCCTGGGACGGCATTGTGACCATGACGGCCACCGGATCCCAGGTGGGCCGAAAAGTACCCGCAAATCATGAGGTTTTCGTGAGGCGGGGCTCCCGGACGACCGGTGTGCCACTCGAAGGAACCCGCGGATGACGCCGCCAAATCGCCTGGCTGCAAACGAGTTACGTTCCCGCAAGCAGCGGCACGTCCGGGGTGTGATACACTCAGTGCTCCGACGGGCGGCAGCGTTCGTCGGCCTATGAGCCAGCACCATTTTCGTTCTCCAGGGTCCGGCGGATTCGCTCGGGTGACTTCGGTCCTCGAGTCGAGCGGGCCCATCGTGCTGCCAGCCCTCCTGCTCTGCGACTTTGGACACCTCGCCCGCGAGGTTGAGCGACTCGAGCAGGCCGGCGCCCAGGCCCTCCACCTGGATGTCATGGACGGGCGATTCGTGCCCCAACTCACCTACGGCCCGGTCGTTGTCGAGGCGGTTCGACGGGCGGCCCAGGTGCCTCTCGAGGTCCACATGATGGTGGAGCAACCGGAGTTGACGGCCGTCGACTACGCCAGGCTCGGCGCCGACATCGTGACGGTGCATGTGGAAGCGGTCGTGGACCCCGTCCCGACCCTCGCCGCGATCCGTAACCAAGGGGCCAGAGCGCATCTCGCCTTGAGCCCAGGCACGCCGGTGGACGTGATCGAACCGCTGCTTCATGCGTGTGACGGCGTGCTCGTGATGAGCGTTGAGCCGGGTTTTGGCGGGCAGGCGTTCGAGCCCGTGGCCCTGGACAAACTCGCGCGTCTCGCTGCGGTTCGTCAGGAGCGAGGCCTCGGGTTTCGCCTCGGCGTCGACGGCGGCATCTCGACCGAAACGATCGATCGCGTGGCAGCCGCCGGTGCCGAACTGATCGTGGCGGGAAGCGCCGTGATCCGATCGGCCGACTATGCCCAAGCCATCACCGAATTGGAATCCCGCGCCCGCGCGGCCTCGTGAGCCACCAGCCGCCGACCCCGGAGACGAATGACTCCCTCATGCCCGACCATCTGATCGTGATTCGCTCGGCCGCTACCGACTACGAGCGGCAGGGGCGAGTGCGTGGTTCCCTCGACCTCCCCCCGTGCTCCGAGGGCCTGGCCGAGGTCAATGCCGTGGTCGATCGGCTGGCGACCGAACCGCCTGACGCGATCTACACGGCGCCCACCGCCTGCAGCATTCAGTCGGGCCGCATCATCGGGAACCGCTGCGGGATCATGCCGAAATCCGTTGAACTGTTGGCAAACCTCGACCTCGGTCTCTGGCAAGGCAAATTGGTCTCCGAGATTCGTCAGTTCCAGCCGCGACTCTACCGGCAATGGCAGGACGACCCGTGGAGCGTGGCTCCGCCGGAAGGTGAACTCCTTGAAGACGCCGTCAGCCGCATCGATGCGGCGCTCGAGAAACTCTTCAAGCGGCACCCGGTCGGTCGGATCGCAGTCGTGGTGCCGGCTCCACTCGATGCGATCGTCCGCTGGCTCGTAGCGGCCGCCCCGCTGGGGGACCTCTGGCAGTCGAACCCTACCGAGCACTCCCTCGCGATTCTGCCCGTCGCGGCCCAGTGGCTCGGCGGCGAGCGGCTGCCTCCGGCGGCTGCGACCGCCCCCGTCAGCCACCAAGCCCCGGCGGCGGCGGGCTGACCGCCTCCGATTCCGGCGCTGCCCTGAAACTGGCAAGCCGCTTACACTACGGGCCTGGGGTGTCGGCTGAGCCCGTCGCACCGCCGGTTCGTATCCCGCTCTCCCGGTCGATTATGGAAAGCCGCCGTTCGACGACTGCCACCGGCGTGGATGCCTCCGCGACGGGCCGGAGCCAGCCTCTTGCAGGCGTTCAGGGCATCGCGTTCGGGAACGCCCCCGCCCAGCTGCCGACGGTTCGCGGCCCGCGGGCCAAGCGGGGCGTACCCGAAGGTCTGTGGCTCAGGTGCGGCGGCTGCGGGGCCACGATCTACCGCAAAGAAGCCGAGGAACTCCTCAACGTCTGCCCGCAATGTGGCTTCCACTGGTATGTCTCGGCCTCTCAGCGAATCGAGCAGCTACTCGATACAGGCACCTTCGAGGAGTGGGACGCCACCCTCCGACCGACCGACCCCCTCGGTTTTAAGGACAAGAAGCCCTACGCCGAACGGATCGTGGCCGAACAGCGACGGACGGGCCTCTCCGACGCAGCCCTGACCGGAACGGGCATGATCCGGGCCCGCCGGGTGGCGATCGGCGTGACCGACTCGGCCTTCATCATGGGCAGCATGGGAAGCGTCGTGGGCGAACGGCTGGCACGCTTGGTGGAGCGGGCGACCCACGGCAAGCTTCCGCTGATCATCATCAGCGCCTCGGGCGGTGGAGCCCGCATGCACGAGGGCATCCTTTCGCTGATGCAAATGGCGAAGGTCTCGGCCGCGCTGGCCCGCTACTCTGCGGCGGGAGGCCTCTTCATCTCGGTTCTCACCAATCCCACCATGGGCGGTGTGGCAGCGAGTTTCGCCTCGCTGGGCGACCTCTGCTTCGCCGAGCCTCGGGCGTTGATCGGCTTCGCCGGACCACGAACGATCAAAGCGACTATCCGGGTCGAGTTGCCACCCGGATTTCAGACCAGCGAATTTCTGCTCGAACACGGCTTCATCGACCGGATCGTAGCCCGCAAGGATCTCAAGAGCGAGATCGCCCGCGCCATCGATTACTGCGGCTGACCGGCCGGCACGAAGCCGGCCGCCGCGAGGCGAGGGCAACCTTGGCTTGCCCTCCGCCGAGCCCGAGGCTGCAGGGGCCATGGATGGCCCTGCAGCCGTACATCCTAGTACCGGCTCTGAAAGCCGGCGAAGCCGCCGTGGATGATCGTTTCGCTGCCGGCGGCGATGCCCGACAACGAGGCCGGCGAACTGATGACGGGCGGCCACTGGGCGTCGGCCTGGGCGATGTTGCCCACCCCGACCACCCGGTACCCCATCCACAGGCTCCAGTGCTCGGTCACATCCCAGGCGATGCTCGTATCGACCGAGCCGAGCCAGGAGAAGACCCCGAGTTCCGAGAAGGCCCGAACCGGCGTGCCCCCGGCGAAGCTCGCCTGCGTGCCGTCGGCACCGGCCAGCGACGATGTGTTGGTGATCGCGTTCCCGCCGATCATGAACTTCGGCACGACGTTGAACCGCAGCCTCGGCAGAATCCTCCAATCGAACTTCGCCCCAAGCTGCCCGCCATAGATGTTGTTGTTCGTCGCCACGCCGAAGTCGATCGCACCGATGGCCGGATCACCCGAGCCGGTGGCGAGCGTGAGCTGGTCGTTGACCTGGAAGAACCGGAACCCCGCCAGCCACATGAGGTTGACGGCTCGCTCGCGGGGCAAAAACTCGGGGCGATCCCAGAGCGAGTAGATCCAGTTGATCTCGATGTCGTTGATCACATCAGCGCGGGTGATCTCCTGCTGGGCGGCACCGACCAGGAACTCCGACGCGGGGATGCCGCCCACGCTCGCCCCCGGTGCCTGGGGAATCGCCTCGATCCCGGGCGGCCCGGCGGCGAGCGTCGCCGAGGAGCCCATCTGGTAGACACCCCAGTAGATCAACTCCACCGCATGCTGCTGCCGATCGCCAAACCAGCGACCAATGTGGAGATCGACACCACCTGGCCAGCCAAAGTCGGCGTCGCTGGTCATCAGTTGGCTTCCGGCAAGCGGCTGCATCGTGGCCGAGCCAGCCGGCAGGGTGCGGGTCATCACGAGTCCCGTGGCGCCGGCGAACCACCGGGGCCAGCAGCGGGCGTCTCCCGGAGCGATGCAACTCGGCATCCCGCTGAAACCGGCCTCACTGAAAGGCTCCGCCAGGTACATCGGGGGCGGGGCTGCGTCGGCCACGATCGGGACGGGCTCAGCCGCGATTCCTCCGACCGTAGCCAGCCCGAGGGCGGTGGCGGTCGCCAGGCGGTGGAGGAGGCTGCAAGCGTTCGACCGCATACTGGACACCGGAACGGGTGCGGATTCCAAGGGGCGGGGAGAATCTTTGCCTGGCCGAAGAAGGTCAAGAGTGAAAAGCCGATTCCCGCGCCAACTTCGCCCGCCGCGGTAGTCTGGAGGCTGCTGGCACGCTACCGGGAAATCTGCGCAGGATGCGAAAAACACCTCCTTTGCCCGAATCTGGTGCGACGAGCCCTGTGCTCGAGTGGCTCGACGCCCGCCAGGACTATGAACGGACCCCGCCCCGCTCGCCCGGCACCGCGTTCGGATTGGGCCGGATGCGGCGGTTGCTCGCACTGCTCGGCAACCCGCACCGTGAACTCCCGGTCGTGCATGTCGCCGGCACCAAGGGCAAGGGTTCGACCGTGGCGATGCTGGCCGCCATTCTCGAAGCCGAGGGCTATCGCACCGGCCGCTATGTGTCGCCGCACATCCATCGGGTCGAGGAACGGATCTGCCTCGACGGGCTTCCGATCGCCACAGGCGATCTGGCCGGAGCCTGCGAGCTCGTCCGAATTGCCGTCGAGCAGCTCGACCGCTCCGCCGATCGCCGTGGGGCGCGGCGTCCGACCTGGTTCGAAGTCATGACCGCGATCGCCTTCGTCCACTTCGCCCGGGCGGGTGCCGAGATCGTGGTGCTGGAGACGGGGCTCGGCGGGCGGCTTGACGCCACGAACGTGTGCCAGCCCATCGTCACGGTGATTACGAGCATCAGCCTGGATCACATGAAGCTGCTCGGTCGCACGATCGGGCGGATCGCCGGTGAGAAGGCGGGCATCATCAAACGGCGTTGTCCGGTCGTCAGCGGCGCTAGGCAGCCCTCCGCCCGCCGAGTCATCGCCGAGACGGCCCGTCGGCGGCAGGCCCCGGTGTTCCAGGCCGGCCGCGAGTTCCTGGGGACCTACCTGCCGCCCGCAGCTGGCTCCGCCGATCCCGGCAGCGTGGAAGTGGCCCTGCCCGCCGACTTCGCTCCACCGGTTTCGATCGTGGCCGAACTCGGCATGCCCGGCCGCCACCAGGCCGACAACGCGTCGCTGGCCGTCATGGCTGCGGTTCTGCTCGATCGGCGGGGGTTTCCACTGTCCACTCCCGCGATCCAACGCGGACTGGCCACCGCGCAGCTCCCGGCGCGGATCGAAACGCTGGAACGGCAGCCGCTCGTGATCGTCGATGCGGCCCACAACGTGGCCTCGATGGAATCGCTCCTCGAGACGCTCGCCGACCAACTCGACCGGCATCGGCCCCGGGTGCTCGTGTTTGCCGCCAGCCGCGACAAACAGCTCCGAGAAATGCTTGCGACGGCCAGAGGACGGTTCGATCACATCATTCTGACCCGCTACACGGTCAACCCACGCGGAGCCGACCTGGCCAGCCTGACGGCGGCGGCAGCCGCGGCCGGACTCCGGTCCATCGAGCGGATCGAAACGGCGGCAGAGGCGCTGCAGCGGGCCAAGGCGAAATCAGGCCGACGGGGAATCGTCGTGGCCGCCGGCAGCTTTTTTCTGGCTGCCGAGATTCGCACGGCGGCCGGAGTCAGCGAACTCCGCGGGTAGCGTCGATGCCGCGGACGAGCACGGCGTCGATCTCCCGGGGCAGGAACCCGGAGGCCGAGACGGGTGCCGCAGAGCGGGAGGGTGAGATGCGGCTCCTGCGCCAGTGCCGGATCCGCTCGACCGCCTCGGCGGTGGGGGTCACCTCGCACCCCGGATCTGGCCGCACACCCCAGGCCGCACTGTCGCCCTCGTCGTTCCCCCGATGGATCGACTCGCGGGTCGGGCGGACGTACTCAGCCGTGGTCAGCTTCAACACGCCGCGGCCATCGGACAATGGAATGAGTGACTGCACGGTTCCCTTGCCCAGCGTGCGGCTGCCAACGACCGTGGCCCGGCCGGCATCCTGGAGGCAGGCCGCCACGGTCTCGGCGGCGCTCGCCGTAAGGCCATCGACAAGAATCGCAATCGGCACGCCGACGAGCGCGGCGCCAGGCGTCGCCCGGCGGACATCGCTGGAAGCGGCCGAATCCGTACCCCGATTCGGCCTCCCCCTGATCTCGACGATCACGCCGTCCTCGAGCAGCGCATCGCAGACGGCGACGGCCGCTCCGATCAGGCCTCCTGGATTGGCCCGGAGGTCGAGGATCAGCCCCGTGAGGTCCGGGATCGCGGCGATCTGATCCAGGGCGGCGGTGAACTCTGGAGCCGTGCGTTCGCCGAAGCTGTCGATCCGGACGTAGGCCAGGCCCCGCTCTCCCTCGAGCATCCAATCCCAGCTCCCGTCGTCGTTGCGGCGATCTCCTTCGACGGTCTCGACCTCGACGGTCTCACGAATGAGCACGAGCTCTCGCGGCGCTTCTGTGGACGGCTGGACGGCCGGGTCGAGGCTGAGAAGGTGCCGACCGCCGGAGGCAACCCGCAACCGCACGGGCGTGTTGACCGGGCCACGGAGCCTGGCCACCACCTCCCGGAGCGGCAGGCCGGACGTCGGCGTACCGTCGATGGCCTCGATCCAATCACCGGATTCGATGTCGGACCTCCAGGCCGGTCCGGCGAACACCGCCGCCTCGACGAGCGGCTGTCGTCGATCCGGGTCGACGGAGAGTTCGAGCCCCACGCCTGTGAACGTCTGGTCGAGCGTCGGCTCCAAGGCGGCCCGCTCGCCGTCCGGGAGGTAGGCGGAATGCTCGTCGAGTTGGGCGACGGCCGCCATGACGGATGCCGCATACACCTGCTCGACATCGACGTCGCTCATGGAATGGCGTTCGATGGCCGTCAGCAGTTCGCCGAACCGGTGCCCATGCCCCCCTCTCTCCCGGGCCGCCCATGCGATCAGGGAGGCGAGCACGCTTGCGACGAGGATGACAACATTCCTCTTGGGCATCAGATGAGGAGGGCCAGACAGCCCTCGGCGGAGGCGGGCGGCCCCGAGCCCGGGACCGGTCACGGTCACGACGAACTCAAAGCCTCGAGACACCACGGTCACTCCCGCGGCCGAAACCGTCAAGCCCAGGGCTGCATCCCCGTCAGGATCGACCCGGCCCCGCCCCCTGGCGAGAGGGCAGTCCGCGTCCGCCCGGCGGTGGGCAACGGGCGGCGGAAGCGGTCTGGCACGGCCCCAGCGAGTTTTCTACCCTCCCGCCGCAAGCGGCCCCGCACCCGGTCGCTCCCGACCGCCCCGGAACCAGCTGTCATGGCCAGCCGTTCACAGTCCAAACGTCGCCCCGAACGTGAATCCGACTCCATGGAAGCCATCAAGCCGCTGATCGTGCTCGCACTGTTCGGTACGATCCTCTACGGGGCCTATTCAGTGGTGCAGAAGGGGCCCTCGACCGACGCCAGTCCGCACGCCAACGCCCCCGACGCTCCGGTGTTCCAGGCGCCGACCGTGGAAATGCCGGCGGCCCAGCCGGCCGTCGCTCAGGCTCCGCCCGCGGCACCGCCCTTCGTCGCGACCGCTCCGGGAGGTGCCCCGGCCGCTGCTGCAGCCGGGCCAGGAAACCCACCGGCTTCGGCGACCGACCCGTTTGCCGGTTCTGCAGCGGGGCCCTTGCCCCCGGCGGTCGCCAACGAGTCTGGGCCGCCGAATCCGCCGGCCAATGACTCCGCCTTGGCGGCGGCCGCGGTTGGTGGCGTCGCTGCTGGAGCTGCCGCCAGCGCGATGGCCGCCGCAGCCACGCCGGCGATGCCCGCCGCGGCCGTCAACGACGCTTCGCCCACCTACCTCGCCGCCGAATCCGCGCCGCCCCCCGACCAGGACGATGTGGCCGTGCCATCCGGCCTCGGGGAAGACCGGCCCCAGCGACTCGCCACGCTCTCCACCGCAGCCTTGCCACCAGCCTCGCTGCCCCCCGAAATGCCGCCACCTCCGGGAGCGCTCCCTTCATCGGCGGCGTTCGCGACCGCCTGGTCGGATGCCCACGACAAACTGACGGCTGGCCGCTATGCCGAGGCGCTCACGGCTCTGTCGGTCTGGTACGACGACCCGTCGCTCGGGCTCGAGGAAAGCCATCGGCTCGAGGATCTGCTCGGACAACTGGCCGGCACCGTGATCTACTCGCAGCAGGATCTGCTGCTGCCGCCGCACGTCGTGGCCCCAGGTGAAACGTTGCCCGCCATCGCAGCCCAGCTGGGGGTCTCGTGGCAGTTGCTGGCCAAGATCAACGGGGTCTCCGACCCGCTGCAACTCGTCCCGGGGGAACATCTCAAGCTGATCCGTGGCCCGTTCGACGCGGTGGTGAGCATTTCCCGCCGGCGATTGAGCCTGCAGCTCGGAGGCGCCTACGCCGGCAGTTTTCCAGTCGTCATCGGGCGAGAGTTCCTGCCCCGTGTCGGCTCGTCGCTGCCGGTCGCTGAAATCCGCCGCGAGGCTTCCCCGGTCGGCTCCGGCCACACGATTCTGCTGTCGGACGGCGTACGGATCGACGGCGCCGACGACCCGGCCCTCGTGGCCGATGATGCGGCGCCGGCGTCGCTCGTCGTTGCGAGTCGTGATCTCGACGAACTGCTCGACATCCTCGGGCCCGGCTCGAAAATCCTGATCCGGCAGTAGCCGGCTCGCTCAGCCCGAGATCGCCGTCGCCGCCCGCGCGATCGCGGCATCGAGCCCGGCCGCCGCCGCGGACTCGCCCTCCGGACCGATCGCCTGCTCCCCGACGATGCGGACGATGGGCTCGGTGTTGCTGCCGCGGACGAGCAGCCAGCCGCCCGGCCAATCGAGCCGCACACCGTCGCGCCGATCAGCCCGGGCCGACGGAAAGGCGGCGATGAGCCGGTCGAGCCCGGCCGTGAGGCCGGCGGCTTGGATGGCCGGCCCGAGCGGCACCTTGGTTTTGCGCATCACGAACCGTGGGAGCGCGGCGGCGAGATCGGCCACGGGCGTGAGCGAATCACCGCGACACATCCGGGCGAGGACTAGCGCCAGCGCCACGGCACTGTCGCGCACGAGTACCACCCGTGGATCGATCACCCCGCCGTTGCCTTCACCGCCGATCACCGCTGCGGACGCGAGCATCCGATCGACGACGTGCGCCTCGCCCACCGCCGAGACATGGCAGGCCACGCCGAGCCGCTCGGCGACCGCCGCCGTCATGCCGCTCGTCGAGCAGTTGACGACGACCGGCCCCGGGGTCGTGGCCAGCACCGCCTCGACGCAGAGGGCGAGCGTGGCCTCCTCGCCCAGATACCGCCCCGCGGCATCGGCGATGGCGAGCCGGTCGGCGTCGGGATCCTGAAAGAAGCCGATGGCAGCTCCGGCCTGGCGGATCCGCGGAAGCAGACCGGCGAGATTCTCGGCCGTCGGCTCGGGCTCGTGTTCGAACCGTCCGTCGGGTTCGACCCCCTCGGCGATCACCTCGCAGCCGAGCCGGGCGAGCAGCGGCAGCGCCACGCGGCTGCCGGCGCCATGACCGCAGTCGATCCAGACCCGCGGCCGGTGGCGGCGGATCGCTTCCACATCGACCACCTGTTCGACGAGCCTGACGTGCGCCTCGGTGGGATCGTAGGAGTCCAAGCGGCCAGGCTGACCTGCCGTCGGCAGGCTCGCTCCAGCCTCGCTCAGCCGTTCGAAGCCGGCGAGCACCTCCCGGCCGGCCGCGGCGGTCAGCACCCGCCCCGCGGCCGCGAACAGCTTCAGGCCGTTGTAACGGGCGGGATTGTGGCTCGCCGAGATCTGGATCCCGCCGGCCGCCGCCCGCTCCCGCACCGCGATCCCGATCGTGGGCGTCGCCGCCACATCACAATCGATCACGTCCCGACCGGTCGCGGCCACGGCCGCCATGATCCCAGCCGCGAGCATCGGCCCACTCTCCCGACCATCGCGGCCCAGCACGAGCGGCCCGGGCGGTAGCGTCTCGACGAACGCGACAGCATACCGGGCGGCCACCTCGGGCGTGAGCGTCGACCCGACGATGCCACGGAGTCCAGACACGCTCACGATCAGCGGTTCGGTGGACGCGGCGGACTCGGCATGGCGGCAATCTGGTTCAGTCATGGTTGCTGAGTATAAGGGTGTGCGTGCGCAGAGGGTCGGGGCGACCTGCTGAAGACGAGTCAGGACCGCATTGGGCAGGCTGCAAGCCTGCCGCCACAGGCCGATTGGTACACGCGCTCAACGCGCACTTCAAACCGGGTTGCAAGGTCGGGGTTGCCCGTGCCCCGAGAGCCGGCGTATGCAGACGAGCGTAGCAAGGATTGCGCAGCGAAGTCTGCATCCGAGTGAGCGCAGGGCAGGATGCCCGCAGCGAACGTCCGGCGACGGGGCACGGGCAATCCCGACCCACCTGACGACGCCGCCTCCGCCCCTTCATCCACCCCCAAGGGGGCAAACGCGCAGACACGATCATTGCGATGGGTCACAATCGCCGCCAGCCTTCTCAGCTCCCGGAGAACCTCATGACTGCCGCCGATCCGATGCTCGCCCGCCGCCTCGACGCCGTTGCCGCCGCCCATGCGGCCGGCATGCTCACCGACCATTCGGCCACGACGATCCGAGCCTGGCTCACCGAGCCTCGTTACGCAGACTTCGCGAGCGACCTCGCGGCGGCTATCGACGCCGCGAAGTGGAAGGAGCTCGACGATGCCTACTGGACGGTGATCCCGTTCGGCACCGGCGGGCGGCGGGGACGGATGTATCCCGTCGGCTCCAATGCGATCAACGACCGCACGATCGGCGAGAGCGCCCAGGGTCTGGCCGACTACGTGCGGAGCGTGATCCCCGCCGGAGACACGCCCTCCTGCGCGATCGCCTACGACACCCGGCACCGCTCCGAGCACTTCGCCAAACTCTGCACCGAGGTGCTGCTGGCCGCGGGGTTCAAGGTGTTCTTCCTCCGGGGCCACCGCAGCACCCCCGAACTCTCGTTCGCCGTGCGGTTCACGCAGGCCACCTGCGGAATCATGGTGACGGCCAGCCACAACCCGCCCAGCGACAACGCGGTGAAGGTGTATTGGGCGGGCGGCGTGCAGGTGCTTCCGCCGCACGACAAGGGGATCATCGACCGGGTGATGAAGGTGGACGAGATCCGGCGGGAGCCGTTTGCCGAGGGCGTAACGGCGGGCCGGGTGCGGTTCGTCGAAGCGGAGGTCGATGCCGCCTTCGTGGCGGCTGTGCTCGAGCAGGTGGCGCCGGGCCCGCGGGAGATCTCGATCCTCTACTCGCCGCTGCACGGCGTGGGCGCGACGGCGGTGGTACCGGTGCTTCGCGGTGCGGGCTTCGAACGGGTGCGGCTCTTTGGGCCCCACGAGCAGCCCGACGGCGATTTCCCGAACGTGCCCGGGCACGTGGCCAATCCGGAGGTGCCCGCCGTGCTCGAGGCCCCGATCGCCGAGGCGCTGGCCGCCGGCGACGATCTCGTGCTGGCGAGTGATCCCGACTGTGATCGGCTCGGCGCCGCCACGCCGCTCACCCGCGCTGCCGGCAGCCCCTGGCAGACCTTCACCGGCAACCAGCTCTGTGCCCTCCTCTGCGAACAGGCGATCAGGGGCCGGCGGGCGCGGGGCGAGGCTCGGCCCGGCGACTACGTGGTGACCACGCTCGTCACCAGTGGCCTCGTCCGCCTGGTGGCGGAGGCGCACGGCCTGCGGGTGGACGACACGCAGCTGGTGGGCTTCAAGTGGATCTGTGCGGCGATCGATCGCCACGGTCCCGAGGACTTCGTGTTCGGCACGGAAGAATCCCACGGCTATCTCGCTGGCACACACGTTCGCGACAAGGACGCAGCCGTCGCCGCCCTCCTGATGGCCGAGCAGACGGCGGCGCTGGCTGCAGAGCAGCGGACGCCCCACGAGTTGCTCGACGAGCTCTTCTGCCGTTTCGGCTGCCACCAGGAGCGGCAGATCAACATCATGCTGCCGGGGGCGAGCGGTATGGAGCGGATGAAGGAGATCATGGCCACACTCCGCGCCACTCCTCCAGCAGCCTGCGGGGGCCTCAAGGTGGTCCGCACCCGCGATCAGGCCAGCCTCACCACCTGGACACCGGGCGGTGCCCCGGAGCCGTTCGAGGGCGTGAAGAGCGACCTTGTGATCTTCGATCTGGCCGGACTGCCCGGCGCGGGCGGGCGGACCGGGGGGCGGTTTCCGCCGCTGAGCAATGCCGTAGCCGCCAGACCCTCGGGCACCGAGCCCAAGATCAAGTTCTATCTCTTCACAGCGGCCGAGCCCTGCGCGGCGGCCGAGTTGCCCGCGATCAAAGACTCGCTCCAGGCCCGGCTCGACCGGCTGGAAGCGGACCTCCGGTCGCTCGTGGGGGTGTGAGCCGCGGACCCCGCCTAGGGTGCGGGCAGGGCCTCGCCGTCGCCGAGGAGCCGGAGATTCGGCCGCGGCGGGTTGGTCATGCCGTGGCCCAGGAAGAAGCCGGGATGGGGCGGCTTGTTGTAAACGACGTTCTGCCAGGCGATGCCCAGCCGATACTGAGGGTCGTGAAGCAGCGTGGTGATCCGCAGGTCGGTCGGGATCGTGGTGGTGTAGAGCCGAAGGGACTTCCCGTCGGGTGACACGAGCAGCATCTCTTCCCGCCAGTCGCCCACGAGGTCGCCGAGCAGGTTCGCTCCGCGGCTCGCCCCCACCGCCTCACAGGCGAAGATCGGTTCCGACTGACCGGCCTCGGGGTTCCACTTAAGCACCCTCGTCGCGGGCCCCCGCGGCGGCAGGCCGGCGCCGAGGCCGACCGCACCGAATCCGCCCCGATCAAGGCCAGGCCCGGGGCGGCGGCCACCTCGCCGCCACACGCGGGCTGTGGCGACGAGTTCCCGTAACGGATCGCCGTCCCACCAGATGCACCAGTCCGTCTCGCGGGGGGCGGGGCCGATCGGTTCGCCGCGGGCGGTTCGCAGGCCGCCCGGACCGCCCCAGGCCTCCAGGCCCCGGTGCCGCGGATCGATGTCGGCGGCGAGTCCGGCAGCCACGTCAACGGCGGGGCTGTGGCTCCAGAGGATCTCGCCGGTGCGGGCATCCCGCAGGGCCACGCCGGGCGTCTGGAACCGCTCGGCATGCTCCTCGTTCTCTTGGACAGAGAACACCTCCTGGCCGGGCCGATCGGGATCGATGTCGGTCAGGTGCATCGCGTCGCCGTGCCGCAGGCCCGACGAATACAAACCCGTGCCGTCGTCATCGACCACGATCGCTTGATAGACGATCTCGTCGCGACCGTCGCCGTCGATGTCGCCCACCGAGAGGGAGTGGCCACCCATGCCGGCGTAAGGAGAGGCATCCGTGAAGGGCGGGTAGCTCGAGCCCGTGTCGAACACCCACCGTTGCGCGAGCCTGCCTGCCCGCCAATCCCAGGCGGCCAGCACGATCCGGCCGTAGACCCCGCGGCCCATCACCACGCTCGGCCGCTCGCCGTCGAGATAGGCGACGCAGGCCAGAAACCGGTCGCAGCGGTTGCCGAACGAGTCGTTGCCGGCGTTGCCGCCGATGCCACCCCAGCCGTTGATCGGCTCGCGGCCGGGCACGTAGTCGACCGTCGCCAGGGCCTTGCCGCTCACGCCATCGAACACGGTGAGGTACTCGGGGCCGGCGAGGATCCGACCGTCGCGGGGCGAGCCGGGCTCCAGCGTCCGCCAGTCCTTGCTCGCGTCGCCGATCGCGTTGCCCGTTCCATCGATTGTGCCATCGGCGGTCTTGCAGACGAGTTCCGCCCGTCCGTCGCCGTCGAGGTCGTAGACCATGAACTGCGTGTAGTGCTCACCTTCGCGGATGTTCTTGCCGAGGTTGATCCGCCAGAGGTGCCTGCCGTCGAATTCGTAGGCGTCGAGGATCGGTTCGCCCGTGACGCCCGGCGAGCCGTTATCTCGCGGCGAGGAGACCTGATGGAGCACGATCTCGAGTTCACCGTCGCCGTCGAGATCAGCCACGGATGCGTCACCGGGCTGGTAGCCCTCGAGGGGCTTGATCGGGATCTCCAGGTGATCGCCGGCCCAGGCCTTCACCGACCGGCTCGATGGGCCCTCGACGCCGGCCACGATCGGCCGCAGGAAATACTCCGGCCGAGCCATCGGATCCGCCTGGGCGTCGACACAGCAGGTCGCTCCGACGAGCGGCTCGGCGTTGACCTTGACCGGCGGGCCGGCGTTTTCGTCACGGTAGAGATTGAAGCCGATCCCCTCCGGATCGGTGCCGAACAGCCGCCAGCCGACGAAGATGCCACCATCCGGTCTGGGCAGGGCCACGATCCCGCGGGAGAGGTTTTCCATCTGCCTGGTCGCGGCCGCGGCCGTGGCCTCGGCGCTGGCCAGCGTGGCCAGCACCAGCACGATTCCGAGGGAGATCCGCCTCATGATGGAAGTGTCTCCGCAGACCGGTGCACCGGGGGGCAGCCTCGGGCCGCGTCGGCCCAAGGAGTGCGACACTCGCCGAATCTAGCAGATGGTGGAATGGGCCGGCCGGCGAAGCGACAATCGGGAGGGAATAGCTTCCCAGGCGGAAGCTGCGGGTCGCTTTTTCTCCAGGCAGACGAACCGTGCTCCGACATGCCGTGACCGCGATTCTGGTGAGTTGGCTGCTGGTGCCATGCACATTCGCAGGCAGCCGTCTGGCTGCGGCCGAATCCGCAGCGGCCGTCCCCGCACCGCTCGAGCCCTGGCGGGACTGGGTGCTTCACGACGTGGCCGACGTCGGCTGCCCGTCGCCCTACGACGACGGCAGCGCGAGGCTCCCGCTCTGGCCCTCCGCGATCGCAGTTTCCGCCAACGCTGACGGCGGATCCTGGAACCTGACAGTGCGGGCCTTCGCCAAGACATGGCTGCCGCTGCCCGGTGATGCCGATACGTGGCCCGAGGATGTGCTCGTCGACGGCACCGCGGTGCCGGTGGTGGCCCGCGAAGGTCTGCCCGCGATCCGGCTCGAGCCGGGTGTCCATCGGGTCAGCGGTCGATTCGTCTGGCCGACGCCTCCGGAGCGGATCGCCGTGCCGCCGACCATCGGCCTCGTCTCGCTCATGCGTGACGGCCATGAGGTGCGAATTCCCGATCGGGATGCGGCTGGAGTGCTCTGGCTCCGGCGGGCCCGAGCGGTGGAGGAGCAGCAGGACCAGATCTCGGGGCAGGTCTACCGGGTCCTCGAAGACGGCCTTCCGCTCTGGCTGCGGACGGAACTCGAGCTGACCGTTTCGGGCAAGAGCCGCGAAGAGGATCTCGGCTGCATCCTCCCCGCGGGCTGGCAGCTCGCGACGGTGAACGGTCCGCTTCCGATCGCCATCGACGCGACCGGCCGACTGCGGGCCCAGGTGCGGGCAGGCACCTGGAGCATCAAACTCGACGCCTTTCGCACCGAAGACACCCGTGAACTCGCCTACGCATCCGGCACCACTCCCGCGGTAGCTGCCGAACTGATCGCACTGCGATCCCGCCCCGAGTTCCGCGAGACCGAGTTCGAGGGAGTTCCGCCGGTGGACGTGAACCTCACGACCTTTCCCGAGTCGTGGCGGAACCTGCCGGTGTTTCGCTGGGAGACGGCAGTACCGCTTCGTTGGACGGTCAAGGCGAGCGGCGGCGGCCTGAGGCAGCCCGACCGCTTTCAGTTCGCTCGGCAGCTCTGGCTCGACGACGACGGCCGGGGCATCACCGCCGAAGATACGATCACTGGCGAATGCCGAACGATCTCCCGACTCGACGCGGCAGAGGGGCATCGGCTCGAGGTGGTGCGAATCGACGGCGAGCGGCAGCTGATCACCCGCAGTCCGGAGACGGCCGCGGCAGGAGTCGAACTCCGCGGCCCGCGGCCCGCGATCCAGGCGATCGGCCGGACCGAGCGAACGGCGGCGATCTCGGCCACCGGCTGGCAGGCGGACGCCGAGCGGCTGAGCGTCACGTTCTCGCTGCCGCCCGGCTGGCGGATGCTGGCCCTGTTCGGCGCCGACCGCGTCGATGGCGACTGGCTGACCGCCTGGACGCTGCTCGATCTCTTTCTCCTGCTCGTATTCACGGTGGGTGTGTTTCGGATGCAGGGCCTCCCGGCGGCGGCACTCGCCTTTCTCGCCTTCGGCCTGGCCTACCATGAATCCGGGTCTCCGCGGTTCACCTGGCTGTTTCTGCTCGCGCCAGTGGCCCTGCTGCGGGTCACACGGTCAGAGCGAGCCGGCTGGTGGGCGGGTGCCTGGAAGCTCGTGGCCCTCGGCCTGCTTCTCCTCCACCTCGTGCCGTTCGTGGCGGGAGAGCTTCAGTCGGCGGTCTTTCCCCAGCTCGAACCCAATGGCATGCACTACCGCCAGCGTGGCCTGATGGACATCCTCGGCCTCGGGCTCCGCGGTGGCAGCCCGCGCTTCGATCTGCCTGGCGGTGTCCCGGCAACGTCCTCGTCGTCGATCGAGGTGGGGCGGGCGAAAGGGCGGTATCAGCAGGCTGGCGACGGGGCGATGGCGGGTGTGCAACTCCAGACGTCGAACATGCAGTTCGCCCCCGGCACCTGCACCCAGACCGGAATCGCAAAGCCGGCTTGGGACGGCAACCGCGTGGTCTGCCGCTGGGACGGCCCGGTGGGCAGCGGACAGACGCTCCGGCCGATCCTGATTCCGGCCTGGATCAACCGCATCCTGGCCGTGCTCCGGGTGGGCCTGCTCGTGCTTCTGCTTCGCAGCCTGGTGGGGGCTCCGCGGGTCTCGTCCCGCCGCAGCTGGCAGCCGCCGCCTGCTCCGGCGGCTGCCGCGCTGGTGGCCCTGGGGTGTCTTGCGGCCGCCGTGCAGCCGGCTGCCGCTCAGGATTTCCCGTCGCCGGAACTCCTCGACGACCTCCGCGGCCGGCTGCTCGAAACCGCCACCGCGTTTCCCCACGCGGCCGAAATTCCGACCGCAGCGCTCACCATCGCATCCGGCCACGTGCGGCTCGAGGCGGAGGTGCATGCGGCCGTCGCCTGCGGCGTGCCCCTGCCGGGACGACTGCCCGCCTGGTCGCCGCTGACCGTGACGGTGGATGGCGAGGCCGCGACGGTCTGCCGGCGGGGTGACGGGTATCTCTGGGTCTGGCTCGAGCAGGGGGTCCATCGAGTGGTCGTGGAGGGCATCCTGCCCGATGCGGCCGAATGGGTCTGGAATGCCCAGCTCATGCCCAGGCGCATGACCCTGGCGGCGGACGAATGGAGCGTCCGCGGCCTGGCCGCCGACGGCCGCCCCGACGGCCCGCTCTTCTTCACCCGCCGCGAGGCTGCCGAGGCGGGCGAAGCCGTGTACGACCAGCGGCACTACAAGAGCGTGGTGGAGGTCGATCGCGTGCTCGAGATCGGCCTTCTCTGGAAGGTGCACACGACCGTGCGGCGGCGGTCGGAGCCGGGGCAGGCGATCACGCTCCGTGTGCCGCTCCTCGCGGGCGAGCGGGTGCTGACCGGCCGGGGCGACGGGCCCGAGGGTGTGATCGAGGTCACGCTTCCAGCCGATGGCAACGAGTTTGGCTGGGAGAGCGAGCTACCGATCACGTCCGAGATCAGCCTCCGATCGCAGGCCGGCCCGGAGTGGGTGGAACGGTGGTCGGTGGTGCCCTCGGCGGTCTGGAACCTTCGATCCGAGGGCATCGAGCCCGTCTATGAAGAGGCCGGCGCGACGCTGGTGCCCGTCTGGCATCCGTGGCCGGGTGACTCGGTGACGCTGCAGCTCGAGCGACCCGAAGCCGTCGACGGCCGCACGCTCACGATCCAGTCGGCCGCACGGCGGCTCGAACTCGGCAGTCGCCGGCGTAACGGCTTCCTTTCGCTCGACCTCGAGTCGAGCCTGGGGGGCGAGTTTCCCGTCGGTCTGCCCGAGGAGGCCGGCGTGAACGCCCTGCGGCTCGACGGGCGATCGCTGCCGATCCGCCGTGACGACGGTCGGGTGATCGTGTCGCTTCAGCCGGGCCGGCAGACGCTCGAACTGGAATGGGCCCGCGACCTGCCCCTCGCCGTTCGGACTGCGTTCGATGCGGTCAGTCTGCCCGTGGAAGTCGCGAATCTCACGAGTGAGTTGCGGGTGCCCGAGTCCCGGTGGATCCTCTGGGCCGCCGGTCCGACCCGGGGCCCGGCCGTGCGGTTCTGGGCGATTCTCGCCGTGGCCGTGGTGCTCGGGCTCGTGCTCGGCCAGGTTCCGCACACGCCGCTGGCGACCCACGCCTGGGTGCTGCTCCTGATCGGTCTGACGCAGGTCTCGGTCTTCGCCGCCGCGGTCGTCGTCGCCTGGCTGTTTGCCCTCTCCCACCGCGGACGGCAGGATCCAGCGGCCCGCCACTGGCTGCTCTTCGACCTCACACAGCTCTTCATTGTGGGCGTTACGGTCGCCGCCCTCATCACGCTTGTGGTCGTCGTCAATCGTGGACTGCTCGGCAGCCCGGAGATGTTCCTCACCGGCAATGGCTCGTTCGGCAACCGACTCGTCTGGTTCACGCCGCAGGGGCCGGGTGATCTCGACCACCCCTGGGTCGTCACGGTGTCGATCTGGTGGTATCGCCTGCTCATGCTGCTCTGGGGCTTGTGGCTGGCCAACGCCGTGACCCGCTGGCTCGTGGTGGGCTGGCGGCAGTTCACTGCCGGCGGAGCCTGGCGGTGGTGGGGCACGGGAAAGAACGTGTGAAGCGGATGAGGAGAGGCCGAAGGTCGCCGAAAAGCCCGGCACCGGCTCTACTCACCGGCCCATGTCCACACCTCGCATCATGCATCACTGGACGACTGTCGCCCCGCTCGCGGCGGCCGCCGTGCTCGCCGCGACCGCCATGCTCGGAGAGCTGCCTGCGCTGCTCGTGGCCTCCGGCGTCGCGCTCGTGGCCGCGGTCCTCGCGGCCGTGCATCACGCCGAGATGATCGCCCACCGGGTCGGCGAACCGCTCGGCACGCTGGTCCTCGCCCTCTCGGTGACGGTGATCGAGGCGGCCCTCCTGCTCTCGCTGCTCGTCGCCGGTGGCACCGGCATGGAGACGCTCCCCCGTGACGCCGTCTATGCCACGGTGATGATCATCACGACCGGCGTCGTCGGCCTCTGTACGCTCATCGGCGGCCTCGCCCATCGCGAGCAGTCCTTTCGCGTCGATGGTGCTGGTGGGGCCCTGGCAGCGTTGATCGTGCTCGCGGTGGTGACGCTGGTGCTGCCGGACTTCACGATCACGACCAGTGTCGGCACGTATAGCCATGCCCAGTCGCTCTTCGTGGCCGTCGTCTCCGCCGCGCTCTGGGGAATCTTTGTCTTCGTGCAGACGATCCGCCATCGCGACTACTTCCTGCCGCCGGAGGGTGCGCTTGCAGATGCACATGCCACGCCCCCGTCGCGCAGCCAGGCAGCCTCGAGCTTCGCGCTGCTTGTCATCGCCCTCGTCGCGATCGTCGGACTCGCCAAGGTGCTTTCCCACCCGCTCGAGAAATTCGTCGAGACGCGGCACCTTCCCCGGGGCGTGGTCGGGATTGTTGTCGCAATGGTCGTCCTCCTGCCGGAGACCTGGGCGGCGATCCGGGCCGCGGTCGCCAACCGGCTGCAAAGCAGCATGAATCTCGCGCTCGGCTCGGCACTCGCGACGATCGGTCTGACCGTGCCGGTCATCGTCTGCTGCGCAACCGCCTACCGCCTGCCACTCGTACTCGGGCTCGAACCGAAAGACATCGTGCTTCTGGCAACAGCCCTGCTTGTGAGCGTCGTCACGCTCGGCACCGGACGGACGTCGATGATGCAAGGCGCGGTGCACCTCGTGCTCTTCGCAACCTACCTGTTCCTCGCCTGCATTCCCTGAGGCGGCTCGGCCGGGGTTACGGCGCCGCAGTTCCTGGATGCGCACCCCGTCCACCGACGAGCCGGAGGATGTCGGCGGCCGGCACGCACATGTTGAGGCCCATCTGAAAGTCGGCCTCCGGCACGAAATCCGGGGCGGCGTCGGCCGGGGGTTCGTCCTCGGCATAGATCGCAAGCGTGCTCGACACGATGCCCACCACGTTGCCGCGGTCGTCCACCAGCGGGCCGCCGCTCGAGCCGACGGCGAAGTCGACCGTGGTCGTAAACATCCGCTTGGCCTGTCCGTCGGCCCGGTGGGTGAAGTAGCGAGACAAGACACCGTCGGTCAGCGAGTAGAAGGCGGCATCCGGGTGGCTCAAGGCATGCAGCCGGCAGCCCGGCTTGGCATCGGCCACGACGGCGAGCGCCGGCAGGCCTTGCTTGGCGATCCGACAGATCGCAATGTCGGCCAGCGGGCTGACCGCCAGGATTTCGGTGACGGGAATCACCTCGCCGGCCGCCGTCAGCGCCGCGAGGATCGGCGCATCGGGTACGTCCACGACATGGTAGTTGGTGACCACGATCCCGGCAGAATCGATCACGAAGCCCGAAGCGATTGAAACGTCGTGATATTGATCCTCGGGCACCGGTTCGAGCGAGGCCATCACCACCACGCTCGGCCGCACCTTTTCAAAAAGTTGCTCGCTCGTGAGGATCGACTCGGCGGGAGCGGCGAGCTTCACCATACAAGGCCGCACCGTTGTCCGATCCAGCAGGTCGCTCACGGCCACGCCCTGGCCCGCCGCCGCCAGCCTCCGCAGTTTAATCCCAAGTTCCTGCAGCCGCTCCTGGTCGGTGAGGTCCACGACCGGCGGCGGGTCG
Organism: Candidatus Kuenenia stuttgartensis; assembly: GCA_945891385.1. GTDB lineage: Bacteria > Planctomycetota > Planctomycetia > Pirellulales > UBA1268 > QWPN01. Next base: position 9,633 of record CAMDDJ010000011.1, on the reverse strand, counting down.
AGGTACTCCGTGAGAATCTCTTCGAGCACGAGCCGTGTGGAGGGATCGTCACCGCAGGCCGCGATCGCCCGCCGGTGCATCGCCAGACCCTCATCCCGTAGCCCGCTGACGATCAGCGCCCGGGCCAGGGTCTCGAGCACCTGGGGATCATCGTCACTGCTGAGTTCCTGGGCCCGGCGAGCGGCAGCCAGGGCGAGCGGCAGGTCTCGCTCAAGCACCGTCTCGTCGGTCAGGATCGCCCAGGCCAGCGAATCGAGCACGAGCGCGTCGTCGGCATGCTCCTCGACGAGCGTGGCCCCGAGTTCGGCGGCCTCCGCTTCCCGGCCGGGCCGGGCCGCCTCGAGGAGGTAGTCCTCGATGACCGCGGCCGGCTCATCCGCCACGCCGCCATCACCGCGGGCAGCGCCGGGCGGGCAGAAGAAGCCCGCAGCCACGATCAGCAACACAGTAAGAGGCAGATCATCGACACGAATCCGAGACGGCATCCGGGAAACCTGCGGGCTCTGTGGGGAATTGGGTAAAGGCGGTGGGCCGGAACGGTTATAGAGAATCGGACGGTGGTGCCGATAGCACTGATGGAATCCCTGACCTGCGCTCCCAGCCTGCTGGCACCGTCCCATGTCCCGCCAACGCCTGCTCGTCGCCGTCGCGTTGCTCGGGTTGCCGTTTATCCCCGCGGCCGCACGGCGGGCGACCGGAGCGGATGACGGCCAGTTCCCTTCGCAGCCAGCTCAGCGTCTCCTGGACGACGGAATCGCGCTCGGGGAACTGCCGCCCCCCGCCTCGCCCGAGGCCAATCCCAGCCCTCCGCCGACGGTGTCGGCAGGCCCGCGGCAGGCGAACACCGGCCTCCTTCGGCTCCAGGACTACGTCGCCCAGGCCGAGCGGCTCCATCCGCGGCTGCGGTCGGCCCGCGAGGCGATCGAGATGGCGCGGGGGCAGGCCGTGCAGGTTCGGCTCTATCCCAACCCCGTGATCGCCGGCTTCACGCCACAGGCGGCCGGCAGCGACAGCCAGTGGTCGGGCACCGTCGCCCAAGACATCGTCACCGCCGGCAAACTCCGGCTGCAGCAGCAGGCTGCGCTCCGCGAGGTGCGACGGACGGAGTTCGAATACGTGCGGGCCCGGTTCGACGTGCTGACCGGCGTGCGGCAGTCGTTCTACTCGCTCCTGGTCGCCCAGCGACGAGCCCAGATCTATCGGATGCTGCTTGAGATCTCGAAGCGGTCCTACGACATCGGCACGCAGCTGGCCGACGCTGGCGAGGGTACGAAAGCCGACACGCTCTTCTGGAGCATCGAATACGACCGGGCCAGGGTGCGTGTGCTCAATGCCGATGTCGTGGTCGAGACGAGCCGCCGAGAACTCGCGGCGGCAACTGCCGTGCCGCGGGAGTCGATCCCCTGGGTCGAGGGCGATCTGTTCGCCGACCTGCCCGACTTCGAACTCCCCGGGCTGCAGGAGGCGGTCATGCAGGCCAACGCCAAGCCGAGAGCGGCGGAGGCCGAGGTGGCGCGGGCGCGGTGGGCGCTCGACCGGGCCCGCGTGCAGCCGATCCCCGACGTCAACCTGACGGGCGGATATCAGCGTCAGGTCGACTTTCCGCCGCAGGACCAGGGGATCGCGCAGGTCATGCTCGAGGTGCCGCTCTTCGATCGCAACCAGGGCAACATCCGCTCCGCCCGAGCCGACATCGCCAAGGCCCAGGCCGACCTACGGACCATCGAACTCGACCTTGCCCTGCAGACGGCCCAGGTGATGGCAGAATACCGCACAGCCCAGCGGATGGTCGCCTGGTATGAGGAGGCGATCCTGCCCAAGGCCCGGGAAACGGTGCGGATCATGCAGCAGCTGTATTCCCAGGGTGAGGTGAACTTCCTCCGCCTGCTCGAGGCTCAGCGAATCCTGACCGAGACGGAGCTGACCTTCGTCGATGCCCAGGAGCAGCGTTGGACCGGCGCGGTCGCGATCGCCGACCTCTTGCAGCTCGAGGAGTTTCCCCCGCGGGCCGACGATCCGGCCGCCCGGAAACCGCCCCCGGTGGGTGACGACGTCGTCCGCCCGCTGCCTCCGGTGGCCGAACTCCCCGCTGCGGCAAACCTCCTCGGCACGCCGACCCCCGACGAGCGGCCATGATCATGACCATGCCCCCTACCCAGACCACCGCCGCCCCGTCGGCCCGGACTCATCCGCTGCAGGCGGCGGTCCGTGGTCTCTCGCTTGTCACCGTGCTCGCCTGCCTGGGGCTCGCCTGGTGGTGGCTTGCCACACACCATTTGACCGGAGGGCCGGACGAGGACCCTGTCGCCCGGGCCCCCGCGCCGGCGGCGGCTGCCGAGATCGTGTCCGTTCCCGACGACGTGACGCTCGAACTGGTGACGGTGGAGGCTCGGCTGGTCCAGGACGAGCTCACCGTGCCGGGGCGGATCGACTACGACGCCCGCAAGCAGGTCGACTATCTCGCGCCGGTGGAAGGGATCGTGACGCTCGTGGAGGTGGTGGTCCGTCAGGCCGTCGCTACGGGCGACGTGCTCGCCGAACTCTCCAGCCGCGAAGTCGGCCTCGCCCGCGACGAGGTCAGCAAGTGCGAAGCCGACCAGCAGATTGCAGCCGAGGCGGCGGAGTGGGCCACCATCATTGCCTCCAACGTCACCGCCGTGCTCGCCGCGCTCGAACCCCATCCACCGCTTCAGGAAATTCAAGACGGCTTCGCCGGCCGCGCGTTGGGAGACAATCGGGAGCAGATCATCGGGGCCTATTCCGCGCTCCTCCACGCCGAGAAGGTCAACGCTGGAACCAAGTCACTCGTGGAAGGCGGTCTGCTCTCCGGTCGGATCGTCGAAGAACGGCAGGCGAACCTCGAGGCCGCCTGGGCCAAGTTTCGCGCCGTCTGCGAAGAGGCGAGGTTCGACACGATGCAGGCCAAGCGGCAGGCCGATGCCGACCTCCAGCGGTCCGAGCGGCAGCTCGAGATCGCCCGTGAGCACCTTCGGGCGCTGGTCGGCACGGGCCGGCGGCAGCCACAGCCCGCAGTGAGCGAGAAGCCGGCGAGGCACGGGGGCGAGACCCTTTCGATGCTCGACCTCCGTTCCCCGATCGCCGGCGTCGTCGAGGAGGTGTTCGTGGCCAAGGGGGAACGGGTCACCTCCGGCCAGCGGATGTTCGTCGTGGCCGACACCTCGTCGCTCTGGGTGCGGGCCCAGATCCACGAGCGGCAGTGGGCCACGGTCGACGTGACGCCCGGTCATGAGGTGCGGGTGCTGATCCCCGGGATGGAGACCCGCGAGGCCACGGCCCGGATCAACCACGTCGGCAGCGTCGTCGAGGAGGAGTCGCGCAGCGTGCCGCTGGTCGCCGAACTCTCCAACGACGACGGTCGCTACAAGCCGGGTATGTTCGTCTGGGTGGAGCTGCCGCAGGGCGAGGTCCGCGAGCGACTCGTCGTTCCGCCCGCGGCCGTGATGCGGCACGAGGGGCGGGCCTTCGTGTTCGTACCGGCCGGGCCCGGCAGCTTCGCGCGGCGGGACATCCGCACGGGTATCGAGACGAAGCAGTTCGTCGAGGTGGTGGAGGGACTCGCGGCCGGCGACCAGGTGGCCGCCGCGGGTGCCTTCGTTCTCAAGAGCCGCCTGCTCATCGAGCAGGACGGCGGCGAGTGAGCGGAGGCACCCCATGCTCTCGGGCCTGATCGACCGGTCGCTCTCCAACCGCGTTCTGGTGGTGGCGCTGTTCATCCTGATGGCGCTGGCCGGGCTCTGGTCGGCCTTCAACATTCCGGTCGATGCCGTGCCCGACCTGGTGAACGTCCAGGTGCAGGTGGTGACCGAAGCGGGCACCCTCACACCCTTGGAGGTCGAGCGGACGATCACCTACCCCGTCGAGCTGGCGATGAGCGGCCTGCCCAACGTGGAAGAGATCCGCAGCGTCTCGAAGTTCGGGATCTCGCTGGTCACGATCGTGTTCCGGGAGGGCACCGACATCTACCTGGCCAGGCAGCTGGTGGCCGAGCGGCTGCCCGAGGCTGCGGCGGCCCTGCCGCCGGGGCAGGAGCCGCCGCAGCTCGGCACGCTGAGCACCGCTCTCGGCGAGATTCTCCAGTTCGAGGTTCGTGGCCAGGGGGTCGACCCGATGGAGTTGCGGACGATCCTCGAGTGGAACATCGCCCCCTCGCTCCGCGAGGTGCCCGGCGTGACCGACATCAACTCCCACGGCGGCTTCGCCAAGAGCTACGAGGTGCGGGTCGACCCCGACCGGCTCGCCTCCCGGGGGATCGCCCTGGCCGAGGTGCTGGCCGCGATCGAACGGAACAATTCGGCCACCGGCGGTGGCTACGTCGTGCGGCATGGCGAGCAGCGGTTCATCCGCGGCAAGGCCCTGCTCACGAGCGTGGCCGACATCGAGCAGGTGGTGATCCGCAGCCCGGCCGGTGGCGTGCCGGTGCTCGTCCGCGACGTCGGCGAGGTGTCGCTCGCCCCGCTCGTGCGGCAGGGGGCCGTCACCCGCGACGGCCGCGGCGAGATCGTCACCGGAATGGTAATGATGGTCCGCGGCGAGAACAGCCGCCGGGTGGTGACGGCCGCCAAGGAGCGGCTCGACGAACTGCGGTCCACGCTGCCCCGCGGCGTCGAGTTGGAGGTCATCTACGACCGCTCCGACCTGATCGCCCGCACGCTCGACACCGTGCTCCACAATCTGGCCGAGGGCGGGCTGCTCGTGATCGCGGTCTTGCTCGTGCTCCTGGGCAACGTGCGGGCGGGGCTGATCGTGGCGCTCGCCATTCCCCTGTCGATGCTGTTCGCGGCCAATCTGATGTGGGCCCTGGGAATCCCCGCGAGCCTGATGAGCCTGGGGGCGATCGACTTCGGGCTCGTCGTCGACAGCTCCGTGATCATGGTGGAGAACTGCGTCCGGCGGCTGGGGATGGCGCCGCGGTCGGTGTCCCGGATGCAGGTGGTCCGTGACGCCGCCGTCGAGGTCCGCGGGCCGACGATGTTCGGCGAGCTGATCATCGCCGTCGTCTACCTGCCGATCCTGGCGCTCGAGGGCACCGAGGGCAAGCTGTTTCGGCCGATGGCCCTGACCGTGCTCTTCGCCCTGGCCGGCTCGCTCGTGATTTCGATGACGTTGATGCCGGTCTTGGCCGCGCTCGTCTTACCCCGCGAGGAGGAGCACGAGCCGTTCGTGATGCGGGCCTTCCACCGGCTCTATCGGCCGCTGGCCCGGACCGCGGTGGCCCATCCGGTGATCGTGGCCCTGTTCGCGGCCACGCTCGTGGCGGCGAGCGTGCCGGTGGCCCTGCGGCTGGGGGCGGAGTTCATGCCGCGGCTCGACGAGGGCGACCTGCTCGTGGAGCTCGTGCGGCTGCCGAGTGCCACGCTCGAGGATGTGGTGCCGGTCACCACCCGGGTGGAAAAGGCGCTCAAGGAGTTTCCCGAGGTCAAGACGGTGTTCTGCAAGACGGGTCGGCCTGAGATCGCCAACGACGTGATGGGCGTGCACCAGACCGACGTCTGGGTGATGCTGCGGCCGCCGGCCACGTGGCCCGAAAGGATCAGCCGAGACGAACTCGTGGAGCGGATGGATACCGCGCTCCAGAAGGTCGCGCCCGAGGCCACGTTCGGCTTCAGCCAGCCGATCGAGATGCGGGTGGACGAACTGGTGGCCGGCGTCAAGGCCGACGTGGCGGTGCTGATCTACGGCGACGATCTCGAGGCCCTGGCCGCATTCGGCAAGCAGATCGAAGGAATCCTCGACCGCATCCCCGGGGCCGCCGACGTGCGGGCCGACTGGCAGGCCAACATCCCCACGCTCGTCGTCGAGGCCCGGCCGGACCAGCTGGCCCGCCACGGAATCGATGCGGCCGACGTGATCCGCACGGTCGAGGCTCTCGGCGGCGTCGAGGTGGGGCTCGTCTATGAGGGGCGACCGCGGTTTCCGCTGATCGTGAAATTCACCTCGGCCTGGAAGGACACCCCTGAACGGATCGGCCAGATTCCGGTGGCCGCGATCGGCGGTCGGCCGGTGCCGCTGGGCGAACTGGCCGACATCGAGATTTCGGAGAGCCCGCCGAGCGTGGAGCACGAGAACTCCCGCCGGCGGACGTTCGTCTCGGCGAATGTCCGCGGCCGCGATGTGGCGACCTTCGTCCAGGAGGCCCAGGCCGCCGTGGCCGCGCAGGTTCGGCTGCCGGCGGGCTACGAAATCCGCTGGGGTGGCGACTTCGAAAATCTGATCTCGGCCTCACGGCGGCTGCTCTTGATCACGCCGGTCGTGCTGGGGCTGATCGCGATGCTGCTCTACGCGAGCTTCAAGTCGGCCCGGCTGGCAGCCTTGATCTTCGTGGCGGTGCCCGTAGCGGCCTCCGGCGGGATCGCCGCCCTGGCGCTGCGGGAGATGCCCTTCTCGGTGGCCGCGGGGGTGGGCTTCGTGGCGCTCTTTGGCGTGGCGGTGCTCAACGGGCTCGTCTGGGTGGCCGGCGCCGAGCATTGCCGTGCGGAGGGCATGTCGGCCCGAGAGGCGGCGGTGGCGACGGCCGACGCCCGGATTCGGCCGGTGCTGATGACGGCGCTCGTCGCCAGCCTCGGCTTCCTGCCGATGGCCCTGGCGACGACGGCCGGCGCCGAGATCCAACGACCCCTGGCGACGGTCGTGATCGGCGGGCTCGTCACCTCGACGATCCTCACCGCCTTCGTGGTGCCCGCGATCTACCCCTGGTTCGCCGGCGGCCGCGCCATTTCGAGCGATTGACGTACGCAGTGTTCGCAGCGTTGCAGCGACGACCTGCCACCCGAAGCGGGGGAGGCCCGGGGGTCGGCGAACGCTCGCGGAGCAATCGGGGCGTATCCTCGCCCCCGGGCCGGCGCTGCTGTGAATCACGATGCCATTTAGGATGGGGAGCATGCCCAGAGAAACGATCGCCGCCAGACGTGACCGGGCCGGGAGGGTTCTCGCCGGGCTCACAAGGACGTACCCCGACGCCGCCACTGAACTCGACTTCGGCACGCCGTTCGAGCTCCTGGTCGCTACGATCCTCTCGGCCCAGGCGACCGACGTCAGCGTCAACGCCGCCACGCCCGCGCTGTTCCGTGCCTATCCCGACGCGCATGCCCTGGCGAAAGCCACGGCCGCCGAGATCGAGCCCTTCATCAGAACGATCGGCCTGTTTCGCACCAAAGCCAAGAACATCGTCGCGGCCGCCACGCGGCTCGTGGAACTCCACGGCGGCGAGGTGCCTGACGACTTCGACGCCCTGCTCGCCCTGCCTGGCGTCGGCCGCAAGACGGCCAACGTCGTGGCCAGCAACGCCTTTGGCCGACCGGGCATCGCCGTCGACACCCACGTCGGCCGCCTCGCCCGCCGGCTGAAGTTCAGCCGGCACGACGACCCCGACAAGGTGGAGCAGGATCTCGAGGCCCTGTTCCCGGAGGAACGCTGGACATTCCTCCACCACGCCCTGATCCTCCACGGCCGCCGCGTCTGCCACGCCCGCAGCCCTGTCTGCGAGACCTGCAGCCTGGCGGCCGACTGTCCGAGTGCCGGTCGGGCCTGAGGCTCAGTCCACAACGGCGGCGGTTTGCTCGGCGGATGTGAGACCAGGCGGCAGCTCCAGGATCCGGATCGTGCGAAAGTGGATCTCCGAGCCTTCGGACTCGAGACAGAGATACCCCTTCCGCACCGACGAATTTCGGATCGAGTTCACGAACCGGCCGTTGATCGCCAGTTTCACGGTTCCGTCCACGCAGACGGCGTCATAGACGTTCCAGTGCCCGTGTCCCTTGCACCGAAGTTCGTGTGACATGCTCCGGTTGCCCCGCGGGTTGTCCGGCGTGGCCACGAGGCCGCCAGCCCCGAACAATTCCCCAGACACGTAGCCGATGTGATTGGGCACTCCCGGCTTCGAAGGATGCTGATTGATCCAGTCGAGGTCGAGCATCTGCACCTCCATGCCCTTGGGCAGCCGGCTCGGATCGGTCGCCGTGCCCTCGCTCCAGACGAACACGCCCGAGTTGCCGCCCGGCCGCATGTGCCGCCACTCGACGTGGAGGATGAAGTTCTCGTACTGCCGATCCGACCGCATCACGCCGATCGGCTGGCCGCTGCAGACGAGCAGCCCGTCCCGCACGCTCCAGGTGTCGGGGGCCGTGTTGACGTTCACCCAGCCCGTGAGGTCCCGACCGTTGAAGAGGTCGCGAAACCCCGGGGCCGGCACCGGCGTCTCCGTGTGCGGCACATCCTCGGCCGGCCGGGGCAGCACCGACGCCGCCAGCTGACCAGACTCCGCCCACGCCACCCCGGAAACACCCGCCAGCACGACAACAAGGCCGAGTCTCATCTTGGAATTGCTGCCCATCCCCAGCCCTCCCCGCTTCGTAGACTGTGCTGGACACCCTGAAGACCGCGACATGGTGGGTGTCCTCCGCGACATTCCACAATCAGCCGCCGAATGGCACAACCGCTCCGCGGAGAATAGCAGCCTGGTCGTCTTTCCACCGCGCCGAGACACCGCATGGACGCCAACCGAATCCCGTCAATCCGCGCGATCGTGCTGTCGGCCGCCACGGCCGCCGCCGCGTTTCTGATCGGGCAGCGCGGTGCCACCGCCGCCCTGCCGCAGGCGGCCGGCCGACCGCCGAATGTCGTGCTGATCGTGTCCGACGACCAGCACTGGGGCGACTACGGCTTCATGGGCCATGCGCACCTCCGCACTCCGAACCTCGATCGGCTCGCGGCCGAGAGCCTCGTCTTTCGCCGCGGCTACGTCCCCAGCAGCCTCTGCTGCCCGAGCCTCGCCTCGCTGATCACCGGTCGGTACCCGCACGAGCACGGGATCGTCGGCAACGATCCGCCGGAGCTTCCCGGCGTTGCCGCCGGTTCACCCGAGGCGCGGCAGGCGTTCCTTGCCGGTCGCGAGGTGCTCAACCGTCGAATGGCCGAGTGTCCCACGCTCCCCCGGCTCCTGGCCGCCCATGGCTATCACAGCCTGCAGACCGGCAAGTGGTGGCAGGGCGATTTCTCCCAAGGGGGCTTCACCGAAGGCATGACGAAGGGAGGGCGGCATGGCGACGAGGGCCTGGCGATCGGCCGCTCGACGATGGAGCCGATCGAAGACTTCATCAGCCGATGTCGGTCGGCAGGCACGCCGTTCCTCGTCTGGTACGCCCCGATGCTGCCGCATGACCCGCACGATCCACCCCAGGACCTCGTCGAGCACTATGCAACGCACACCGACAGCCTCCACGTCGCCCGCTACTGGGGCAACGTGGAACGCTTCGATCGCACGGTGGGCGAGTTGCTCGACTTTCTCGACCGGGAGCAACTCGCTGCCGACACGCTCGTCGTCTACGTGACCGACAATGGCTGGATCCAGAATACCGACAGCAGAAGGTTCGCCGTCCGCTCGAAGCAATCGCCCCATGACGGCGGCCTGCGGACGCCGATCATGCTCCGCCGCCCCGGCGTGATCGCTCCGGCCACGAGCGACGCCTTGGCCAGTTCGCTCGACATCCTGCCGACCGTGCTGGCCGCCTGCGGCATCGAGGCTCCGACCGGCCTGCCCGGCGTGAACCTGCTCGACGAGCAGGCTGTGTCCGGGCGGACGCAGGTCTTCGGCGAGTGTTACTCCCACACGATCGT
>CAMDDJ010000010.1 GCA_945891385.1 Candidatus Kuenenia stuttgartensis | reverse complement strand
GCTCGGCTACGAGTGGCCGCGGCTCTCACTGGCCATCGACTGTTCCTCCGGTACGTTCATCCGGGCGATCGGCCGCGACCTGGCGGCGGCCCTGGGAACTCGGAGTGTGATGGAGTCGCTGGTCAGGACGGCCGTCGGGCCCTTCGACCGCGAGGCCTGCGTCGGGCTCGATGTGGTGTCGCCGGAAACGGTCGCCGCTGGGCTCTTGCCGGCGGTCGCGGCCGTTTCGCATTTGCCGTGTTACGAACTCGACCCGGCCACCCTCGACGCCGCCGTACGGGGGGGGCTCGTGGCCAGTCCATCCCCTGCCCCGGCCGAGTGCTATGCCGCGATCGACCGCGAAGGCGAACTCGTCGGCATCCTTCGGCAGCACGGCTCCGGAGCGTTTCGCCTCCGACCCAACTTCCGCGGCCTCGGGTGAGCCCGCGGTCCGCGACCGGTCGTGAGGGCGAGGCCTCTGATCGCCGCAGCGACGGTGAGGCGAGGGGGGCGGCGAACGCTCGCGGAGCAATCGGGGCGTATCCTCGCCCGCGACGCGACTTTTGCCGGCCGCCGCTCTCAACGCGACCTTGGCGTCCCGACGTGCCCCCGCTGGCCGCCCTTGCCACGACCTCCGCCCCGAGCATTGGAGCCGCCCTCATCCGTCTGTCGGCCACGGGACCGCGACGCCTGAGGGTCGTAGCCCGGGTTTGCCTGCCGAGGAATCGCGGCACCCGTCGTCCGCTGCCAGTCGTGCAGAACACGGGTGAGCGCCGCGGCCTCGGTGGGCTGTGAGGCTGCCAAGTCGTGCTGCTCCCCGGGATCGTCCCGAAGGTTGTAGAGTTCCACCCGGCCGCCGTCTTCGAAGAACTCGACGAGCTTGAAGTGACCTTCGCGGACCGCGCTCGAGGGTGTGGCCTTGCCGATATAGCAGGGGAAGTGCCAGAAGAGACGCTGCCGCGTGTTCGCAGGTTGGCCGCGCAGGATCGGGCCCAGGCTCACGCCGTCGAGCGGCTGCCGAGGGGCTGGAGCCGCGGCCAGTTCGAGGCAGGTCGGATAGAAGTCGATGCTCGCCACCGGTTCCGCAGTCGTGCTGCCAGGACGAATCGTGCCCGGCCACCAGGCAACCAGCGGCACACGGATGCCACCCTCGAAGAGCTGTCCCTTGCTCCCAGCCAGCGGAGCCGTGAAGGGTTGGGTACCGCCGTTGTCGGACGTGAGGATCACGAGCGTATTTTCGGCCAACGCGAGCCGCCGCAAGGCATCCGTGATGCGGCCCACGTTGCGGTCCACCGCCTCGATCACGGCCGCATACGCCGGAAGGTTCCTGGTGTCGCGATCCAGGGCTGCCTTGCGCTCGTACTTCGCCAGCAGTTTCGGCTCCGGGTCGAAAGGTGCATGGACGGCATGGTCGGCGTAATAGACGAAGAACGGCCGCTCCTTGTTCCGTTCGACGAATTCGATCACCTCGTCGGTCAGACGGTCTGAGAGCTGTCGGCCCGCATCGTCGAAGTAGGCATCCTTGGCGAAGCCAAGGGTTTCGGGGAACACGACGTGGTCGAATCCCTGCCCGCCGGGTGTGCGGGGGCCGTTGCGGCCGCGGCCGAGATTCCACATGCCAAAGAAGCCACTCGCATACCCGGCGGCCTCGAGCGCCTCCGGAATCGTGACGACCTCGGTGGCCATCTCGGCCTTGCTCTCGGCTGCGATGAGCTTGTGCCATGGAGCACCGGCGGGCTGTCGCGGATCCACCACCGTGTAGATGCCATGTCGGGGCGGGTACTGCCCCGACAGCAGAGAGGCCCGGGTGGGTGCACAATTCGGGCCGCTCGCATAGGCCTGCGTGAAGGCGAGGCCCTCACGTGCCAATCGATCGATGCAGGGCGTCTCGACGAACGCATTGCCCATGAACCCGACATCCCGCCAGCCCAGGTCATCGATCAGGATCAGAATCACGTTCGGAGGATCGCCCACCGCGGAGCCGGACGCGGCCGAGATCAGCCAGGCGGCCGCGAGCAATGGCCCTCGGAGGAGCATCGCACCCCACGGCCTCATGGCTGTTTCCCCGCTCGGGTGTAGGTGAAGGTGAGGCTTCCCTCGGCGAGCGTCGCGCCGGCGATGGTGGCGAGCAGCTGCTCGCGGGTCACGGGTGCGGCCGGCAGTCGGGGCATCTCCCTTAGGGCGTAGACCGTCAGGTGGTAGGTCTTTATCCCCGGGCCCCGAGAACACATCGGATCGTAGCCCGTCAGACGCCGGTCGTTGAGCCCCTGGGTGCCGATCCCGCGGGCGGCTGCCGGCAGGGCCTCGACCGTGGCTGGTATCCCGTGCATCACCCAGTAGCTCTTCACGCCGTCGGGCGATTCGTGCCACAACGACAGGGCGAAGGAGCGCGTGCCGGCAGGCGCGCCGGCCCAGGCCACCGGCGGTGAAACGCCGGCCCCGTCGCACGTGAATTCCGCCGGGAGTTGGCCGTCAGCGGCAATGGCCGAGCTCGTCACCACCAACCTCGACGACGGGGCCTCTGTCTGGCCGGCTCCCTCCCGCTCGACGGCCCGTCTCGGTCCGGGGGGTGGCGGCCTCTCCGGCCTCCGGTTGCGATCGCCTCCGGCCGCCCGCCCGCCCCGCGGCCGCGGCTCCTCGGTAGTCACCCGGCCGGCGGGATCGGTATAGGTAAACCGCGGCGGGGCCTTGTCGCCGAAGGTGTATTCGACGGTCCCCTGGCGGCCCCCGATCTCATAGACGAGGCGGCGGAAATCGGGCCGCGGGCTGGTAAACGCGACGATCCGGGCCCCGGGCAGCGGTGGCAGCGCCGCCCGCAGTGGCTGGGCCCGCGGCTGCGGATCGACCTGACCGTCGCGCTCCACCACCTGCCCATGGAAGCCGCCATTGAGATAGGGATACGTCTTCGTCGCGTGGTAGTGGTAGCCGAGGTCGGCGGTCTCGTGGCCGTTGAGGGCATCGAGGCCATGCGGTGGCGATCCATCCGGCTCCGTGAATCCATAGATGGGGTATCCATCGAGCGCGTAGGCGATGGGCATGCCGCGACCTGCCTGCTCTTCCAGATGCACCGGCGGGAGGTGGTAGTGGTAGTCGTCCGCGCGGCCGCAATGCCCGCCGAAGGTGTCGAGTTCGCCAATGGCAGAGGCATCTTCGCCGCGATTGTTCAGCGGATTGAAGATCGGGACGCCATTGATGGCCACGGCGATCGCCCCGCGGAGAAAGGCGTTGCGGGCGGTCCGCGGCTCGGCCGCCGGCACCGGATGGAGCGGAATCTGCCAGGCGTTGGAGCCCCGGTAGGGCTGGGGCAGCGGCACCTGCTGCTGCCAGGCGCGGATGCCCACCATCATGAGGTGGTCGGGGATGCCGTTGCTCTCCACGTAGAACCAGCGGTCGTCTTCTCGGCAGGCGATGCTGCCACGCTTCTCGAAGGGGGCGAAGGCTGCAGCGATGGCACCCGCCGCGGCCGCCGGCCTACCGGCCTGGTCTGCCACCAGCCGAAAAGGTCCGCCGGCCGGAGACGGAATGCCGCTGTCAGGAAGGACGGGCCGAAGACCCGCGCCTGCACGGAGCACGGTCGCCGGGTCCACGCCGGGCTCCAGACCTGCTTCGGGTCGCTGATGCCCAGGATGGGCCACGGCCCAGCCGGCCGCCACGGCCAACGCCGCGGCCAACAACGGCACGAGAGTCTGGAGGCGAAGCCTCATCATCGATTCGCTCCTGGCTTGGTCTTGGTGCCGGGCGGCTTTCCCTTGCCCGCGGGCTGTGCCGCTCCTCGGGGCTGCCGGCCTTGCTTCGGGAGTTCCGGGCGCATCTGCCCCCGCCTGCCACGGCGTGCCGGAGGCGGCTGAGCCGCATCGAAACCGGGGTTGGGCGTAGGAAGTTGGCCGCTCACTGCCGCGAGATGTGCCCCGAGCCGCCTGCGCAGTTCCGCTGCGACGTCCGGGCGAGTGGCAGCCAGATCGGTCTGCTCGCCGAGATCCTGAGACAGGTCGAAGAGCTTGGCGTTGCCTGTCTCGTAGAAGGAGATCAGCTTCATGTCGCCCAACCGAATGGCCGAGTGCGGCCCATCACTGCTCTGATAGTGGGGGAAGTGGAAGACGAGTTCTTCCCGCGCACGCCGGACCTCGCCGTGGCCACCGGACGCGATCAGTCCGGCGAGGCTCCCTCCATCGAGGTTTTCAGGCAGAGCCGCGTCGGGGATTCCCGCCCAGGTGCAGAACGTGGGGAACAGGTCGTAGCCGACAACCGGCACATGGCACCAGGATCCGGCCGGCACACCAGGCCCGCGGATGATCAGCGGCACCCGAATGCCACCCTCCCAGACCGATCCCTTGCCTCCGGAGAGCACGCCGCGTCTGCCACCGCCTCCGCCGTTGTCCGACATGAAGATGACGAAGGTGGTGTCGGCGATGCCCAAACGCTCGATGGCGGCCAGCACCCGGCCGACTCCCTCATCGAGATCCTCGGTGATCGCCAGCGTGGCGATCCGCTTGTCGACGGCATCGCCCGTGGCTCCATACTTCGCCAATGTCGCCTTCCGGGCGTTCTGGGCGGCGTGGAGGGCGTTCCAAGAAAGCTGCACGAAAAACGGCTTGCCGGCCGCCTTGCTCTTCTCCATGAAGGCGGAGGTACGCTCGGCCATGCCGAAGATGTCCACGGGATTCGGATCGGTGAATCGGAAGGCGTGCTCGTTGCCGGTGTCGCCGTCGTGCTCGTCGTAGCCATGGCGAGCCGGTCCGCCGCCGCCGATGTGCCATTTGCCGTAATGAGCGGTGGCGTAGCCTGCCTGCCGCACAAGCTCGGCGATGGTGGTGAGATCGTCCGGAATGTTGCGAATGTTCTGTGGTTCGAGCAGCCGGCGTCCTTGCTCCCGCGGCGCGGCTTTCGTCCAGTGGAGTCGGGCTGGGCTCATGCCGAGTTGGAGACTGACCCGGGTGGGCGAGCAGACCGGCGCCGGCGCGTAAGCCGAGGAGAATCGCATGCCGGATGCGGCCAGGCGTTCCAGGGCGGGCGTGTGAAAACGCTCCCCCTTGGAGGCAGGCACATCGGGAGCCATCGCCACAGACAGGCCGTTCCATGCCTGATCATCTGAGAGCATGAAGACGATGTTTGGCCGTGAGGATCCGCTCCGGACTGCCATGCCATCAGCGGTCGCCGCGTGCGCCATCGCCAGGAGCAACGTCAGCGTCCAAGTCATTCGTGGCATTGCTAACGACTCCCGCTCTGCTTTCGAACCCGTGGTTGTCCGCCACCCCTGCGGGGCGGACCGGCCGGCACGCCTTCGTTGATCCGCGAAAAATCGGTGCGGGGCCTGCCATCGGGTGGTGTCTCGACGACGCGTCGGAAGATCACCGTGTTGTCGAGCTCTAGATCGTCAGTCCAGATGAACTTCGCCCCGGCAAAATCCGCGTCGTAGAAGGGTGGCTTGGGATCGATCTCTCGCTCGGTATATTCCCGAGCCCATTCCCAGGTGGAATCGTCGAAGTCGATGGCAAACCAGTCGGCCGGAATCGCTTCGTTCTCGACCCGCGGCCGCCGCGTGTCGCCGTTGATCGGCCCCCGGGAAAAGCACCTCGCCCGCCACGAGCCATCCGTGACGGTTCCGTCGGCGAACTTGAGGATGAAGCCCGCATCGCCGATGCTCGTGTTCGCATACTCCATGCCCGTCTGCGGGTCGGCATTGTCCTTCGCGAGGACGGCGATGGTCATCGGATAGGTGGGCAGGATGTCGACTGAAACGACGTTGTGTGGGATGAAAGCGATCGAGTCGACGGCCACAAGCTGCCCATTGAGATAGAGCACGAACCAGTTGTCTGCGTAGACATTTCCCCGAACGGTATCAGCGAGCGTCGGCTTACGAAGCGGCTCTTGCGGCTGGTTTTGGGTCTGTCCGCGGGCATGGCTCGAGGCTCCCAAGATCCAGGCGGCGGCCGTCATCATGAGCAGGCCGGCGACGGTGCGCGTGGCTCGTATGGCCGAAAGACACTCGTGGCGACTCATTCCTCGACGACCTCCCGGTCCGGCCCGTGGTGGGCCGCGTGCGAAAAGAACTCCGGACTCACGGCCGGCCTTTCGACCAACTCCAGCTCCACCGTCCGCCGGCCTCCGGAGTCCAGGTCGCCGGGATTGCCGTTGTCGGTCGGCAGCCCCTCCAGCCGGATCCGGATGGGGTCACCTTCGGCCGTCAGCCAGATCCTGACGCGATGCGGACCCCGATGCCGCTTTGAAACCAGTTGGGCGGTGAGCAGGCTGCTCTCGCCGCCAGTCGGACCGCGGAGGCTCAGCGTGTAGCCGTGTTGCAGGCCGCGGAGACCGTCGGGCAGGGAGACAAAGGGGATGTCGTCGCGTTCGCCTGGCAGACCGCGGCGAAACCGCCGCGGGTCGCGACTGACATGAACCGGCCCGTGGGGCGGTATGGACCAGCTGGTGCTGCCGTCGGACCCGGTGATGAATGTGGCGCCATCGACGAATCGGCGCACAAGCACGAAGGCATCGCCACCGCAGAGCGTGACGGTACCGCCGTCGACATCGGGCTTGCGACCCCGGCCCGCCGGGGCTTTCGCGGCGGCAGGCACGACGCCGTCGACCACCCGGATGCGATACTGTCGCACGTTCGCTGCGGTCGCCCTGGCGATCAGCCGATCAAGCGCCGCCGATGCCGCCGTGGCACCGGTCCCAGAGAGGCCGATCAGGATCCAGGCTGTTAGCAGGGTGATCGCTCCCGCCCCGGCCAACAAGCGGCGTGACACCGGCATTCGGCCAGGGGCGGGCTGGTTCAGAGCCGCGGCCCCGTCCGTCGCCACTTCGGTCAGTGTGAGGAGGTCGCGGAGCCGATCGTGGAGGAGGGCTGCCCGTGCAAACCGGTCGGCGGCTGCGGGGTCGGTGCGAAGTCGTTCGGCCAGCGAGTCCACATCAGGACCAGCGAGGCTCTCATCCAGGTAGCCGCTGATCAGGCGGTCGAGATCCTCATGCACGACCCCAGCATCCGGTTCCCTACTCATGTCAGCCTCCCCTGGGCCACGGTCGGCCCACCGGCTACGGCCCGGCGTTCGAGGCATTGCCTCAACTGGTCCCGCGCCCGCTGCAGCACCTTCGATACCGCATTGGCCTGCATTCCCATGCGGGCGGCAATCGCCGCGGGCTTGAGATCCTCGCGATACCGCAGGTCGCAGATCTCACGAATCCGGCCCGTGATCGCCTGGAGACATTCGCCAAGCTGCGCGAGCTGGTCGTGATCAGACTCCACGGCCCGGCCGAAGGCTGCCGCCACTCGATCGAGCGCGTCGTTGTCGAAGGTGTGGCGGTCACGGGCTCGCCGCCTCAGATAGAGTCTCACCTGATTCCGCGCCACGCCGATCGCCCAGGGCACGAAGGGCCGGTCGGCATCGTAGCGGTCAAAACCCTCGAAAACCGCTACGGCGACGTTCTGTAAGACGTCGTCCCGATCGCGAAAATCCCGAACCATGGTCGTGATGAAGGCCGACACGGTCGGCTGCGCGAGCACCCAGAGCCGCGTCACCTCGCGAAGCCGAGAATCCATCGATGACTCCGCCCAAGGAAGGATGCTTCAATTCGCGTTTCCGCGGTAGAGGCCCCACGCCTCCTTCCATATCCTTAACCGCAGGCCGCAAAACCTGACTGCCACTTCCCGCCGCCGGTCGCAGGTCAGCAGGCGATTCCGGGCTGCCGATGCCGTAGGCCCCCATTCCCGATGGGCCGATTGTATGCTCGTCGAGCATGAAAACCCTGTCTCCTTTTTTCTGGCTGGTGGTTGCGACTGGTGCCGTGTCGGCGGCCGCCGGACCGATCCCCGATGTCCCGCCGCCGGCGGAGGTGCCGCTTGCCGGCGTTGCCGCCACGGTGCAGCCGCTGGCCACACGGGCGGCCCTCGACGCGTTTGCCCAGGGTGGTAACGCGATCGACGCGGCCGTGGCCGCCGGGCTGACGCTCGGCGTCGTCGACGGGCACAACTCGGGGCTCGGCGGCGGCTGCTTCATCCTGATTCGCCTCGCCGACGGCCGGCTCGTCTGCTTCGACGGCCGCGAGACCGCGCCGGCGGCGGCCACGGCCGACATGTTTCTTCGCGACGGAAAGCCGGTCGCGGCGCTCAGCCAGACCGGCGTGTTGGCCTGCGGCGTGCCCGGGGCGCCGGCTGCCTACGGTCTCGCGGTCGAGCGGTTTGGCCGACTGCCCTGGAAGGCCGCCTGCCAGGCTGGAATCCGGCACGCCGCCGAAGGCTTCGCGATCGACGAGGTGTATGCGCGGAAGCTCGGCAACACCGCCGAGCCCCTGGCGGAGTTTCCGGCCACGCGGGCGATCTTCCTCCAGCCGGACGGCTCACCCTGGCCCGAGGGGCATCGGCTCGTGCAGCAGGATCTGGCCGCCACGTATCGCCAGCTGGCGGAGGCTGGTCTCGACTGGTTCTATGCCGGCGACTTCGCGGCGAAAACGGCAGCCTACATGCAGGCGAACGGTGGGCTGATCACGGAGGCCGACTTTCGCGACTACCGGGTCGTCGAGCGCGAGCCGCTCGTGTCGCAGTACCGCGGCTGGACGATCGTCGGTGTGCCCCCGCCGAGTTCTGGCGGAGTGCATGTCGCCCAGATGCTCAACGTCCTGGCGGAGTGTCCCGGCGGCGACGTGCAGCCCGGCACGGTGGGGTTCACCCATCGGGTGGTCGAGGCGATGAAACTGGCGTTTGCCGACCGGGCTCACTGGCTGGGCGATCCCGCCTTCACGCCGGTGCCGCGGGGGCTTGTGAGCCCGGAGTACGCCCGCGGTCTCGCCGAGCGGATCGACCCGACGCGGGCGGGTGGCGTTGCGGGGCATGGCGAGCCTCCCGACTGGCAGAGCGACCACTTTGAGAAGCACACCACCCACTTCGCCACGGCCGACTCCGAGGGAAACTGGGTGAGCGTCACGGCCACGGTCAACACCTCGTTCGGCTCGAAGGTGGTGGTGCCGGGCACCGGCGTGCTCTTGAACAACGAGATGGACGATTTCACCGCGGCTCCGAACAGCCCCAATGCCTTCGGGCTCGTGGGCGGCGCAGCCAATGCCGTGGCGCCGGGTAAGCGGCCCCTGTCGAGCATGACGCCCACGATCGTGCTCGATCGCGAGGGCGAGCCGGTGCTCTCGATCGGAGCGGCCGGCGGTCCGACGATCATCACGCAGGTGCTGCTCGGACTCCTGGCCGCGCTCGACCATGGCCTGTCGCCAGCGGAGGCTCTGGCCATGCCGCGGTTTCACCACCAGTGGAGTCCCGACCGCGTGCGGATCGAAGCGGCGGCAGGGGCCGAGCTCATCGCCGAACTGCGGCGGCTCGGTCACGAGGTGCAGGTGGTCGACACCTTCGGCGCGGCTCAAATCATCGGCCGCACGGCCGACGGCACACTCGTCGGCGCGAGCGATCCCCGCATACCAGGGCTGGCCGCTGGCATACCGGCGGGCAAGTTGCCGACCGAGTCCGGGGCTCGGTAGTATCGATCGGGAGGTCAACGCTTCCTGAAGCGGTCCTCGGTGGCCAACTTCTTCCTCGCGTGTACCTTCCGCACATCTTCTCATGTCGCTTCCCCGGTCAGCGGTTTTCTCGGTCGGAGTCGCTGGCTGGTTCATGCTGGGAGCGTGGTTCGCCGCGCCGGCCTTGGCGGTGCCAGGTTCGGAGACCGACGAGGTCGCGCCGCCTCCGGCCGCTGATCCGGAGATGCCGTCGCCGGAGCAGGCGGTCGTCGGGTTCGGGATGCCCGCCGACTTTCGGGTGGAACTCTTTGCGGCCGAGCCCGATCTCGCCAATCCCGTGGCCTTCGCCGTCGACGAGCGGGGGCGGGTCTTCGTCTGCGAGACCTTTCGGCAGAACAAGGGCGTCACCGACAACCGGGGCCAGACGCGGGAGTGGGTCGATGCCGATCTCGCCTCGCAGTCGGTGGCTGATCGCGAGGCCTATCACCGCCAGCTGCTGGGCGACACGGTGGCCGAGTGGGAGAAGCACGACGACCGCGTGCGGCTGCTCGTCGATGACGATGGCGACGGGAAGGCCGATCGATCGAGCGTCTATGCCGATGGCTTCAACCGGCTGATCGACGGGACGGCCGCGGGAATCCTGGCCCGCCGAGGGGATCTGTTTCTCACCTGCATCCCGGCGCTCTACCGGTTGCGGGATCTTGATGGCGACGGCCGGATCAGCCGCGGGCCGCCGGAGCGAGAGATCGTGTCGGAAGGCTACGGTTGCCGCGTGGCATACCGTGGCCACGACCTCCACGGCCTCGTGCTCGGCCCCGACGGAAAGCTTTATTTCTCCGTGGGTGACCGCGGCTATCGGGTCGCGCATGCCGACGGTCTTGCGACCGAGCCCGGTCGTGGTGCGGTCTTTCGCTGCAATCCGGACGGCTCTGGGTTCGAGGTCTTCGCGACCGGCCTGCGGAACCCGCAGGAGCTCGCCTTCGACGATCTCGGCAACCTGTTCACGGTGGACAACAACTGCGACGGCGGCGACAAGGCCCGGCTCGTGCACCTCGTACCTGGCGGCGATTCCGGCTGGACGATGGAGTATCAATACCTCGCCGACCGCGGCCCATGGAACCGCGAGCGGATGTGGGAGTTGCCCCACGACGGACAGCCCCTGTGGCTGATTCCTCCGCTGGCCCATGTCGGAGCCGGACCGTCAGGCCTGGCAGCCTATCCGGGTACGGGACTTCCCTCGCGGTTTGCCGGCCGGTTTCTGCTCTGTGACTTCCGCGGCGGCGCGGCGAACAGTTGCGTGCGGAGTTTTTCGCTGGAGCCGGCCGGCGGGAGTTTTCGGGTCTCGCTCGACGAGGAGACGTTCCGGGGCCTGCTGGCCACCGATGTGGAGTTCGGCCCGGATGGTGCCGTCTGGGTGAGCGATTGGGTACACGGCTGGATGGGGGAGGGGCTTGGACGGATCTGGCGGTTTGTGCCCGAGGATCGCGACGAGCAGCTCGTGGCGGAGGTGCAATCACTGCTGGCGACCGATTGGAAGGAGATTGCGACCGCCAGGCTGCAGCAGCTGCTGGGCCATGCCGATCGCCGACTCAGGCTCGAGGCCCAGTGGGAACTCGTTCGTCGGGATGAGCCCGAGGTCTTTCGCAAAACGCTCCAGGCGAGCGGCCCGCTTCTCCCGCGGGTGCATGCCCTCTGGGGGCTGGCGGCGCTGAGTGACGCCGGAGCCGACGCGGAGAAAAGGCAGAGTATCGTGGGTTGCCTGGCCGACGACGCCTGGCAGATCAGGGCGGTTGCCTGCCGCACGCTCGGCGACCTTCCGTGCGCCGGCGAGCCGGCGGTCCTGCTGGCGTTGGCCGAGCGACTCTCCGATCCTGAGCCGCATGTGCGGGTGGCGGCCGGCATCGCGGTCGGGCGGCTCGGCCGCCACAGGCTCGATGACGAAGTCGTCGAGCGGGTGCTGGCGGCGGCAGCCCGAGACGTAGCGGCTGACGGCTACCTGCGGCATGGAGTCGTCTCAGCCCTGGCCGGAGGGCTTTCCGACGAGCACCTCGGTCGGGCGGCGGCCGATCCGGCGGCTGCCGTTCGGCTGACGGCCTGCCTCGCCATGCGTCGCAGGCGCGATCCGCGGATCGCGACCTTTCTCGACGACACACCCTCGATCACCGGCGAAGCGGTGCGGGCCATCCACGATCTCCCCATGCCCGAACTCTTTCCCTCACTGGCCGATCGGCTCGCCCTTCCGAACGAGACCCGTATCGTTCCCGAGTTGGGCCGGCGGATGGTCTCGGCGGCCGAGCGGCTGGGCACGCCGGCTGCCGCGGGGCTCTTGGCCGCCGCTGCGGCCGACGAGGGGCTGCCGATCGGGACCCGGGTGATGGCGGTGGACGCGCTCGCCGACTGGGCGGCTCCGCCCGATCGCAACCGCGTCGATGGCCGCTGGCAGCCCCATGCCTCCGGGCGGGATCCTGCGGTTGCATGGGGGGCTTTCAAGCCGCTCTTGCCCAAGGTGCTGGCCAGTCGTGACCGCGACATCCGCCGGGCCGCGCTTGCCGCCATCGATCGGCTTGCCGGTACTGACGTCATCACCCTGCTCGGCGGCATCTGCCGCGACGAGACCTGGGAACCCGCGGGCCGCGGCACGAGCCTCGAGGTGCTCGCCCGACGGGATGCCGCCGCCGCCGCGGCACTCGCGACCTCGCTCCGCGGAGACCGCGCGTGGCAGGTGCGGGCAGCGGCCCGCCGGGTGCTGGCCGCCACGGATCCGGCTGGCGTGCTGGCGGAGATCGAGCCGTTGATCGCGGCCGACGCGGCCGCTGGCATGGCCGAGCGGCAGGCAGCAGTGGATTTGCTGGCTGCCATTGAGGGCCCGGCGGCAGCGGATCTCATCGCACGCTTGGCCGAACAGTTGGAGACCGGCACACTCGATCCTGCGGTCGCGCTCGAGGTTCGTGAGGCAGCCGCCGAGCGGCTCGGTCGCACTCTTGCGATGCCGGGCTCTGAAGCGGATCCACTCGCGGTGTGGGGCGATGCCCTGGCCGGGGGAGAGTCGAGCCGGGGACGGGACGTGTTTTTTGGAAACGTCGAAGCGTCGTGTGTCAGGTGCCATCGGGCCGAGGGCACCGGCGGTGACGTCGGGCCCGTGCTCGACGGGATCGGCCGCAGCAAGGACGTCCGCTATCTGCTCGAAAGCATCGTCCTGCCGAATGCCCGGGTCGCGGATGGCTTTCAGACCACGATCATTGTCACCGACGAGGGCCGGGCGATCTCCGGCATCGTGGTGGCGGAGGACGCCGAGCAGCTGACGCTCCGCACCGCCGACGGCGACCTCGTACGTATTCCGGTCAACTCGATCGATGACCGCGCGGCCGGCCCGAGCTCGATGCCGGCCGACCTGGCGGGAAAACTCTCGCGGCGCGAACTCAGAGATCTGGTGGCCTGGCTGGCCACGCTCCGCGAACCCGGCGTGACGGAGGCGGCTGCCGGGCCCGCAGCGACACCGTAGCCGGCACGTGTCGCACGACCGGTAAACCTGCCGCCACGCTCAGCCCCGCCGGCGGCCGCTCGGGTCGGAACTGGCCTGTAGAGTTGGGATGACTCTGCAGATTTCCTGTCCCAGGATCCCAGCTGATGGCCACCGTCGATCGCTCCTTGACGCAACCGCTCTTTCCCGGCTCCCGGAGGGCCCCCGTCGGCATGCCCGAGGCGGCCGACGCTGCGGAGCGGAACCGGGTGCGGGACTTCACAGCGCTCGTGCTGCTGGCGGGCTGTGGCTTTCTGGCCGTGGCACTCGGCACATTCGCTGCCGGTGACCCTCCCCTGCCCCGGGCCTTTCCGCCGAACGCCCATCCGGCCAACGCCTGCGGGCTCCTGGGATCGGTCGTGGCGGCAGGTCTGTTCGAGGCCCTGGGCCTCGGGGCCTGGGGAGCTCTGGCCTTCCTTGTCGTGCTCGACATCGCGCTCCTCCGCCGCCGCGGGCTGCCCGATCTACCGCTCCGGACGACTGGCGGCGTGATCGCGATGGCGGCGGCCTGCGCGCTGCTCGCGTTGTTTCTGCCCGACTGGATCGATCGGCCGCTGTGGGGTGCCGGCGGTCGCATCGGTGCCGTCGGCGGAGCGCTGGCTGCGCGGTATCTGGCTGGGGCCGGCGCGGCGATCGTGCTGACCGCGATTCTGTGCGGTGGGCTCTTCCTCGCCTGCGACACGCTCATTCTCCAGGCCGGCCGCGTGGCGCAGGCGGCCGGCTCGGCCGTGATCGGCTCGGTGTCCGCCGCCGCAGCTTCGCTCGCCGCCCGTCGCCAGGCCACCCCGACTGACCTCGACGACGACGACGCGGTCGATCTGGCCGGCATGTTCCCCGGCCTACGGGGCCGCCTCGGCCGCAGCGCTGCGGCCGCCGACGCGGACGATGTGGACGAGGACGACGACGGGCCCACGATCAAGGTTCGCCGCCGCGATCCGATGCCGGAGGAACTGCCGGAGGAGCAGGTAGCGACCGATGCGGACGAGCTGGAGGACGTCATGGACGACGAGCCCGAGGCCGAAGAGGAAGTCCCGGCCGTGCCGATCCGCACCCGAGGCCCGCGGCGAGGTCCCGCGACTCCCGCACTCGAACTCTCGCCCGACCCAGCCGGCGACTACGAACTCCCGAGCCTCGACCTCTTGCTGCAGACAGAGTATCTGGAACTGGATCAGCAGGAGCAGGAGGTACGCGATCGAGCCCGGGTGCTCGAGAAGACATTTGCCGAATTCGGCTTTAAGGTGAAGGTGGTCGAGATCGAGACCGGGCCGGTGATCTCGCAATACGAGATCGAGCTCGAGGCCGGCCTGCGGCTGGCGAAGATCACCAACCTCGCCGACGACCTCGCGATCGCCCTCCGCGTGCCGAGCGTGCGTATCGTGGCGCCGATCCCCGGCAAGAACTCGGTCGGCATCGAGGTGCCCAACACCACCCGGCAGATGGTCCGGCTCCGCGAGGTGATCGAGGAGACCCAGGCGAAGAGCCGCACGATGAAGATCCCGATCTTCCTCGGCAAGGACGTGGCGGGCAATCCGATGGTGGTTGATATGGCGAGTATGCCCCACCTCCTGATCGCCGGCCGCACCGGTACCGGTAAGTCGGTCTGCCTGAATTCGATCATCGTCTCGATGCTCATGACCCGCCGGCCGGACGAGGTGCGGATGTTGATGATCGACCCCAAGATGGTCGAGCTCACGCCGTACAAGTCGCTGCCACACCTGATGCATCCGGTGGTCACCGACATGAAGAAGGCCGAGGCGATCCTCGCCTGGGCGGTCGAGAAGATGGAGCAGCGGTATGCCCTGCTCGCCAAGGTCGGCGTGCGGCACCTCACCCAGTACAACGCCCTGGGCCGCGAGGAGTTGCTCCGCCGGATCAAGCCTGCGAGCGAAGAAGAGGCGGCGGCCGTTCCCACCACCATGCCCTTCATCGTGATGATCGCCGACGAGATCGCCGACATGATGATGACGGCCGGCAAGGAGATCGAGGCCCACATCATCCGGCTGGCCCAGAAGAGCCGGGCGGTGGGCATCCACCTGATTCTCGCCACGCAGAAGCCGACGGTGGACGTGATCACCGGCCTGATCAAGAGCAACCTGCCGGCGCGGATCGCCTTCCAGGTGGCCAGCCGCACCGACAGCCGCGTGGTGCTCGACGAGATGGGCGCCGAACGGCTCCTGGGCAACGGCGACATGCTGTTCCTCTCGCCCGGCACCAGCCAGATTCTCCGCGGCCAGGGCACCTATCTCAGCGACGACGAGATCGGCCGTGTGATGGGGGCGATCGGCGTGAGCGAGCCGCAGTATGCGGCGGAACTCGTCAACCTCCAGCCGGCCAGCGGCGCTGATCCGAATGCCAAACCGGGCGGCAGCCCCAAGGACAAGGACGACCTCTACGAGGCCGCCGTCGAGGTCGTGATCCGCGAGGGCCGCGGCAGCGTGTCGCTGCTCCAGCGGGCGCTGGGCGTGGGGTACGGCCGCGGGGCCCGCCTGATCGACTTCATGGCAGAAGACGGCGTGGTGGGGCAATATGCCGGCAGCCAGGCCCGCGAGGTACTCCTGACGATGGAGCAATGGGCAGCCCGCAGCGGCATCGACCCGGCTCCGGTCGATCCTCCGCCACGGAAACTCAAGATCCAGCCCCATGCCCACGAGCCGATTGCGACGCGTCCCGCTTCCGACGACGACGCCGACGCCATGGAGGCCGGGATTCAGGACGACTGGGAGGAGGACGGTCTCGATGACGCAGACTGGGACGACGACGTCGAGGACCAGGAGTCACCCGACGACGATCGTCATTGATCGGAGGCTCGGGGATCGGCGAACGCTCGCGCAGCACGGGGCGTATCCTCGCCCGCGACGCGACTATTGCCGTCCCCGAGCCGGTGCAGTTGAGTTGACCCGTGCCCCGGCAGACCGAACCGGTCCCGACGGCTCGGGGGTTGGCTCACTTCCGTAGCCTTCTCGCCGCCGCCGCCAGGCCGAGGCCCACCGCGACCAGGCCGATGGTGCTCGGCTCCGGCACGGCCGCCACCGACCCACCGACGCCAGTGGCCGCCGTCGCCGCCGGGAAGTAGTTGCCCCGGCCGTAGACACCGGCGGTGTTGACGCCCACGAGATCAAAGACGTTGGTCACGCCGTCGTAATTAAAGTCGCCCTGCTGCCAGATTGCCGTAGTGCCCGAGCCGTACTTGCCTCCGCTGTTGATGCTGACGAGGTCGAATACGTTGACGGCACCGCTCAGATCGACGTCACCCGCAGCGGCAAACGAGGCGGCTGCCGAGCCGTCGCCGTTGACGACGTAGCCAACCGCCCGCGTACCGCCGGAGGCGGCGGCGGCCGACGATGTGATGCCGGTCGTGCCGTTCCAGGCTCCGCCGTTCCGCCCGGCGATGATGTCGGCCCGCAGATCCTCGGCTGAAACCCCCCCGGCCGCCACCGAGATCTGACCACCGCCAAGGTTCACGAGGCCTCCACCGGCCGGCTGGTCGGCGGAGGTGTCCACGGCCAGTGACGTGACTCCGAGCACGAATCGGCTGTCACTGGGCAGCGTGAGCACGCCTCCATTGGCCACGGTAAGGGTCGGGGAGCCGGCGATCGAGCCCGACTCGATCACGAGCGAGCCGACACCCTGGGTTGGCGGCACGACCGGATCGATGAACCTCAGGTTGTCGAAGTAAATCGTCTGCGGCTGCACGTTGTCACCGTTACGGGCCATGATGTTGATCTCCATCCAGCCCGACTCATCCGGTGCGGCCGCCGCGATTGCCGAGTAGTCCCAGACGGCGGTCGTGACGGTTGTCTCGGCGGCGTTCTGCCAGACCCAGTTGACTACCTGCTGCTGGTTCCAGTTCATCGCGCCGTTCATCGAGAGCACCATCTCGAGATTGGCCCCGCCCTCCGCCGGTGTGACCCGGGTGACGTCGATCGCCATCTTCTTGTGGGCTTTCCAGTCGGCGTAATAGCTGCCGTAGTCCTTCTTGAAGGTCCAGTCCCAGGCGGTGCCATAGAGTTGGGCTTGCTGGGCGCCGGTTCCTTCGGTGATGCCGGTGGTCACGCCGGCTTCGCCGGTGACCAGTTGCACGTTGGTAAGGTCGAGGTTTCCCGGATAGAGCTGCTCGACCGTCTCGAAGGAATTGACCACGACCGGCTGGCTCGGTGTGGCCTGCGAGACGACCAGCGCCGGTACGGCCAGCGAGCCGCCGGCGAGCCGAACCTCAACGGCGTTGAGGCTGACGCCCGTGGGAACTTCGAGCCGGCCTCCGGCCGGGATCGTGATCGAGGCAGCCGAGAGTGCGCCGTCGGTGGCCGCGACGAGCGTGCCGGCGGCGACGTTCACGTTGCCCGATACCGGGTTCGTGCCGCCGAGCACGAGCGAGCCGGTGCCTGTCTTGGTGAGGCCGTTCGAGCCCGCGATCGTGGAGTTGATCGTGGCCGATGCGCCGGGGCCGACGTTGATCGAGTTGTAGGCGGCTGCGTTGGCCAGCATGTCCAGTTGTCCTCCGGCGAGCGTGTAGCCATCGGTCTCGAACCGCATGCCGGCGTTGACGGGGATCGTGCCAGACACTGCAACGGGACCACCGGTGCCGCCAAATGCGGCTCGACCGTACTGGTTCCAGGTCGTCGCCGCAGGGCCGTTGAGCCAGGTGTATTCCTCGACGTCCCAGGTGCCGGTTCCACCCGGCGTGAATCCGTCGGCGGCCCAGAGGAGATCGTCGGGCTCCGGCGGAACGACGGGGTCGATGAACCGGATGTTGTCGATATAGCCATACTGGGGCGAGTAATCGGGATTGGTTCGGGGCAGAAAGTTGAGCTGCCAGTAGTCGGCGTCGGTGCCCGAGCCCGGTGCCGGAGCCGCGTCGCGGATCGCGGTGTAGTCCCAGACGAGCGTCTGGGTCTCGTTGAGCCCCGGATTGGTCCAGGCCCAGTTGACGAGTTGCTGCTGGTTCCAGCCCTGGGGACCATTCATGGCCGCCACGAGCTCGAAATTCCCCGCCGCGGTGGTGACGCGGGTGAAGTCAAACGACAGCTTGTTGTGCCCGTACCACTGCTGGTAGGTGGTGGCATCGAAGTTCTTCGTGAGCCAGCTCCAGGCATAGCCGGTCGGCACCGTCTCCATGCTGGCTATGCCTTGGGTCACGCCGTACACGGAAGAGAGCGCCACCGCCGCCGTGCCCTCGATGGCCGGGTCCATCGGCGCGAACAAATCGGCCTCGGTTTCGAACGAGGTCACGAGCACGCCGGGAGCTTGGGCCCTGGCCGCCGTACCGGAGAACAGGGTAGCGAGCATCACCGCCGCGAGTCGGATCCAGCTGAAAGAACGAGCGATCGTCATGGGTGGACTCCTCGGAAAGGATTTGGAACTCTGTGTGTCATCCCCGATACCGAAATCATCAAGCGTGGTTGGCTGCAGGCCGGCTGCCCCAGGCGGCCTGCGGCATCACGGGTTCGTGCGGGGCGGCGCCGCGGTCGCGTCTACCGGCGGCCTGCCTCCTTCGGCCCACAGCGTGTCGTAGCGGGCGGCATCGACCTCTTCCGTCTGGGCGTTGGAGAACACGACGATCCGTTTTCCGCCAACCCCTTCGGCCTCAAACACGAGCGGCTGCACGTCGGTCGGCCCGATCGCCACGCCCCACCGCACCTTGGCGGGCTGGCCATCCCGCTCCGAGATCAGAAAGGAATCGAATCGTGCCGGATCGACCTGCATCATCTCGAGCTTCTGGGGTGGAGCTTTCTCCACGAAGGCGCGGAGGGCCGCCGCATCCTTCGGGCCCTGCCAGCCGTTGCGGTATTGGTAGAAGCGATACAGGCTCGAAACCTTTTTGAGGTTGGTGTCGTTCATCGCGGCCACCTGGCGCGCCACCTGATCGCTGCAGCCGGTAGCCAGCGCGGCTGCCATCAGTAGGCCCACTCCCAGCGAGCGCCAGTCGACACGGTTTCTCATCACCCGCCCTCCCCTGCTCCAGCCGCAGCCGATCACTGCGTCATGGTCCCTGCGTTGACCGAAAGGCCGTCGTCCCTGACCCCGATGCGGTAGAGCACGTCGATGTCGACGTCGAGCCCCACGCTCCGGACCGCTCCATCCCCGAACACCCCGTGCATCACGGTGTGGGCGGAGCCGAAGGCTCGCTCGGGGTCGTTGGCCGATACCCGCAGGTCGGTGTCGCTCCTCGGGACGGCGTCCTTGACCTTGAAGCTGGCCGGAAAGACGAGCCGCATCATCGGCCAGTCGGCATTGCCGATCCAACCGGGCATTTCCCACCAGGTCCAGTTGGTCGGCGACGGCTGCGGAGCCGCTGCCGAGACCGACTTCTCCATCACGAGGAGCGTCTTGGACGTGCCGTCGGGAACCTTGCCCGGGGTGATCGTGGGCCAGGCGTCGTAGACGCCGCCCGAATAGGCCTGCCCTCCCTTGGCGATCAGGCCCCGCCAGGCCCGCTGCCGCTCCTCTTCATGCTTGCGGCGGTTGGCCTTCGAGTCGGCCACGGTCTGCCACTCGAACGTCCAGTCGGTGATCACCCCGGCATAGTCGCTCATGTGGTAGACCTCACCGAACTGGGTCGGCTGGCTCTGCCGCATGCTGCGCGACGGGCACTTATAGCCGGCGATCGGCACCTCCATGATCGTGGTGTCGCCGAGCGTGGGCACGCCCCGGTAGGGATCGTTGTTGTCCACGGCGAGCTTATGAAGGCCCTGCTCTTCCATGTAGGGAAGAATCTGGAAGGCCCAGCCTGCGCGGGCGTATCCGTTCCCCGGAGCCGGCGCGAAGTAGAGATCCTGGGTGTTGCCGCCGGCGGTCGGGAAATGCTTTCGGGCGCTGGCGTGCACCTGGGAGGCGAGCCCGATCTGCTTGAGATTGTTCTGGCAGCCGGTCCGCCGGGCCGCCTCGCGGGCGCTCTGCACCGCGGGAAGCAAGAGTCCGATCAGCGTCGCGATGATCGCGATCACCACCAGGAGTTCCACGAGTGTGAAGCCTCGGATGGACCGAGGCGATCTGGCTGCGATCGCCTCGACCGGTGACCCGACCCGATCAGACTGTGTCCCCGGCCGCCGCGTCCACGATGTGTTGAGAGCCATGCACTCCTCCCCCGGAAACAAGTCCGCCACCCCTCGCCAATCACCACTGCGCAAGTACTTTACCACCACAGCGTTCCCGGCGTCAAGCGGTTTTTCCGCGGAGGTCGCGAGTTGGCTCCCCGCGTCGCCGGGCGGATGGCGAGCCGCGGGCGTTGCGGTCTAGCGGCGCGGCTTGGCCGGGCCGGTGGATCGCCGAAACACGAGGTCGGCGTCGATCCGGGCGTCGAGGTAGGGGTCGCCGGCAGCCCCTCCATTGATTCGGTCGAGCATGATCAGCGCCGCCCGGGTGCCGATCTCGAAGGCCCGCTGCCGCACGGTGGTGAGTGGCGGGGCCATCGAGGCGGCGAAATCGAGGTCGGCGAAGCCGACGACCGAGAGGTCCCCGGGAATCGCCAGCCCAAGTTCGGCAGCGGCCCGGTAGACATCGACCGCCTCGTGGTCCGTGGCGGCGATCACAGCGGTGGGCCGCAGGCGGCTGGCGAGCGCCCGCTGGACGACCTCGACCCCATTGCTGCCCTCGCGGTTGAGCCGCCAGCTCTTGAGTTCCACCTGCTTCAGGCTCGCAGCGGCCTCCTCCAGCCCCTTCCGCCGCTCGATCGCCCAGGTCTGGGAGGGTATTTCACGGCCACTAATGTAGGCGATTCGCCGGTGACCGAGGTCGGCGAGGTGCCGGGCGACGAGGGTGGTGGCGTGCCGTTCGTCGGTCGCGACGGTGTCGCAGATCTGCTTGTCGGAGTGGTAGTCGATCATCACGACCGGAACCTGGCTGTCCCGCAATTCCCGGGCGTGGTGGTAGTAGGCGAGACCGAATGGCGGCCAGAGGATCAGTCCGTCCACGCGTCGGTCGAGCAGCCGATTCATCAGTCGAATGCCCTGCTGTTCGTCGGCCTCGAAGTGAGGCATGTGCTCGATGTCACCCAGCCAGACCGTGATCGGCAGGAAGTCAGCCTCTGCGAGCCGGGAGTGAATGCCCGAGAGCACCGAGACCCAGAACGAGTCGTACGGCGGGATCACCACCCCGATCGTCCGCGTCTTGCCTGTCTGCATGCCGCTGACGAGCAGGTTGCGCCGCCAGCCGAGTTTTCGCGAAGCGGCTAGCACCCGCTGGCGTGTCTCTGGGCTGAAATGCGTGTCATCACCTCGCAGGATTCGCGAGGCGGCCCCGAGCGATACCTGGGCCAGATCGGCGACATCCTGAAGACGCGGGCTGCGGGGTGGCATGCGGAGCAGTGTACCGTCGGCGGCTCTCACCGGAGGCCTCGGGCAGGCCACGCCCGCCCGCCCACTTTGGGAACAGCCCTTGAAAATGGCTTGGGAAAATACTTGAATAGGCCGTGGGCGTGGGGCTCGACGCAGACCGTTTCCCAGGCGAGGTGTTCCTCATGAGCAGCCATCAGGCAGGTTTTGGATCGACGGTGTCGGCCCTGCCGACCCGCAATGGAGCTGCCGCAGCGGCCGCTCCGATCCCGTGGCAGCCGCGGCCGATCGGCTCGAGCGACGTCGTTTGGCGGCATGCCGCCAACCCGATCATCCCCCGCCGCCCCGTCCCCGGCGTGCAGGGGATCTACAACAGTGCGGCCGTCCAGTTCGAGGATCGGTTTGCGGCCGTCTTCCGCCTCGAACAGCAGACGCGTTTTCCCCGGCTCCACGTGGGCTGGAGCGACAACGGGCTCGACTGGGAGATCGAGCGGGACCCGGTGGTGTTTGCCAACGACCCGGCCGACCCAGCTGACTATGCCTACGACCCGCGGGTGGTTCGGATCGAGGGCAGTTACTATGTCTCCTGGTGCGGTGGCCGCAACGGCCCCACGATTGCGCTGGCGCGGACGAACGATTTCCGGCATTTCGAGCGGCTCGAGAATGCCTTTCTCCCCTTCAACCGCAACGGCGTGCTCTTCCCCCGACGGATCGGCGGCCGGTACGTGATGCTCAGCCGCCCGAGCGATGATGGCCATACGCCGTTCGGCGACATCTATCTCAGCGAGAGCCCCGACCTGGTCTATTGGGGACGTCACCGGCTCGTGATGCGGAAGGGGGGCGAGCGGGCCGGGCAGTGGTGGCAGCGTACCAAGATCGGCGCGGGGCCGGTTCCGATCGAGACGCCCGACGGATGGCTGCTCATCTACCACGGCGTGATGGACACCTGCAACGGGTTTGTCTACAGCATGGGAGCCGCCCTGCTCGACCTGGAGGAGCCTGCCCGGGTGCGGTACCGCACCGATCGGCACCTGCTCACGCCGGAGGCCGACTACGAAGTGTCGGGCCACGTGCCGAACGTCGTGTTTCCCTGCGCCGCGCTCCACGATTCCGAGACCGACCGGCTGGCGATCTACTACGGGGCGGCCGACACGTGCACCTGCGTCTGCTACGCCCATCTCGGCGAACTCGTCGAGTTCGTGAAGCGGCACTCGCACGTCTTCTGAGGGGCGACGAGACCGGCCGCTGCCCGCCCGCAGGGTGGTGCCGGCCCGGGCGGTATTCGGGGGGCGATCCATGACGACGCTGCAGCCGATCGACGCGGCCATTCTGGCTGCCTTCGTGCTCGTGACCGTCGGCGTCGGATTTCTGATTTCCGGCCGGGCCTCCAAGAACCTCAGGAGCTATTTTCTGGGCGGCAACTCGATTCCCTGGTATCTGCTCGGGGTCTCGAACGCGTCCGGGATGTTCGACATCAGCGGCACGATGCTGATGGTCACCTGGCTGTTCGTCTACGGCCTGAAGAGCGTCTGGATTCCCTGGCTGTGGCCGGTCTTCAACCAGATCGTGCTGATGGCGTATCTCTCGGTCTGGCTGCGGCGGTCGGGGGTGCTCACCGGTGCCGACTGGATCCGGCTCCGATTCGGATCCTCGCGTGGCGCCCAGGCCGCCCATCTCGTCGTGGTGCTCTTCGCCCTGATCAACGTGGTGGGCTTCCTGGCCTACGGTTTCATCGGCGCGGGCAAGTTCGCCGCGACGTTCCTGCCCTGGCAACTTGCCGCCGACCCTGCGACCAACGCCAATCTCTACGGACTGGCGATCACGGCTCTGACAACCCTCTACGTGGTCAAGGGCGGGATGTACAGCGTGGTCTTCACCGAGGTGCTGCAGTTCGTGGTGATGACGGTGGCCTGCGTCGGCGTGGGCATCCTGGCGATGACCAAGGTCTCGCCTGAGATGCTGGCCCGGGTCGTGCCGGCCGGTTGGCACGACCTCTCGTTCGGCTGGGAGGTGGGCCTCGACTGGACGACGCTGCTGCCCGCGGCCGCCGAGCGGGTGGCCGGCGATGGCTGGCGGCTGTTCTCGCTCTTCTTCTCGGTCGCGCTGCTCAAGGGGCTGCTTGCGAGCATGGCCGGGCCGGCCCCCAATTACGACATGCAGCGGGTGCTCTCGGCCCGCACGCCCCGCGAGGCAGCCCTGATGAGCGGCGTGGTGAGCCTCGTGCTCCTGCTGCCGCGGTACATGCTGATCACCGGCCTGGCCGTCCTCGCGCTCGTGTTCCTGCGGGAGGCGCCGGCCGCCTCCGACGGACGATTCGACTTCGATCTCATCCTGCCGCTGGCGATGCGGGAGTTCGTGCCTACCGGGCTATTCGGCCTGCTGCTCGCCGCGCTCCTGGCCGCCTTCATGAGCACCTACGCGGCCACCGTCAACGCGGCGCCGGCCTACGTAGTCAACGACATTTACAAGCGCTATATCAGGCCCGACGCCTCGGATGCGACCTATGTCAGGATGAGCTATGCGACGACCGTGGTCGTGGTCGTGGTGGGCACGGCTCTCGGGTTCGTGATCGACCAGCTTCAGGACGTGGTCAACTGGATCGTTGGCTCGCTCTACGGCGGCTACATCGCAGCGAACCTCCTGAAGTGGCACTGGTGGCGGTTCAACGGCTGGGGCTATTTCTGGGGTATGCTCACTGGCATCGCCGCGGCCATGATCTGCGCCGTCGCCTTGAATGGCCAGGGCACGCTCTGGGGCTTCGAGAAGAACCTGGCGGTGTTTCCCGTGATTCTCGGCGTCTCACTCGCCGGGAGCGTGCTGGGCAGCCTGCTCACTCCGCCGGACGACCGAGCGGTGCTCGACCGCTTCTATCTCCGGGTGCGGCCCTGGGGATGGTGGGGCCCGGTGCATGGGCGGCTCGCGGCCAGCCATCCCAAACTGCGGGCCAATCGCGACTGGCCGCGGGACGCCTTCAACGTGGCCGTGGGCATCGTCTGGCAGACGGCGCTCACCGCGGCCGGCATCTATCTCGTGCTTCAAGACTCCCGGCGGCTCGGACTGGCGGCGATCACGGCGGTTGTCTGCATGGCGATCCTCAAGGTCACCTGGTACGACCGGCTCGAGGACTATCCGGACGACGTGGCCGCCGAAATGGCCCGGGCCGAGAGGGAGCTCCATGACAGCTGAGCGTGGGCGGTGGTCACGACGAGCGAAAGGACGTGGCCGGCAGGCCTCAGGCGGGCGGGCGGCGATCATCGTCGCGGCCGGCCTGATGGATGCGGTGGGGCTGACAGCGGTGCCCTCGCCTCCGGCCCGGGGCGAACTCGCAGGCTTCGTCGCGGTCGACGGGGTACGGCTGCGAGACGCAGCCGGGCCGGTGCGGTTCGTTTCGTTCAACGTGCCGAACCTGCTCGTGATCGAGGATGCGTTTGGCGTCGGTCGCCCGTCACCCTGGCGGTGGCCGGACGCATTCGAGCTGCACGATGCGTTCGCGAGTCTGCGGCAGATGGGAGGCACGGTCACCCGCAGCTACGTGATCACGGTGCGGCGGACTGACGGCGACATGGGCGACTTCGTCCATGTCCGGGGGCCGGGCGACTTCAACGAGGAAGCCTTTCTGGCCATGGATCGGATGCTGGCTGCTGCCAACCGGGTGGGGGTGCGGGTGATCGTGCCGCTGGTCGACAACTGGAAGTGGCAGGGGGGTGCGGCAGAGTACGCCGGTTTTCGGAACCGGCCGGCCGAGGCCTTCTGGACCGATCCTGACGTGATCGCCGACTTCAAGGAGACGATCCGCTATGTGCTCCGTCGCCGCAACACGGTCACGGGCGTGCGGTATGCCGATGATCCGGCAATTCTGGGCTGGGAAACGGGCAACGAACTCGACTCGCCGCCGGCCTGGACCCGGGAGATCGCCGCCACCATCAAGTCGCTCGACCCGAACCATCTCGTGATCGACGGCAATTCACTCCGGGGCGTGCCAGCCGCCTCGCTCTCCGAGCCCTTGGTCGACGTGGTCACCACCCATCAGTACCCGTCGGACCAGCCGATGGCGGAGCAGGTTCGCGCCGCCGCCGCGACTGCCGCCGGCCGGAAGCCGTTCTTTGTTGGCGAAGCGGGCTTCGTGCCGTTCGACGAGCTGCGAGCCGTGGTCGATCAGGTGGTGGCCTCAGAGGCGGCCGGAGTGCTGCTCTGGAGTCTGCGGTACCGCAATCGGGATGGCGGCTTCTACTGGCACTCCGAGCCCAACAACCTCGGCCGCTACAAGGCTTTTCACTGGCCTGGGTTTCCCTCGGGAGACGCCTATGACGAGACGGCCGTGATGGAACTCGTACGGCAGGCGGCCCACGCGGTGCGCGGGCTCCAGGTGCCGCCACTCCCCTGCCCGACCACCCCGCCCGCGATGCTGCCGCTGACCGACGTGGCCGCGATTTCGTGGCAGGGCGTGGCCGGCGCGACGCACTACCGGCTGGAGCGGGCCGCTTCAGAGAGCGGCCCTTGGGTGACGGTGGCCGAGCGGGTGCGGGAGGATCGGCATCCGTATCGGCCTTTGTTTGCCGACGAGACGGCGACTGTCGGCATGCCGAACTGGTATCGCGTGTCGGCGGTGAACGGGAGCGGTGAGTCACCACCATCGTTGGCCGCCGGCCCGGTGGTGCCGACCAGCCGGGTCTTCATCGACGAGTTCGACGATCTCGACCGCGCGGCCGTCTGCTCGCCGGGCGTCGAGATCGTCACCGACAACCCACGCTCCGTGCAGGAAGATCTCTCGCGGGCCAACCTGCCGCCGGGAGGCCGGATTCGCTACGCCTTGTCTGCCGGAGTGGTTTCCGTACGTTTGCTCGCCTTTGCGGAAAGGGCCGATCAACGACTCGACGTTCTCGTCGACCGCAACGGCACGATGGAATCGATCCCGGTCGTCTGCGAGGCGGGCAGCGAGGCCAGTGGCGATTACGGTTACCGCGTGCCACTGACGGTGACCGCCGAGTTGGAGGGCGCGATGGCCTTCGAAATCGCCGTGCCCGCCGGCGCGGCTGTGCAGCTGTCACGGTTGGAGGTCCGCGAAACCACCCCGTAGCCACCGTCGCGGCCGCCCAAATGCGAGCCGCCAGGCTGAGGGACCGTCGATGGCGTGCTGCCGATGACACCGTACCGCGGTGGATGTTCAACGACGTGTTCGGCGGGACAGCCAGGCTGCGGCCGCGATCGAACCAACTCCGAGCAGCCCGGCCAGCGTCGGCTCCGGCACCACCGAGATCCGGCCGCCGGTCACACTCTCCGGTAGCGCGTAGTCCGGCGAGGCCGAAGCAATGTCGAAGCCGGAATTGCCAGCGGCCAGGTAATCGACGAACTCCCGCAGGGCATTGTGATCCGTCACGCCGAGGGTTGTGAAGCCGTAGAGCTGGGAAAGGTAGGTGCTGGTTCCGGAGACGGCCGTACGGAAATACTGATCGCCACCACCGGCGAGAAAGCCGAGCGTGGCGACATCGACCGTGGTTGTGGCCGGGTCGACTCCGTTTACCCAAGTGTCTGCCACGAGGTATGCAGTCCCGCCGATGCTGATGTCCGTGACCCGCTGCCCAGGGGTCGTGATGGTGCCCAAACTATCGAATGCGAGCCCGGCCCGAGTGATGTCATAGGTCACTTCCATCCCGGCGATCTGAGCGAAACGGCCGTTCGTTCCGACCGGAGCGATCCCGGGCGTGTTGGGGTCGTCACTCGTCTTGGAATAGGCGTTCTCCAGGAGCAACTTGAGGTCTGCCAGCGAAACGTCCTCCACCACGGAGACGAAGTTCCCGAAGGGCGAGACACTGAACGTGCTCAGCTGGGTGAAGTTGCCCACATCGACGTTCGCCCTGATTCCACCTCCGTTGACCAACGCGATCACGGGCGCATCCACGCCGAACCCAGCAGCCCGTTGCTGAGCCGCCCGCAAAACACCGTCAGCAACCAGATTGCCCAGATTCGTCTCCCTGGAACGTATCACTCCCGATCCTCCCTGCCGCAACTGGACGGACGTCGTTGCCAGCACATTCGCGGCCAGGCCACTGACGAAGGTCTCGACGGGTGCCACCGATTCGGCCTGAACGGTCGCGTTCGCGATCACGCCGGCCGTCTGGTCCTCGGTCGCCGCAGCAACCCGCTGCGGGTTCGAAGAGGCGTCGATCGAAACGGCCCCGTTCGTCACCTGCAGGGTGACCTGGCCCAGATAGCCATAGTTTCCACCAGTCGTCGCGATTGGAATCTGGCGGCCACCGCGATCGGTCGCCGACGTCCGGAGTGGATAGGTGTTCGTCACGCCGGTGAGGCTCCCTGAGAGGGCAGCGGCCGTATCTCCGGGAATCAGGCCCGTCGATGCCACGGTCGCCGGGGCGTTGGTCGGGAGAGGGGATGCGGCTGAGTTTACGAGGATCTCATCGCCACCGCCGGCGATGATCAGCTCGACACCAGAATCGAGGTTGGCGATCAGGTCGCTATCCGTTGCGAGGCCTTGGAGATGACTGGCGAGCACGATGTGGTCAACGCTGGCCGCCTTGAGGGCTGCGATCTGGCCATTGACGGCAGTCGCCACCGAATTGATCCCAACGGCCCCTGGAGACGAGACGAACGGCAGCGTCTCGGTTGTCACGCCGATGATTCCGACCCGCTTATCTCCTGCCGAGGTTGCGACCGTCACGACCTTCGACGGCGCGATGAGTCCGGAGGCCACCCGCGCCGCCAGGGCCGGCTCATTCGAGAAGTCGAGGTTGGCACTCAGGTAGGTCGTGGGGTTCGATGTCTGGGCGTCATCGATGAACTCGGCCAAGACATCAGGGCCGAAGTCGAACTCATGATTCCCGAGAATGGACGCGTCGTATCCGATCCGACTGATGGCCAAGGCGTCGTAGAACGTTCTGCTGCCGGCCACACCCGAGTCGAGGCTGGCCTGAAACTGAGGCCCCGCCAGAAACGTGTCGCCCGCATAAACCGCGACGACGCCATGCCCCCGGTTCTCGTAGAAGGTGCGGGTGGTATCGAGCAGTGTCGCAAACCGAGCAACACCTCCGTACGCGGCAAGCGAGTCCGAGTAGCCGGTCAGTTTCGACTCACCGTCGTTGTTGTGGAGAAAGGTGATCGAGTAGTCCTGGGCCCAGGCAGCGGAGGCAAGCAGTCCAGCGATGACGATCAGGAGAGGCCTCATCGAGCTCATGGAAACTCCTTTGGCAGAGAAGACGCGTACGACTCAATCGGCCACCGCCGATGTCATTGCTAGGAGAGTTTCTCCAACAATGTGTCTGGCGTGTCAGGGCCGTGCGAAGAGTCGATGAGTCTTTCGTCAGGAATTCGTTCACGAGATCGACGGTCAGCTCCTATGCCGCCCGTGCAGTGGTCACGGCTGGAGGGCGGCGGAACCAGTTCGTTGCCGCCGTCGCGGCCACGCCGTCCCTGCCATCAGCATCATCGCACCGCCGAACAGGGCAAGCGACGACGGCTCCGGTACGGCGTTCACGGACAGGTTGTCGAGGTAGAAGCCAGCGGACGTTGCGTTATCGAAATTGAGACCGAAGCCGACCTTGTACCAGTTGCCGGCGGGTTCGAAGTAGGCCGTGCCCGAGCCGCTTGCCGGGACCGTCGGCTCCGTCCAGGCCGCGATCGGCATGCTGACGTCAAACGACCGCGGGGCGGTGAGCGGAAAGTCGCTGGAGCCGAGGACTGGCGTGTTGTAGTTCTGAATGAAATTGTTCGTGGCCACGCCTGACTGATAGAAGCTGTTGACGCCGATGAACGTAGGCTGGGCCGCCGGCACCACGATCAGGCTCGGATCGAAGCGAATCGTGTAATTGAGGCGGCCCCCGCTCGTAGCGGCCGACTTGATGGCGTTGTAGACGTCGGGGTTGTTATTGGCATCGACGAAGACGCTGACGTCCCAGTGATAGCCATTCGAGGCCTGGCCCACGAGGGCGCTGGTCGGCGACTGGACGGCGACCGAGCCCTGGGTCATCCAACTCTCGACCGTCAGGGCCGACGCGGGCACGGAGGTCGAGACCTGGGCCTGTGCCGATGCGGTCATGACCGCCGCGACTGCAAGGATCGCGAGCCGCGGAGCGACTCGGGCCAGCCTGCGGACTCGACTGAGGCCCGGCCGATGAGTCACCAACGATTGAACGATGCTGCCAGCCATGACGCGGAATCTCCTGGGAACCGGCGTGGTCTGCCAAGCCGCACATGGCTCCGCTCCGACCCCCGGCACAGGCGGGAGCAGCAAAGCCCGTGCCAAACCCGCCGGGCAAGCACCCCGAGCCGGCAAAAAAATCGGATGTAAAGGACTTTACGACGCATGCAGCCCGACGGCTGCCGAGCTTCGCGAGGTGCGTTTCACCGGCGGCGTGAAACCCTTCATCGGGATGGTGAAACCCGATTCACGGATATTGGGAAAGTACTTTACCCATGAGTGAACAACCTCGTGTGCCGCCCCCGCGCCGGTGCGGCGCGGCTCGGGATGCTCTCAAATGCGAGCTGCAGTTGTATAGTGAGCCGGTCGCAGTCCTACCTGCTCGCCAGAGGAATCTTCCCATGTCTGCGTCCACCGCCGCCCTCGCCCGGATCGGCCAGAGCCTTTGGCTCGACAACATCCACCGCGGCATGCTCGATGACGGCACGCTGGCCCGCTACATGGCCGAGTTCCACGTGACGGGCCTGACGAGCAACCCGTCGATTTACAACCTCGCCGTCAAGGACACCCCCTTCTACGACGAGGCTCTGGCTGCCGTGGGCGCTCGGCAGGCGGCAGCAGAGGAGGCGTTTTTCGACCTGGCGATCGAGGACCTCACCCGCGCCGCCGACCTGTTTCGGCCGGTCTACGACCGCTCCGGTGGCATCGATGGCTGGGTGTCGCTGGAGGTGTCGCCGCGGCTTGCCTACGACACGGCCGCCACGCTGGCCCAGGCACAGGCCCTGCATGCCCGGGCGGCCCGGCCCAACCTGTTCATCAAGATCCCGGGCACTCCTGCCGGCCTGCCTGCAATCGAGGAGGCGATCTTCGCGGGCGTGCCGGTGAATGTCACGCTCCTGTTCACACCAACGCAGTATCTGGCCGCCGCCGAGGCCTACCTCCGTGGCGTCGAGCGGCGGGTGGAGGCCGGGCTCTCCCCACGGGTCTGCTCGGTGGCCTCGCTGTTCATCAGTCGCTGGGACGGCGCGGTGGCGAAGCAGGTGCCGGCTGATCTCGGTAACAGGCTAGGGATCGCGATCGGCCAACTGGCGTACAAGGCCTACCGCGATCTGCTCGCCTCAGACCGGTTCGAGCGGCTCTGCGGCTTTGGCGCGATGCCCCAGCGGCTGCTCTTTGCCAGCACCGGCACGAAAGATCCTGGAGCGTCTGACTGTCTGTACGTTGACACACTCGCCGCTCCGAGCACGATCAACACGATGCCGGAAAAAACGCTCCTCGCCTTCGCCGACCACGGCCGCGTTGCGGGCACGCTCTCGGCCGGCGGCGGCATGGCCGATGCCACGGTCTTCGCGATCGAGCGGGCGGGCGTGAGCGTTGCAGCCCTGGGCGAGAAACTCCAAAAAGACGGGGCCGCCGCCTTCGTCGCGAGCTGGGACGAACTGCTGGCCGTGATCGAGGCGAAGTCGAAGGCCGTCGGGTCGGGCGGCTAAGTCACGGCTGTCGCCGGGGTTCGGGTTGGGTACGATGTCGGCCCTACGCCCCTCGGAGACCCGTCATGGCCGGCCCCGCCTCATCATCCCGCACGTCCCTCCATGACTGGCAGGCCCTGAGCGATCACGCTCATGCCACCCGCCAGCTCACGCTGCGGGATCTGTTCGCGGCCGACCACGTTCGCGCCGAGCGGCTCTCGTTCGAGGCCTGCGGCCTGTTCGTAGATCACTCGAAGCAGCGGATCACCGAGGGCACGCTCCCGATGCTCGTGCGGCTGGCGGAGGCCTGCGGGCTACGGGAGCGGATCGCCGCGATGTTCGCCGGCGACCGGATCAACACCACGGAGCACCGGTCGGTGCTCCACGTGGCGCTGCGCACGCCGCGATCGGAGCGGATCCTGGTCGATGGCGTCGATGTCGTGCCCGGCGTGCACGAGGTGCTCGAGCGGATGGCCTCCTTCTGCGACCGCGTGCGGGGAGGCCAATGGCTCGGCCACACGGGCCGGCGGATTCGGGCGATCGTCAATATCGGGATCGGTGGATCCGACCTGGGGCCCGTGATGGCCTCCACGGCGCTGCGGCATTACTCCGATCGTGATCTGACCTTCCGGTTCGTGTCGAACGTCGATGGCACCGACTTCGCCGAAGCGGTGCAGGGCCTCGACCCGGCCGAGACGCTCTTCATCGTCGCCTCGAAGACGTTCACCACTCAGGAGACGCTGGCCAACGCCCGCACGGCCCGGGCCTGGGCTCTGGCAGCGCTGGGCGACGAGCAGGCGGTGGCTCGGCACTTCGTGGCCGTCTCGACCAACGCCTCCGAGGTCGCGGCCTTCGGCATCGACACGGCGAACATGTTCGGCTTCTGGGACTGGGTCGGCGGCCGCTATTCGATGGATTCGGCTATCGGGCTCTCCACGATGCTCGCGATCGGCCCGGAGCGGTTCAGCGAGCTGCTCGCGGGCTTCCACGAGATGGACGAGCATTTCCGGACGGCCGACTTCGAGCAGAACCTGCCGGTGCTCCAGGGGCTGCTCGCCGTCTGGAACACGACCTTTCTCGGGGCCCACACGATCGCCGTGTTGCCCTACGACCAATACCTGGCGCGATTTCCGGCCTACCTCCAGCAGTTGACGATGGAGAGCAACGGCAAGCGGGTGACGCTGGCGGGGCGGTTCATCGACGACTACGAAACCTGCCCCGTCTACTGGGGTGAGCCGGGCACGAACGGGCAGCATTCCTTCTATCAGTTGATCCACCAGGGTACGCGGCTGATCCCCTGCGACTTCATCGGGTTTGTCCGGTCGCTGAACCCAGCCGGGCGGCATCACGACCTGTTGATGGCCAATTGTTTCGCCCAGGCCGAGGCGCTCGCCTTTGGCAAGACCGAGGCCGAAGTGCGGGCCGACGGCGTGCCCGAGTCGCTCGTGCCCCATAAGACCTTTCCCGGCAACCGGCCGAGCACCACGATCCTGGCCGAGCGGCTGACCCCCCGCCTGCTCGGTAGCCTGGTCGCCCTCTACGAACATGCGGTCTTCACGCAGGGGGCGATCTGGGACGTGAACCCCTTCGACCAATGGGGCGTGGAACTCGGCAAGGTGCTGGCCAACCGGATCGTGCCGGAACTCGAGGCGGAGGCCGAGCCCGAGATGACCCACCACGACCACTCCACGGCGCTGCTCATCCGCCGCTACCGACGCGGCCGGCGGAAGAGCGACTGACAAGCCGGGCTCTCGCCGGCGGTCGGGCCCGGCGGTCAGTCAGGCGACTGGATTCTCGAGCCGGACATTCGGAAAGCGACTGAAATCGGTGTCGGCGGAGACCACCGCCAAGCCGTGCTCCAAAGCGAGTGCCGCCAGATGCGCGTCGGGCACATGCTCCGCCCGCAGCCCCGTCGCCCTGAGGAGGTTTGCCAGGATTTCCCCGTGGCGAGGGGTTGGGCTCGGCACCCAGACCGCCTCGCAGCCCAGCCATTCTTCGACCTGTCGCCATGCCGTGGCGACGCTCACGGGCCGTTCGAAGAGCCGCTGATTGCTTGTGAGCCGCACGAAGGCCAGAAGGCTCGGCCACGGCAGTCCGAGCGGGACAGCCTCGCTCAGCCGCGCGTCGAGCCAGGCCCGCGCCTGCTCGTGTTGCGAAAACGATGTCGTGTAGGCGTACACCAAGATGTTCGCATCGACGAGCCTCATCGAAACCCCTCGCCCTCCGCAGCGGCAAGTGCGGACGCGATGTCATCGACATTCGGCAGACGACAACGCCCCAGATTGACGGGTTGGGTGCGGTATTGGGCCGGCCGCCGCGGCTCATGCATCGCGACGAGCCCCCGCCGCAACGCTTCGTTGATCAGTTCTTTGAGGGGCTTGTCGAGCACATGCCGCAACTGCTCGATCCGAGCAGCTACGTCGTCATCAAGAGAGAGTGTCGTTCTCATGCATCAAAGCATACGTAAAATGATGCGTTGATGTCAAGGCTGGTTAAGGCATCCGCATGCGATGATGGCAGCGTTGGTCTGGCGACGGCCGTGAGGCAGAGGAGATCGATCTGAAATGCGTGCAGCCCGTGACTGCCGATGGAATTTGAGAGTTCGTGACGCGAGGCCGTGTCGACATCGGGTCCTGCTCGCGCACGCGCTCGTGGTCGCGATCGCGGGCCCTGGCTTTGGCGGTGACTGGCCGCAGTTGCTCGGGCCAGACCGTAACGGGCAGGCGGCCCCGGATGAGCGGCTGGCTGACCGCTGGCCGGCAGCGGGGCCGGGTGTGGTGTGGCAGCGGAGCGTGGGGAGTGGCTACGCCGGTGTGGCGGTGGCCGCAGGCAAGCTCGTGCTCTTCCACCGCCTGCCGGCTGTCGAAGCTGGGACGGCAACCGACATCGAGATGGTGGAGGCGATCGATGCCGCTACTGGTATTCCGCTCTGGCGGGATGGTCATCCCACCCGGTTTCGGCCGCAGGTTGGCGGTGGTGACGGGCCGCTGTGCGTGCCGGTGATTCACGACGGGCGGGTCGTCACCTACGGCGCGGAGGGCGTGCTCTCTTGTCATCGTCTCGCCGACGGCAGCCGGCTCTGGCAGCACGACACGCACCGCGAGTACGACGCCCGCGAGGGCTACTTCGGGGCCGGGAGTGCGCCGCTTGTGGTCGGCCATGGTGAAGCGGCGACCGTGATCGT
This sequence comes from Candidatus Kuenenia stuttgartensis, assembly GCA_945891385.1. Taxonomy (GTDB): domain Bacteria; phylum Planctomycetota; class Planctomycetia; order Pirellulales; family UBA1268; genus QWPN01. The sequence continues at coordinate 41,589 of CAMDDJ010000010.1, read as the reverse complement.
AAACGTGGGGGGTCGCCAGGGAGCCGGGATCGTCGGCTTTGCCCTCGACAACGGGGAGGCCCGCTGGATGGCGACCGACGAACCAGCAAGTTACGCCGCACCGGTCGCCGTGCCGGGGGCCGCCGAGGGCGAGCTCCCCGACGTGATCGTGATCACCCGCTACCGCTGCCAACAGATCGATTCAGCCACAGGCAAGGTTCGCTGGGAGGTGCCCTTCGGCATGCGGGGCCCGACGGTCAATGCGGCCTGTCCGCGCGTGATGCCCGGGGCCGATGGTGCGGCCTCACTGCTGATCACCGCCTCCTATGGGGTCGGCTCGCGGTGTGGCTCCTTCGATGCCGACGGCTTCAGGCCGCGCTGGGAAGGCCTCGATTCGCTGGCGACCCAGTATGCGACGCCGGTGCTCGTCGGCGGCAGCCTCTATGCGTTTGATGGCCGCGAGGATCTCCCTCCGGCGAGTCTTGTCTGCCTCGATCCGCAGAATGGCCAGGTGCGATGGCGGGAGCGGCAGGCGAGCTACGGCAGCCTCGTGGCCACCGACGGCAGACTCCTCGCCGTGGGCACCGATGGAACCCTGCAGCTGATCCAGCCGAATGGCGATCGGCTGGAGATTCTGGCCTCCGCTCGGCCGCTCTCGGGAACGCTGCGAGCCCTGCCGGCCCTGGCCGAGGGCCGGCTGTATCTCCGCAACGACGACACGCTGGTCTGCCTCGACGTCGGCAAAAAGCCCTAGGCGTACAGCGTCCGCTCTCGGCGGCAAACGGTGGGCGGCCCCTTCAGCGGTGCAAGGTGCCATCCCGGCCGAGCGCGTCTGTGCCCTCGTGCTGGTGTCAGGGCTTGCACTGCAGGGTCACGGCGATTGCGCCCTCGTTGTCGCCGAGTTCGGTCCAGGCGTCGGCACACCGCAGAAACAGCTGGCCGTCGGCCGGGGCGGTGAACGAGCCGGCCACGGCCAAGGGAAACTCGGGCGTGAGCGAATCGTCGCGGAAGATCGCGGCCACGAGCCGGCCACGGCCGCCGGGGCCGCCGTCGCCATCCACCGGCATGCCGGCGGCGGTCGTCTGCCAGGTGCCCTCGGTGGTCACGGTGTAGGCCCGGCCCTGTTCCACGCTCGCGCCGCTTGCCTGCCAGCCGGCGCGAGCCTTGACCCGCGTTCGCCGCTTGCCCTCGCCGACGAGCGGTCGAAACCGCGCCTTCCAGGGCCAGGCGGTGAGGTCGGGGCGGGCCCCGTTGCCCAGCGTGGCCAGGAACTGGTCGTATTCGAACGAAAGCTCGCGGGCGACCGGGCCATACACGGATTCGAATGACACCCCCTGTCTGCCCTCCATCAGTCCGATCGCCAACGGCACGAACCGGTCCGAGTAATTGGGATTGTTGGCGAGCAGCTGACAGAGGGCCCACCGCCAGGCGTAGTCTCGCCAGTCGGCCGTCGGCTGCTTGCCCGGGGTGGCGATGTCGAGCAGATGCCGTTTTGGGGTCGCGTCTTGCAGGTAGCGGACCACCGGCTCCGGCAGCGCGACCGACGGATCATTCTCCCGCCAGTAGTTGCCGAGTTCGGCCAGGCCCTCCGCCAGCCAGCTCGGGCCGGTCGAGCCGAAGGTGAGATGGCAGAGGCCGTGCACGCACTCATGCTGCACGACTCCGGCGTCGGCGCAGGCATACAGCACCGCCCGGCGGCGCGGGCCGAGCGTCGTGCCCACGCAGACCCCCTCGCCGCGGCGGATCTTCTCGATACCCATCGGGTCGTCGATCCGGGCGACCGGGAAGCTGGCGAGGTCCTTGACCACGAAACCTTCCACCACGCCTTTGATCCGCCGGCCTAGGAACCGCTCGAGATTCGCCGTCATCCGCTCGAGCCGGTCCCGCAGGTCGATCCATTCGCGGTCGGGAAGATCCGTGAGAAAGGCGAAGTGAGCCGAGCGGACGAGTTGCGGCTCCCTCGGCGGCGGCGCGGGGGCCTCGCCCCGAGCCTGGCCCAGGGCGACGGCGATCAACGGAATCACGACCGCAAGGAACCGTGCGACCGTCGCCGTGGCTGATCGACCCTGGAGCATGGCTGATTTCCACCCGGGCTGCGGCCTCGGGTTCCGGGCCGGTCTGAGTCCGGGTATTCTCCCATGTTTCACCCGTGGGAACGAGCCTCCTGCGGTGGATTCGGGACCGGACAGCTCCTGGCAGCGACATCATGCGGACGATCGAAATCTACGACACCACGCTTCGGGACGGCAGCCAGGGCGAGGGGGTCAACTTCTCGCTCGAGGACAAGCTCGCCATCACCCGCCGGCTCGACGAGGTGGGCGTGGACTACATCGAAGGGGGATACCCGCTTTCGAATCCCAAAGACGCCCAGTTCTTCGAGCGGGTCCGCGGAGCCGGCCTGCGGCATTCGAAGGTGGTGGCCTTCGGAATGACCCGGCGACGCGGTATGGCCGCGGCGGATGACCCCGGGATGAAGGCCCTGCTTGCCGCCGAAACGCCGGTTGTGACGATCGTGGGCAAGACCTCGGCCTTTCACGTGGCCGAGGTGCTCGGCGTCTCCCGCGAGGAGAACCTCGCCATGATCGGCGACACGGTGGCCCACATGGCTGCCGCCGGCCGCGAGGTGTTCTACGACGCCGAGCACTTCTTTGATGGCTGGAAGCTCGACCCGGCCTACGCCGCCGAGACGCTCGTGGCGGCCGCGCGGGCGGGGGCGACCCGGATCGTGCTCTGCGACACCAACGGTGGCACCCTGCCCGACGAGGTCGCCGACCTCACCCGCGCGGCGGCGGCGGCGCTGGCCGCGGCGGGCGTGCCGACCGCCCTCGGCATTCACTGTCACAACGACTGTGACCTGGCCGTGGCCAACACGCTGGCGGGGGTGGCCGCCGGGGCGGTGCAGGTACAGGGCACGATCAACGGGATCGGCGAGCGGTGCGGAAACGCCGACCTCGTGTCGGTGGTCGCCAACCTCGCCCTCAAGTTGAAGGGCTATGCCGTGCTGGGCGGCACGGGCACGGCCCACCTCACCGAACTCTCCCGCTTCGTCTACGAGACGGCGAACATGTCGTATCGGCCCGGACAGCCCTTCGTCGGTGCCAGCGCCTTTGCCCACAAGGGCGGCATGCACGTTCATGCCGTCGCCAAGGCGGCCGAGTCCTACGAGCACATCCCGCCGGAGGCAGTGGGCAATTCGCGACGGGTCTTGGTGAGCGAACTCTCGGGGCGATCCAACATCGCGGCACTCGTCACCCGGCCCGACGTCAAGAATGACCGCGGTTTGCTCGACAAGGTGCTCGCCGAAGTCTGCCGGCTCGAGAACGAGGGCTGGCAGTTCGAGGCGGCCGGGGCGTCTTTTGATCTCTTGGTGGACCGGGTGGCGGGCACGTTTCGGCCGCTCTTCACCCGCGATCGCTACAACATCGACGTTGAAAGCCGCGGCGAGGGTGACATCCGCACGCTCGCCACCGTCAAACTGCTCGTCTCCGGTGGCCCGCGGCACGAGGTGGCCGAGGGAGATGGCCCGGTCAACGCGCTCGATGCCGCCCTCCGCAAGGCGCTCGAGCCGGTCTATCCCGTGCTCGCCCGGATGCACCTGCTCGATTACAAGGTTCGGGTGATCAACGCCCAGGAGGGCACCGCCGCGAAGGTGCGGGTGTCGATCGAGAGCAGCGACGGAGAGCGAGTCTGGGGCACTGTGGGCGTGAGCGAAAACGTGATCGAGGCTTCGTGGCTCGCCCTGGCCGACTCGTTCCACTACTTCCTCGCCACCGTGCGGTAGCACGAATCCTGGAGTACGGAAGCAACGGGCCGATGCTGGGCATGCCGGGTCGTCTCGCGACATGGCCGCTCTGGCACTGCCATCGCGGGTATGCCAGACTCTCGATCCCCGAAGGAGATGCCGCGATGATGAGCATGCGATGGTTGATCACGATCGTGGCGTTGGCTGCGGTGCTCCCCTGCCCTGCCCCGGGGGATGAGGCGACGGATCTCACGCCGGCTGAACGCCAGGCCGGCTGGAGACTGCTCTTCGACGGCACGTCCACCGATGCCTTCCGCAATTATCGGAAGGACGGGCTCAGCGAGGGCTGGCAAATCCGCGATGCCGCCCTCGTCCGGGCGGCCAGTGGGGCGGGCGACATCATCACGAAGGATCGCTTCGGGGCCTTCGAGCTGCAGCTCGAATACCGGATCGCCCCCGGGGGCAACAGCGGGCTGATGTTCCACGTCACCGAGGGAGAAGACACGCCCTGGAAGACCGGGCCCGAGGTTCAGATTCTCGACAACGCGAAGGGAGCCGATCCGCAGAAGGCCGGCTGGCTGTATCAGCTCGTGCAACCGCAGGTGCCCGGCTGGGTTCGGCATATGGAGACTGCGGCGGGCCTCGAGGTGCCGGAGGTCGTCGACGCGACCCGGCCCGCCGGCGAGTGGAACCACATCTACCTGCGGGTGTCACCGCAAGGGGGCGAGGTCTGTCTCAACGGCGAGCACTACTACTACTTTCGCAAAGGCAGCCGGGAGTGGGATCGGGCCGTGGCGGCAAGTAAGTTCGCCGCCCATCCGAACTTCGGCAAGGCCGACGAGGGACATATCTGCCTGCAGGATCACGGCGACGAGGTCGCCTACCGCCGAATCAAGATCCGTGAGCTTCCGCCCGAGGGGCCGATTCCCTTCGAAGACGGCACGCTCGCGGTCGAGGCCGTTCCCGCCTTGCCTGATGCTGCCTGGGAGGGGCTGTCGTTTGAGTCGGAAGACGGCCGCCCGGTACCCCCGACCAGGCCGCTCGTTCTGACCCACGCCGGCGACGGCTCGGGCCGCCGGTTCGTGCTCGATCAGGCGGGCACGATCCATGTGTTTGCCAGCGGCAGCCGCGACGGCCGGCTGTTTCTCGACCTCCGCCCCGACACGACCGACTGGTGGCGGTCCAACGAAGAGGGGCTCCTCGGTCTGGCCTTTCATCCGCGGTTCGGCGAGACGGGGGAGTTTTTCGTCTACTACTCGGAGCCGGGTGACAAGCGGATCCAGCGGGTGTCGCGGTTTCGGGTGCGGGCCGACGATCCGGACCGGGCCGATCAGGCCAGCGAAGAGGTGTTGCTCGCGATCGAGGAGCCGTTTCCGAACCACAACGGCGGCTCGATCGTGTTCGGCACCGACGGCTATCTGTATGTCGGCGTCGGCGACGGCGGCAGCCGCAACGACCCGTTCGACAACGGCCAGAACCTCGACAGTTGGCTGGGCAAGGTGCTGCGGATCGACGTCGATACGCGGACGGGGGATCGTCCCTACGCCATCCCGGCCGACAATCCCTTCGTCGACCAGGCCGCAGCCAAGCCCGAGATCTTCGCCTTCGGATTCCGCAATCCATGGCAGCTTTCCTGCGACGCGGCTACCGGCCGGATCTGGGCCGGCGATGTCGGTCAGGATCTGTGGGAGGAAGTCGACATCGTGACCAAGGGGGGCAACTACGGCTGGCGCCGGCTCGAGGGCACGAAGCCTTTCGGCCGGGAGCCCGCGGCGACGGACACGGTTCCACCGGTCTGGGAATACGACCATCAGATCGGCAAGTCGGTCACCGGCGGCTTCGTCTACCGGGGCGCCGCGATTCCGGAACTCGTCGGCAGCTATCTCTATGGCGACTTCGTCACCGGTCGGCTCTGGGCCCTGAGGCTCGACGAGGCGACGGGTCGGGTCACGAACCATGCGATTCCCTGGAGCGGCCTGCCGATCTTCGGCTTCGGCTGCGACGAGGCGGGCGAGGCCTACGTCCTGACCAGTTCGCCGACCGGCCAGGGCGTGTTTCGGCTCGTGCCTCGCCCGCAGTCAGCGGCCCGCTGAGCGGAATTTCGTGGGCCGCGCCGCGTGGCCGGAGTTGCCCGTGCCATCTCGCCGGACGTTCGCTCCGGCCTGCTCCCGAGGTCGGTTTTTCGTTAGGCTTGGCGACCCACACAGGAGCCGCCATGACCAGTACGCCTGAACTCGCCAAGCAGTATGACCACCGGGCTGCCCAAGCCCGCTGCCGGGCCCTTTGGGACGCCGCCCGGTCCTGGCATGCCGAGCCCGAGGCCGGACGGAAGACCTTTTCGATCGTCATTCCGCCGCCGAACGTGACCGGCGCCCTCCACCTCGGCCATGCGCTCAATAACACGCTGCAAGACATCCTCGTGCGGTCGAGGCGGATGCAGGGCTACCTCACGCTCTGGATGCCGGGCACCGACCATGCGGGCATCGCCACCCAGGCCGTCGTCGAGCGGCGGCTCTTGGAGGAGGAGAAACTTTCCCGACACGACCTCGGCCGAGAGGCGCTCGTCGAGCGAATCTGGGCCTGGAAGGAGCAGTACGAGAAGCGAATCCTGGGCCAGCTTCGCGACCTCGGGGCCAGTTGCGATTGGGACCGGGTGCGGTTCACACTCGACGACCAGTGTGCCGGTGCGGTGCGGGAGGCCTTCTTCCGGCTGTTCGGGCGGGGGCTCGTGCGGCGGGGCAAGCGGCTGGTGAACTGGGACACCTTCCTCCAGACCGCCGTCAGCGACGACGAGGTTTTTCACGAGGAGGTCAAGGGCCACTTCTGGCACATCCGCTACGACGTCATCGATCCGCTGCCGGGTGAACCCGCGAGCGTGACGGTGGCCACGACCCGGCCTGAAACCCTGCTCGGCGACACCGCGGTGGCCGTCCACCCTGATCCGGTGGCGGCGCTCGCCGCCGTCGAGGCTGAATTGCGAGTGAAGCGGGCCGCCGTGGGCGTGAAGGAGCAGGCTGAGGTCGATGCCGCCCTCGAGGATCTCGCCGCCCGCCGGCGTGACCTCCTACCACTCCTTGAGACCCTGGCGGGGATGGCCCGAGCCGGTCGGCAGGTACGGCTGCCGCTCTTGGGACGGGCGATTCCGCTCGTGGCCGACGAGTGGGCGAAGCCGGAGATGGGGAGCGGCTGCGTCAAGATCACCCCGGCCCACGATCCCAACGACTACGACGTCGGCCGACGGCAGACGTTGCCAATGATCAACATTCTCAATCCCGACGGCACGCTCAACGCCGAGGCCGGGCCCTACGCCGGGCTCACGATCCGCAAGGCCCGGGAGAAGGTGGTGGCCGATCTCGAGGCCGCTGGGCAGCTCGTGCAGGTGGAAGATCGGGTGATCGACCTCGCCCACTCAGACCGTTCGAAGACGCCGATCGAACCCTACCTCGCCGATCAGTGGTTCATCCGGATGGATGAGTTGGCCCAGCCGGCGATCGACGCCGTCGCCGAGGGCCGGATCAGAATCGTGCCGGAACGCTATGCCAGGGGCTACCTCGACTGGCTCTCCGAGAAGCGGGATTGGCCCGTCAGCCGGCAGCTCTGGTGGGGCCATCGGATTCCGATCTGGCATGTTGCGGGCGTGGCCGAGAGTGATCTGGTCGCGGCCTTCGCGGGCCGCGACACGGTGGCCTGGCGAGGCGACGAGGCTGGCGGCTGGTTCGTCTGTTCGTCCGACGAATCGTTGGGCATCGAGGTCGTGGCCGGGCAGCCGCTCGTTCGCGACCCCGACGTGCTCGATACCTGGTTCTCCTCGGCCCTCTGGCCCCACTCGACGCTCGGCTGGCCAGCAGCCACGCCTGAGTTGGCCTGCTTTTATCCCACCAGCACGCTCGTCACCAGCCGCGACATCCTCACGCTCTGGGTAGCCCGGATGGTGATCCTCGGCGTGTTCGACACGGGGGAGATTCCTTTTCACGAGGTCTCGATCCACCCCAAGATTCTCGACCGTTACGGCGAGACGATGAGCAAGAGCAAGGGCAACGGCGTCGATCCGGTCGACGTGATCGAGTCTCTCGGGGCCGACGCCCTCCGGTTCGCCCTGGCCGGCATGGCCACCGAGACGCAGGACGTGCGGATGCCGGTGGAATTTCAGTGCCCCGCCTGCGGGCATCTGCTCGAGCAGACCGTGCAGAACCGCACCAAGCCCCGGCTCGACTGCCCGAAGTGCGGCAAGCCCTTCCGCACCCAGTGGGCCACGAGTACGGCCGACCTCGCCCTGCCCCGCGGTCCGGCGGTGAGCGAGAAATTCGAAGCCGGCCGCAACTTCTCCAACAAGCTCTGGAACGCCACCCGGTTCGTGCTGATGAATCTGGAGGGCTTCACGGCCACGAGGCTCGATGCGGCCGCGGTGCTGGCCGATGCTCCGCTCGAAGATCGCTGGCTGGCCAGCCGGTTGGCGAGCGTGTCCCGCGAGGCCACGCGGGCGATCGCCGAATATCGCTATGCGGAACTGGCGCGGCTGCTCTACGGCTTCGCCTGGGACGAGTTCTGCAGCGCCTACCTCGAACTCTGCAAGGCGCGACTGGCCGATCCTCTCCATCGGGACCGGGCTCGTGGGATGCTCCTGCTCGGCCTCGACACGATCCTTCGCCTCCTCCATCCGATCATGCCGTTCGTGACGGAGGAGATCTGGCAGCACCTGCGGGATGCGGCTGGCGGCCGCGGGATGCCCTGGGACGCGGGCGACCTGCCCGAGACGATCATGCTGGCCGCCTGGCCCGACCCCCCGGGGGCCTGGAGCGACCCGCGGACGGAAGAACAGTTTGGCACCTTCCTCGGCGTGGTCGGGGCGATCCGCGAGATTCGGGCCCGGCAGAACGTGCCGCCGAAGACCCGGGTGCCGGCCACGATTCGGACCGACCGAGAGACGGCCGATCTCCTTGGCCCGATGCTCCCGGCCATCCAGGCGATGGCCGGCGTCGACCTGAGGGCCGTCGGCCCCGAGGCCGCGGGCGCCGCAGGGGACTCCACGGCCTCGGTACGGGGCTGCGACCTGTTCGTGGATCTGGCCGACTTGGTCGATGTCGATGCCGAGATTGCCCGGCTGGAGAAGGAACTGGCGAAGACCAGCGGTTTTATCGAAGCCAAGCAACGGAAACTCGCCGACGAAAAGTTTGCGGCCCGGGCACCGGAGGCGGTGGTGGCCAAGGAACGGGCCCAACTGGCCGAACTCGAGGTCCGACTCGCCACGGATGCGGCGGCGCTCGAAAACCTGAGGACCCGGAAGGGTTCCGTGGGCTGAGCGGCCGGCTCTTCCGTCGGGTAGACTCCAGGCACGCCACGCGGCCGGAGGGATGCGGTGGCGGTGCCCTGCCAGGAGCCTGTGCCATGAGCGTCCAAATGGAGCTCTCGCGGATCATCATCAGTGAGATCGACGACCAGCAGATGGTCTATCTCAAGGAGGTCGATGGGGATCGCGCGTTTCCGATCATGATCGGATTGTTCGAGGCGACGAGCATCGACCGCCGCGTCAAGCACCATCAGTCGCCTCGGCCCCTCACCCACGATCTGCTGGTGGCAGCGGTGGAACTCATGGGGGGCGATTTTCAAGACGTGGTGATCTCGGAACTCAAAGAGCACACCTACTACGCCGTGATCCGCGTGCTCAAGGACGGTGAGGTGGTGGAATTCGACGCCCGACCCTCCGACGCGATCGCGATCGCGGTGACGTGCGAGCCCAACCTGCCGATCTATGTCTCCGAAGACGTGATCGAGAGCGTGCTCGGGTAGCCCACTGGCAGAGGTTGCTACTCGGCGTTCAAGACCAGATCCGCAGTCGTCGTTCGGCCTGCGACGACGGTCACACTGAGGCCGGCGGTCTCAGGATCCGCGGAGCCTTTCGGCACGAGGAGTTCAGGAGTTGCCTCCGGGCTCTGGTCGTGGTCCGGCTTGTAGGCAACCCGCCGCGATTCGGCAGACGCCGGCGTCAGCGGCTCGCCAGGATTCGGAGTGACGAGGCGGACAACCGTCAACCCGCTTCCCCTGCTTCTCCGCGAAGGAGCAAGCAACACGAGGCTCGTGCCAATCAGCGTTCAGTGTGGTCTGAGTGATCTCACGGGGGCAGCGATTGAAAACGCATGAACATGATGCGGCGTCACTCGATTCCCAAATTTTGTGAAGCCGCATTCACTTCCTCGTTGAATACAAGTTCATCGTTGTTGGGAAACGTGTCAGGGCGTTGAGAGGCTCACCGGGAAGCTCCGGTTGGCACGATACTCGAATCACGTCGGTGTGGCAGTTCTGTCAGTTTTTCTTGGTTTGGCGCGCTGCTTGCCCACTCTTGTCACCGTGTTCCATTTTTTCTAGGATGGCCGCCCGGGGGATGCTGTGATTGGCCTGCGGCTCGATCTCGTCCAACTCGATCTCGTCCGTATCGCCGTGGGAAATTCAGACACTGGAGACTGCTGCCATGACCTGCCGTCCTGTCGCCCTTCTGACCGCTGCCCTGCTCACGATCGGTGCCCTGCCGATGGGCCGTGCGGCGATCGTTGATTTCGAACCGCCCACCTACACGACGGGTCAGTTGGCTGCCGCTGGATCAGCCACCAACAATCCTTTCAACGGCCAGGGGGGGTGGTCGGCGTCCTCGTCGAACGCAGGGTCGATCGTCACGACGACCAACTCTGGCGAGTACGTCGGCGGCCAGGCGGTGAGCGGCAGCGTTACGTACATCGGTGCGAATGGGAATTTCCTGCTCTCAGACCGCTACTCGTTCGATTTGCGATACGGGCAAGGCCAGGAACTGGGCTTTGGGCATTGGTTCGACGCCAACTCCAACAACCTCTTCGATCAAACCGAAGCCCAATTTCAAATCGGATTCGTTGCTGACGGCACGGCGCCGTACGCGTTCGGAGCACGGTCGGCCGGGTTTGGATCACGGTTGTGGGCCAGCGGAACGGGCCCGGGCTTCATCACATCCGGAGCCGGGCTGGCGGGCACTCAGGGTGATTGGTACCGGTTCGATGTGCAGTACGCACCGAACGGAGCAGACTTCGACCTGACCGTCGGCGTTCGGGATCTGACGGTCGCTGCTGACGTCGACTTCGATTCGAACACGCCCGGCGTGCAGCCCTGGACCTTCACCGTCACGTCCGCCCAGTACGGCGTTCCGCTGAGCAGCGCCTCGGGGATCTTCGCGCGTGTGACCACGTCGGGCTCCAACGGAATGCTGGATAACATCAACACGGCCGTTCCCGAACCGACCGGAATCAGCGGGTTGTTGGCGGCTGCGATGGCCGGGGCGGCCGTCTACGCTCGCCGCCGGTGGAGTTGAGGCCATCGATGCCAGATTGAGGATCCGGGATTCAGAATTTCAGAGCCTGGGTCATCGATCCCAGATCTGGGGCTCTCGATTCTGGTTCGGTGACGTCGGTGTCACAGCTCGCGACTGGAAGCGGACAGTGGGGCTGGAGGATGGAAAAAAAGAAGGCAGCATCACAGTTCCGGCATGTGGGCTGGCTCTTGATGATGGCTTTCAACGTCGCCGGTGTTACGCCGGCTGCCGCCCGGAATCACGGCAGTGAGGAGCCCAATGTCGTCGTGATCATGGCCGACGACCTCGGCTACGGCGACGTCTCCTGCAACGGGGCCAAGTCGATCACCACGCCTGCAATCGATGCCTTGGCGGCCCGGGGCCTACGGTTTACGAACGGCTACTGCTCCGCCTCGACCTGCACGCCAACTCGGTATTCGTTTCTGACGGGCACCTACGCCTTTCGCCACAAGGGTACCGGGATCGCGCCGCCGAACTCCCCCGCTATCATCCCGCCCGGCACCACGACGCTGGCCTCGCTGCTTCACGAGGCCGGTTACGCCACGGCCGTGATCGGGAAGTGGCATTTGGGCCTCGGCGGGGCCGCCGGCCCAGACTGGAACGGCGACCTCCAGCCAGGCCCACTCGAGATCGGCTTCGACCGCTGCTTCCTGCTTCCCACCACGAACGATCGGGTGCCGCAGGTCTTCGTGCGGGATCACCACGTGCCCGATCTCGACCCTGCCGACCCGCTCTGGGTGGGCGACGCGAAACCCGCGCCGGATCATCCGACCGGCATCACGGCCCGCGACACCCTGACGATGGACTGGTCGGACGGCCACAACCAGACGATCCACAATGGCATCAGCCGGATCGGGTTCTACACCGGCGGCCACGCCGCCCGGTTTCGCGACGAGGATCTGGCCGACACCTGGGTGGAGGAAAGCAAGGCCTTCATCGCCGCGAGCCAGGCCGCCGGCCGGCCATTCTTCCTGTTTTTCGCCGCGCACGAGTGCCATGTGCCCCGGGTGGTGAGCGAGCGGTTTCAAGGCAAGTCGGCGCTCGGGCCGCGGGGCGACGCGATCCTGGAACTCGACTGGTGCGTGGGCGAAGTCATGCAGACGCTCGCCGACGCAGGCCTCGCGGACAACACGCTCATCGTGTTCTGCAGCGACAATGGCCCCGTGCTCAATGATGGGTATCGCGACGACGCCATCGAGAAGAACGGCTCCCACCGTGCCGCTGGACCCTTCTCGGGTGGCAAGTACAGCGTGTTCGAAGGGGGCACCCGCACTCCCTTCATCACCTGCTGGCCCGGCCGGATCGCCCCCGGCACCTCCACCGAAGTCGTCTGCACGATCGACCTTGCGGCGAGCCTCGCGGCCCTGGTCGGCCGGCTTCTGCCAGACGACGCCTGCCTTGACAGCTTCGACCTGCTGCCCGCGCTCCTGGGTGAGCCCGGGGCGAAGGGCCGCTCGCACCTGATCCAGCAGGACAATGGGGCGAGCGGCAGCTACGGATTTCGCGAGGGCCGCTGGAAACTCGTGCGGCACGACAAGGGGGTTGCCCGAAACCGTGTGGTCGAGCGACCGCTCGCCAACACGAAGGTGCCGCGATACCAACTCTTCGATCTCGATCAGGATCCCGGCGAGGAGCGGGACCTGCGGGCCGAACACCCGGCGGTCGCGGCAGGGATGATCGAACGGCTCGAGACCGCGATCGCCGCCGGCCGCACCCGTCCGGTCGGCCCGACGCCATAACGCGGCCCGCGGCCGCGACGTCACCTGTGCCTTCCCCGAGCCGGTGCGGCAGCGTTGACCGGAGGCTCGGCGATCGGATCCGAGTTGGTGAGCGGTGGACCGGGGTGATAGAAAACAGACCGGCGGAGTCCCGCCGCAATGGACCTCCAATCCCGTTTTCGCCACTCCCGGAGCCCGTTTCGATGCCTGCCGAAAAGCCGATTCTCTTTCTGCTCCGCGCCGGGTTCCCTGATGCGAAGCATGGCCCGGAGGGCGCCTATTGCCCGGAGTGCGCGACGGTGGCCGGCATCCTCTACTACTATCCCGAAGTCGCGGCCCAACTCGAAGTTCGCCAGGTCGATGTGCCCCGGCCCCGGCCCGAGGTCGTGGCGCTTGTGGGCGAAGCGCATCAGTCCTGTCCGGTGCTCGTCCTACCGGAGGGCGACCGGCCCGATGGCCTGCCGCTGGCGCACGACCGGGCGTTTGTCTCGGGACCGACGGCGATCGTGGACTTTCTCGCCGGCCGCTACGGAACGGCGCGGCCCTCGTAAGCCGGGGCTGGTCCGGACGCGTGGCGCGGCTTCGAGCGACCGGATGATTGCGATGCCCACGACAGCCGAACTATCCTTGCCACGACGCAAGGAAGGCTATGTGGCTCTGCGAATCGGGCCCATGTGCAAGGGAAACACGACATGGCTGGGCGGACCGGGCGTGGTTGGGAGAGGCTGTTTGGCCGGTTTTGTCGGGAGCGGGTTTCCCTCCGCAGTTTGGCCGTCGAAGCTCTGGAGGTGCGGCGATTGCTGGCATTCGCGCCGGTTGCGGGCGACGACGTCGTGGCCGTCGGCGCAGGGTCGGCCATCGTCCTCGATTCGCTCCTGCTCAACGACAGCGATGCCGACGGCCATGCCCTGCGGATCACGAGCATCACCTCACCGGCCCATGGCAGCCTGACCGCCGTCGCCGGGGGGCACTACCGCTACACACCTGCGGCGGGATACGCCGGGCTGGATTCCTTTTCCTACACCGTGACCGACGGCCTCGATGGCAGCGACACTGGTCTCGTCAGGCTCTCGGTCAATCAGGTAATCGACGTCGCCGCTGCCCGCAGCCAGATTCTTGCCGGCGTCACGACGATCCACAGCGGCGTTCAGCCCGGGCGGTTGGTGGCCTACGGGCCCGAGGCCTTCGCCGTGGCCCGGTATCCGGGCGACTTGAGTGAGGGGCCGATGATCGCAGCCGCCGGCTGGGGCCGCGGAAAGGTGATCGCCGTGCCCGATCACCAGATGCTCAACATGGCGAGCTATGGCGACACGGGAACAACCGGCCAGTTCTATCGGAACGGTCTGGCCTGGCTGACCGGCACCACCGCCACCACGATCCGAATCGTCACGCCCACCCAGGGCACGGCCGACTGGCTGCGGTCCCAGGGCTACACGCGGGTGACCGTCAGTTCGAATTACGCGACCGCCCTGACCAATGCCGACGTCCTCGTGGGCTGGCTCGGCAGCAATCCGTCGCAGGCGAGCCTCGACGCGATCGCCGGCTTCGTCCGCGGCGGCGGCGGCCTGTTTCTGGCCGAATACGGCGCGGGCTATTCCTGGTGGTGGGGAAAGGCGGAGACCGCCGTTCCGGGCAGCCGGCTCTTGCGGGAGGCGGGCATCGGCTTCCCCTACGGCAACCGCTGGGACACCGGCCTGATCGATGCCACAACCGTGGCCACGGGCCAAGTGGAAGCCGAGACCGTGATCGGCGTGCTTGCCGACTCGCGTGGCTTTTCGCAGGCCGTGATCGACGAGGCGGCGGCCGTGATGAACGGGATGTTCGCCGTCCTGCCTCCGGGCGACACGCTCGCGGCGGAACTCCGGCAGACGTACGACACGCGGATTCAGAGTATCAACCCGACGCCAGCGACGCCGCTGACTGATAGCTTCAACAAGGCCTTGATCACCCAGGAGATGAACCTGATCAAGGACTTGCCGCCGATCGAGGTCACCGCGCATCGCACGGCGGAAGCCGTCTATGGGACGATTGACCCGGCCGCGCCGCGACTGGTGGGCCACACCGTGCTGCTCGACACGTCGAAGACCGGTTGGCTTGCCACGGGGATGTACGCGGCGCCTGGCGAGCTCGTCACGCTCACCTTCCCGCCGTCGATGGTGGGCCGTGGTTACACCGTGCAGCTCAGCGGCCATGTGGACACCATTGCCGGCCGCGACAGCTGGGATCGTGTTCCCTTTGGTGTGGCTCGGTCGTTTGTGATCACGGGGCCGACCGTGCAGGTGGCCGGAGCCTTCGGCGGAGCGATCTACGTCAACGTGGGCGGCAGCGGGGGTGGCACACCGCCAGGACTTGGCCAGGTGCCGGTGACGATCTCCGGCGCGATTCGGGCGCCCTTGTTCGTGCTGGGCAAGACCACCGACGCTGCCTGGGTGGCCGGGATTCGCATGAATCCGGCTCCGTATGCCGAATTCGTGTCGGACGGCCTCGCCTTCTCGGTGCCCTCGGCGTGGATTCGGAACCTGGCCAACCCAACCGAGCTGATGACGTATTGGGACGATGCGGTCGCCTTCATGGATTACGTGGGCAGCTACGAGTCGCTCCGGACCGGGCCCGAGCGGATCAACGTCGACGTCCAGATCAGCGCGGGTTTGCTGCACGCCGGCTATCCGATCCAGGGCCCCACCTGGGCCTCGGAGGAGCTCGTCGATCTCGGCCAGCTCCGGACGAGCGGCAACTGGGGGTATTTCCACGAACTCGGCCACGAGATGCAGCGTCGGCCTGACAGGGCCTGGGGCTGGGAGAACCCCTTCACCTTCTCCGGCGACGTCGAGGTGACGGTCAATATCTTCGCCAACGCTGCCCTCGAGCAGATGGTGCCCGGCACGGGCACAGGTGGCTGGGGCTATTCGGCCCATCCGGTCGAGGTCATGACTCGCGCCGCGGCGACGGTCAACGACCCGGCCGCGGTGGCCTTCGACACCAAGGACCCCTATCCGTTCTATTTTCAATTGGCCGACGGCTTCGGCTGGGAGACCTACCGGGCGGTGATCGGCGGCTACTCGCGGGACCAGGATCTGAATCCCTCGGCCCTTCCCCAGTCGGCCCAGGCCCGGAAGGATCAGTGGCTGATCCGCTGGTCGAGGGCCGCTGGACGAAACATGGTCGGCTACATGGTCGATCATTGGGGGCTCGAGGTCAGCCAGTCGGCGATCGATACGGTCGACGCCCTCGGTCTGCCCGGCTGGATGCCGCTGGTGGCCCAGGACGACGTCGGCACCTACCAGGGAGGCCTGCCGGTCACGATCGACGTCCTCGCCAACGACCTCACGCTCGATGACTCGGCGCAAGTGGTCTGGTTCTCATCCGTGGTGGGTGGCACGCTGGCCGATCTGGGCGACGGCCGCTTCAGGTTCACGCCGGCATCCGGGTTCAGCGGCGAGACCAGTTTCACCTACACCGTCGCCAATGCGGCGGGCGTGACGGATGTCCGTACCGTGCGATTGGCTCCGCCGACCCCCCGATCCCACTGGAATTTCGACGAGGCGAGCGGCACGCTCCTCGGCGATTCGGCCGGAAGCGCGAATGGCACGATCGTCAGTGCCGCCTGGACGACCGGCCAGGATGGCTCCGCCCTGCTCTTCAACGGCCAGAATTCGAAGGTCACTCTGGGCACCGGCCCGTCGCTGGCCGGCAAGACCGACTTCACCCTCTCGGCCTGGGTCAAGACGACGGCGACCACCGCGGGCGTGATCATCCAGCAGCGGAACGGCGGCTTCAACGGCCAGTATCAGTTGTCGGTCAATGCCAACGGCACGCCCGGGTTCATGGTCTACGGCAACTCGGGCTATCAGTTCAGTTTCTCGGGCAACCGGGCGATCAACGACGGAAAGTGGCACCACGTCGCCGCGGTGCGGTCTGGCACGCGGGGTTCGCTCTATGTCGACGGCCAGTTGGTCGGTTCGGCCAGCGGGACCGTGCGGGATCTCTCCGGCGGCATCGGCGTGGGGATCGGGGCCGACATCAGGGACAACAACAAATTTTTCCAGGGTTCCATCGACGAAGTGGCGATCTACGACGTGGGGCTCGGAGCGACCGAGATCGGCCTGCTGGCCCTGCCGTCGGTCATCACGGTGGCGACCGGCCAGACGGCTACCGATCAGATCACCCGCAGCGGCACCCGGCCGTTGACGAAGCGGGGCGAGGGTACCTTGATCCTCGACCGTGGCAACGCCCACTCCGGCGGGACGGTGGTGGAGGCGGGCGAACTCGTCGTTCAGCACCTGTCGGCCCTCGGCACCGGTCCGCTTCGGATTCTCCCTGGAGCTCGAGTGACCTTCCAGGTCGGCACTGGCCAGGTGGTGGTGGCGGGGCTCGACCTCACGCCGACGAGCACGCTCGATGTCGGTCGGGGATCGATCCTCGTCACGGATGGCGGGTTTCTCGACAACTCCGGCATCATCGCCCTCCTCGCGCGGAAGCGCAGCCACCTTCCGTGGGTCGGTCCCGGCATCATGAGCTCGAGCATCCAGCCCGATAGCTTCCGCGAGATCGGCTCCCAGGTGCTCCCCGACGGCTCTCTGCGAGTGGGCTACGCGGCCGTGGGCGACGCGAACATGGACGGCCGCGTGAGCATCCAGGATCTCATCGCGCTCAACGCCGGCGGAAAGTACGGCACGTCCGCGACCGATGCCGGCTGGTGGCAGGGCGACTTCAATTCCGACGGCCGGGTGACCATCACCGACCTGATCCTGCTCGTGGCGGCCGGTTTGTACGGCGGTGATTCGTACCTGATCGACAATTGACCCGCGGCTGACCCGCGGCGGGGATTTTTTGGCCGGGCATTCGCTGACCGAACACTCGCGACGGCACGCTCATTGCGGTGGCCGAGGCCCGCGTTTCAGGATCACGAGCTCCTCGCCTGTCCGGCTGACATCATCGAGAAGGCGAGGGCAGCGGGCATTGAATGCCGATGCGGTGACTTCCATGCTGCCATCGCACAGGACCAGCAAACACAGGCACAAGCGGTTCTGAGGAAGTCGTTGTCTCTGCTTGACGGCAAGCCCAGGAGGCCTACAATCCGAGCGATCGTTTTGAGAATGATTCTCAATGAAGGCGAGAGAGGGTTCGGTGAGTAAAAAGCCCGCGTTTTTGCATTTTCCCCCCGGCCCTGACGGCCGTGCGGCCGCGTTCACCCTGGTTGAACTCCTAGTCGTGACCGCGATCATCGCGACCCTGATCGGCCTGCTCTTGCCTGCGGTGCAGTCGGCTCGGGAGGCTGCCCGGGGAAGTGCCTGCAAGAACAACCTCCGTCAATTGGCGATCGCCAACACCAACTACGAAGCCGCCTACCGCAATTTTCCTCCCAGCCTCGTCTGGGCGGGCGGCAGCACCACCGATGCCTCGGCCAACGCCGTCTGGTCGGCCCAGGCTCGGCTCCTGCCCTTCCTGGAGGAACTTGCGATCGGCGCGGAGATCCGTCGCCAACTCGATATCCCGTATAGCCAGGCCACGACCGCGGGAGGTGTTTTGATCGCCGGCCTGAAGATCCCCGTGTTGCTGTGTGCTGCGGAGCCGAACACACAGGTGCGGATGAAAGACGGCGTGGCGGAATATGCCCCGCTCAATTACGCGATCAATCTCGGCACCTGGATGGTGTTCGACCCCGCGAAGCGGTCCGGAGGCGACGGCAGCGCTTACCCGAACAGCCGGCTCAAGGCCGGGCAGTTCACCGATGGGCTCTCCAAGACGATCGCCCTGGCGGAGGTGAAGGCGTACACGCCCTACTTTCGTAACGCCGGCCGGTCATCGCCCGTGATGCCGGCATCGCCCGACCAGGTCTGCGGTCTGAGTGGTGACTTCAAGAACGACCTGCCGACGCTCGGCTCCGGGCACACGGAGTGGGTCGATGGGCGGGGGCACCAGACTGGCTTTACGGCGGCCTTTCCCCCTCAGACGGTCGTGTCGTGCAGCCGTCCCTCGGGCCGCTATGACATCGACTGGACCAATCAGCAGGAAGCGAAGTCGCTGACCGCCCCGACGGCTGCCGCGGTGACCGCCCGGAGTCACCATCCGGAGGTGGTGAACTACGCCCGGATGGACGGCAGCGTTCACTCCGCCACCTCCGCCACCGACGCGACCGTATGGCGGGCACTTGCGACCCGGTCGGGTGGAGAGGCCGCCGCCCTCGACTAGCAGACTGCCGCCGGAGCATGCGGGACTCAACGACGTGTGCCGCCCGCCACGTGGTGGCCGGTAAAACCGAACGGCCACGAGCGGCACCAACTCCCGATCAAGGCACGAGCCGCATCCCGACGGCCGTGTTGAGCTGCAGCGACGCCCGCCGGTGCCGGATCACGCTCTCGCGATGCTGTTGGGCGACCTCGGCCATCGTCTGCACGTGCTCTTGAAATTCGTCGGGGGTGATCGCGCCTGCGGCGTATTGCTTTCGGTAGCGATCCACGAGGTCGCGGGCTCGGGGTACGAGTTTCGTCTCCAACTGTTCGAGCGAATCCCGGGACCGGCGGAATTCCCGCTCCGCGAGCCGGACCTCCGCCACCACCCGCCGCTCGGCCGCCGAGAGTTCCACCTTGGTCTGGCTGATGTTGCTCTCGGCCCGGGCGATGTTGCCCTGGTTGCGGTTGAAGATCGGCAGGGCGAACGTGAGCCCCAGGCCCCAGGAAGAGGCGCTCTCCGAACCGTAGGGGCTGTTGTCTTGGATCGTGATCGGGTCGTAGAAGAGGTAGACATCGTCGAAGCGATTGGCCCGCTGCAGCCGCAGTTCGGCCGCCGCCCGGGAGACTCCCGATCGAGCGGCGGCGAGGTCCGGCCGGAGCCTGAGGGCAAGTGAAATCAAGTGCTCGCTCTCGGGCGGCGGGGTCACAACCCGCAGCGATCCGCGGGGCTCGAGCCGATGCAGGTCCGTTGGCGAGAGATTCAAGAGCAGGCCAAGCATCTCGCGCGACTCGTCATACGCCGCTTCCGCCTCGGCGAGGCTGGTCGTGGTCTGCTCGATCAGAAACCCAAGATTGGCCGCGCCGGCGGCCCGTCGTTCGGGATCCCGCTCGTTTCGCTCGAGTTCGGCAAGCAGGGCCCGCTGTCGTTCCAGGGCGGCCGTGGCTGTGCGGACGTCGAGGCGGGCCGACTGAAGATCGACGAAGGCCCGGTAGAGGGCGTCGAGCTGGCGGCGGACAACGTCCTGAAACTGGGCCTCGATCGACGTTCGGGCCATCCTGGCCACCACGGTACGGGCCTGACGCTTCCCCGACATGTCCATCGGAAAGGTGAGATTGACGTCGTACTGCGTCGGCCCACCGGGCCGGTCGTAGTCGAAGGAGCCATAGGGAATCAGCTGGCTGTCCATGTAGATCAGCGGATTGGTCCGCAGGCCGGCCGTGATGATGTCGGCATCGGCCTGGGTGAGTTCCTGCCTCAGTCCGCGGATGTCGAGATTGGCGGCCAGCAGCCGATCGATCGCCTCGTCGAGCGACAAGCCGTCGTCCGGGCCGGGGTCATCAACGAGCGCGAGATCGACGACGAGCATCGGGATGTCACCGGACTCAGCCGCAAGCGGCACTGCAATCGGCTCAGGGATGTCGAGGGGAGCTGGCAGCGCGGATGACACAGCCGCCGCCCTGCCGGTCCGCTTCCCTGGCAGCCGGCCCGTTCGCCGGCGGCCGGCACCGAACCCCGATCCAGCCGTGCTGCCGGCCGGATCGGCAAAACTGGCGTTGGTCTGGAGCGCTCCGGGCGGCGTTCCCAACGAGGCCGAACCGTCGCCCGGGATCGGCCCCAGGTCGGGGATCTCCAGGATTCGGCCCCGCTGGCCCTCGTCCGTCCACTGGCCGCGGGCGGCCGGTCCAGACGCGAAGAATGTGGCGACCACGAAGGCCACGGTCACCACACGACGATCCTGGGGCGAGCCGAACACGAGCGTGATCCGCGAGGCCTCGTCCGCGATGCAAGGGTTTTGACGCCGATACCCTTCTATCGGCAGAATCGGCACTTCCCCTGCACTCAGCCTATCCTGCCCGGCTTGCCGAAGCGTGCGTGCGCCTTCACCAAGAAGGAACGCGCCCTGACGCTGCCGGGGGCAGTCACATGCGAGGCCCTCTCGCGTGTGAATCGTGTGCCCTGGCGGTGGCGACGTTCGGAAGCGGCCCGAGTTCACCGCCGCGCGAGCCGCCGCGTTCCCCGCAGCGACTCGGACGGCAGGGCTGCCTCCCAGTTTGCCCCGTAGGCGGCGAATGCCGAGGCCGACCCGCCCTCCATTCGGGAATCCTTACCTCCGGCGACTCGACCTCCAGTCCCACTGGCAACCGCTGAGAGTGCGAATCGCACCTGATAGACGCCGGTCGAGCCGTTGCGGCCTGAGCCGGCCCGGCTCGGGGAATACGCGGCGTTTCCGTACCCTGAAATCCCGACATAGTAGGTCCCGGCCTTCGACGCGCGGAACGATAACTCGCTGTCGAGCGTGCCGACGTCATCGTCGTTTTGGGCCACCTGCCGGCCCGCGGAGTTGAACAACCGCACGTAGCTATCGAGCGTGGAGCCTCCCGACAGAACCTGGGCATCGATGTCGACGACAATCGTCTGCCCGGCCGCCAAGACGACCTGGTAGAGATCCACGTCCCGGGCCCCATACCTGCCGTCCCCGATCTCCCCAGCCAGCCGAACCTCGCCGCCGGTCAGGCCGAGCACCGCTGCCGTACCGCGGGTGTCCCCCGCGTCCACGAGCGCCGCCGCCTGCGTCGTCCAGCTGTCGCTGGCGGGCAGGGCGAGGGCCGAGCCGTCATCGCTCGCGACGATACCGGTCCCCGAGCCATTGACCGTGAGGACGTAGGCCCCGGCCGTCGCGGTCGCCGCCGAGAGGCCGGACACCGTCCACCGGACCGAGTCGGTGGTCGTGACCGTCACGCCCCCCAACGCCACCGCCGCACCGTCGCGGGTCAGGCGGATGTCGGTCGCATCGAACCCGGCCACGGCCCGGCTAAACTGCACCACCACGGCCGACACCGACGTCGTTCGCGGGTCGGGCGAGACGTCGATCACGTCAGCCGTCGGCGCCGGCTGCGTGGGCGTCGTGCCGCCGCCGTCGCCACCTCCCGAGCCGCCGCCGATCGCCGCGACGGCCGCCGCGGCGTTGACGTGGCCGCCCGTCGCCACCTTGCCCGCCAACCCGGCGACGGGCACCGCCGTGGAGAGGATGGCCGAGCGAATCTCGGCCGCCGTCGCCTGCGGATTGGCCGCGGCGAGCAGCGCGACCGTGCCGGTGACATGCGGTGTCGCCATCGACGTTCCGCTGTAGGACGCGTAGCGGGAGTTGGGCACGGTCGAGTAGATCCCGACGCCCGGTGCCGCCACGTCGACCGATGTGGCACCGAAATTGGAGAACGACGCCAGGCGGTTGGAGGCGTCGGTCGCGGCCACGGAGATGATCGCCGTGCTCGGGTAGTTTGCCGGATAGGACGGTGTGGCGTCGTTGTTCGCCGACTCGTTTCCAGCAGCGGCGACGCAGAGGATACCGGCCGCACCACCGGCTGCGATCGCATCGCGGAGGGCGTTGGAGGCCCCGCCCCCGCCCCAGCTGTTGTTCGTCGCCACGACGTTCACGCCGTGCGACTGCCGCATCCGGGTGGCGTAGTTGATCGCGGCGATCGCGTCGCTGGTCGAGCCGCTTCCATCGGCACCGAGAAACTTGAGCGCCATCAGCGAGACGTTCCACGACACGCCGACTACGCCGGTTCCATTGTTGCCCACGGCCCCGATCGTGCCGGCCACATGCGTGCCGTGGCCTTCGTCATCGAAAGGATCGGAGTCGTTGTTGGCGAAATCCCAGCCATACACGTCGTCGATGTAGCCGTTCTGGTCGTTGTCGATGCCGTCACCGACGATCTCGCCGGGATTTCGCCACATGTTGGCGGCGAGGTCGGGGTGTCGGTAATCGATCCCGGTGTCGATCACGCCGACCACCACCGAACCGGAACCTTTGGTGGTGTTCCAGGCCTCTGCGACGTCCATGTCGGCGTCGACGACACCACCGGTTTGGCCGGTGTTGTGGAGCCCCCAGAGCCGCGAATAGTTGGGGTCATTCGGGGTCGCGGCCGACGTGATCACGAAATCAGGCTCGACATACCGCACCCCCGCGGTCGTTTCGGCCCACGCCAGGACGTCGGCGACGCTCGCCGCCGGGGTCTGGACGGCGAAAAAACCCGAACCGAGTGAGGATGAAGCCCATCCCTCTCGCAGGGCGACCGGACCGTCGGCCCGCACGACCCAGGCATCGGCCCGGGCAGGTACCGAAGCGTCATTCCAGAGCACCTCTCGAATCCCCTCGGCGACGTCCGCGGCCAGCATCGTCCGCGGCTCGAGCCGCTCACCGCCGACCGACCGCAACGTGGAACTCGACCTGGACTTCGAGCGACGCAGCGACCTCATGGCATTGCCTCCGGGGGATGACGCGGCGATGGTTGGGCCGTCGACCGGTCACTGGTTCGTGGGTTTCATGGCTCTCTCCCCAAAGTGTGCGCCGGAGACCGGTATCTGTCCAACTGGTCAGAGATCGCGGCCGCCGTCGGCCTTGCTTCACAGGCGCGCCGGCTCGGCGGCTGCCTTGCCCGACCGATGACCGCGGCGGGGGTGCCGAAGGAACCTGCCGAACCCACACAGCAGGGCGGCGGCGACCAGAACGAGCCGCGGCTCGGGTACGGCCGCCGGGCCGCGGCCCATGGCCGAGCTGACGCCTGCGGCGATGGCCTGCCCAGCGGGCGGCGGCGCCGCAGGGGAGAGGGCGACGCGTGCCAGATCGAACACGTTCACGATGCCATCGCCGGTGAAGTCACCGTCGGCCCAGCCCGCCCTCAGGTCGGTGCCGTAGGCCCCGCTCGCACTCACGGCCAAGAGGTCGAACACATCCACCCGGCCGTCGAGATCGGTGTCCCCAACGGTCGTGCCGAAGACCACTTCCACAAGGGCCTCGACGTCGCCCTGTCCGACAGTGCCGGAACTGTCGATGTCGGCCCACCAGTCGGTCGTGGCGGCCCGGGCGAAGGTGGCATCGATGTCGCGGGAATCCGTCAGGCCGTTCTGATCGACGTCACCGCGAACGAGGAGCATGTGTGCGAAGGCCTCCGTCAGCGCCGGTGGCCCCGAGGCTGCCAGCACCGCATACGCCGTGACATCGGCCCAGGCCACACGACCGTCACCGTCGAAGTCCGCCGCCGGGTTGAAGGTCGTGTCTTGCGACAGGAGCACCTCCGTAAAACTTCCAGCTGATCCCGCGAGGTCGGCCGGCGTGAGGATTCCGTCGAAGTCGAGGTCACCCTCGCCGAGGCCGCGCCCGTCGGCGATCCGCTGGCCTGTGAATCGCTGGACGTTGCTCGTGCCCGTGATCTCGAACGACACCGCGGTGAACACGTTGTTGCCCGAGGGGAGGCCGGCTGCGAACCCTTTGAAGAGATTGGTGTCCACGCGATCCGCCCGCCCCTGCCCCGCGCTGGCGAGCGACAGAATCTCCTCGTCCGTCATCGCCGCGGGCAGGTTCGTGAAGAGATGCACGCTGTCGGCCGTGAGATCGAGGGACTCGAGCAGAATGTCGTGGTCGCCCGTACCGGCCGCATTCACGCTGCGGACTTCCGCGATCCCGCTCACCGGGGCCAGCCGATCGACGTAGAGCACGCTGCGATAATCGCTCCAGACCGCCGGACCGCCATCAACGCGGTGGCGGAAGACACGCACCGTGACGTAGTTCTCACCCTCGGGGAGTCGGGCCGTCTCGACTTCCTGGGCGTAGCGGCCCCCGCCGTCGGCCGCAGCGTACCCCGGCTGGCTCAGGGTGGCGAAGGCCTCGAACCCGGCCAGGTCACCCGAGTCGAAGTCGACGCCACTCAGCGTGCCGAAGGGATTCCGCCCGTTGAGGTCGAGCCCACCGTTGACTCTGAACAGCGCGTTGTCACCGTCGGCGTCGCGATCGCGGATCGAACGAGCCACCAGCTGGCCGTTCTCCAGCCGGGTGCCCGTGAGCGTCACGGGCTGGGTGTCGAGCGCGAGCGTGAACCGGTCGCCCGTCACGACATGCAGGTCGGCGAGCCGTTCCCGTCCGTTGGCGTAGTCATTCGGCTCGGGAGACCCGCCTGCGATCACGCGGGCGGGGACTCCCGCCGCAGCGAAGGTCACGCCCTGGGCGGAGCGGGGTGGCGCGAGGCCGTAGATCAAGTAGCCCTGGTCACCACCGGCGTTGTGCGGCACCCGGAGCGTCGCCCGGCGAGGCCCTTGCCAGAAGTCGTCGTCTACGGTCACGAGTTCCGGGATATCGGTGAACGCCGTCGCGTTGCCGGTCAATTCGACGAGGGTCGTGCCCCAGGCGAAGTCGACGTCCACACGCCGCTCCGTGAAGCCGCCGTCGAGCCGATTCGAGAGCCCTACGAGGGCTGCGTTGCCCCGTTCGAAGACGTAGGTTTCCTTGTCGAGCCAGCGTTCGCGGAAGTCGCCCCGGCCGTGGCTCGTGCGGATGTCGAGGAGGGTCGTCACGGTGTCGCCGTAGACTCCCCCCAAGGCGTCACTGCGGCCATTGCGGGGAAAGTCACGGCCGTCGCCGTGCTGCTTGGCGTTGAAGAACACCTTGGCCTGGCCCGGAAGCATGAGCAGGTAGGCGTGGGCGACGTTGTTGAGCACGGCGGGGGTGTCGTCGTGGCTCTGCACGAACTTGATCCCGGCGGATCCGTTCATGGCCCCGTCGTCGTGATGATCGAGGCTCGCGAAGACCAGGCTCCGCCAGTCGTTCTGGAGCCCGTTGCCGGAAAGGTTGTTCTTCACCGCCCGGAGGAAGTTGAAATCGAGGGCGTCGTAGTTGCTGCCGACCCGGCCCGGATCGGCCGGGTCGATCGTTTTGCGAACGAAGCGGCGAAGCAGTTCGCCCTGCGGACCGTCGCCCGCCTCCATGAAGCTGAAGACGTGGTATTGGCTGCCGTCGAGGTTGCGGCGGCCGCTCGCCCGATAGACTGCCTGGTCGAAATACGGCATCACCCATTCGGGAAAATGCCAGGGTATGTCGTGGCGAAAGCCCTCCAGGCCGACGTTCTGCACGAGCCACTGGGCATTCCGCATCAGGTAGCCCAGGGCGTTCTCGGGGATCGGGTCTCCGGCCAACGGTTGGTCGTGGTTGAAGGGATAGACCGGGATGTCGGCCTGGCCGGTGGCCGGATTGAAGAGCATGATCGGCGGCAGGTCGCGATCGGGATAGAGCCGGGCGTTGGCCGGATCGGGCAGATTGAAGGTCGCGCCGAACCAGTCGCCCGTGCCGGCCGGGATGTTGCGGGGATCGTCGGCCGAGACGGGGTTGCGAATCAGGCGATGGTTGGAGGCGTGGTCGATGTCGATCAGCCCGCCGAATCGAGCGTCGTAGCCGCCAGCGTAGGGTGAGTGAAAGTCGCCATTGGTGCCGGGCACGCCGAAGGGGTCGGAACCTCCATCGGGGTTCTGCAGCACCATGCCAGGGTAGCCGCCGGCCAACTGGAAACCGGGTGTGTCGTCATACTGAAACCCGTTGTGGTTCCAGACGAGATCGGCGATGACCGCCCCGCCGGTCCGCTCGACCCGCTCGGCGAAGAGCCGGAGGCCTGTTTCGGAACCGTACAGCGTGCGGTCGTCCCACCGGCCAAGGTCGAACCGGTCTCGGGGGTCGTAGCCGACCGAGCCATTGCCCGACGAGGCACGTCCGGGCGGGGGAATCCAGACCCGTCCGTATCCTGCCATGAAGATGTCGGCGGTCCGGGCGAACTGACTCGCGTAGGTCGACTCGAAGTATTGGAGCGTGGCGGGCAGCGACACGTCGACGCCCCGGGCCGGTGCCGCGAGGGACAGGCAGAGCGCGAGAATGGCCACAGGCCGCAGGTGCCGCATCAGGTTCGCCCTGGCAGAGAAACCGGCGCCGACGGCGATCATCCGCTCCGCCGGACGTCGCCCATCACGATACCCCCCGTGCCGCGCGGCGGCAACGATTCGGCGGCCCGAACCGTGTCGATCGCGTCGAGCCAGGGCACCGCGAGGTAGTCAGCCAATGCCTGGCCGGCTCGGACGACGAACGCCCGATCGGGAAGGTTCACGAGGTTCTTCCGCGCCCCTCGTGCCGCGCCGTTGTCGATGACAAGATTCAACTGGAAACATTCAACCTGGAGGCCGCTGGCCAGTCCATCGCCTCCCGCGGCGGCCGCCTGATGGTTTCCGCCAAACGTCGTCTGCACGGCGACGATCTGGTCGAGCGGCCACTCCTTGGAGTCCGAGAGCGAGGTCCGGCGGTAGACCCCGGCCGTCCGGTCGAACACCCATTGCGACTGGGCGGCGATCATCACGATCGCCACGCTGGGGAGAACCAGCAGTCCGAGTCCCAGGAACATCGCTGAATGTGGTTGCGGCCATCCCGTCGTCGATCCCACCAGCCATCCCACGCTCGCCAGGAAGACCAGGCCCAGTTGCCTCAGCCCGCGGTTGCACTCGAGCACGCAACGACCACTCGTGGTCCACACCTTCGGCGGCAGAGGTGTCTGGAGGAGTGCGTGGGAGTTGAGCGGCTCGATCTCCACCTCGATCAGGCCTCGCGGAGTCGGTACCCGGGCTGCAGCAGTCATGGTGTCGAATTCACCGGGTCAGGATCGTTCCGCCGGGGTCAGCGGTTCAGGGTGAGCCCCATCACGATCACAATGAAGATCGGCAGGCCGACAAGCAGGCCCATCATCCAGGCTGCACCTGCGGGGGTTCCGATGTTGAGGGTCCACCCCATCGCCGGAATCTGCTTGGGCACCCAGGTGCGGCTGTCGCGCTTGCTGAAATAGAACCCGCCGGACCAGTTGTCGGCATTCCGCCACTCGGCCTGGTTGATGCTGGATTGATCCATGCCGCCTGCCCGCTCCCCTCGGCCGTGCCCCTGCCGCTGCCTTCATAGGCTCCGCCCGGCGGCCGACGACGATATCCTAGCAAGCGATGGTTGTGCCGCAGATGTCTCGCAGGAATGGAGTCACGATGAACTCAGACAGCCGTGGGCGTTGGCCGAGTCTCAAGCGGTGGCATCATTGCCTGTCGGCGGCGTTCCTGATCGGGCTGGTGGCCAGCAGCTCGCACAGCATCGCCGCGGCCGACCTCACGGTGATCGAGGGCTGCACGCTCGTGCCGGCCGACTGGGCTGATGGCGACAGCTTCCGGGTGCGGCTGCCGGACGGCGAGGAGATCACCGTGCGGCTCTACGGCGTCGATTGCCTGGAGCATCATGTCACCGACGAGACCGACGCCCGTCGGCTCCGGAGCCAGCGGCGGTATTTCGGGATCACGAGGGTTCGGCCCGAGGCAGCTGCGGCCATCGCCTTCGCCAAGGACTTGGGCCGGCAGGCCAGCGCCGAGACCACGTCGTTTCTCGCGCGGCCATTCACGATCCACACGAGCTTCGCCGACGCCCGGGGTGATGCCCGCTTCAAACGGGTCTATGCCTTCGTGTTCGACGGCGATGGCCGCGACCTGGCCCCGCACCTCGTCTCGCGAGGATTGGCCCGGGCCTTCGGGGTAAGCCGCAGCACGCTCGCCGGCGAATCGGCCGACGACTACCGGGAGATGCTCGGCGACCTCGAGTTGCGGGCGGCCGCGGCGGCCGCGGGCATCTGGGCCCACACCGACTGGGACAGCCTCCCGGTGGAGCGGCAGCTCGAGCGGGACGAGGAGCGGGAACTCCAGGCGGCCGTGGGAGCCGCCGCCCTGCCTGACGGCGTCACGATCGACCTCAACGCGGCCCCGCTGGCCGAACTCATGCGGCTGCCCGGCATCGGCGAGACCCTCGCCAATCGGATCATCGAGAAGCGGCCCTACGCCCGCCTCACCGATCTCCTCGAGGTCGAGGGCATCGGGCCGGCCACCTACCGGCGGCTCAAGCCGATGCTCCGGATCGGGGCGGCTGATGCAGGCCGGCTGCCCTGAAAGGGCTTTCGAGCACGCACGAGCAGTACGGATCGCATTTGCTCGGGGGCGGCAAAGGTCGCGTCGCGGGCGAGGATACGCCCCGATAGCTCCGCGAGCGTTCACGACCCCCGAGCCTCCCCCGCTCGGTTCGCCAGGTCGTCGCTGCGACTATCCGATGCGTGGACTATGCCAGGCCGAGGGCCTGGCGGAGCACCGTCAGCGACCGCTCGCCATGCTCCGCGGCCACGAGCACGTTGAGCCGCACCTCGCTCGTGCTCACGAGGTCGACGTTGACGCCGGCGGCGGCCAGCGGGGCGAACAGCCGGTCGGCCATGCCCGCATGCGACCGGATGCCGACGCCCGTGATCGAGAGCTTGGCCACGTGGGGCACATCGGCTGCGGTGGCTCGGCGGGAGGCCGCGATCCGGGCCGCCACGTCGGCGGCCTTATCGCGATCGCCAGCCGGCACGGTGAACGAGATCTCGGCCCGGCCGTCCCGCGGATGGCTCTGAACGATCATGTCGACGAACAGGCCGGCTCGCCCCACCTCCTCGAACACTTCCGCCGCCACACCGGGTGTATCGGGCAGGTCGGTGAAGGTGACGAGCGCCTGCGAGGCGTCGAGCACGCAGTCTTCGATGGCGAGGTCTTCCATGCCCTCGAGCCGGCGCACGACCTCGAGCGGGCTCGACCGACCGGCCTCGATCGCGGCTGCGGCGGTGTCGCTCGCGCCGGCCGACTCGAGGCCGAAGGCCCGATGGACCGCCTGCACCGCCGCGGGGCCGTCGTCGCGAGCCACGAGCACCGAGATCTTGATCTCGCTGGTGGTGATCATCCGCACGTTGATCTTGTGCTGGGCGAGCGCCGTGAACATCCGGCCCGCCACGCCCTCGGCGCTCGCCATGCCCACGCCCACGAGCGAGACCTTCGCCAGGCCCTCGTCGGACGAGACGCCCCCGGCCCCGAGTTCGCGGCCCACGGCCTCCACGATCTCCCGCACGGCCATGGCCTCGTCGCCCGGCACCGTGAACGAGATGTCGGCTTTGCCCTGCTGCCCGACGTTCTGCACGATCATGTCGACGGCGATTCCGGCCTTCGCCAGCCGCGAGAAGACCGCATGGCTGGCCCCCGGCTCGTCGGGAACGTTTTCGAGGGTGAAGCGGGCCTCGTCCTTGGCGAGGGCCACGCCGCTGGCAGGCCGCTGGGGAGCCCGGTCGGCTGCCACGATCATCGTGCCCGGCATCTCCTTGAAACTCGACCGCACCATCACCGGCACGCCGAACTTTTTGGCGAATTCGATCGACCGCGAGTGCATCACGCCCGCCCCGAGGCTGGCGAGTTCGAGCATCTCGTCGTAGGCGATCGCCGGCAGCCGACGGGCTTCGGGCAGGATCCGGGGGTCGGTGGTGTAGACGCCGTCGACGTCGGTGAAAATCTCGCAGAGATCGGCACCGAGGACGGCCGCCAGGGCCACCGCGGTCGTGTCGGAGCCGCCGCGGCCGAGAGTCGTGATGTTGCCGTCTTGATCGATGCCCTGGAACCCGGCCGCGATCACGATCGCGCCATCGGCCAGGAGCGACTCGACGTGGTCGGTCGAGATCGAGCGGATCCTGGCCTTGCCGTGGACGCTGTCGGTCTTGATGCCGATCTGCGCGCCGGTGAGGCTCACCGCCTTGTGGCCGAGGGCGTGGATCGCCATCGCGAAGAGCGCCACGCTCACCTGCTCCCCCGTGGAGAGCAGCATGTCCATCTCGCGGGCACTGGGCCGGTCGGTGATCTGCTTGGCGAGGTCGACCAGGATGTCGGTTTGGTGGCCCATCGCGCTGACGACCACGACCACGCGATCGCCCGCCTCGTGGCGGCGAATCGCCTTCCGGGCGGCGTTCATGATCTTGGCCGCGTCGGCCACGCTCGTGCCGCCGAACTTCTGCACCACCAGTGCCATCTTCGCCGTCGCCTTTCCTGTTGGTCCGCGTGGCCGCGGAGGGTCTGACCGTCACCGACTCCGGAGAAATTCGCCCATCAGCGTCCAGCCCGGGAGCACCGCATCGCCGCTGGCGGCCGCGGCGACCTCATCGTAGGTGGTCTGGCCGTTGTGTCCCACGCCCGTACCGGCCATCACGAAGGGCACGCCGCCGCGGGAGTGGGTCTTGGTGGCGATGAAGGTCGGGTGGTCCGGGCAGACGAGGATTCGGTGGTCGCCGAGGCCCGCGAGGTGGGCGGCCAGCGGGGCCACGATCTTGGCGTCGATCTCCTCGATCGCCTTCACTTTGGCCGCTGCATCGCCCTGATGGCTGGCCTCGTCGGGGGCTTCGACATGCACGCAGACGAGATCGCTCGTGGCAAGGTCCTCGATCGCCGCCCTGCCCTTGGCGGCGTAATCGGTGTCGAGGTAGCCCGTGGCGCCGGGCACCTCGAGCCGCTTCCAGCCGGCGAGCGCCGCCAGGCCCCGCAGCAGATCGACGCCGGTGATCATCGTGCCGGAGAGGCCGTACTTCGCTGTGAACGGTTCGAAGGCCGGAGCCTTTCCCGCGCCCCAGAGCCAGACATGTGTGGCCGGCCGCTTCCCGTCCTTGATCCGGGCCTCGTTGACCGGATGGCCGGCCAGCCATTCGGCGCTCTTGGCCATGATCTCGGTCAAGAGCCGGCTCCCGGTGCCCCGCGGGAAGCTGTCGGTGACGGGCTTGTCCATCAGGTCGTGCGGGGGCGTCGTGCGGAGATCGGCCCCGAGCGGGGCGCCGCCGGCGGCATCCTCTGCGGCCTGGGCCCCGCAGGTGCCGGCGCCGCGATAGAGCAGCAGATTGCGGTAGCTCACGCCGGGCACGAACCGCCAGGCGGCGGCCAGCGCGGGAAAGTCCCGTGCCAGGCCCGCCTGGGCGGCGGCCAGGAGCGCCGTCGCCTCCTCGGTCGAGACGTGACCAGCTGTGAAGTCGTCCATCACGCGGTCGCGGATCGTGACCAGATTGCACCGCACGGCAAAGTCGGCGGGGCCGAGCACGATGCCCTGGGCGGCCGCCTCGATCGGGGCCCGGCCGGTGAAGAACACGAGCGGGTCGTAGCCCACGAGACTCATGCAGGCCACCTCGGAGCCCGGCGGCAACGAGTCGGGCACGTGGTTCGTGAGACCGACGCGGCCGCGGGCGGCGAGCGCATCGAGCGCGGGGGTATGGGCAGCCTGAAACGGCGTCTTGCCGCCCAGCGACTGCTGCGGTGCGTCGGCCGCACCGTCGGGAATGATGACGACGTGCTTCATGGTGTTCCTTCTCAGGCCTCCGCCTTGCGGCTCGCGGGCTGCCAGTCGTCGAGCACCGGCAGGCACACGCTCCGCCCCTCGACCGCGGCCGAGGCGTCGATGTCCGCGAGGGCTTGCTGCACCGCCGACGGCGGGCAGGCGTGGGTCATGATCACGAGCGACACCGGCCCCGCCGTGCCGCTCTCATGCTGGATCAGCGAGGCGATCGAGATGCCATGACGGCCGAGCACGCCAGAGATCCCGGCCAGCACGCCCGGCTGGTCACGAACCGGAATCCGGAGGAAAAACCGCTCCGGCATCTCGACACCGGCGATCTGGGCCGCGGGGCTGTCGGTGTCGAGCACGCCGGTGGTGCGGAATGTGATCGCAGTCCGGCCGACGACCGTGTCGATGATGTCGGCGACGACGGCCGAGGCAGTCGGCATCTGCCCGGCGCCGAGGCCGTGGAAAAACATCCTTCCGACCGCGTCGCCCACGATGCTCACCGCGTTGTAGGCGCCGCGGGTCTCGGCGAGCGGCGTGCCGATCTTCACGAGCGAGGGCGACACCCGCATCGCGAACCGGCCGTCCACCCGGGCTGCCACAGCGACCAGCCGGATGCGGTAGCCGAGCTCGGCGGCGTAGGTCATGAGTTCCTGGTTGATCTGCTCGATCCCGGTGCGGGGGATGTCGGCCCAGGGCACCCACACGCCGAAGGCTAGATGAGCCAGGATGGCGAGCTTCTGGGTGGCGTCGGTGCCGTCGACGTCCATCGCCGGGTCGGCCTCGGCATAGCCGGCGGCCTGGGCGGCGGCGAGCACCTCGGCATAGTCGGCGCCCTCCTCCTCCATGGTCGAAAGAATGAAATTGCTCGTGCCGTTCAGGATCCCGCGGATACTCTCGATCCGATTGGCCGCCAGGCATTCGCCGATCGCCGCCACGATCGGAATCCCACCGGCCACGGCCGCCTCGAAGGCGATGGACCGGCCTTTCCGCCGAGCGAGGTCGAAGAGTTCCGGACCATGCTCGGCGAGCAGTGCCTTGTTGGCGGTCACGACGTCCTTGCCGTGCTCGAGCAGGTCGATCGCCATCGAGCGGGCCGGCTCCAGGCCGCCCACAAGCAACGCCGCGACCGAGATCGACTCGTCGCGGGAGACGTCGTGGATGTCGGTCGAGATTCGATCGGCAGCCAGCGGCAGGTCGCGAGGCTTCTCCAGGTCGCGGACCACCCCGCGCTCGACCACGATCGGCCGGCCGGCGTGCCGCGTAATGTGATCGGCCGACTCGACGAGCAGCCGCACGACGCCCGACCCGACGGTACCCAGGCCGACGACACCGACACGGACGGGTTCACTCATGGCTGCGGCACTTGCTCCAGGGGGATGGGTTCGATCCTACCGTGGCCGATCGTACCGGTCCCGGGTGCTGATCGAAAGAAACCCCATTCGTCCTGCGGGGGCGGGCCGGTGGTGCCGGTCGTAGGGGCGGGCCTCGGCCGCATGCGGTACAAAGGGAGCCCTGACCCCATGCCCAATGCCCCTCAGCCGCCGCCGGTGATTCTCCTGACCTGCGGTGATCCCGCGGGCATCGGGCCCGAGATCGTCGCGCGGGGCTGGAGCGATTCCACGAGTCACGAGCGGGCCCGGCTGCGGGTGGTGGCCGATGCTCGGCTCTTGGAGGCGGTGTTGGCTCGGCGGCGTGGGCTGCCGTCACGGGCGCTCACCGTGATCGATCCAGGCGACCCTCGGCCATCGCGGCCCGACGAACTGCTCGTGATCGAGACCGCCACGCCTCGGATCGATCCGGCGACCCTGTCCGATGCCGCGATCTCAGCGGCGGGCGGCCGGGCCGCGGCCGAGTCCGTGCTGGCCGCCTGGGGACACGTGCAGCGCGGCACCGCCGCGGCGGTGGTGACCGGGCCTCTCAATAAGGAGGCGCTGCATGCGGCTGGCTACGACGTGCCGGGGCACACTGAACTGCTGGCTCGGGCGTGCGGCCACCTCGACGACGACGTGTCGATGATGCTCTGGCTGCCGACCGAGCACGGCGGCCTGGGGGTCGTTCACGCCACGCTCCACGAGCCGATCCGAACGGCGATCGCCCGGCTCTCCACAGCTGGCATCGTGGCCGCGGGGCAGCGGCTCGCGGCCGTGCTGGCCCGGCTGCTCGATCGGCCGCCGCGGATCGCGGTCGCCGCCCTCAATCCGCATGGCGGCGAGGGGGGACTCTTCGGCGACGAGGAATCGCGGCTGGTCGCGCCCGCGGTCGCGGCGCTTGCGGCGGTGGGCGTTGCTGTAAGTGGCCTCATCCCGGCCGACACGCTCTTCCTCCGGGCGTCGCGGGGCGAGTTCGATGGGGTCGTAGCGCTCTATCACGATCAGGGGCACATCCCGATCAAATTGCTCGGGATGCACCGGGCCGTGAACATCACGCTCGGCCTCCCCTTCATCCGCACGAGCGTGGCCCACGGCACCGGCTTCGACATCGTCGGCCAGGGCCAGGCCGAGCCCACGAGCCTGGTGGCTGCGATTGCGGCCGCCGCGAAATTGGTGGCGGCCCATCCGAGCGGCTGAGCCTGCGGGCCTCGGAGCGAAACCAGTTCTGCTACGCTCCCGGGCGTCTGGTTCAGACGACCGTCGAGGAGCGCCGCTCGGGCCATGGTTCCCGCAGGAGAGGATTTCGAACGGACCGCGATCGTGCGGCAGCTGGCGGAGCCGCGTGAGCCCTTCGATCTTGTCGTGATTGGCGGCGGCGCGACGGGGCTCGGCGTGGCCGTCGACGCTGTGGCGCGTGGATTCACCGTCGCGCTCTTCGAGGCCGAGGACTTCGCCAAGGGCACGTCGAGCCGGGCGACGAAGCTCGTGCATGGAGGCGTCAGGTACCTCGCCCAGGGCGACATCGGGCTCGTTCGTGAGGCGCTCCACGAGCGGACGATCCTGCTTGCCAATGCGGCCCACCTGGCCTGTCCCCTGCCCTTCGTGCTCCCGACCTATGGCTGGCGAGGCCGGCTCTGGGACCGCTGGTTCTATGCCACGGGCCTGCTGGCCTACGACCTCTTGGCGGGTTCCGCGTCGCTGGGCCGCACGGGGCTGCCGGGCCCGCGGCGGCTGGCAGCGCTGGCTCCAGGGCTGCGAACCGAGGGGCTCGCAGGCGGGGTCTCCTATGTGGACGGCCAGTTCGACGACGCGCGGCTGGCCGTCGCCCTGGCTCGAACGGCTGCCGCCCGGGGCGGCCTGATGCTCAACTATTGCCGCGTCGTGGGGCTCTCTGCCGTGGGTGGCGGCTCCGCCCGCCGTCAGGAGGTCGAGATCGAAGACCGTGAGACAGGCCAGCGGCTGGTCGTGCCTGCCCGCTGCGTCGTCAACGCGACCGGCGTCTGGGTCGATGCCGTGCGGCAGCTCGACGAGCCAAACAGTCAGCCGCTCGTGTCGCCGAGCCAGGGCGTGCATCTGGTCGTCGACCGAGAGCTGTACCCAGCCGAGCGGGCGATGATCATTCCGCGGACGAGCGATGGCCGCGTACTGTTCGCCGTGCCCTGGCTGGGCAAGGTGATTCTGGGCACCACCGACACGCCGCGGGCGGACCTGCCGCTCGACCCACGCCCGCTCAGCGACGAGGTCGAATTTATTCTGACCGAGGCCGCCAAGTATCTCGCCCGGCCTCCGAGTCGGGCCGACGTCCGCAGCTGCTGGGCCGGCCTGCGGCCGCTCGTGAAGCCTCCTTCGGGCGACGGCCACAACACCAAACGCATCTCCCGCGAGCATGCGATCGAGATCTCCCCGCACGGGCTTGTGACCGTGACCGGCGGGAAGTGGACGACCTATCGAGCGATGGCGGAAGACGTGCTCGCGGCCTGCTTCCGCTCGGGCGGGCTACCGGAACGTGC
This sequence comes from Candidatus Kuenenia stuttgartensis, assembly GCA_945891385.1. Taxonomy (GTDB): domain Bacteria; phylum Planctomycetota; class Planctomycetia; order Pirellulales; family UBA1268; genus QWPN01. The sequence continues at coordinate 5,766 of CAMDDJ010000010.1, read as the reverse complement.
CAGGGGTGTGACGCGGAGCCTGCGGCTGGTGGGCGGCGATGGGCCAGCCGACACGCACCGGCCGATCTCGGCGCCGCCCGGGCTGCATCTCTACGGCAGCGAGGCCGCAGCGGTGGCGAGCCTGCCGGGGGCCGACCGCGAGATCCTGCCGGGATTCACCGAGGCGATGGTGCGATTCGCCGTCCGCCGGGAATTTGCCCGCACCGTCGAAGACGTGCTCGCCCGGCGGTCGCGCTGGCTGTTTCTCGATGCGGCGGCCGCGGCACGCGTCGCCGACACCGTGGCGGCAATCGTGGCCGAGGAACGGGCCTCCGAGCCGGGGCCGCCGTTCGATCCGGCGGCCTCAGCGGCCGACTTCCGGCATCTCGCCGCCGGCTACCGGCTCGATGCGTGAAACCTCGTCCGGGGCACCTCCGCGAGGCGGGTTTCGAATGTGGGGCTACCCGGAATACTGCTGTTTTCCGGACGACGGGTGGCGGCATGAGATCATCGACGGAGATCATGTCATGACTCCCGCCCCGTCCACCGCCCATCAGACGGTCTCGAAGCGGCTGCAATACCAGCTCTACACCCAAGTGGAATTGGGCGGCCTCGGGCTCGTGTTCAACGCCCGGGTCGACGTTCAGCTCACCGATCACGACATCGTGCAGCCCGATCTAGTGGTCGTGCTCAAACACCGCACGCAGTTGATCACCGACGTGAAGATCGACGGCCCACCCGACCTCGTCGGCGAGATTCTCTCTCCCTCGACCGTGGTCGCCGACACGACCCGCAAGAAGCAGCTCTACGAACGGACAGGGGTCGGCGAGTATTGGGTTGCCGACCCGGAAAACCGGCGAGTGGATCAGTTCCGGCTGGTAGATGGTCGCTACGAGGCCGTGCCGCGGGCCGACCCGCTCATCGCCTTTGGCGGTGGCCTGCGGGTGCGGTTGGCCGATCTCTGGTAGCAGCCGGCAGCCGCCTGGGCGGGGTCGCCCGGGCGGCCACCCTTCAGATCACGACCGCCGTGCCGCTGACGGCCACCCTCAGCATGCCGTTGGCCTGTCCCAGCACCTCGTAATCGATATCGATGCTCACCCCGGCATGAACGCGGGTACGCAACCTCCCACATCCAAAGGATAGGTCGGCCAATGGCACTTCGGCAGGCGTCGGCCGAGCGGGACGGATCACGAGGAGCAACAGCCGGAACCGGTCGGGCTGGATGCGGCCCGACCGTGGAAGCGCCGCGGAGCTTCCTATCCTCGCTCAAGGCCGGATTTGTCTCGTCGGCGCAGACCGGCCTTGAAACCGCCCTTCTCACGGGCCGTCCGCACCGTGACATGGGATCCCGCCAGAGGCTGCGAATGTCGATCACGGGCAGTTCGTCGGGCGACGTCCAGGATGGCTTCGCCCGCGTGAAGTCAGCCCCTCACACACCGCGGCGAACCGCTCGAGCCTCCGCCCGTCTCGCCGGCCCGGGACCCGCCCACCGACTGGGGTGAACTCGTGCAGATCCATGACGACCGGGCAATCTTTCAGGCCTCACCCGACGAGCTGCCCGCGATCGACATTCACAGCCTCTGAGCGGCGCCGGACGCGAGGCACCAAAGCCCCGGGACGGGCCGACTGGGAGTCGGTCTGCGCCAAGGCGATAAAATCGCCATCGCAGCGGGGCGTGAGCGGTGTTTCGGCTTATCGGGAAACCGCTCCCAGACTCCCAGGCCGTTCTCCCCGAGGCTCATGGGTCGCTCATCAGCCCGGAAGACCTTTGCGGAAGTGCCATTGACCGGGCTATCCTTCAGTTCGGGCACTCAAGCGGATACTCCTCCCCCACCCGCGTCATGAGCTAGGCCCAGGCAATCCGTGACGTGTCATGCGAGCGTGGCTTTGCCTGAGTGTCGCGGCAGCCTTCCGCGGCATGCGTACTGCGCCCATGCCCGCCTGCAGCGGCGTCGCGCCGCTTGCCAATGTTCCCTTTTGTCATGTGCCGTAACGGCGGACCTGAGCTTGTGATTGGGCGCGATGACTCCGTGGTAGCGATGCTGGTGCTTCCGCGGCGGGGGGACGAGATCGGCCAGGCGGTCCAAAAACTCAAACGGTGAGAGCTCCACCACGCCATTGGCGCCCGGCCGCGTAGCCTTCCGGCCGCGGATCACGGGATCGCGATCACCACGAGCATCTCGAAGAGCGTGAACCCGCTTCAAAACGGCCCGCCGTTGCGATGCGATGCCACGGTGACTTCCCGGCTGCGATTACACCGGCGTCAGCAACTGCCGCTAGATGTGATCCGGCAGTGAGTACCCAGCGCGGTAGGGCCGCGAGAGGAAGCGGTTGGCCTCGTCGGAGTTGGTGAACCGCTCGGCGGCGGCGTCCCAGCGGAGTCGCGTGTCGGACTCGCCCGTCAGGCCGCTCACCCAGCGGGCGATGTTGGCCAGGTGGCCGAGCGACGTGGATCGCTGGCCTACCTCCGGGCCGGCGGCCGGCTCCGCGCGGCTCTTGATGCAGTCGAGAAAGTTCTGGTGGTGGTCGGTGCTGCGGATCAACTCCACGGCTTCGGCCGCGGCTAGATCGACGGTGAGGTCGGCCGGATCGGCCTTGAATCCACCACGCTGGAGCGTGAGCCGGCCCTTGTCGCCCACGAAGGTCACGCCAAACTGCGGGCCGCCCGTCATTTCGAGGACGACATCGCCGGGATACCGCATGCAGACCTTCGGCGCGTTCGGCCCCTTCTGCCGGCCGCCCGGCTTCTCGGGCGTGCTCACCTGCGGCTGAAACGCCGCCCCCTCCACCCAGACTTCCTCGGGGCCGCTCGTGTCCATGCCGAGGCCCCACTGGGCCATGTCGAGGCCGTGCGCCCCCCAGTCGGTCATCGCGCCGCCGGAGAAGGGGCGCAGCGAGACCCAACTCGGGTCGCTGCGGTTGTCCCAGACCACCTTGTTGAAGGGGAGCAGGTCGGCCGGGCCGCACCACCTCTCCCAGTCGAGGCCCTCGGGCACCGGCTGCTCAGGGAACTCGGGCTCCATGGGGCTCGCATAGTTGGAGGCGATCACGCGGCTGATCTTCCCGAGCCCACCGGCCCGGACGAGCCGGCAGCCGGCCTGCTCCTTGCTCCCCGAACGCTGCTGCATCCCGGTCTGGAGAACGCGGCCATACTTGCGGACCGCCTCCACGACCCGGCGGCCCTCGAGGATGGAATAGGCCAGCGGCTTCTCGCAGTAGATGTCTTTGCCGGCCTGGGCGGCATGGATGCAGCACAGGGCATGCCAATGGTGGGGCGTCGCCACGATCACCGCGTCGATGTCCTTGCGGTCGAGGAGGGCCCGGTAGTCTTGATAGACGCTGCCGGCCCCCACCTTGCCGGCCATCTCCTCGGCCCGCGGCAGGTAGACGTCGGAGATCGCCGCCACGCTCGCCCGCTTGGCGAACGAACTCACGAGCCCCGAGCCCTGATTGCCCACGCCGATCCCGCCGATGACGATCCGCTCGTTGGCCCCGAAGGCCCGGCCGGGAATGAACAAAGGCGCGGTGCCGGAGGCGACCGCGGCGGCGAGGCCGGTCGTGAGACCCGAGCGCAGCAGCCTGCGGCGGGGAAATGCGGCGGGCATGAGAGACTCCTGGGAACGGAAAAGGGAGAGGGCGAAACGTGCCGGACGGAATCGCTGCCTACGGCGTGGCCTCGGCCTTGCGGCCCGCCACCTTGACGGCCGTGAAGTCGTTCATGTCGTCGAACGAGCCGATTCCCACGCGGCCGGCCGTGAAGGTCTTGTCGGTGGTCTCCATCAGCGGCGTCTCGAGGTCGTCGAAGTAGACGGCGATCCGGCCCGAGGCCACGTCGCGGACGAGTTTGACGGTGTGCCACTGGTCGTCCCAGGGCACGGGCTTGGTGTTCTTGGTCAGCGGCCGGCGGGGGACGCCGTCGACGATCATGATCTGGCCGCTGGCCGGGTCGGGCTTGGCCCCGAGGTGCACGTAGTAGAAGTGCTCGGGATCCCGCCAGTTGAAGAACACGCAGCAGTCGCGGTGGCCGCCGGTGTCCCGCGTGCTCTTCACCTGGAAGGTGATCACCGTGTCGCTGAGTTCGAGATCCTTGACGAGGGCCACGTTGTGGGGACTGCGGACCTTGGGCTGGTAGTTGCTCGTGCGCTTATTGAGGCCCCAGACGGACCGTTCACCGTCCTTGCCCAGCGTCCACGCGGCCGCGTCGGTGGGCTCCCAACGGTCGGCTCCCTCGGCGAAGGTTTCCTCGAAGACCAGCGGCAGCGGCTCGTCGGCCCGGGCGGGCTGGGCGACCGCGGCGGCGAGAAGCAGAGACACGAGCAAAGAGCGAGCGGGCATTGGAATCTCCGAACGTGTGGTAGGAGAAAGTGGGCGGTACTCCCACGGGCACGTGCGCCGCAAGGATAGCCCGGTCAATGGCACTACCTCAATGATCTTCCGGCTGATGAACGACGCGTGAGCCTCGTAAGGAGCGGCCCGGGCGTCCGGAGCGGTTTTCTCGAAACGCCCCGCACCCGCTTCGGTGGCGTTTTTCTGGCGTCTGCGCGGACCGCGTCCCAATTCGCAGTTTCCCGACATGCGTGGGTCGCGTCCGGCACCGGTCAGAGGCTGTGAATGTCGATCCCGGGCAGCTCGTCTATCCGTCCCTGGAAGATGTCCCGGTCATCGTGTCCTTGCACGAGCTCGCCCCAGTCGGTTGGCGGGCCACGGGCCGGAGAGACGGGCGGAGGCTCCAGCGGCTCGCCACTCTGTATGAAGCCACACGGGTGTCAGGATCTTCCGGATCGGGCCGATGTTCCCGATGGCGAGCGGCGGGACGAGATCGGCGAGCCGGTCAAAAAACTCAAACGGCGTGAGTTCGACGACGCCGTTGGCCCCTGGCCGGGTGGACTTCCGGCCGCGGCCGGGCCCGACCCAGTTGGCGGCTTTGTGTCCGAAACCGATTAAATCGGCCTGCCGGCGTCCATGAGGGTCAATCCATATCGATGTGATCCATATCGATGTGGGTGGCAGGTGATGGCTACGGCGTAGGGTCGCTAGCCGCCTTCCGGGTCGCGAGTCGACCGTCGATAGCCTTGGGGGTCTTGGCGGCAGTCCAGGACCGCGTAGATGTCGATGAAGCCGCCGTTCAAGTCGTAGAAGATCGCGAATGGGAACCGGTGTGACATGGCCCGATGAAAGCCACGATATGTGGCGTGCACGCCGCCGTGCTTCAGCAGGCCGTCGATGTCGTCGAGGAGCCCGCGGATGAAGTAGGCGCCGGCACCGGGAGATTGGGATTCGTAGAAGTCGGCACCCAAGTCGAGGTCACGCTCCGCCTCGGGCAGGATGCGGATCTTCATCCGTGGCGACCCAGCAGCCGCTGCCGGGCTTCCTCCCAGGCGACGAAGGCCGTGCGGCCTTGCCGCACCGCCTCACGGCGCTCCTCGAGCACGGCGCCGTGCCAAGCCGGCGACGGCACGTCTTGAGGCTGTCGCGACAGGTCAAGCCACAGCCGCTCCATCAGTTCCAGCTTTTCGGCGGTGGTGAGTTCGTTCAGCAAAATGTCGACACTCATGAGTCGGTCTCCGAAGGTTGCTTGAGTGTACGGGCGAATAGTCTTTACGTCTACGTACGGCCTCGCCGGCGAGTGAGCCGCACGGTTGACCCCCTTCCCAAATCTTGAGCCATGTCTTGTGAGAGAATCCTCGTGCCCCTTGTGGGGCTGGAAAGGGTTCTCAGATGAAGAAGCGACGCAGTGCAGAGCAGATCGTGGGCCTGCTGAGGCAGGCTGATGTGGACCTTGGAAAG
>CAMDDJ010000009.1 GCA_945891385.1 Candidatus Kuenenia stuttgartensis | reverse complement strand
CGGAGCCCCCGCCGGGCTTCTTTCCGGCTGCCCGCCAGGCTGAGGCCTTGCCGGGCCGCTTCCGCTTCCGCGGCGGCTGGCCGCGGGGTGGCTGTGCCCGGGGCGGCCGGCCGCCGTCCGAGCGGCCACCTCCGGCCCCGCGGGACCGTTCGCCATCCGGCCGCGGACGGCGGGGAGGCCCGGGCCGCCGACCCCGCGGACCGGACGGACGCTCGTCCCGCGACCGGGGCGGCGGCGGCGCGTCGGTTCCCACCGCGGCGATCGCCTCCCGCCGGAGCGTCTCGACTTCACTCCAGGCCAGTTGCCGCCACTGGCCCGGGAGCAGATTGCCCAGCGACAGCCCGCCGACCGCCACCCGCTTGAGCTGATGCACCTTGTGGCCGAGCCGGGCGAGCATTCGGCGGATCTCGCGGTTTTTGCCTTCGTCGAGCACCATCTCCAGCACGGCACTCTGCTTGTGTTGCGAGCGGATCGAAACCCGTTTGGCATGCACCTCGCCCTCGGCGAGCCGCACGCCACGGCGCAGCTGCTCGAGCAGGTCTGGCGACGGGACGCCGGCCACCTGCACGAGATACTTCTTCTCGACCCCGTAGCGGGGATGGGCCAGGAGGTTTGCCAGGTCGCCGTCGTTGGTCACGAGGATCAGCCCCTCACTCATGCGGTCGAGCCGGCCAATGGCGAACAGGCGGCGTTCCCCAGGCACAAGATCGACCACCCGCGGCCGGCCGGAGGGGTCGTAGTTGGTGGTCATCACCCCGACGGGTTTGTGGAGCATATAGACCACCCGTTTGGGATCGGGAAGCCGTTCCCCATCCACGCGAATCTCCTGCGAAGCGGGGTCGACCCGCGTGCCGAGTTCGGTCACGACCTGGCGATCGACCTCCACCCGGCCGTTTGTGATGAGTTCCTCGCAGGCTCGCCGGCTACCGAGGCCAGCTGCGGCCAGGAGTTTCTGGAGCCGCTCCCGACCGTCGTCGGCTCCGGGGACCCCCGGTCGCCCGGCAGGTCGCGATGCTCCGGGTGGTCCGCGGCGCGCCGCTGGCCGGCGTTCGGCGGCTGGTGGGCGGGAGGCGGACGGCCGCTCGGCGGCGGGGCGACCAGCGGGCCGGGAGGCCGGCGGCCGGGAAGCAGGCGGGCGGGCAGAAGGTCGACGACCGGCTGCGGGACGAGGCTTGCGAGGGGCGGGCATGAAACGAGACCGGGAGGGTGTTGGATCGCCCGATCATACACCCGACTGCCGCCCCTGCGGCCACACCGTCATTGGGCGGGCGCCCACCATCGCGACCGGCGGACCTCGGGCACCGGCTCGGCGTAATCGCGTGGCCGGGATCCATCCATGATGCCGTATTGCCGGAATGCGTAGGGACCGATGTCGCTCTGCATGAATGGGTCGAACCGCACGGCCCGCCGCTGCTGGCTCCGAGCTGGGCCTGGATCAAGCCAGTCGGGCTTGCCGAGGGCCGCGCAACCGCCCGCCGACGCGATTGCGATCGTGAGCAAAACGGCCACAGGCAACAAGGCAAGGGGAGGGCGAGGCACGGGCGAGGTCCCGAGGGCGGCGGGCACGAGGGCGGCGGGCACGAGGGCGGCGGGCACGAGGGCGGCGGGCACGAGGGCGGGGAGTCTAGAAGCCATCCCCAGGCGGCGCAAGGCCACTATTTCAGCGTTGCAGGGGCGGAAAGCGGCTCAATCGCAATCACAAGCGATCTGCCCATGCCCCGAGAGCCGGCCGAGGAAACCAGCTGAGCCATGGATGGCTGAACGGGGGTTTCCGCGGAGTGAGCGACGGCCTGGATGGCCGCAGCAAACGTCCGGCGATGGGTCATGGGCAACCGCTATCCACCAACGGAGGCCGCATCCTCCGACCCGCTAGGCGAGCTTCTCGAGGGCCGTAACCGCCGCGTCGTAATCGGGCTCCTCCGCCACTTCCTTGACGACCTGGGCGTGCCGCACGACGCCCTCCGAGTCGAGCACGAACACGGCCCGGGCCAGGATCTTGAGTTCGTCGATCAGCAGGCCCCAGGCCGTGCCAAAACTGCGATCCATGTAGTCGCTGCCGGTCTTCAGGTTCGTGATCGACTCTGCCCCGCAGAAGCGGTTCATGGCAAACGGCAGGTCGAGGCTCACCGTCAGGGCATTGATCGTGTCACCCATGCCACCGAGGCGGCTGTTGAAGGTCTTGGTCTGCACCTGGCAGACGGGTGTGTCGAGCGACGGCACCACGCTGATGATGGTGGGCTTACCGAGCAGGTCTGCCTTCCGGACGTGGTGCATGCCCCCCTCGAAAGAGACGAGGTCGAAATCAGGAGCAGGGCTGCCAACCTTGACTTCCTCGCCAACCAGAGTGAGCGGATTGCCCTGGAACGTTACTGCGCCATGTCGGCCCATCGATCGAGTCTCCTGAAAAGGACTGAGGCTGCCCGGTGAACGCAGTATGGACGGCCCGGCGAAACCGGCAAGCCCCCGGAGCCGCCCTGCTGGCGGCCGGGGGTGGCCCTCACCCGTTCCGGGCCTCCCCCCGGCCGCAGGCGAGCCCTATTTTTCCGGGGGATGAATCGCGGCCTCGAAAAAACGCTCGCCACCGCGCTTGCCTCGTACCGTAGGATGGGGGCGTCAGGGGGAGGCGATCCATCGACCGATGGATCACCGCGCGAAATGGATTTCGCAGGCCCGCAATTCCCACACACGGAGGACCACACCATGGCAGCGACACCCGCGCGGGAGGCATCCCGCCCCGCGACTGCGGACCGGCCGGCCTGGGAACTGACCCCGGAGCGGGGTCCGGGCTGGCTGTTTGTCAGGCTGGAGGCGGCCGACACGCCACCTCGAGCCTCCGCCAGACTCACCGAATCAATCTGGGAGATGATCCGCGAGCATCACGCCAATCGCGTCGTGCTCGAGTTCGACGGCGTGGCACGGCCGGACGAGGCACTCTGGAACTCGATCGCCGAACTCGGTTCTCGCATGCGGGACTCCGGCGGACTGATCCGGGTGTGCGGGCTGTCTCCGGCCGAACAGCCGCAGCACGCGGCCGATCCTGCCGTCGTGCCCTGTTTCGCTTCACGGACCGATGCGGTTGGCACCCGCGCCTGCCCGGAGGGACGATGCGAGTAATCGGGCGACTTGGTCAGTTGATCGGACTCGGCCTGCCGGCCCTGGCGGTGATGCTCGAACTCAGCGGCAGCATCACATCAGGGCCGATGCTGGGGATGCTGGTCTTTTCCATCTGCTGTTTTTCGATCGGCTGGATCATCGAGCGGTATATGGCCGTGTAGGCTGGAGCACCGCGATCCTCCGCGTCAGGTTGCCAGGAGCCGTTCGATCGCCTGCCGGGCCACGGCCAGGGCGTCGGGAAGCTTGTCGACGAGTTTGCCGCCGGCCTGGGCCATGTCAGGCCGACCGCCCCCCTTGCCGCCCACCACCGCCGCGGCGTCACGGATCCAGTTGCCGGCCGAAAGCCCACGGGCTTCGAGTTCCTTCGAGATTCCGGCGACGAGAGTCACCTTGTCGCCCTCGACGCTGCCGAGCAACACCGCGATCGGACTGGCCTTCCGCCGCAGGAGATCGATCGCCTGCCGCATGGCGCCGGCGTCGCCCCCCTGCATGTCGGCCACCACGATCCGGGTGCCCCCCACCTCGACCGCTCCGGCAAGGAGCGTCTCGGGGCCCACGGCCGCCGCCGCGGCTGGCTTCGCCTTCTTGAGTTCCTTCACCTCCTTGACGATCGCAGCGACCCGCTGCGGCAGTTCCGCGACCGGCACCTTGAACACGCCAGCCGCCTGAGCCAGCGTCTGCTCCGCCTGCCGAATCCGTTCCAGGGCCCGCAGGCCAGTCACGGCCGTGATCCGGCGCGTACCCGCCGAAACACTCTCCTCGGCCACGATCCGCACGAGGCCGATCTGGCCCGTGCTTGCGACGTGCGTGCCGCCGCAGAGTTCGCGGCTGACGCCGTCCATCGTCACCATCCGGACGACGTCGGGATATTTCTCGCCGAAGAGCATCATCGCCCCTTCGTGCCGGGCATCAGCCAGCGGGAGTAGGCGGGCCGCCACGGGGACGGCCGCCAGCACGTGGTCATTGACCATCCCCTCGATGGCGGCGAGCGTGGCCTCGTCGATCGAGGAGCCGTGCGAGAAATCAAACCGCAGCAGGTCGGCATCCACCTTCGACCCCTGCTGCACGGCGTGGCTGCCGAGGAAGTGCTGCAGGGCCGCATGCAGCAGGTGAGTGGCCGAATGGGCCCGCCGCAGGGCGGCCCGCCGTCGGTCGTCGACCCGCGCGGTGACGGTGTGTCCCAGGTCGAGCCGGCCCTCCCGCAGGTGCCCGATGTGGAGCATGAAGCCGCCTTCTCGGAGCGTGTCGACCACCTCGAACCGTCCGCCGGGCCACTCCAGCCAGCCGGTGTCGCCCACCTGTCCGCCCGACTCCCCGTAGAAGGGAGTCCGGTCCAAAACGACGGTCACCGGCCTGGCATGGCCAACTTCCGCCAGCGAATCGCAGAGCGCATCCTGGGCGATGATGCCGACGATTTTGCCTGTCGCCTCGGTCGCGTCGTAGCCGACGAACTCCGAGCCGTGCATCGTCTGCTTGAGGGCGTCGAGCGGACCGCTCGTAAACACCTCCACGCTCCGGCCCGCCCCCGACCGCTGGCCGTGGGCCTCCATCGCATGCCGGAAGCCGTCCCAGTCGAAGCCGCAGTTGCGTTCGGCGGCGAGCGTCTCGAGCAGTTCCGGAGGAAAGCCGTAGGTGGTGTAGAGTTCGGCGGCGTCGGCTCCCGCCACCTGGCTGCCGCCAGCCTGGCCGATCCCGGCGAAGAGCTTCTCAATCCGGTCGAGGCCGCCGTCGATCGTGGCCAGAAACGACTCCTCTTCCCGCTGGATCACGCTCGCAACCCGACCGGTGGTCTCGGCGAGTTCCGGATAGGGCCGCCGCATCATCTCGGCGACCACTGGCGGCAGCTGGTGGAGGAAGGGATCCCGCATCCCCATCTGCCGGCCGTCGAGCACGGCCCGCCGCAGGAGCCGCTTGACGACATACTTCTCCTCATTGTTGCCCGGCAGCACGTTCTCGTGGATCGCGAAGGTGCAGGCCCGCACGTGGTCGGCGATCCGCCGCATCCGCCGGCCGTCGTCACTGGCCGGGTCGTACCGCCGTCCGCAGACCTCCGCCACCGCCTCGACGAGCGGCCGGAGAATGTCGATGTGGAAGTTGCTCTCCACACCCTGGAGCATCGCGCAGGTCCGCTCGAGACCCATGCCGGTGTCGATGTTGCGACTGGGCAGCGGCGAGAGGTTGTCGGGCGGGGGGCCCTGGCGGTTGAACTGCGTGAAGACGAGGTTCCAGATCTCCACGTCGCTGCCGTCGGGCATCCGGTAGAAGATCTCACTGCACGGCCCACACACGCCGTCGGGACCCTGCGAGGGGGCGCTGGCCGGCCAGAAGTTGTCGTCCTCGCCCATCCGGGTGATCCTCGCCGGGGGCACCCCGATCTCATCGGCCCAGATCCGGTAGGCCTCGTCATCGTCTTGGTAGACCGTGATCGAGAGCTTCTCCGGCGGCATGTGAAGCCAGTTCTTCGCGGTGAGAAACTCCCACGCCCAGTGGATCGCCTCCCGCTTGAAGTAGTCACCAAAGGAGAAGTTGCCCAGCATCTCGAAAAACGTGTGATGCCGCGGCGTCCGGCCCACGTTGTCGATGTCTCCGGTCCGCAGGCACTTCTGGCAGGTCGTGGCCCGGGTGAACTCGAGCTTGCACTTCCCCAGGAAGTGATCCTTGAACTGGTTCATTCCGGCCGGCGTGAACAGCACCGACGGATCCCAGCGGGGCACGAGCACGTCGCTCGGCCGGCGGACGCAGCCTTTCGATTCGAAGAATGCGAGATAGGCTTCGCGGAGGTCGTCGGCCTTCATCTGGTCTAGGGCTCCAGGCGGGTGGGTAATGGATCGGGCCCGCACTATACCCGCAGCCTAAAACGCATACGAGGCAGATGGCGCACCGGCTCGGGGACGGCAAAAGTCGCGTCGCGGGCGGGGATACGCCCCGATTGCTCCGCGAGCGTTCGCCGATCCCCTCGCCTCGGATGCCTGGCAGTTCACGATCGCAGGCCCTCTCCCCCAGAGCCCCGACGCCCCGCGTGGCAAGGTCACCTCAGCAGCACCTGCGAGCCTGCCCCGAAAACGACACCACCCGACTCCGACCGCGGGGGCGGCCGGAGACGGGTGGGCGGGCACCGGGAATGTTGGAGGGTCAGGCGTCGTCGCCTTCGCCAGCGTCGGGCTTGTCGATCGCGATGACTTCGTCCTTGGCGGCCAGGATCTTGTCCCGCAGTTCCTGGGCCACCTGGGGATTGTCCTTGAGGTATTGCCGGGCCCGCTCCCTGCCCTGGCCCAGATGGGTCTCTCCGTACCGCAGCCACGTGCCGGTCTTGTCGACGAGTTTCGCGGCGATCGCTAGGTCGAGGATGTCGCCCTCGTAGCTGATGCCGTCGGCGTGCATCATGTCGAACTCGGCCACCCGGAAGGGTGGCGCCACCTTGTTCTTCACCACCTTCGCCTTCACCCGCTGACCCACCACTTCCTCGCCGTCTTTCAGCGTGCCGATCCGGCGGACATCGAGCCGGCAGGAGGCGTAGAACTTGAGGGCCTTGCCGCCCGGCGTCGTCTCGGGACTGCCGAACATCACGCCGATCTTCTCCCGCAGCTGGTTGATGAAGATCACGGTCGTCTTGCTCTTGGCGATCGCTCCGGTGAGCTTCCGCATGGCCTGGCTCATCAGCCGGGCCTGAACGCCCACGATCGAATCGCCCATCTCGCCATCGAGTTCCTTCTGCGGCACGAGCGCCGCCACGGAGTCGATCACGATGATGTCCACGGCGTTGCTCTTTACGAGCATCTCGACGATGTGGAGCGCCTCTTCACCGCTCGTCGGCTGACTGACGAGCAGGTGCTCGAGGGACACCCCCAGTTTCTTGGCCCAACTCGGATCGAGGGCATGCTCGGCGTCGATGAAGGCGGCGATGCCTCCGGTCCGCTGGGCGGCGGCCACGGAGTGCAGGGCGATCGTGGTCTTGCCGCTCGACTCGGGGCCGTAGACCTCGATGATCCGCCCCTTGGGAAAGCCGCGGCCGCCCAACGCCAGGTCGACCGCCAGGCTGCCGGAGGAGATGCCCTCGATCGGCTTCTGCTGATCGGCACCAAGGGGCATGATCGACCCCTCGCCAAACTGCTTCTCGATCTGGGCAAGCGTGTGCCGGAGCGTGGAATTCTCCTCGAGGAACGACGGCAAGGCCTTCGCAGCCGCCGCGCTCCCCCGCTTGGCCCGCCCCTCCGCCGCCGTTGCCTTCTCAGCCTTCTTGTCCTTGGCCATTCGTCCGTTCGCTCCTGCCGTTGCCGTCACCATGGCGACTGCCTCCCAGCGGTCCCGGCACGTCGTCGGGGTGGTTGCTTCGCCACCATGAATCGAGCGATTTGCCGCGAAACCGTACACTGAACGCTGGTATACTATCGGATTCCGCCCGGGGTGGCAAGAGGTTTTTAGGACAGGCGTACAGCAGCCGATTTCGGGGCCACGAGGCGGCATTCGGCCACCACATCCGACCCCTGCGGGCACCTTTCCCGGGCCGGTCGGGCCGGTTGCACGGCTCGCACGGGTTGTGCCACATGCTCCTGATCCCCGCAGAAAAACCCTCCCGGCCACCGATTCCTAAGCAGGGGCGGGGCTGAGGAACGACTGCACGAATGATGTGGCGGTGACCAGCGTCTCCACAAACGGTTTCTTTCTCACACTTGGAAACAAACATCATGACGATTCGCACGGCGGTCTTGATGGGGTTTGCTGCCGCCTTCCTTCCGGCGGTGAGCCAGGGCCAGGTCGGCGGCCAGGAGAGCCTCGCAGCCGTGGACATCGCCCCCGCCTCCCTCCACGAGGCGCTCGATGACGATCTCTACGCCACAGTTGGCCTGACCCGTGGCGAGAACGGTGCTACCCGTCGGTTCTACGTCACCCCGATCATTGGCGCCTCCTGGAGCACCCTCTCCCAGCCAGACTTCTCGCCCGCCATCACCAACGACAACCTCTTCACCGCCGGCGGCGCGGTCGGTGTGGCCTGGTCGCGGCCGAAGGGCCAGCTCCGGCTGGAGACCGATATTCGGTACCGTGACGACTTCAGCCTGACCGAGGGAAGCGGCCTCGGGTTCGCCCAGTTGAGCATCGTCGACAACTGGTCGGTGCTCGCCAACCTCTGGCGTGATATCGCGATCACGGAGACCATGGGCGTCTACGCGGGTGGCGGCATCGGTGCCGGAGGCTATACCTTCCGGCTCAATCAGGAGTTTGGGGATCTCACCGCCTCGGGTCGCAACGGCATTTCCGAGTTTGCCTGGCAGGCCGGCGGCGGACTGATTTGGGCGGTCAGCGACCGGATCACGCTCGACCTCGGATATCGCTTCTACTCGGTCGGGGCCGGCAGTTCCCAGATCACGATCTCCGACATGGGGCAGCCGATCGGCCAACTGCCGATCGAAACCCAGTTCGTCGCGAGCGAACTGCTGCTCGGCGTGCGGATCTACGAACCCTTCCGTCGCTGGCGGTGAGCCTCAGACCGAGGCCGGTCGCCTGACGACAGACGGGGGCGGGGCTCGGCCTCTCCCCCGTGCAACGTGTCAGCCGTAAGCCCGGGCATGCGGCTCGCCCGGCGGCCACTCAAAACGACAGCATCTGCTTGTATTCGGCGATCCGGCGGTCGAGATCGGCCCGGTCGATGCCGGCCAGGCGGTCGAGGCTGAAATCCTCGACGGTGAAGCTGGCGGTGATCGTGCCGTAGGCCAGGGCCTCTTTGAGGGCCTGGGGGTCGAACCGGCCCAGGGCCGCCAGGTGGCCCATCATGCCGCCGGCGAAGCTGTCGCCGGCTCCCGTGGGGTCGAGCACGTCCGGCGTCGGGAAGGCGGGCATGACATACATCTCATGCTCGCTGAAGAACATCGCGCCGTGCTCCCCCTTTTTAATCACGACGAACTTCGGTCCCATCTTCCGCACGGCGTGGCCCGCCCGCACGAGGTTCTCGTCTTCGGCGAGTAGCTTCGCCTCGGAGTCGTTGAGCACGAGGCCGTCCACCCGCCGGAGCAGCTCCTCGAGCTCGTCCCGCTGGATGTTGATCCAGAGGTCCATCGTGTCGGCCACGGTCAGCTGCGCTCCCGGCACCTGGTCGAGCACCGAGAGCTGGGTAACCGGCGAGGCGTTGCCGAGAAACACGAACTTCGCGTCGCGGTGGCCGCCGTTGAGCTTCGGCTTGAACTCACCGAACACGTTGAGGTGCACCTCGAGCGTCTCGCGGTCGTTCATGTTGGGCAGATACCGGCCCCGCCAGCGGAAGGTCTTGCCGCCGGGAATCGTCTCGATGCCCGACGTGTCGATGCCCCGCGTCTCGAGAAACCGGGTGTGCTCCGTAGGCCAGTCTTCCCCGACAGTGCCGATCATCTTCACCGGCGTGAAGAAGCTCGCCGCATAGGAGAAGAATACCGCCGAGCCGCCGAGCACGTCGTTCCGAGCGGCCGTGGGGGTTTCGACACAATCGAGGGCGACGCTTCCGACGACGAGCAACGACATGGGGCACTCCTGGCAGGCGAAACGAACACAACGCTGCGGAGAATGTACCAGGCCGAAACGAGCTGCGTCCCCTTTCCGAAACCCGATGGAGCTCTTCTATTGGTTACCCATTGCGACCCTGTCTTCCGCCTCGCCGGGCGGCCGCGAGCGTCCAGGCCGCCACGCCCAGGCCAAAGAGCGGGAGCGAGGCCGGCTCAGGCACCGCCACCCCGGTGCCCAGATCCCAGGTCAGCGTCGCCGGGCCGAACACGTCGGCCCCGTTGAGCGGGCCGGTCTGCATGCCGATGAAGGCGTCGGAGCCGATGGCCTGGGATTGCCAGAAGTCCTGCGACGGGAAGAGATAGGCCGGTGTCTGCTCCGTGGTCTTGAGGAGTTCGAGAAAGTAGGGGTTCACGAGGTCGCCGGCGAGCTCGCGTGCCTCCATCAGGGCGACCACGTCGGTGCCGGAGAGATTGCCCGTCCGGCCTCCGGTTGCCGCAGCACCGCCGGTGAGAATCTCGAAGTTGTATTTGGTCTGGACGGCAGGCGGCGAGCCCGAGGGAGCCACCCACGACACATAGCCCGGCCAATCCGGCAGCGGCGTGTTGCCGACGAAGTCGCCCTGCCAAATCACCCCCGACGCGATGCCGTTGTAGAGGGCGTACCAGAGGTTGGGCCCGTTTGGACCCAGGTTCGTCACCCAGGCGGGCGTGGTGGTGAGCGGATTCGGCGACGAGGTCCACAGCGCGTTGAGCAGGCCGTCGGCCTGGGAGATGGAATAGGTGGTGGGATCGCCGGGCGTCACGTCCGTCGGGGCGTTCCAGATCAGCTGATAGGTCCCTCCGCTGCCCGTCCCACCGTAGACCGTGAAGTCGGTCAGCGTCATGGTGAAGTTGTTCGAGCCATCCTTGGAGAAGTCGACATACGCCGACCACATCTCAGGCGCGGCCGACGGCGTGCTTCCATCCGGCGGATTCACGCCCTGGAGCGAGGCCACCCGAAACCCCGCGGTCGTCCAGTTTGGGCCTGTGGCCGGCGTGCCGGCGGCCCAGGTCGGAACGCTGCCCGGCCCGGTGATGATCCGATCGAGGGCGCCAGAAAAACTCGCGATCTGCGAGGCATCGAGGGTGCCGGGGGCGGCGGAGTTCTTCGTGATCCAGCGAACGGGATTCGTGGCGCCGGGATAGGTCATCGCCTGCGAAAAGCCGCTTCCAGTCGTGCCCAGCCAGGCGAACGAAGGCTGCGTGGCGTAGACCTTCAGGGCATCCCCGATCGCCTGGGTCGAGACGCTCGTACCCGCGCCGTAGGTCACGCTCGTCGGCGCCGGCGAGGTCGTGCCCGCAGCGTTCACATCCATCCGGGTTGCGAAGTCCCAGCTGTCGATCCAACTGAGGTCGAGCGTGCCGGGATTGCCGGAAC
Organism: Candidatus Kuenenia stuttgartensis; assembly: GCA_945891385.1. Lineage (GTDB taxonomy): Bacteria > Planctomycetota > Planctomycetia > Pirellulales > UBA1268 > QWPN01. Next base: position 65,120 of record CAMDDJ010000009.1, on the reverse strand, counting down.
TGTCGAAGCTCCATTCGAAGTAGTTGTTGGGAGCAGTGGCCAGCGAGCCAGTGGTAGGCGGACCGCTCGGGCTCAGAACGGCGTACATCCGCGTCCCGTTCTCGGCTGGATAGAGCCGGACGCTCCCGTCCTGAATCTGACTCAACGACACCGCCGCCCCATACGTTCCCGCCGAGGCGTTGCCGGTGACGTAGTTCCCGCCCGACTTGTAATCGAACTTGAAGTTCGTCAACAGCCAGATGTCGGCGTCGGCTGGCGTGGCGCCGTAGTACTCACCAGTGCCGAAGTTGTTCCGCACCGTGAGGTCGTAATAACTCTGAACCTGGGCCCAGGCAGAGGGAGCTCCCGCCGTCAGCATGGCCAACAGACAGGACCCGAAAACATGATTGCGACGCATCGACCTGCTCCTTGCGGGGTGAGAGAGGCGGCGTGCGACGTCGCGAGCGGCCTGGGAGTGACGCCACACGGACGCCACTAAGGACCTCATGCTACCAGGCCGCAAGCCGCCGGGCAGAAGTTCAGCCGCACAGGCCCAGCGCGGCTGACATTCGCGACAGCACCCGATCCCGGCCGAGGATCGCCAGGCAGTCGTAGAGCCCCGGGCCGACGCTCCGGCCGGTGACGGCCACGCGGATCGGATGGACGAGGTCGCCCACCTTCGCCCCGGCCGCTTCGGCGGTCGCCTTGAGGGCCTCTTCCAAGGCGGCCGGCTCGAAGGGTTCGACCGCCGCGAGCCGGGCAGCAAAGGCCTCGAGATGCTGGCGGGCCGTCGGCGTCGCCAGTCGCTTGGCCACCGCGTCGGGATCCATCACGGGCTCGTCGACCAGAAAGAAGTCGGCGTAGGCGAGGATGTCGCCGGCGACCTTCAGCCGATCGCCCGAGGCCTCGATCACCCGGCGAACGATCTCCGCCTGCTCGGCGGTCGGAGGATCGGCCACGAGCCCCGCCTTCACGAGATAGGGCAGCATCAGGCCGAACTTCTCGTCGACCGAGAGGGCCGTCATGTAGTGGTCCTGCACAGCCCAGAGCTTCTTGGGGTCGAAGCTCGCCGGGGCCGAGTTGATCCGCTCGAGCGAAAACCGCTCGATCAATTCGCCGCGGCTGAAGAACTCCGTCTTGTCGTCGTACGACCAGCCGAGCAGGGCCAGGTAGTTGTCGATCGCCCAGGGCAGGTAGCCCACCTCGCGGTAGAAGTCGACGATCACGGGATTGAAGGTGTCGGCCTCGCCGCCCCCGCCGATCCGCGCGGCGATCTGCTGGCCGTGTTCCATCACCCGGCGGAAGTCCTGGTTCTTGAGATACTGGGCGAGCTTCCGCTTGGAGAGCTTCGTCTTGCTGCCGGGCTCCGCCACGAGCGGCAGATGGGCGTAGGCCGGCAGGTCGTAGCCGAGCGAGAGGGCGATGAAGGCCTGCCGGGGCGTGTTCGAGAGGTGTTCCTCGGCCCGGATCACATGGCTGATCGCGAGGTCGTGGTCGTCCACCACGTTGGCGAGGTGATAGAGGCAGGAGCCGTCGGCCCGCTGGATCACGTGATCCTGTTCCCGCTCCCAGGCGAATTCGACGCGGCCGCGAACGGCATCCTCGAGCACGAGCGAGCCCTCGCGGGGCATCTTCAGCCGCACCACCCCCGCCCGCCCCTCGGCAGCGAACCGCTGGGCGGTCGCCTCGTCGAAGGCGGCGAAGCGGCGGCTGTAGAGAAACGGCTTTCCCGCGGCCTGGGCAGCCTTCCGCTCCTCGTCGAGTTCATCGGGGCGGGCAAAATCGCGGTAGGCATGCCCCGACGCCAGCAGCTGTTCCACGGCCGCCGCATAGCCCGCCGAGCGTTGCGACTGATAGTAGGGCGCGTAGGGTCCGCCCACGTCGGGCCCCTCGTCCCAGTCGATCCCCAGCCACCGCAGCCCGTCGAGGATCGGCTCGAGCGCCGACTCGATGTTTCGCTCGGAGTCGGTGTCGTCGATCCGCAGGATGAACTGGCCCCCGTGCTGCCGGGCGAACAGCCAGTTGAAGAGCGCCGTCCGAACCCCGCCGATGTGCAGGTAGCCGGTGGGACTGGGAGCGAAGCGGGTGCGAACGGTCATGCAGGCGGTCTCCGGGAAGGAGGCCGCATTATGCCGCGTGGCCGTTCATCCGGGCGAGTTTTCGCAGCCGCTTGCGTTCCGCCTTGGAGAGATGGCGAGAGTCGGCCTCCGATCCGTCGGTGAAGTCGCTCCCGTGCCCATCCGACTCGGCCGCCCGATCCTCTTCGAAGATCAATTCCTCCTCGGGCTGGTCACCGTCATCGTCATCCGCGGTTTCCTCGGCGGCGACCGCGGCCGCTGCGGCCCGCGCTTCCTGCTTCCGTTCGGCCCGGGCTTTGCGAGCCGGTTTCTCCGTGGCTGGGCCGCAGAGTCCCCGCACCTCCCGGATCACCGAGCGGGCTGCCGCCAGCATCGCCACAAGCCAGATCGCGGCGCCTGCGGCCCAGGCAGCCTGGGCGATCAGCCCCGCCCGCCCATCGCCACCGACCCACTGCCCCGCCCAGGGCATCGCCGCCGTCACGGCCCAGGCCGCCAGGCCCAGCATCATCCAGAGGGCGGTCAACGCCCGCTCCCGCAGGGGCAGGACGGCCCAGGGCACGACCACCGCGAAGCCGCAGGCCGCAAGCCCCAACCACCAGCCGATCCCCGCCGGCCCGGCAACGATGCCCGTGGCATCCGAGAGGAACGCGGCCACGAGCGGTCCGAGCGGCACCGCGCCTGCCCAGGCGGCCACCGTGAAGAATGCCGCCAGCCAGCCCCAGGCGCGAAACCGTCCCTTGAAGTCGTCCCGCCGATGACGCCGCATGTACCGCACTGCTCCCGCGACGGCGGCTGCGGCGAGCAGGCAGAGTTCCGCCAGCCAGACCTGCACCGGCAAGCCGCCGCGGGGATCGAACGCGGTCGCCACGACGGCAAGCGAGCGGGCAAAGCGGCCCTCGGCAGCCGGCAGAAGCGGACGATCGAAGAGCGAACCGCTGACTGCCAGGGCGATCGCACCGGCCATCGGCAGCAGAAGCACCATCGCTCCGAGGCCGAAGCCGCCGAGTCCTGTCGGCAGCCGGGTGGCGAGCGCCGGGTGCCGCGTGGGATCGGCGGCATCCTCGTAGGGCGTTGAAGCGGTCGATTGGCAGCCGCCCTGAGCCTCGTCGGCAGGCTGCGAGCCGCTCGAACGAGTCCAGGAGGCCACCAGCCTACGGCGCTGGTCGCGGCGCGAAGAGGCACCCATGGCCATCCGACTCGATCGGCTCCTTCCGGTATCTGGCGAGACGCTCCGCGTCCCGCGCGGCGTCGGGTCGCCCCAACGCCGCACCTGGGTTTCGTCCAGCGGGACCGGGAGGATTCACCCCCGGGTCCGATGCCCGAAGAGCAGGCAAGGCTCGCATCTTCGTCAGACTCTGCCGCAGCGGTGCAACCCGCCGCGACCACCGCCATCCGCCGGAAACGCTCCGCTCATTTGCCGCTCGCCGGCCATCACGCTAGGATCCGCTCGCACGGGTGGTGGCACGTGCCCCACCTGTTCCGCGAGCCTCATAGCCCGCCTGCCGCTCCCGGCCGCCCCCGCCACTCCCCCTCGTTTTGGAGCCGTTCCGCCATGGCATACACCCTGCCCGCCCTGCCCTACGCATTTGACGCGTTGGAGCCGTCGATCGACGCCCGCACGATGGAGATCCATCACGACAAGCACCACGCCGCCTACATCGCCAACGTCAACAAGGCGCTCGAGGGCCATGACGCCCTCGCCGCCCTTCCGGTCGAGAAGCTGATCGCCGACCTGGAGCAGGTGCCCGAGGCGATCCGCACCGCCGTCCGCAACAACGGCGGCGGCCACGCCAACCACTCGCTCTTCTGGACGTCGCTCGGCAAGGGCAAGGGGGGAACGCCGGCGGGCGGACTCGGTGACGCGATCACGAGCGTGTTCGGCAGCTTCGACAACTTTAAAACGACCTTCAGCGACGCCGCCATGAAGCGGTTCGGCAGCGGCTGGGCCTGGCTCTCGCTCGACCCGCAAGGCAAGCTGCTGGTGGAGAGCACGGCCAATCAGGACAGCCCCCTGATGCACGGCAACACGCCGCTTGTGGGCATCGACGTCTGGGAACACGCCTATTACCTGCTTTACCAGAACCGCCGGGCCGACTACGTCAACGCGTTTTTCAACGTGGTCGACTGGGACGCCATCGGCCAGCGTTTCGCCCAGGCCCGCGGCTGACAGCGTTGCCGCGACGCGACTTTTGCCGCCCCCGAGCCGGTGCTCCATGGAGGGGTCGGGTTGCCGTTGACGCGGCCCGGTCTGCCCACCTATTTCCTGCTCCGCAGAGTTCGGCTCGTCCCGCGCGGAGGCAGAGAGATGGTCATGGCCCGGCATTGGCGGCAGCGTTTCCTCGAATCCCGCAGGACTCGTGCCGCGGTCGTTGTCCTCGCCGCCCTGGCCACGGGCTGTAAGACCGGCAGTTGGGGTGCGAAGCCTTCGTGGTGGAGTCTTGGTGGTCCGGCCCCCGCCGGCAACTCCCTCACCGCGGCGCCGTCCTTCGATGCCGACACAACCAAGCCCTCGGCCGTGGCCAAGCCCTATCCGACGACGAGTACGCCCGAGAGTTATGCCCTCGATGGTGGAGCGAAGCCCGCGATTCCGGCTGTCGCCGCGACCGCAACCGTGGAACCTGCCGCTGTGACCTACGGCACGACGGTGGCCGCCCGGGCCGAGCAGCCTCAGCCGATTTTCCAGCCAACCTCGCCCGCCGCTCCTGAAGCTGCCGCCGCCGTTGGGCCGCAGGTCGGGCCCTATGCCAGCCTGCAGCAGCCGGCTACCGCCGCGCCGCCCAACACGAGCGACCCCGCAGCCGCCGCGATGGCCGGCTTCGGTGCCGCACCGGCCTTCGAGGCCGAGCCGCCTCCGGCATCTCAACCAATGATGCCGGGCCCACCCGCTGGCACCCGCGTGGCCGACGCCCGAGGGTCCGCAGCCTGGTCTGCTTCACCAGCGGCAGCGAGCCCGGGTGCCATGGACGCCGAAAACCGCTACGGCCAAGCGAACGGCAGCCGTTTCGGCGGAGGGTTTACCCCGACTGCCCAACCGGCTGCGCCCCCGGCCTCGCAGCCCGCCTTTGAATCCACCCCGCTCCTCGACCCGGCACCGGGGATGCCCGGCGGGATGGAAACCGCCCCGCGAACGGCTCAACCGATCCTGCCTCCCGCCGCCCCCGCCAGCTCTTCATTGCCGGGCGGCCTTGCCCCACCGACCAGGCGGCCCGACCCCGGCTACCGTCCGGGCGGCACATCCAGTTATCGGCCCAACCGCGCGATTCTGGCGGATGACGAATCGGCCGTCGGCCCGATCCAGCCGGTGGCCTACGAACTGCCCGCGACGGCACCGTAAGGATGGAAGCCGCGGGCTCGGGGGCGGCAAAAGTCACGTCGCGGCGTGGTAGAGTCGGGGAATGGCTCGCCCGCACCGCGACTTTCTGCCAGCCGCCGTCGGCTTGATCCTCTGCCTCGGTCTCGCCGGCCGGGCTCTGGCGGCCGAGCCGCTGCCGCCGCGGGTGACGTTCGCCGGCACACTCATGCTGCCCGACACAGCCCCAGCGGCCGACGGCCGCGGAGACGTGCCCGTGACGGGGCTGAGCGGAGTCACCTGGCTGGGTGAGGATCGGTTCGCCGCCATCATGGACAACAGCGACCGGCTGCTGCTCTTCCGGCTCGCCTTCTCTCGCACCGGAGTCCCCGAGGCCGTCAGCGAGCTGCGGGTCGTGATGCTCGGCGAGCGACTCGACTATGAAGATGTGGCGGCCTGTCCACCGAGGTTGCTCGAACGGATCGCCGAGAAACGCCGGGCTCGCGGTGATGCTGTGCCGACCAACTGTCTTCTGGTCTGCGAGGAACAGACACCGGCCCTCCGCGCCATCGACATCGACACCGGTGTCCTGCTCGGGATCGTGCCGATTCCGCCGATCGCCAAGACGCGACGGCACAATCGAGGACTCGAGTCGTTGGCGATCGAACCGGACGGCAGCCACATCTGGACCGCCACCGAAGAGGCGGTGCCTGCCGACGGTCCCGGCTCCACCTCCACAGCAGGCACCGTGGTGCGGCTGATGCGGATTGCCGTGCCCGGAGCCGAGTCGGCGAAGGGCGAGGCCCAGTTCGCCTACGCAGTCGATCCGCCGCACCGGTTCGTCCGCGTGTTCACCGGGGAGCCGCTCTCAGGAGTGACCGCCCTCGCGGTGCTCGACCGCGGCAGGCTCCTCGTGCTCGAACGGGCGGCTGGCCCCGGGCTGCCGCCCTTCTTCTCGTCCATCTATCTGGTGGAGACCGCGGCGGCCCCGGACGTGACCGATGTGCCCGATGGCCTCGCGGTCCGCGACGACCTCCACGTCGCCAAGACGCTCCTCTGGCAGGACGCACTCGGTTGTAACATCGAGGGGCTCTGTCTTGGGCCCGCGCTTCCTGATGGCGGCCGGGCGCTCGTGGCGGTGGCCGACAACGGCGGCCTGGGTACGCCCAATCAACTGATCGGTTTGGTGCTCCGGGAAACGCCCCGAGCCGTCGACGCCACGGCCGTTGGCGGGGCAGCAGCGATCGTGGGCGTGGCGCTGCTCCTGGTGCGGATCACCAGCCCATCACCATGTTCGACTCGATGACCTTGCGGGCCCGATCGAGATCGTCGCCCGTCTCGTGCATGTAGAGCCGGATGGCATGCACCTTGTCGCCCGAGGCCTTGGCCAGACACTCCCGCGCGGTATGGCAGGGATCGATCCGTGAGTCGGTCAGGCCGAGTGCCGACTTCGAGATCACCCAGGTATCGCGGGGTCGACGCGTGAGCCGCACGATCCCCTCGCCCGGATAGGCCTCCGCAACGACGGCGGACGCGGCCTGCTCGTCGGCGGCCCATGAGATGATGATGTGGCCACTGGTTTCGATTTCGAACAGGGGCATGGCGCAGGCTCCGGAGCGGGTTTTCGGCGCAGGCTACGGCACGCCGCCGGAGGCGTCAAACTCGGGCTCGATGGGCCGGCCGCCGACGGGTGCGTACACTCACTCAGGAATGGCTCGCAGCCGAGCCTGGCTAGCTGGCTATCCCCTCCGTTTCCCGGCATGGGCCGTTTTTCTGGAACAGACCATGGCAGCAACACAGTACGACCGGCTTGGCTTCCCGATTCCTGCCGAGTTTGATCCTCTGCCCGTCGAGCCGACGTTCAACCGCGCGGCGGCCTCCCGAGGCTCACGAAACGGTCAACGGCCGTCGTCGCCCAAGCGAATGCTGCTCGCGGCCGTCGCTGGGCTCGTGATCGCGCCGTTGGTCCTCTTCCCGGCGGTCATGCCGGCCGTGCGCGAAGCGGTGGTTGAATGGTCGCTCCGGCGGGCGATCGCCCACGAGGGCCGGGGGTATCTTGGCTGGGCCGTCAAGGACGTCAGCCGAGCGATCGATTGGATCGACCCTTCCGATGCCGGCCGCGAGCAGCGCAGTCGGCTGCTCTGCTGGCGGGCCATGCTCCAGATCGAGGATCACCGCGCTCGGCAGGGACTCTCCGATGCCGACCGGGCCGCCGGAACCGCTCCCACGGCTGTGCAGCCGCAGCGGGTGCGGGCTCTGGCCCTCAGCGTGCTCGGCGACTTCGACGGGGCCCTCGAAGCGGCCCAGATGGCGGTGGGGCTTGCGGGAGAAGGAGATCCCGAGGCCCTGAATCATCGGGCCTACATGCGCGCCCTCGCGAATCGTGACCTCGAGGCCGCTCTCGACGACATCAACCGCGCCCTCGAAGGCAGCGGCGAAGGGAGTCCAGAGTTTCTCGACACCCGCGGCTACGTCCTCCACCTGTTGGGCCGCCAGCAGGAGGCGCTCGACGATCTGAACATCGCCGTCGGCGCGGCCCAGGACGACCGTCGCCGGCTCCTGCTGCTCGCCGGCCACGTCGACGAGGACGAATTTGCCTACCGGCTGCGGGCCACCGATCACGGCCTGGCAGTGATGCTCCACCATCGCGGGCTGGCCTGCCAGGCCTTGGGGCTCGCGGCACAGGCCGAGCAGGATTTCGCCACGGCGAAAAACAAGGGCTTCGACCCGTCGGCTGGCGTGTGGTGACGAAAGGGCCGGTTTTTGCCGATCGCTTCGCGCCGGCACTGGGGGCGGTATACTCTGCGACGGCTACGGTGGAAGCACCCGCGGCCAGCTTCGGCTGGCCCACGGGGGTGTAGCTCAGTTGGTTAGAGCGCCAGCCTGTCACGTTGGAGGCCGCGGGTTCGAGTCCCGTCACCCTCGCTTCCCACCGTCCGCTCCCGAGGGACCGCCTTCTTCCGTGCTCCTTCGCCGATCCCGCCGCCGTCCTGATCGCCCGACGACGGCCATCGTGACTGGCGCAGCCAGTGGATTTGGCAGAGCGTTCGTCGAGCGACTGGCGGCCCGAGGATGGCTCGTGGCGGCCGTCGATCTGGCTGGCCCGCTGGCAGCTGTGGCCTTGCCGGCCGGCGCACGGCCGTGTCCGGGCGATGTTCGTGATTCGGCGTTCTGGGCCGGGCTTTCCGAGCAGCTCCGTGCCGAATGGCCTCAGCTCGACCTGCTCGTCAACGCGGCCGGCGTGGGCGCCACCGCCGAGGTGGGCGGGCTGCCGGAGGCCCAGTGGCGGCGGGTGCTCGACACCAACCTGCTCGGCACTGCCCTGGGCTGCGAGACCTTTCTGCCCTGGCTGCGGGCCACCACCGAACGCTCCCATCTGGTGAACATGGCCTCGATCGCCGCGATCCTCGCACCGCCGTCGATGGCGGCCTACTCGGCGAGCAAAGCGGGGGTGGTGGCCCTCTCCGAGGCGATCGCAGCCGAATGCCCGCGGGGCCGGCCCGGCGTGACCGTCGTCTGCCCCGGCTTCTTCCACTCCGGCCTGCTCGACACCTGGCACTTCGGCCATCCGGTCCAGCAGCGGGAGGCCCGGCGGCGGATGGCGGTGACTGGCTGGACGGCAGAACGCGTGGCCGACCGCGTGCTCGCCGCCGTCGAGCGCAACCGGCGCTATGTGGTGGTAGGCGCTCAGGCCCGCTGGCTGTGGCGGCTCAAGCGGCTCGCCCCCCGCACCACCACCGCCCTGATCCGCCGCATCTACCGCCGCCTCGGCTGACGCCAAGGCAAGTTCAACGCAGCTACAGCGGCTCGGGGACGGCAAAAGTCGCGTCGCGGGCGAGGATACGCCCCAGGTGCTCCGCGAGCGTTCGCCGATCCCCGAGCCTCGGGTCAAACGTGGAAGCCGGTCACTCGAGTTCGTCGAGCCAGGCCCGGATTTCGTTTTCGTACTCGCTCGCCAGGCCGCCCACGATCAGTTGCCGGTGAAAGCTCGCGGCGCCCCCCTTCGTGTGGTCGGCGTCCTCGGCGCTGGGAAACCGCCGGGTCGGGTCAGGGGCTATCAAGCCACGGCAGAAGTCCATCAAGAGTTCGTTGCAGGTGACCTCCGAGGGCAGCACCTGCGGCAGCCGGTGCACGAGCGACCGCTTCGCCTCGAGGAGATCGCGGAACGACTGCAGCCCGGCGAACGGCGCCTGGCCCGAGAGCATCTCGATCAGCACGTAGCCGAGGCTCGCCAGATCGCTCCGGGGAGTGTTGTCGCGGCCCTCGAGCACCTCGGGAGCGGCGTAGGCCGGCGTGCAGGTGCGGGTGGGAGGAAGGTCGTCGCAGGCGTGGGCCGAGCCGATGTCGATGATCTTCGCGTTGCCCGTCCGTTTGACCATGATGTTGGAGGTCTTGATATCGCCGTGCACGATGCCCTCGCGATGGAGCGCCGCGAGCCCAGCCAGACATTCCCGCACGATCGCGATCGCCACGCCTGGCTTGAGCCGCGATTGCCGAGGCCCGGCCGTCACGATCACGTTGTTGAGGTAGGTCCAGCGGCCGTCGTCTACGCTGGCTCGGGTCTGCTCCAGGATTTCCGGCGCGAGCAGGCGGGAGAGGTCATAGCCGTCGATCCACTCCATTTCCATGATCCGGATTCGCCGCTGCTCGACGAAGTTTTGCACGTCGAGGAGGTTGTCGTGCTGGATCTGCGCCACGCGGGCCGCCACCGAGGCGATACGGTCCATCGCCTCCAGATAGAGTTTTTCGGTCTCGTAGCGTTCCGGCGAGAAGATCTTGAGCGCGACCGGGAGCGTGAAATCGCCCGCTCCGCGCCGCATCGTCAGGTAGACCACCCCCTGCCCTCCCGCCCCGAGCCGGCGAGCCAGCGTGTGGTACTCGGTCCAATGCAGCCGCCCCGAGCCGAGGATCTCGGAATAGCGGGAGAGGAGTTCCTCTGGGCAATGCGTCCCAACATCACCCGCGGCCGAAATCGTCGGCTGCTCGTCGCGAATGATCGTGGTGCTCATCGCCCTAGGTCGTTCCTACGCAGTCTCGTCATGACCGCCCCGCAGCGTCGTCGCCTGGTGGCTCGGGAAATCCCAATCGCTTATCCACCAGGTTTTTGAGCGGACGGCCTTCCTGATACCTCCGCAGATTATCGCAGAAAAACTCCGTCATCGCATCGATTCGTCGACCGCTCTGGCCGGCGACATGGGGCGTGATGATCAGCCGGGGCGCCCTCCAGAGGGGACTATCGGCAGCCGGCGGCTCCTCAGGCGTCACGTCAACTGCGGCCGAATCGAGTTGACCGTTTTCGAGCGCGGCAGCGAGGGCCGCGGCATCGACGAGCGGGCCGCGAGCCACGTTGACGAGGATGCTCCCCCGCTTCATCCGCGCGAGAGCCGCGGCGTCGATCATGCCGCGGGTGTGTTCGGTGAGGGGCGCGCAGAGAAAGAGGACGTCGACTTCGGCCAACACATCGGGCAGCGCCTCCGGCGGCCCGAGAAACTCGACCTCGGAAGGCTTGCGGACAGGAAACCAGTCGGTGGCGAGAATCCGCACGCGAAACGGCGCGAGCACCTGGGCCAGGCGTCGGCCGACGCCCCCAAGACCGACGATGCCGACGGTGGCTCCGGTGAGATCCCGGGTGGGGCGGCGGACGAACTCCCGAGCCGCCTGCTGGGCCAGGAACAGCGGCAGCCGGCGGGTGCAGGCGATCGCCAGGCCGACGGCATGTTCCGACACCTGGTCAGCCAACACCCCCGAAGCACTCGTGACGATCACGTCGGAATCGATCACGGCCGGCACAAGGCAGTGGTCGAGCCCGGCAGCCGACGACTGGACCCAACGGAGCCTTCCGCGGCTGACGACCCTCTCCCAGGGGACGGGCACTTTGGGGTGGCCACAGAAGAGGTCGGCCTCGGGCAGCTCGTCTGCCACCCTCTCCTGCCCGGCATCGACGATCTCGGCGGCCGGCGCCACCGCCGCGATCTCGGCGACATGGCGGGGCTCGACTGGATAGCAAAGGACAATGCGCATGGTGGCCTCGGTTCTCGCAGGTGACGGCCCTGCCTGGCAAGCCCGCACCCCATCGCTTGCCAGCTGGCGGAATCCCGGCTTTACTGGAGGGCTTGGGACGTACCCCTCCACCCTCCGTGGAAAGTCTGTCGATTCGATGCGGAACTCTCTCCTCGCCCTCGTCGCGCTCGCATTTCTGCGGATCGTCGTCGGCCTGCATTTCTTTCTTGAAGGGATGAACCATCTCCGCGATCCGGAATGGTCGAGCGCGGGCTTCCGCAAAGCGGCAGTCGGTCCGCTGGCCGACCGTTTTCGGGCGGATCTGCCGCAGACGGGCGACTGGTCGGCCACGCTGGCCGCCGCGGACCGGCGAACCGCCGCTGAGGCGATCGCAGCCTGGGAGAAGAGCGTGACGGCCGGCTGGCAGCAACGACTCTCGGCCCGGGCCAAGACCGTGCCGCTTGCTCCCGAGGCGCTCAAGGCTGCCGAGGGAGCTGCCAAGACGGCCGAGAATGAGCTCGCGGCCTGGCTGCGCGGCATCCGCACAGACCTTGAGGAATACCGGCTCGAAGTGGTGCGGCTCGCGGACAAGGCATCCCGGCCGGTGGCCGCCGAGGTGCCCTTCGAACGGGATCGCGTGGCCAAGAAGCGGCGGGAACTCGACCGGCAGGCCGCAGGTTGGATGGCCGAGGCTGCAGCGATCGGCGCGCGGCTCGAAGCGGCCTGGGACGAACCGCTCGCGGCAGCCGAGCGACGGCGCATCGCCGCCGCCACGCCGCCATCGGCTCTCTGGAGGGCCGACCGGTTCGTCAGTTGGTCGCTCGTTACGATCGGCGGCTGCCTCGTCCTCGGCTTGCTCACCAAGTTCAACGCGGTCGGCGGCATCTGCTTTCTGGCCTCCGTCGTTGCCTCGCAGCCCTTCTGGGTGCCTGGCGCGCAGGCGACGTACGACCAATGGGTCGAGATCGCCGCCCTGTTCGTGATCGCCGCCCTGCCGACCGGCGGCTGGTCCGGCATCGATTACTTCCTCCGCTCGTGGTGTCCGCTCTCCCGCTGCTGCGGGTCGCGGACTGATTGCAGCAACCCTTGACCAAGCCTCAGATCCTCTTTCAAGCGCAGCCCGAGGTCACTCCATGAATCTCTCCGAACAGCAGAAGCAGATCGGCAAGGAGAACTTTGCCGACGCCGTGAGCATCACCCGCCGCGACTTCCTCGCGGGCGTGACCGCGGGAGTGGCGGCGGGGGCGGGCCTGGGCTCGCTCTACTTCGGCTACGGCAAGAGCGTGGGCGATCCGCTCCGCGTGGGCGTGATCGGCACCGGCGACGAGGGGAGTGTGTTGATCGGCGCCCTCAACCCCGACTACCTGAGTGTGGTGGCGATCGCCGATATCCGGCCCTACAACCGGTTCCGGGCCTTCCACGGCGATGCTTCGAGCCCGAGCGCCACCACGGCCCGCCCAGGGCTGATGGCGAAGTATGGCTGGAAGACGGAGGACGCCGCCCGGCAGCAGGTCAAGGTCTACGAGGCCTACGAGGATCTGCTGGCAAACGACGACGTCGAGGCGGTGATCATCGCCCTGCCGCTCCACCTCCACGCCCCGGCCGCGATCAAGGCGATGCGGGCCGGCAAGCACGTGCTCACCGAAAAACTGATGGGGCACAGCATCCACGAGTGCAAGGAGATGGGCCGGGTCTCGCGGGAGACCGGTAAGCTCCTGGCCACCGGCCACCAACGTCACTACAGCATCCTCTACGACAACGCCGTCCACACCATCGGCACGGCCGGGCTGATCGGCGACCTCCATTCGATCCGGGCCCAGTGGCACCGGGGCAACCTCCCGGGCAAGGACTCCTGGAAGCCACCGATGCCGGGCGACGAAAAGATTGCGAAGGAACTCGCGTCGTGGCGGAAAAAGCTCGAAACGGCCAAGCCTTCCGAGATCGACGCCACGCGAAAGCGGGTGGCCCAGATCGAGGCACAGATCCTCGACGCTGATGTCGATGCGGGGAAGTATGGCTACACGTCGAAGACGCTCGGTGACGGCTCCAGCCGCACACCGCTCGAGGAACTGATCCGCTGGCGGCTCTGGCAGCGGACCGGCGGCGGCCTGATGGCCGAACTCGGCAGCCATCAGCTCGACGCGGCCGGCATCTTCGTGTCGGCGATGCACGGCCAGGGCAAGAAGGTCAAGCCGCTCACGGTGACGGCGGTCGGCAACCGCAGCATCTTTCCGGCTGACCGCGAGATCGACGACCATGTCTACTGCATGTACGAGTACCCCGCCCCCGGCTACTACGACGAGGCAGGCGAGGTGGCCGACCCGAACAAGAAGATCGTCGTGACATACTCCTCGATCAACGGCAACGGCTTCGGCGGCTACGGCGAGGTGGTGATGGGCACGAAGGGCACCCTGATCCTGGAGCAGGAGCAGGAAGTGATGCTCTACAAGGACTCGGCCCGCGACACGCGGGTCACGGTGGCCACTGGCAAGGATGGCGGCCCCACCCTCGACACGACGGAGAGCGGCGCGGGCCCCGCGGTGGCCTCCGGCAAGGCGGGAGGCGGCGACGGCCCTCCCTCCCGCGGCTACACGGAAGAACTCGAGCACTGGGCCTGGTGCATCCGCAACCCATCGCCCGAGAACCAGCCCCGATGCAAGCCCGAGGTGGCAATCGCCGACGCCGTGATCGCGTTGGTGAGCAACATGGCCCTTGCCAACCCAGGCACGCAGCCGAGGATCGAATTTCAGAAGGAGTGGTTCGACATCTCAAGCGACGTCACTCCCGAAGGCATCGCCCCCGACGTCAAGCGCGACCTGTACACGGTCTGAGTGGCCGACCGCCACGGACCGATTCAGCGGAACGCCGTGTCAGCGGATCGGCAGATAGCCACCGTCGGCATACGCCCACTGGCGGCCACAACTGTGGATGACGGCACTTGGGGCATCCGAGTGCCACTCCCAGCGCTCGCCGGTCGCCTCGTCGAACACGCTCGACACGTGGGGCGTCGGCCCGAGCAGCCACTGCCCTTGCTCGTCGAGTTTCAGCGTCGGTCGAACTCCCTGAATCGAAAGGAGCCGGGCCAGTTCCGGGGCCCGTTTCTCGAGGGCCCGCCGCTGTTCGGCCTGGCTGCCCCGCATGTCAAACAATCGCACCGGCTGCACCGATCCCGGCCCGATGGCATAGCGGAGCGAGCCATCGGCGGCCGCCTTGCTCCAGACCCACCGGCCTCGGGCGGTGTCGAACCGGTTGTAGATGCCGCCCGGCTTCAGCTCCACCGGCGGAACGACCACCAGGGAGCCATCGAGCGGATCGTAGCGGTAGAGTCGGCCGCGGTCACGCCCCGCATCACGGTCGGGGGCGGTGTCGGCGGCCTTCACTCGGGCCGCCGGGGCGGAAACGACGTCGGCCGCAGTCGTCGCGGAAGCCGTGGCGGCAGCGACAGCCGCGATCACCAGCCACGAGTGCACTCTCGCCACGCCACACATCTCCCGGCAGTCCGCGGACCATTCGCGGGCTTCCCGCCTCTCTTCGGAAACGGAAGCCCACCGGGGCGAGGCGACCCGCCACCGCTGCCCCAACCGATTCAACCGCTGTGAGCGGACCGCCCCGGACCACCGTCAGCGGGCGTCGCTGACACCCGTTGGCTCGCCCACGGCATGGCCATGATCGTCGTGGTCGTGATCATGGTGGTGGTGCTGGCCCGTCGGCTCCTTCTGATGCGGCAGTGGTACGCCGAGCAGATCGCCGTTCGCCCGGAAGCCACCGCCATCGACGTCGACGAAGATCGGGTTGGCGACGGCGATCGGCTTCTTCTCCGCGTTGTCGGGCCCCATCACGACGCCCAGCCCCGACCCCTCGCCGACCGTCGCCACCACAAGGTGGGCGTCGGTCTCGAGCCGTACGGGAATCGTATGTTCGAACCGCACCACGTCACGGGAGAAGAGTTCACCATGATCGCGGCGGGTGAAGTTCAGGGCGGGCTCGGGACGGCCGTTCACGAACACCTGCACCCGATCGACGTCGAACCAGTTCGGACACTGCACCTTCACCCGGAGCGCGACCCGGCCGTCGGCAGCCGCCAGCGATTCGCCCGGACCGGCCTCCCCTGCCCCGTCGGCCTGCGCCGTGACCTCCAGAAATGGGCCGCTGGTCATCACGACCCGGCCTGCCTCGGAGGCCTTGACGACGTCGTCGACACGGATCTCGGCCGGGTCGTCGGTGGGGCTGGCAATGTAGTTTCTCAGCCAGCCGGAGCCGTGGAAGGCGTAGTGGGCGTCGGTGTTGACCACGCCCGGGATCCGATAGCCGAGGTTGAGCAACTGGAGCCAGCGGAACACGGTGTGGGTCCGCTTCCGCGGATCGCCGTCGATGGCCGCGGGCGTGAAGATCTCTTCCAAGGGATGCACCTCGATCACATCGACGAAGCCGAGCATCGGCTCGAACCCGGCGTCGGGAGTGCCGTCGGTGTCGCGATCACCGAGCACCTGCACGAGGTTGGGATGGTTCATCTGCACCACCTTGCTGGCACCGTCGTCCCAGAGGGCGAGCCGCTCGATCTGGGCAACAGGATTGTCGTTGTTCACGATCGGCCCACCACCATCCTGGGTGTGCGGATGCTCGACGAGCGGGAAGGCATTCTGGTGATTGACCGGCAAGAGTGACCCGGTGAGCTCCATGCCGCTGCAGGTGGCCATCAGGTGCGAGGCACCGAGCCGCGCGAGGTGCGGCTCGTAGGTCGAAATCCGGTTGTGTTCCGTGCAGGGGGCGAACTCGATGTGCTCGCAGAGCAGATTCTGCACCCGGCCGAGCTGGCTGCAGGTGTTGTCGCCGGAGGGGGTGGAGTGGCTGTGGAAATCGCTGCTGATCCAGCCCTTCGTGTCCACGGAGCGGACCAACCGGGCGGCCAGCCGGGCCTCGGCATCGCGTGCGACGGTGACCTCGGTGGTCACCACGTCGTACTCCGGCCCAAAGCTGACGAGCACGTCGTAGGTGCCGGGAGCGATCTCCTGGCGAAACCGGCCGTCAGCCGAGTAGACGAGGTTGCGAACCGCCGTGTCGGCACTGTCGGGGGCGAACTCAGGGTCGGGACAGCCGCGGCCGCGAAACTGCACCTTGCAGGGGATCGGGCCGCCGGCTTCGTCGCTGATCTCCGCCACCACGAAGCCGGGCCGGGGCAACTCGAGCGTGCGCGAGACAGTGGCGGCGGCCGGCTCGACCGTGAGCGGCTGCTCGACCGCACCGCGGGCACCCTCGGAGGCGGTGCAGGTCCACCCGGCTGATTCACGGGGGAGGGCGAACGCCAGCCGGCCGGCGGCGTCCGTCCGGCCAGCACCGTAGCGGG
Source organism: Candidatus Kuenenia stuttgartensis (assembly GCA_945891385.1). Taxonomy (GTDB): domain Bacteria; phylum Planctomycetota; class Planctomycetia; order Pirellulales; family UBA1268; genus QWPN01. The sequence continues at coordinate 48,430 of CAMDDJ010000009.1, read as the reverse complement.
CCCCAGCCCCATCCTGCATGGAGACGACCGCCCCGGGCACCGGGCCGGCTGCATCGCGAACGCTCAATTCCACTCCGACCGTGTCGCGGCCCCCGAGCTTCGCCGCCATGCCCCGGGCGGCCAGCAGGCTCGGTGCCGCGACGATCCGCCGCACGAGCGTGATCGAACCACCCGCGGGCAGTTCCTCTCTCGGTCCGGACGCCGGCTCGAAACCGATCGGATCGCGATCGGGCACAGGCTTCAGCGACTGCAGATCGCCTCCGCGGATCCGGGCCTCACTCGGCAGGATCGCAAAGGTCTGGCCAAACCACTCGTCGTCCCACCAGACGACGTTGGCGGCGGCATCGATCACCGCCTTGAAGGTGCGGTCGGCCCTGACGCGATCGGCCAGGTCGACGCGGAGCGGCCCGGCGGTCGGATTCGACCATGTGGTGGTGACGGTGACATGATCGTCACCGTCGGCGAGCTCATAGGAGACGGCGACCCGCGGCTTGCCGGTCGTGGGTTCGGAGGCACAGTCGAGCCTCACCCGGGCTCCCTGGGCGAACAGGTCGCCGTCGGCCGCCGCCGGCACCATGGTCAGCCCGCCGGTCGTGGCGTCGGTGGCGGCCGCGGCCGCGGAGCGGAAGGCCGCTGCACCCGCCGCTGGGTAATAGCAGCTGAGCTGATCGTTTGGCCGGCTCCGTGCCGTCAGGTCGATCACGCAGCCGCCGACGTTCCGCACCGTCATGTTGGCATGACGGGTGGCCACGGGCCGACCGATCACCGCGACGATCCGGTCGTTGCGAAGCACGTAGTCGCCGTAGATCCAGTCCGCCTCCTTGCCTGCGGGAGCAATCGTCGCGGCATTCTCGGCCGTGATCGTCAGCACATCCGCAGCACGGCCGACGCTGAACACCAACACGGACACCACCACCAAGGCGCATCGCACGACCATCGAAAACCTCCAGTGCAGAGAACGAACCCGGCGAGAGTCTGGGCGAAGACGATGAGCAAACGATGAGGAGGCCCGGGGCCGGTTCAAACCGGCGCGTAGGCGGGGAAGTCGGTGTAGCCCCGGGGGCCGGTCGGCGAATACCAGCTGCTCATCTCGGCCGGCTCGGCGAGTGGCCAGCCCTTCCGGAATCGTTCGACGAGATCGGGATTGGAGATGAATGGCCGCCCGAAGGCGATCAGATCCGCCTCTCCAGCCAGCACGGCCCGCTCGGCGGTGGCGACGTCGTAGCCGCAGTTGCCCATCAGCGGGCCGCGAAACACCTGCCGAAACTCGGCCAGCGTCATCGGCTCACCGAGCTTGTGGAAGCCGAAGGCCAGCCCGTCCATCACATGGAGGTAGGCGAGCGGATACCGGTCGAGCAGGCCGGCGACGTGCAGAAACTGCTCTCGGTAGTTGGGCGACCCCATGTCGTTGAACACGCCGTTCGGCGCGATCCGCACGCCCACCCGGCCGGCCGGCCACTCGGCTACGACCGCCTCGACCACGTCCTTGAGGAACCGCGACCGCTTCTCGATGCTCCCGCCATAGTCGTCGGTGCGATGGTTGGTCTTCGACTGAAGAAACTGATCGATCAGGTAACCGTTGGCCGCGTGGATCTCGACGCCATCGAAGCCGGCCTCGCGGGCCCGGGCCGACGCCCGGCCATAGTCGGCCACCACGCCGGGAACCTCCCAGGTCTCGAGGGCCCGGGGCACCTCGTAGGACTTCTTCCCCAGCGGCGTGTGGATGCCATCGCCTTCGATCTTCACCGCGGAGGCCGACACGGGAAGCCGCCCGTCATGGAAGTCACTGTGAGAGGCCCGGCCCATGTGCCAGAGCTGGAGGAAAATCCGGCCGCAGGCGCGATGCACCGCGGCCGTCACGCCCTTCCAGCCCTCGACCATGGCGTCGGTGTAGATGCCGGGCGACTCGAGCCAGCCGTTGGCCTGCTCGGATATGGTGGTGGCCTCGGAGATGATCAGGCCGGCTTCGGCCCGCTGCGCGTAGTACTCCGCCATGACCTGGTTCGGGATTCGGGTCGGCCCCGCCCGGCCTCGGGTGAGCGGCGCCATCACGACGCGGTTGGGCAGGGTGAGGTCGTGAAGCGGGAAAGGCTGAAGCAGTGCGACCGGGGGCATGACGGTAGACTCGCAAAGGACGTTGGTGGCCGTTTATACCGCGCCGGATCAAGCCGCGGTTGGTCACCCCGACGTGGCAGCGAAAGGCTGGTGACTCTCGTGATCGACGACGACGAACCGGACGATTGGGAAGACGACCCGGACGGGGATGACTCCGCCTGGGATGCCGACGACGAAGAGCCGACGGTGCCCTGTCCCTACTGCGGGCGGGAGATGCTCGAAGACTCACCCCGCTGCCCGCATTGCGAGCGATACATTTCGGCGGAGGATCACGCCGCGACCAGGCGGCCGACCTGGGTCGTGATCACAGCGGTGATCTGCTTGACCATCGCCATTTGGTGGGTGTTGACGGCCGTGTAACGACCTCGGCCATCGGAGCAACTCAGAAGCCCCGCCGCCCGATCGCTGTCGGGCAACGGGGCTGTAGCCAATATGGCGAGTACCCCCACGGGCGGTACACGCGAATTTTCTTCGAGTTTTTTCGATTGGGCAGCTATAGCCACGACACAGCAAAGAGAGCCACGCATCCCTGAAAACGTGCGATTGACGAGCCGCCTTGAGCCATTCTGCCTCACCCCCACCCATGCCTGCCGTTCCAAATCTGTTCCAGAGAAGCGGGCATCGCACGCCGCCGGAAGACGTATGGGGGTTTGTCTGTTTTTGCACGAACTTATCGGCCATCCCAGGCGGCCGCGGTGGTTCAGTTGCGATAGGGACGATCCCCTGGCCATCGCTCATATTTCCGCTCATTTCGACTTCATTTAGCGGTTCCCGGTTCAAGGCGATGTGTTTTTAAAGCCCCCTGCCCTCACAGCACCTGATGCGGAGGCAATAAGCCATCGGCTGCTCCTGTCAGATCACTCATCGGGCGACTCATCGCGGAGGCGGTGCGATGCCGCTAGTTTAGCTGAGCCGTCCAAGGAATCGGGAACAAAGACAAACTGGTCAAGATGACTGATGCAGGATTGAAAGCCAAAAAAGTCGCCATCCAAGAGCTTGCCTCTTCGGAACCCTTTGCTCACATACCAGTCTCGCAACCATTCCCCTCCGACAACAGGATGAATCTCACCCTTCTCCCAGACGCCCAAGACATCCTCTATCGTTTCAAAAAAGAACGGACCTCTGTCGATGGCATTTCGCGACAATCCAAACAGAAGGCTCACCAAGCACACCACTGCCCCCGACTCCTGACACCACTGGAGTAGATTGTCGATGAACTGCGATCCGTAGCCACACGACCTCTTTGAATCGACAACATACATTCGACGGAGATATGCCAGCCAGTCACCGCTTGTAGGCACATCGTCCCACCACGCCTTCTCTAACTCAAACACAACTGCATCATTCCACACCCACACATTCTCAAGAAAGTGCCACGCACGCGTCTTCGCGGGAACGCAATGATTCTTGATCAACTTATGCAAACGCCTTATTGGGGGCGTCTTGCGCCGATATTCCTCTTGGGCGTCCTTGTACGTTTTCTGAAGCCACAGGTAGTCATCAATCAAATCAGGCGCGAGCCTTAGGTTTGCGTGTTGGGCGTGCAAGTCCATGAGATGCCCTATCCAGCGAGCCTTAGATGATTGATCGCGATGGAAAGATTTCCGCCACAGTCACTGAGGAACTTCTTGGCCAGTTTCTGGAGTGATGAATGCGACGCCAGATATGCAACGCGGTCGCGTTCCCGGCCGACCGCCTGGATTATCAGGTTCGCGGCAACATCTACGTTCCATCGCTGTTTTACTGCGTGCCGGATTTCAGAATTTGACGCAGACGGATTATCCCTATAGACGAGCCTCACAAGCTCACTCTTGTTGAAAAATGCGGACTCACGAAACGTACTCATGGATAACCCTTTCAGTCAGCTGCGCGTATGAGACGATGAACGCATCCTGCGTGACGTCGCCCGCATCGGTGATGCTTTCCAACTCTCGCACCACGATTTCACGATTCTGATCTAGGCCCACGATCAGGTGCGTTCCTGCTCCGCGTAGCCGAATCGGACGGCTGTGCAAGAAATCGTCAAATGCGGCCCTCGACTCGAAGGGCCACCATTCGCACTTTCGTCCATCCTCATAGATCACATTGGCCACATTTGCGGCCAGAAACGTCTGCGCATTCATCTTTTTTCTCCTTGTTGAAATTCGTGCCATCTTCAGCACATAAGGAGATACACCATCCGCTCAGGATTAAGCGTTTTTTTGTTAGCGTGTGAATCCGCTTGGTTTTTTATGAGTTTGGTGTACTAGAGATATAGAGGCTCAGCTTGCCATCCGGTCCATCGTCAACCGACTCGTGTGCTGCGGACACAAACAAATGATGAAGCCATAAGGCATTTTTGAGCGATTCATATTTCATTGGTCATTTCGCGGTGAAAGCCCGCATCGTTGCTGCCGTGTTGTCCACTGTCCGGGCGGAGACGAAGAAAAGCAAATGAGGGAGTAGGGGTTAGAAACAAGCAACTCCCAAAGAAAGGCTTGCAAGTCGGCTCAGTACGGGGAAACCTCAAGAAAAGATCCGACACTCTCCTTCATTTTTGGAGGGGAGTGGTCTAGGAATGGTTTCCTAAGAAAAGAATGATTGGGGCGCCGTTCGTTTTGCCACCTAGAATGACATTCCTATTCTGCGAACAACGTCATTGGCACCTCGCCACTAAGGCTTGCCCCAGCATCACTCGCGAGAATACGCTTCGTTAGCGTGTCGATCTCGCCCAGTAAGACAGAGACCTCCTTCCTGCAAAATGTCCTACGTTGGTTTGCTGATAACGTTAGTAGTTCAGGAATCTTGGCCGCAACTTGCTCATGGCAGGCGACACTGAGCTCCGCGAGCTTAACGTGGTCGGGATTAGCGGGCGAAAAGCGCGGGACCGGCGACGCTCGGAGCGCCTTGGTGTGCAGATCACGTTCACCCTGCTCCCCGGCGCTCTGGTAGGGCTTAACCGCATCGTTAACCGTCGCTGAATTAAGAGCCGCGCAAAGGTAGTGGGCTTCCTCACGGCTTTCAGTCGAGTAGATGTAGGTTTGCGTGTCGGCAACAAAGCCCATCACCCCCACTCCACGCACTGGCAAGCCTACGACCTCAGCCGCGTTAATGACCACAGAAGCGATATTCGTGCCAGACTTGTTGATGATGACCTTAAACCCTCGTTGTGGATTCTGCTTTTCGAGCAACCGATATTTGTTGATGCGTTCAACAACGTCCTTGGGAGACGCGGGCTTCTTGTGCTTAACCCACACTTCTTGGATCTGCTTCATCCATGCAGCGATGCTGGCGTAGCCTTCCTTCACTGCGCGGGGCAACGTGAGCACGGTGTTCTTGGCATCTGCCAGAACAATAGGCGCAATCACCAAGTCGTAATCGAGGACCGCAAAGGGAACGTAGTTGTCTCCGCGAAGAGTGGCGTACAGAAATTGACGCTCACACACTCCCGTGAAGTGCCTTCCTCTCCACGGCTCTTTACCACCTTCGCTTATTTCTGGCTTGGATTCCACCGGCACTGGAGCCGTTTCCTTCTTCGGCACTACACTTCTCAGCTGGACGTACCAGAAAGCCATTGGCGTAATCGTCGCGCCTTGCTGTATGCGGCTACTGTAAAAAGTCGGTGGCCCGAGCGGCTGTGGCGGCGAATATCTACTTGTTGTGCGCATGAGATCGGGCGCAACCGTTTCAAGACTTGGATTTCCCCGAGGCACTCGCCCGGAAATCTCAGTGAACGGAATATCCGTCTTCCTTGCCGTAGCATGGCACCTTGTCGCAACGCAGAAGGGCATTGGGAAAATCCCTTGCTTCTTCTTCTTTGTAAAGATGGACTTTCCGTCGATAAGCGAACTAAAACCGCTACTTCGGAAAACGTCGTGCTGAGCAGCGCCGCTCAACATGCTTCGATTCAAGATAAAAGAAACGACTCCGCCCGGCTTGAGGTAATCCGTTTCGCACACGGCGAAAAACAGTGTGCACACCTCCATACTTCCAAAGAGAGTTTTGTCGTGCTTGCTTAGCAAGCCATGGCGAATAATTTGCTTCTTGATCGCCTCTTGGTAAGCCTTGTGGCTGATGTTCCGCAGGGCCTTCCAGGGCGGATTGCCCACAATAAAGTCTGCTTTGGTTGCACGAAGAAACGCTGGCTGTGAGCAGTTGCGTAGCACATAGCCCCAAATGGAATCAGTTTTCTTCCTCACATGGGTAGTCAGTAGACGGCAATTAGCCACCAGCTCCGCTTGCCACGACGGGTCCGCGCCGAGCCGCAATGCCGCCTTCCAGAACCCATCAGTGATGCTTGGCATCTTGCCCACATGCGACGAAAAGCTTTGCATGAGATCGATAATCTGATCAAACAACTCGCGGTTGGTGGCCAGAGCAACGGGAATGGAAAACGGATCAGCCGCTGCTGTTGCACATCCTGGGCCTGTCGAGTCAATGTGGATACTGGTGCCACCGCTTACGTTGTGGAACTCCTGCAATGCGTCGGCAATGTAGACGGGGGTAAAGACATCTTCCGTATAGCCTTTCAGTTCACCGGCAAGGCCAAGGACAAAGTTAATTCTCGCTATGGTCACTGCGAGCGGGTGGACATCCATTCCCATCAAACCCTGGCAGCAATACCGAACAAGATCCTCACCAGCCACGCCACCGGCACGAGCCGTCGCTATAGCACGAAAAAGAAATGTGCCGGAGCCACAAGCAGGATCGACAAGCGTGGGAAGTGGCTCATCCTTTGAGACGCTTGTCGCAATCGCTGCCGCGTAACCGGACTCCGCGATGACGAGGTCTGCTAGCCAGTCCGGTGTGTAGAACTCGCCAGACTCCTGACGTTCCTCAGAGTCAACGAGGTTCTGATACAGCTCCTTGAGCAAGTCCTCATTAATCCTAGTGAGATCGTACTTTCTGATTCGCGCGAGCAGCATGGCCAGCAAGTCTCTTGCATCGTCGCAGGTCGCGTCAGACAACACCCAGGCAAAAAAATCTTCCTCAACAAGATTCGGATAGCGATGTGCTCTAAAAATGCGACCATCGATTACCTCAAGGAGCTTATCCCCGCTCAGCTCCGCATCTATGGGAAGCGCCACCAGAGCCAGACACTTCACGAGAAGACTTAGATATGTGTGTCGGAGAAATAAGTCGTGGTCATTCGGAAGTTTGCCATGAACCTTCGACAGAAGCTGGTTCCACTGGGCATACTTCGTTTGAGCAGTGGGGTCAGAGGACAGCCTGCCCCACATGGCTGCTAAAAGCTCGTAGGAACTGTTGTAGGTGACACTACTCGCCCCAAATCGTGTAACGATGTCTTCTGATGTTGGAACGATTGCGTCGGCGGAGAAGAAGAAACTATCAAAGAAGTGCAGGGCCTCGACCTCTGACAACTTGCGGATGTCCTTCTCGTCTATCTGCTTGACACCCGTTCCGTCCCTCTTGTAGACGCTAAAACGACAAACGTCGGTATAGAATGCGTACTGCGCAGTCGGCTCGATGCGAAAGTATCGATTGATCTCTTCGATGCCTGCGGCGTGCTCACGCTCAAAGTCTTTTTTGAATTCGACTAGCAGATTGTTGTAAAGGTGGTCGATATACCCCGTATCGATTCGACTTTGGCTTACGAAAGGCTCCGTCTCGTATTCGCTGACCTTGATGCCGAACCCATCGTTCATGAATTCATAGAAGATTGCACGACGCTGATCGTGTGGCTGATGTTCCTTGACAGCTTTCTTTGCGTTTCGGCGATAGTTTTTGAAGGCAGTAGAAAATTTATCCGTTGGCATTCTTCACACCTATGTAGTAATGGCTAAGCCAGCTGGCGCAGCAAAGCCTTGCCAAGCACCTTGGCCAAGAGCGGTGGGATGGCGTTGCCTACCTGTCGATATTGCGACGGCAGGTCACCTTGAAAGACCACATGGTCTGGAAAGCTTTGGGCTCGCGCTGCCTCCCGCACTGATATGACGCGGTGCTGTGACGGATGGATGAACGATCCCCAGTACGGCTCAGGGCGTGTCAGGATCGTTGTGAAAAGGCCGTCATTCCGAAGTCGCCCAAAGCGGGTTGGTGTGTCGCACTTCCACTTCTCTTGCGACCGCCGGATGTTTGCGGGAATCAAATCCTCAGGCAGATCCTTCCAGCACATCCCCTCTTTGGGAATCGCTTTGATGCGATCCATGTACGCGTCACCCAGCCGAAGCGTCTGGTGATTGCTCAGCGACTCGGAAGAAGCTCTCGCATTAACTTGAAAGTCTGTTGCAGCGGCTTTTCTGTACTCAGCGACTGCCTTGCCGCCTCCATTACGAATAGGTGGCATATCCGAAATGGCATCAGCCACCGTTACCGGGGGCAACAGCGTCGTAAATAGGTCATCGGCGGGAGGTATTCGCATCGTCATGCTTCTGCCACCGGCAATATTCGGCCGAATCATCGCGCGATGCGTAGGTTCAGGGAACGCAAACTGCTTCCCCCGAAGCCCCACTATGAAGAGCCTCCAGCGACTTTGCGGGACACCATAGTGTGCTGCCTGCAAAACCATTGCAGAGGTTGTGAATCCCGCCGAACCGAGCACCTCGCAGACTTTCTTGTACGCGAAGCCCTTCGCCAGAGTGAGTAGGCCAGGCACGTTCTCCATGACGATTGCCTTGGGCATCAGAGACAGAGCGGCATCAAGAAATACTTGAATGCAAGCGTTCCGGGGATCGTCTTGTGATCGCTTTGGGTTGATCACGCAGAACCCTTGGCAAGGCGGTCCTCCAACCAATACATCGATTCCGTCTGTAGACCCAAGAAAACTATCCAAGTCATCAACGAACCTTCTCGCATCAACTTGCAGGCCAAGGCTCCGGGGGTGCGACTTTTTAAACGTTGTGATTGCATCGCAATCTGCGTCAAGGCCGCCTAGCACACGAAATCCAGCCTCCGACAAGCCGACTGAAAGGCCGCCACAACCGCTAAACATGTCGAGGACTCGGGGAGCAGACATGGGTGTTTCTTATCGCGACTCAGCCGTGACGGCGGCGGCAGGTATGGGTGCTATCGCATGAAGGTCGGTTACCGGCTCGAAGCAGGTCTTACAGCGACATCCGTCGCACGTTCTGTCCTGCGCGTCCGGTGCAGTAGCTGGACACACGATTCCCGAACCTGCGGAAACGGCCACATGGGAATGCCGGTGATGCTCAAGGAAATTCACTGCAACGTTGTCAGAAATAGACCCACTGAACGCTGAGTAAACGAGTCTCGCATTTGACGGCGCCCACGCGCGCCGTTCTTCGCTACTCGGATCCAGAGTGAAATTGATTATCCAGAGCGCGGGGTCGAGGCTCCCCGCATAGCGATGGCGGGTATAGACAACGCAATCGACCCTTCTTCGACTTAGTTGTCTCACCAACGCTGCTACGCCATTAGCGAAACCAGCGTAGGCCACCACTTCGCCGACGTGACTGAATCGGATGTAGGGTCGTCTTGTGAATCCGCGGGGCAATCGCCGCACTTCGTCAAAAGCGGCTTTCACCGCCAATTCGGTCGGTCTCCGCAAAACACGGAAGATTTTCTCACGCGTTCTGGATTCGCCATGCTCCCATAGGTGTGCAAGCCAGCCATTAATCGCTCCGCGGACCACTGACTGCGGAGTCGCATCAAGGACATCGTGAGCGTAGCAGGCCGCACCGCAAAGAACCGTTGGAATGCACGACGTTAGCGGCATCCGAACACTAACGCCTTGCTTCTTGCTCTTGCCGAAAAAACCTTTCGCAAAAAGCGCTGTCGTGGCATCATCATCGTCACGCACTGAACACACCAAGGACTCATGCAGAGCTTTCTCCAATAGCGTGCGGCACCTGAAGAGCAGCCCATGGGCTTCACGAGAAAGCTCAGATGGGGCCTTCGAGCTTCTTGCTAGAGCGCACAACCGAAAGTATTCGGCCAAGTCCGCTTTAAAAGCGTGTGTCACCGCTGCAACGGTAGGTGCTGGGCAGCACTTCTTGCACACGCGTAGGCGAGAAGCCCACTCCAGTGTTCGCTGATAGTAGTCCGCGTGGGCCACGACGCCTCCCTGCATTGCTCACCAGCACAGATACCCGCCTAGGCGGCGATCCTAGCCTCCTAAGATCATCCGCCAGGGGGGTATTGTGCGGGAACCCATCCGAATTGCCAAGGAACAGAGCAGGCTACTGGCCTAAATGGCGTTATTCAGAACACGCAGAATGCCATTTGCGGTCTTCCTAGACCAATCGGAAACCAGGGGGGGCATGTCATCGAAATTTGCGACCCCCATCTCAGATGTCGGCTCCAGAATCTCCAGCCTGATCGCTTCAAGAGCATGGCATAGCGTTGCGTATATCGCTGCCTCGCGCGGGTCTATCGGGTTTTCCTCCTGCTTCTTCCTGAAATACGCCATTTCCTCTTCATCCCATTCTGTCCAATGCTTGCTACCAAGGCGGTTGTCCCATTCGTTTTCGTTTGCATTCATGATTATCAGGCGACTCCTTTCTTTTGCTCTTCTGGCGTCTGGCCTGATTCGGTCTGCGGTCGAGTTTGGCTATTGGGCTGTCTGCATACTTGCTCGAAGTAGTGATCTTCGATGAACTTCTGATCCTGATCGCAATTCGCCACGTCATAGTGCAGATCGGCAACTGCTTCGCTATGCCCAATCCACAACTGCTCCAACTTGCGGCCATTTTCGAGAGCACGTATCTCGCGAGAACGGCTGGCTCGAAGTGAATTGAAAAAGCTATCCCACACTGGCACCTTCTTGCGATTCATTCGTCTGACGTAGTACTGATGGCCGCGGGAACTGCTACGCCCGAATAGCCACGGAAAAATTGGGCCGATCGCCTTCCCTTCTCTGGCGATGACTTGTTCTCGCCACTGTCGCAACTCGGCTGCTGCTTGCGGCGGAATCGGGCACCAACCAAGTTTTCTCTTCTTTTTGCAGTCGTATCGCAGTACTCGCGGGAAATCGCGGTCCAACTCCAGATCCTCCCAGTTGTCCCCTTTTGGATCGTTCTGCCTAGCCCCAAGCCATCTGTAGTAGGCCAGCAAGGCTCGTTGCTGTTGTGATTGGATACAAGCCAACGCGGCATCAAACCATGCAGCCGTGACGTACTCCTTGCGTGCGACCAAGTCCTGTCGATCCACCTTGTAGCTGAACTTGGCCAAGGCATTGGTGGCTATTTGTCCGTTATCGGAACACTCTCGCCACAGCTGCTTCACGTTTTTGTGGTCTTTGTGCAGTGTGGATGCCGCATAACGCTTACTCAATTCCGCGAAGCACTGCTTCATCTCAAGCAACGTCACACCGGAAATAGTTTTCTGGTTGCCAAAATAGCTGATGAGCCTTCTCTTCGTTTGATTCCAGTTGTCTATCGTGCGAGGGCTTGTGAAGACGCGTCCGATATAGTCCTCAAACGCCTCCGCTAGCGACATCTCCTTTCCCGCGACAGCACCCCTGGGATCAATGGCATTCCACTTAACGAGATTTCTAAAGACACGCGGGTTTGTTTTTTCAATTCGATGGAGAGTGGCCCAGGTGGACGCCTCCAACGTTCCGCCGGTGTGGTTCTTGAGCTCAATGTCCTCGAAGCAATCCTCGAGCTGCCTCTTGAACTTCTTGTCCTGCAACACCTGCCGAGGGAAGCCGCACCATTTGCGATCCCCATTCAGGTAAATAGCGATCTTTGACGAATCGCGGTCCTTCTGCGAATAAATCTTCATTCCGAATGTCCTTGTAACTAGAGTATGTATTTAGTATTGACTTACGCTTTTGTCCAAAAAAAATTGCTACTTGCCCACGCTTCGACTTGTTCGCGTTCGTAGATGTTCCTACGACCGATTTTCCCGTGAGGCAGCCCGTCTCGTAGGAGTTCCTTGAGCCTGCCCTCGCTCACCCCAAGAAATGCCATCGTGTGGTAGGTCTCAAAGTATTTTCTCTTCTCAAGACCGCCTTCTTTTGCTGCCTTCTGCTTTGCCTCGTCTTTTGTCATCTCACTGCTCCATTTCATTCTTTGTCCCTTGGAAACTTCATTCTCATCACAATGCTGACCGCCAGCATTGCGTCACTTCGATAATTTTGATCGCTTTCGCACCGATGCCTTGTCTAGCGAGGTCTGCTCACCGCGTAGAAGGCGCCGCTCTTCCTTCTTGAGCCAATGCAACCACTCCTTCACGTGAAACCTTGCCGGAAACGGGGGCTTCTGAGTGCGGTAGGCACTGGGTGGATACAGCTGGACTGAATTGCCATTGATCGTCGTCTGAAAGAACTGCGTGCTAGGGATACTGATGCTGCCTATCCCCATTTCATTCAGGATTTCGCTTCGGCCTTTTCTTCTTTCACGACTGCACCACGATTCAATCTCCTCAAGCGTGATGGCCTCCTTGTTCAATGATTCAAAGTCCATGAGCATGGCTTTGAGTACCTGAATCTTCATCGGTCCAGTTATGCGTATGGTTGGGCGAGTGCGGCTCTTCGGCATGGATCGACTACGAAGCTCCAGACCGCGACGAAACTCGTCTACTTTCCTTCTGACGAGTGACTCTGGGCCAATACTCCCGCCAAATGCCTTTTCGTGCTTTGCCCTGACCTTGGCTATCTGATCCTGAACCTTTTGAGCCTGTTCGAGGACGAACCAGTTCTCGTGCTCCAGCACCGCGATGTCGCGGGACAGGTTGTCCACCGCCTCAAACTTCTTCTCGAAATCATCAACCACGAGATATTCCTTTGTTTGTCCGACCAGTCGGGGCGATCTGATGGCAGGCCACGAGCCTGACTATGGCCGTTGCTCGCCCCTACTCGGTCTCTTTATTGTACTGAACAGAACTCTATTGTCAAGAGACAAAATGATGTTTTGCCCGTGTTTTCAATATAATCGCGCGACTAAAACCAAGAGATATTTTCTCTGTTCTGTCGCGGCCCATGACTCGGGATACACGCGTTGCCGAGTGAGGCAAGACAAACAGAAGGCGGGCCAGCTAGAGGAGCGGCTCCGCGGTGCGGCGTTCCGCATTTGTTCCAAGGCCGGAACACGGAAAGATGCTCTCCCCCGTTTTATCGGGGGAAAGCACCTCTTTGGCCAAAAAAAAGGTACCCCCACGGGGAGTCGAACCCCGGTTTTCGGACTGAGAACCCGACGTCCTGGGCCACTAGACGATGGGGGCGGGTCGCATTTCGTTCTAGCAGTGTCGGCGAGCGAGTCAAGCAGACTTGAACGGCCGATCAACCAGGCCGATTAGCGCGGTTTTCCCACGGATTGCCCCGGGCCAGCGATCTACCACGCGAGCGGGTTCGCGTCGTTTCACACCCAGCGGATCCTCAGCGACCCAGTGCAGGTGACCACCGGGCCCGGTCACGACCGACGGCGGAGACTGAGGGGCCTGCCCGGGCGGCTGCGGCCGATCACAAAGCCGAGGCCTGCCGCCAGAAGAGCCAGCATCCCGGTGGCGATCCATACCCGCCGCCGCTCGAGCCGCTGGTTCCGAGCCCGGGCTTCCGCCGCTGCGAGGTTCCTCGTCGCCTCGCGGAGCCGGCCGGTCATGGCCTGGGCCCGCTCGGCCATCGTCACGGCCCCGGCTCCACCAGACCGCCCTGAAGGAGATACCGTTGGGTCGAAGAGGTCTTTGTCGCCCGCATCCCAGGCCAACGGTGACTCGCCGAGCCGTGCCCCGGGAGCCACCCGATGCTCGAGGCTGCCGACCGCCTTGAGGAGGTCTTGGGGCGAGGCAAAGCGGTCGTCCGGGATCTTGGCCAGCAGCCGCTCGACGATCTCGCAGAGGCCCGCCGGGAGATCGGGCCGCACGCCCGCGAGCGGCGGAAGCGGATCCTTGATGTGGGCCATCGCTACGGCGATCGCTGAGGCCCCCGCGAATGGAGGCCGACCAGCCAGCAGATGGTAGACCGTGGCTCCGAGCGAGTAGAGATCGCTGCGTGAATCGACCGGTCGTCCCTCGGCCTGCTCAGGGCTCATGTAGAGCGGTGTGCCGAGGGTCATACCGTCGCGGGTGAGTTCGGAATCCTCTGACAGCACCCGCACGAGTCCGAAGTCGGCTACTTTGACGTCGCCGGCCGGCGTGACGAGTAGGTTCTCTGGTTTGATGTCGCGGTGCACCAGGCCCTGCTGAGCCGCCCGCACGAGCGCCGACCCCACCTGCCCGAGCACGGCCAACGCCTGCCGAGGATCAAGCGGCCCGCGGGCCGCGAGCCAGGCTCGCAGCGTCGGGCCGGCCACATACTCCTCGGCGAGGAAATGCACGCCCTCGACGCATGCCACTTCATGGACCTGAACGATGTTGCCGTGCACGAGCGCAGCGGCCGCTCGCGCCTCCTGCTCGAACCGTTCGACAGCCGCAGGGTGCCGGAGGGTGTCGGCCCGCAGCACCTTGACCGCCACGTTGCGGCCGAGCGAGGTCTGTTCGGCGAGATACACGTCGGCCATGGCGCCGCTTCCCAACCGACGCACAAGCCGGTATCCCCCCAGCCTGCGGCCGGAAAGATCGTGTTCGGCGGCACCTCCTGTGGAACGCGCGTCCATAAGAAGGCGAGTATCGGCCGTCGACGCCCATGGGGCAAACCGGGCCGATTCTTTCCCCGCGCCGAGGCGTCTCCACGGCCAAGGCGACGGTCATCCGCACGCCGAACCAGTGAGGAATCAGGACAAGGATTCCCGGCGGCGGCCGCCGAGCAACACCCGGAGTCCGAGCACGACGAGCGCGACGCCGCCCGCCGCCGTCAGGAAGTCAGGTCCCTCGGTCGCCGACGGCAGCGGCCACTCCGGCCAGGCTGGCGGCTGGGGCACCTGCCCGGTTGCCGGCGGCTGCGGCAGCGCGGCGGTGACGGATGCGACGGGCAGGCCCGGTGCGCCATCGACCTCGGCCGATCGCTGGAGGCTCGTGTCACCGAGATCGGCCAATCGCTCCGGCTGGGCTGCCGCCAAGCCCACGCCGCGATCGATCGCCAGCGCGTCAGAAAACTCGGCAATCGGCCGGGGTACGAATCCCTGCGATCCGACGCCCGCGAGAAACTCCCGCACCCGCGCCGAGCAACTCCCGATGGTCCGGCCGTCGGCCTGCCCGAACAACACCCCGGCTAGTTCTCCTCGGGCATTGAAGATCGGACCACCCGAGTCGCCCTGCCGGGCCGTGGCCTGGAGTTCGAGAAACTCCCGCGGATAGCCGGTGCCGGGCGAGAGGTAGTCGAGACACGGGCCGGTTTCTTCCCGGTACGGGCCGCGGCCGAACCCCGCGATGGTCAGCGGTTCGCCGATCGTCGGCGGAGTGGCTGCGATCGAAACCGGCGTGACCCCCGGCTTCCAGATCACCAGGGCCGCCAGATCCCAGGCCTCGTCCCAGCGGACCACCGTGCCGGCCGACTGAAACCCATCGGGGAACTGCACGAGCACCGCCGAACGGCTATCGCGGACAACGTGCCAGTTGGTGAGCACGAGCCCCTGGGTCCGGTTCACATCGACGAGCACACCCGAACCCAGCGAGGTGCTCGACTGCTCGGGAGCCACGATCCGAGCGACTGCCGGCCGCGGGGTCTGGCCGGTGAGCAGATAGTCGGCCAGATTCTGCGGCGTCCAGGCGGCGGCCGCCTGACCGGCTGGGGCCCAGCCCCAGGGTGCCGCGACGAGTCGCGTCGAGCACACACCAGACACGACGATCAGGATCGTCAGGAGCCTGCTCGGGGAATAGAAACGATGTGATCCAGACCAGGGCCTCGCGGGCTGGGCTTGTTGGGTGCTCGCCATGGCTGCCTCCCAAGAGTACGAGGCGTTCACCGGAGCAGACCGCGGGCGGTCTGCCTCTTGGCCTCGCGATCGACGATTCGACGCAACAACTCTCGTCGGAGCCTGGCTCGCTCGTGACGAAGTTCGGAAGCCGAGAGGGGCGCAGGCCGCTGCTGGGCCGGAATCAGGCCGTTTGAACACGTGATCATCTGCGACGCTCCTGTCGTCGTGCGGCTTCCGGCCCGAAGCCGCATCGGAGGAGGATCGACTCGGTCGCCCCGGCGACCACACTCGGTTTTCAAGCGGCCGCACAATCCCACCAGCCGGCAGACCTCGCCGGGCTCGCACGGCTTCTCTCAGCCGGCTGTCGACTGCCGGGCAGGCGTGTGAAATGCCCGCACGTCCACCCACTGCATGCCCGCCCGGCGGGCCGCCTCGATTCCCAGACCACTGTCTTCCCAGACGACGCACCGCTCAGGCCGGGCTCCGAGCCGTCGAGCCGCTTCGAGAAACGGATCCGGGTCGGGCTTGTGCCGCTCGGTGTCTTCGCTGGCCACGATCGTGTCGAAGGCGTCGAGAATGCCGATCCGTGCGAGAATTCGCCGACAGACCGACTGGTAGCCACCGGTCACGACGGCCAGCGGAATTCGCCCGCGGCACCGCCGCACCACCTCGACCACCGGATCGATCGGCAGGACGCTCTCGAGCTGTTCGAGAAACCGCCGCTCCTTGAGTTCGGCGGCCTCGTCCACATCGATCACGACGCCCGCCTCGGCCGCCAGCCCAGAAACGATGTCTCGCGTAGGACGGCCCCCGAGCGCATAGAAGCGATCCTCGTCGAAGGCGATGCCATGGGCCGACGTGATCGCGAGCCAGGCCCGGTAATGGGCCGGCATCGTGTCGGCGAGGGTACCGTCGCAGTCAAAGAGCAGCGCGTCGTGATCCTGAAACCGCCACATGGAGTCCACCGGGAATGAAGCAGGAGAACGAACGATCCGCGGGGTTGTAGGGGATTTGCGGGCAATCGGCCAGCCCCGCCGACCGCAAGGGTAACCTAGAGTTTCCAAGTCGCCCGTTCCCCTTGTTGCGTTTCCTCGCAGGTTCCAGCGTCCCATGCGGTTTCTTCCGTCGCTCGGCATCCGCGGCCGCATGCTGCTCTTGGTCGTGCTGCCGGCCGCCCTGATCCTGACCGCGGTGATCCTGCTGAACTCCTGGCGGATGCGGGCCGTCCTGCTTGCATTCGGAGAGGAGATCCTGCGGGAGCGGGCCCGCGCCGTCGCGGCCGACATCGACCGCGGCACGACGGCAGCCGTCACGGCTTCTCGAGTGATGGCCCTGGCCGCCGATCACGGCCTGTTGGGCCGCAGGCTCGACAGCCTGCGATTCACGCGAGCGGTCCTCGAATCGTTCCCCGATTTCTATGCCGCCTACTACGGTCTTGAACCCGATGCCGACGGCCTCGACGTCGCCACCGCCGCCGTCGCCACTCCCGGCGCCCGCACGGCGACCGCACTCGCCGCACCGCCCGCCTTCAAAGACCAGTCCGGAGCAACCGCACTCGCCGCCATTCCCCCCCAGGCTGTCACGGCCGAGGGCCGGTTTCTTCCGTATTGGTTCCGCAGTCGCGGCTCAGCCGACGCGATCCTGTTGGCTCCGCTCACCGGTCTCGACGGCCTGTACTACGAAGGCTGCAAGCGACGGTTTCTCGATCCGGTCGTCAATGACAAAGCGATGGTCACCGAGCCCTACGAGTACGAGGGGCAGTTCATGGTCGAACAGACCTATCCGCTCGTGGCCGGGGGCGAATTCCGCGGCGTGGCTGGCGTCGACCGCACGCTGGACCGGATCACAGCCGATCTCGCGGCGATCCGAGCGGAGCAGATCGCGGCAGGTTGGCATACCGAAATCTTTCTCGTGAGCCGCGGCGAGGAACGGGCTGGAGCCCGCGGCCCGCGGGTGATCGCCTCGACCTTTGCGGCAAAAGACCTCCGCGCCCAACCGATCGATGAGACGCCCTACGCCGACATCCTGCGCCAACTGCACGCCCAACTGACTCCCGGCCGCATCATCGAGGCCGCCGATCCCGTCCTGGGCATCCCGAGCCTGTTTACCGCGGCGAAGAGTGAAGCCGGCGGCTGGACCGTGATCTTGGCCGTACCCCAGGCCGACGTCGTGAGCCGCATCAATGGCCCGCTTGTCACGTCGGCCGGCATCGCGGTCACCGGGCTCGCCGGCCTCCTGAGCCTGCTCGCCTGGCTCACCCACTCGCTCACAAGCCGCATTGCGACCGCCGTCGAGGCCTCGCGCCGGGTGGCCCAGGGCGACCTTACCGGCTCGCTCACGGTCCGCGGCAGTGACGAGACCGGCCAGTTGCTCCGTGACGTCGGCGCGATGACCGCGAGCCTGAAAGACATCGTGACCCAGGTCAAGCAGGCGAGCATCGATCTCAACGCCACTGCCCGGCAGGTGGCCGCCGCCAGCAGGCAGCAGGAGGATGCGATCGCGTCGCTTGGCACGAGTACCAATGAGGCCGCAGTGGCCAGCCGGCAGATCGCCATCACTGGCCGAGAACTGCTCGGCACGATGGGAGACGTGGCGGGCGTGGCGGCCGAAACGGCTCGGGTGGCCGACCACGGCCGCGAGGGCCTCGCCGACGTGGGTGACACGATGGCCACGCTCGAACGGTCCACCACGTCGTTCGGCCAGCGACTCTCGCTCATCCGCCAGCGGGCCGAGGACATCAACCTCGTGATCACCACGATCACGAAGGTAGCCGACCAGACAAACCTCCTTTCGATCAACGCGGCAATCGAGGCGGAGAAGGCGGGTGAATACGGCCAGGGATTCCTGGTCGTGGCCCGCGAGATCCGCCGACTCGCCGACCAGACGGCCGTTGCCACGCTCGACATCGAGCGACTTGTCGAGCAGATGCAGGAGGCGGTGCAGGCGGGGGTAGGCGAGATGGACCGATTCGCGGCGGATGTGAAGGATGGGGTCGATCGCGTCGCTACGATCAGCGGGCAGTTCACCGACGTAATCGACAAGGTCCACTCGCTCAGTGGCCGGTTCGAGTCGGTCAATCAGGGCATGCAGGCCCAGGCCGCCGGGGCCGGCCAGATCAGCGAGGCCCTCGTGACCCTCACCGATGGCTCCCGCGCGGCCGCCGACGCCCTGCGCGGGTTTCGCGAGGCCAGCCAGCAGATGGTGCTGGCCGTCGACGGCCTCGCCGACACCGTCAGCCGCTTCCAGGTGGACGGGTAGCTCGGGGGTCGGCGAACGCTCGCGGAGCAATCGGGGCGTATCCTCGCCCGCGACGCGACTTTTGCCGCCCCCGAGCCGGCGCACCTTGCTGTCCGTGGAAAAAGCCTTCCATGGCCTTTTTCCACTCGGGCGACCGCAGGAAACGCCAAGGGTTTCCTGGGCCGCGAGCGCCGCATCCTGCGGCGGCAGACTTGTTTCACTGCCTGCTAGGGGGATGCTCAAGCCTGAGCACGGCGTAGTGGCCGTTGGCATGGAGCCGCTCGAAGGGCAGTTCATCGAGCCCTGGGGTGGTCAGCGGCACGATCGCGAGTGTGGCCCCGTAACGGTCGGCCACGAGCCTGAGCCGCTCCGCGCCGATATCGGCCGTCGAGGGCACGCGATTCAGCCACGAGCCGTCGCGGGAGTAGCAGTCGATGAACCGCTGACGCCAGGCCACGAGCGAGGCGGCATCCTGCGGGCTGTTCTTCCAGCACACCACCTCCGGCAACCCGGTGCGCCAGGTGAAGTTGCCCGCCCCCTGCGGCGTGAGCACGCAGTCGCCCGGCTCGGCATGGTTCTTCACCCAGTCGCAGATGTCGGCCCAGGCCGGGGCGATCACCCGCTGGTCGCTCCGGGCCGGCAGGCTGCGAGTCGGCAGCGGCCAGTGGGTTGACTGGGCGGCGAAGTCGGCCACGAGCAACACCGCCACGATGCCCCGCACCACCTGCGGGGACAGCGGCAGGATCCGCCGGATCGCAGCGTCGCTGCCAAGTACCGCCGCGACGGTGGCGGCGTGGGCCAGAGGCACGGCCACGTCGCCCAGGCGAAACCAGTAATACCGCAGCACCTGATAGGCGACGGTCGGCGCCCACGGCTCGATGAGCGAAATCACGACACCGGCCAGCGAGATGCCGAGCGCGGCGAGCGTAAAGGTGATCAGCCGGCCACGGGCTGGGCTCGTCGGCTCGGCCCGGGAGAGGAGCCACCAGGCGATGATCGCGAGCACGTGGCGGGCGATCAGGCCGGGGCCGAACAACCGCGGCAGCAGATGGTGAGGAAGCCGCTCGGCCACGTAGATCCGCGCCGCCTCGGACTTCGTCACCGCATCCGCACCGGCGTTGAGCGCAAGCGCGGGCCACACGCCGGCGGCTGCAAGCAGGCAGCCGGTGAGCACAAGCGCCGCCGCCAGGCCCAGGTTGGAGACCGGCTTCAACACCGGGGGCGTGAACAGCCGCGCGAGGCTCGTCGCCACGAGCGCCCAGCCGCCCACGAGCGGATGGAAGGCCGTAGCGGCGCCCAACAGACACCAGGCCCAGGCGAACCGGTCGCGCAGCCACTCGCCCAGCCCGCCGAGCATGAGCGCCCAGGCAAACACTTTCGCCTCACAACCTCCGAGCACCCACTCGCCCGCCGCCGTCGTGTGCCGGAGCGCAAGCGAGAAGACTGCCGCTGCCACCAGCCGCTGCCAGGTGCCACCGCGACCAGCCGACTCGCCCGGGAGGAGCGGGAGCACGGCATGCCGAAAGCCGATCGCCACCGCCAGCCACCCGAGCACCCGTCCCACCCAGGCCGCCTGGTCGAGCGGGAGCGCCGCGGCGAGCGGCCCCATCAGCAGATAGAAGACGCCGTGTGCGTCGGGCGATTCGAGAAAGAAATCCCCTTCTGCCCACGCGGGATCCGCCGCATGCCGCGCCTTCGTGAGGTAGACCGGCTCGTTGCTGTCGGGCACGGGCCAGGCAGCCGCCGCGGCGAACACCACTGTGATCGCCAGGATCTCGGCCAGGCTGCCGAGCGTCGCAAGCCACGAGCCCTGATCCGGGCGCGGCGTATCCGACTGCAAACGGCCGGACTCGGTCGAAGGATCGGTCATCATGCCTCGAACGCCTTTCGGCTCTCGGGACGCATGGGATGCAGGTCGGGAGGCGAGCCTCTATAACGGTCCGCTCACGCTCGCCGCTGCGGCGAGCCCGCCAGAATACCCCTGCCGAGCTCCGATGGCCCACTCCACACCCGCCCCCGCTCCCTTTGGTCTCGCCACGGCAGGCGGCGGCGCCGCCCTCCGGGCGCAGGCCACCGCCGAAACGCTCGGCATCGTCGGGGCCCCGTTCGCGCTGGCCGCCAAGCTCGTCGAGGCGGCCGGCTTCGACGCGGTCTATCTCTCGGGTGCGGCCTTCTCCGCCGGCACGCTGGGCGTGCCCGACATCGGGCTCTTCACCCGCGATCAGCTCATCGAGCAGACCCGGATCCTCGCCCGAGCCACGACGATCCCGATTGTGGTCGATGCCGATACCGGCTTCGGCGAGCCGGCCGAGGTCGCGGAGACCGTGAGGCTGCTCGAGGAGGCCGGCGCCGCCGCCGTGCAGCTCGAAGACCAGCCCGGGCTCGGCGCCGGTGGCAAGCGGTGCGGCCACCTCGGCGGCAAGCAGGTGATCGACCCTGGCCTGATGCGGGAGCGGATCGCCGCCGCGACCGCCGGCCGCCGCGATGCCGCGACGGTGATCATCGCCCGCAGCGACGCCCGCAGCGTGACGGGCCTGGACGATCTGCTGGCCCGACTGCATGCCTACACGGCGGCCGGGGCCGACTGGCTCTTCCCCGAAGCGCTGCCGGCCCGCGATGAGTTCATGCAGCTCGGCCGCGAGTTCGCCGGCGGGCCGCTGCTCTTGGCCAACATGACGGAGTTTGGCAAGAGTCCGCTGATCTCGATCCCCGACCTCGCGAAGGTTGGCTTTGGCGCGGTGCTCTATCCGGTCACGCTCCTGCGGCTGGCGATGAAGGCGATGGAGGCGGGCCTCGCCGTGCTCGCCGACGAGGGCACGCAGGAGAGCCTGCTCGACCTGATGCAGTCTCGCGAGGAGCTCTACGAGATGCTCGGCTACGATCCCGCCGACCCCGACCGACACCTGGCCGGCCCCGCCGCCGCCCGAGGAGACGACTGATGGCCGCTTCCGAACCGACTCCGACCGCGTTTGCCAAGGGCCTGGCCGGCGTGGTGGCTGGACAGACGGCGATCTGCTCGCTCTCCGGCACGCTCCGCTACCGCGGCTACGACATCGAGCCATTGGCTCGGGCCGGCGACTTCGAGGAGGTGGCGTTTCTGCTGCTCCATGGCGAGTTGCCGACCGCGGCCGAGCGAGATGGACTGCAGAGGAGAATCGCGGCCGCGGCAGCGCATCTTCCGAGCGCGGTGCTCGACGCGCTCGAACGCCTCGCCGTCACCGAGCCCCACGCCGCACCGATGGACGCGCTCCGCACCGGCGTGAGCATGCTCGGCCTCGTGGAACGCGACGACACGCCCGGCCCCGCGGCCGCGCTCGTCGCCCAGGCCGAGCGGCTGATCGGCCAGGTGGCCGCGTTGCTCGCCGCCTGGATCGACATGACCTCCGGCCGCCCGGTGGCGGCCTGGCCAGACGCACCGCTCGCCGCCGCCCTGCTCGAGCGGCTCACCGGCCGCCCGCCGACGGCCGCCGAGGCCGCGATCTTCGGCACCACGCTCGTCCTCTACGCCGAGCACGAGTTCAACGCCTCGACCTTCGCGGCCCGCACGGTCGTCTCGACCGGCTCCGACATGCATTCGGCGATCACCGCGGCGATCGGCACGCTCAAGGGCCCGCTCCACGGAGGTGCCAACGAGAAGGTGCTGGAAGTGCTCGGCGAGATCGGCTCGGCCGACCGGGCCCGCCCCTGGGTTGAGGAGCAGTTTGCAGCCAAGCGGGTGGTGATGGGCTTCGGCCACCGCGTCTACAAAGATGGCGACGTGCGGGCGAAACTGCTCGGCGAGATGTGCCGGGCGATGGTGTCGGGCACGCAGGCCGACGGGCTCGAGGCCCTGGCCGCCGAGGTCGAGGCGATCATGCTCGAACGCAAGGCCTTGAAGCCCAACCTCGACTGGCCCGCCGCCCGCGTGTATCACGCGCTGGGCCTGCCTGTGAAGGTGTTCACCCCGATCTTCGTGGTGGCCCGGATGAGCGGCTGGACGGCGCACGTGATCGAACAGATTGGCGACAACCGCCTGATCCGCCCGCTCTCGGTCTATTCGGGGCCGGCCCCGCGGGACTACCCACCGCTCGCCAGCCGCTCAAGCGGGTTTTGAGAGACTCTCAGCCGCCACGGTGGAAGCGATCGTAGACGGCCGCCAGGCCGATCGGCTCGATCTCGACCTCCGCCAGCGGCAGCGTGGCCAGCCAGCCGAGCAGCGGTGCCAGCGACTCGGCCGCCTCGAACACCAGTCGCTCGGCGCCGGCCGCGTCGGACCGCCGGTCGACGATCCGCACGTGCCCGTCGAAATCGGCCGGCACTCCCGCAAAGGAGCCCGTCAGCCGGGCGCGGATCCGATGGCCGCGGCGGATTTCGGCGATCGACTGCTCGTGCACGAGCCGGCCTGCCCGCAGGATTGCGACGCGGCCGCAGGTCTCTTCCACCTCCGAGAGGACGTGCGACGAGAAGATCACCGTCTTACCCGCGGCATTGGCCTCGCGAACCAAGTCAAGCACCTCCGCCCGCGCGGTCGGATCGAGATTGGCAGTGGGTTCGTCGAGGATCACAAGCGGCACGTCCGTGGCGAGCACCGTCGCCAGCGCCAGCTTCTGCCGCATCCCCGTGCTCATCCGGGCCACCTGCCGCGAAACGTCGAGCCCGAGCCGTTCGGCCACCCGGCCGGCCGCCGAGCGGCTGCAGGCGGGCCGCAGTCGGGCGAAGAAGTCGAGCACCTCGCGGCCGTTCATCCGGCGGAAGAGCCGGGCCTCGCCCGGCAGGTAGGCCACCTTGCTCCGCACGCCGAGCGAGTCGGTGGCGATGTCGTGGCCGACCACGGTGGCCGAACCCGAGGTGGGTGCAAGGTAGCCGAGCAAGAGCCGCAGGAGCGTCGTCTTGCCCGCGCCGTTCGGCCCGAGCAGGCCGAACACCTCGCCGCCGTGGACGGACAGCGAGCAGGCATCGAGCGCGGTGAAGGACCCGTAGCGTTTCGTGAGACGGTCGGTGGCGACGAGCATGCGGGCGGAGCTCAGGGCGGGCAGAAGCGGGGCGGCTCGGATCAGCCGCTCCACTCCCGCCAGAAATGATAGCCGGCCAGGGCGAAGGCGATGATCGACACGAGCCGGCGAACGACAGCCGCGGGCAGCCGCTGGGCCACATGCGACACGACCACGCCCCCCGCAGTCGAGCCGGCGGCAAGAATCGCCACGTGGAGCCACGACACTCCGAAGCCGCCGCCAACCGCAACGGCCACGAGCACGAGGCCGGCCACGCCGTTGACGACCGCCCCGAGCAGGTTCTTGGAGGCGTTGAGCGAGTGCACGTCTCCCAGCCCGAGCAGGGCGAGCGTGCCGAGCATCAGGATGCCGATCCCGGCGCCGAAGTAGCCGCCGTAGATTCCGACCAGAAACTGGAGCGCGAAGACGAGGGCGAAACGGCCCATCGGAAGCGACGCCCGACGATCGCTCGCCTGACGCCCCGGGTCACCGGCCGCGGCGCTGGGCTCGCCCGCCGGCCGCGACCGTCGCACCACCGCCAGGGCGATCTTCGTGAGCTGCGGCTGCACCGCGAACAGCACGGCGGCCAGCAGGATCAGCCACGGCACGACGGCGTCGAACGACTCCTTGGGCAACACCCGGAGCAGCACCACGCCGATCACCGCGCCGACGCCGCTCGGGAGTACGAGCCACCGAGCCCACGTCGGCTGCGAGTCTCGGGAACCGCGGTAGGCCCAGGCCGCGGCGACGGCGCCGGGCCAGAGCCCGATCTTGCTCGTCACGTTGGCCGTCACGAGCCGGCTTGCATCGGGCGGCAGAATCGCCGAGAGCACGGCGAAGGTCAGGATCGTGCCCCCACCGGCGACGGCGTTGATGCCGCCGGCCAGGAAGCCGGAGGCGAGGAGCACGAGCAGGCCCCATGCCTCACTGCCACTCATGGCTCGTCCCGCGGCGGCAGTGCGGGCGTGGGAGGTGGCGTCTGATTCGTTGGCGGCGGTGCGAGGATCGCGGGTGGCATCGGCCCCTGTGCCGGAGCGGCCCCCGGCTGGGTCGGTGGCCGAGGCTCTGGCGGTGCCACGCCCGCCCGCGGCGGCACGGGCCGGCCCGGCGGAGCGGCCGCCGGCTCGTAGACCCCGCCGCCGCAGTCGACGAGCAGATAGCCGCTCCAGAAAAGTGGATGACGCGAGTCGCGTGGCACGGCATCGGCGTCGCTTTCGAGCCGAGGCTCCCGGGCCAGGTCGGGTGGCTCGGGCAACATCACGTCCACCGCCCGTTGCCAGGCGGCGGCCGCCGCCTCGCCGTGGGTCGCCTCGCGGAGGAATTCCTGCAC
Source organism: Candidatus Kuenenia stuttgartensis (assembly GCA_945891385.1). Taxonomy (GTDB): domain Bacteria; phylum Planctomycetota; class Planctomycetia; order Pirellulales; family UBA1268; genus QWPN01. The sequence continues at coordinate 23,084 of CAMDDJ010000009.1, read as the reverse complement.
CAACTGCGTCGCGGTCAGGCCCCCCATTCGCCACCGCGAGATCACGGCCGTGTGAGCCCCTGCGGCGATCAGATCGGTGGCGAGGAGAAAGAGTTCACTGCCCGGCCGCGGCGGCGGCTTGGCGAGCGCTCCGGCAACCGCCGACTGCAGGCCCGGAAGGATCACCCGCTGCGGCTGCTTGATCGGCGGTGCGAGCCAGTCGGCGACCGCGATGCCCTGCCGCCCGGCGCCCCCGGCGAGCATCGGCATCGAGACGGTATCGATCGCGGCCAATTCGTCGGCGATCACGAGCGAATCGACAAGCGATCCCACGAGCGCTGGTGGCGGGGCCGCAGCGATCGGCTCGATCACCACCCGGCGATCGACGCCGGCGAGCATCGCCTCCATCGACTCGACGCCCACGGCCGGCTTCTCGCCGCGGGTCATACGGCCCACGACTCCGCCCGCTAGCCCCGGACCACGCGGCTCGAACCGCAAGACGGCCAGGCTCCGCGTGGGTGCGTAGCGAATCCGGCAGAGATCCCGAAGCGGCCGAGCCTCGTCGCCGGCCTGGATCGATGTGATGGGGAGAATCTCGAATGGCAGGTACCAGAGCCAGCCGTCGGGCACGATCACGAGCTCCTCGATCCCGTCAGCCAACGACACACCCCTTGAGTTCTCGAACAGCATCCGTTCGAGCCGCACAGCCGAGCCCTGCCAATCGCCGCTCGCCAACCGCTCGCTCCCCACGACCTGCAGCCGCTCGTTGAGGCCGAGTTCGCGGGCGAGCACAGTGAGTTCGCCGGGGAGACCAGCCGCCTGCCGCACCTGCCAGGCCACGAGCCGATCGCTGGTCTCGAATGCAGCGAAGAGTCCGGACGCGGTCCAGTGAAACGAGAGCAGGGCCTGCCCCTTCGCCAGCCGCCGCCGGATCTCGGTCGTGGGCAGCAGCGGAGGAAACGCCGGCGCCGCGGCCTGCCGGTTGATCGCAAGCCCGGCGATCACCTGCTGGAGCCGCGCGGAGACATCGGCATAGTCGCGCCACGGAGCGGGCTCACCGCCCACGCCGACACCCTCCGGAGCCGCAGCCACGGCGACGGCCAGGTCGGCCCGCAGTTGGGCCGACCGCGTCAGGATCGCATCGAGGCCTGCCGTGCCGGCCACGAGCGAGTCGCGTCTGGCCGCCTCGGCCGGCTCGAGCGAGCGGCGGTCGGCCGCGAGCAGTCGGAGGATCGCGGTTCGCCGCCCACCCAGGGGCCGGGCCGCAATCCACCGCTCCCGCATCGTCGCCTCGGCGGCCGCCAGGGCCTCCTCGTTGCCGCGACGACCGGCGACGGCCACCCAGGTGTCGAAGGCCGCCTCCCGCGGGGCCGTGAGCAGGGCGAGGCTGCCGATCGGATCGGCCGCAAATCCGCGGGGCGAGGGATCTGCGAGCCAGGCCGCAAACCAGCCATCGGCCTGCCGGTCGGAAATACGGTTGGAACCCGCCCGCACGAGATCGACGAGCTGGCCCAGGCGAAACAAGACGAGCGAGCGGCCCCGCGCGATCGTGATCGCCTGATCGAGCGCCGCATCGCCCGCCGGCAGATCGCCGCCGGAATAGGAAACCATCGCCGTCGCGGAAGCCGTGATCCAGCCCAACGAGCCGCGGCCCGCTTCCCCCCGCAGGAGCCGCCCGTCGATCGCCTTGAGGGCTGTCTCGGCCGTCTGCCGATCGCCAGCCGTCGCGGCCGCCTCGGCCTGCATCGCCACGAGCCGGGCCCGGATCGCCGGCGGACCTCCGCGGGTTGCATCGGCCGCGAGTCGAATCGTCGGCGGCACGCCCCGCACACCCGCCAGATGACCGGCCTGCCAGGCGAGTTCGAAGGCCTCCTCCAGCGCCCGCAGGTCGCCGTAGTCGGCAGCTGTATAAGTCGCCTCCTCGAAATACTTCGCCGCGTCGTCGAAGCGGTCGGCATCGAGCGCGATCCGGCCGAGCACGATGAGTGACCAGGCGGTGAGAGGATGATCGAGCTGGTTGCCGATCATGAGGCCGCGAGTGAGGAGGGGCTGCGCCTGGTCGGGCTTGCCCTGGGCCCAGAGCGCGATGCCGAGCGGCACGTCGATCCAAGCCTGCGAATAGTGGTTCTGCAACGCAGGCCGCTTGGCCAATCCCCGGGCGGCGGCGTCGAGCGCGGGATTGTCGTGGCCGAGTTCGCCCATGATGCTGCCGAAGCGATACGCGGCGATCGCCAGGCCGCGGACGATCTCCTGCGGCCGCACCGGGCGGTCGTAGTCGGACGCAAGCACGCCTCCCTTCTGGAGCGTTTCCTGCACGTCGGGCGCTTTCTGACGGATCGTCATCCGCTCGGGAAGCTCGGCCGGCGCGGTGCCGCGTTGACTCCGGCCCCAGCCGGCCGCCCGGGGTCGTCGCAGCGGCTGCAGAGGCTGCTGCGGAAACTGGACCGCCAGGAGCCACTGCGAATAGGCGGCCTGGAGCGTCAGCGCCTCTTCATAGCGAGCCACCGCCTCGCGGTATCGGCCGAGTTCGAACAGGCATTCCCCCACGACCGTCGCCGCCGGGATCGAATCGATCCAGCGATCGGCGCCGATCCGAATGCTGCCAGAGGCGGTCCGCTCGGCGAACTCGAGGGCCGCGGAGTAGTCACCTTTGGCGAGCGTCTCGAGCGTGAGGTCATAGCCCGGCCCCGGCACGAGCGAGGCCCGTGGCGGGAGACCGACCGTAGGCGGCAGCACCACCTGCGACCGTGCGGCCACAGCCATGAGGCTGAGGCTGAGGCCGACCGCGATCCCGAGCGTGAGGACAAGCATGCGGCGAATCATGCCGCTGGTTGTACACGGTCGCGGCACGACCGCGGGCGTCGGCTGAGGATGGGCGGGAGGAGGCTCGGGGGTCGGCGAACGCTCGCGGAGCAATCGAGGCGTATCCTCGCCCGCGACGCGACTTCTGCCGCCTCCGAGCCGGTGCGTCCGCGTGTACCGGAGGCTCGGGGGTCGGCGGACGCTCGCGGAGCATTCAGGGCGTATCCTCGCCCGCGACGCGACTTCTGCCGCCCCCGAGCCGGTGCCACACGGAAGCCAGATGCGGGCTTGCGTCACACTGGGCAGGCTCGGGAGTCAGCCTGGCAAGCGGGGCAGACTGGCGGTGGGATTGTGACGGTCGCCTGAAGTTTGCCGATCGAATCGGTCGATACGACGAGTGATCACGAGGTCTGCCGGACCGGCAGCTCGCGATCGCCCGCCGACGACCGGCGGGCGGCACGCCCCGCAGGTGGACACGCCCATGACCACGCCGCTCCGCTCGACCGCCCGGACGCAGGGCTCGGCTGCCCCGACCGCCCTCCGGCTCTTTGCCGCGATGGTGGCGCTCGCTGGCCTCGCCACGACCGGCTGCCAAGTGGACGTCGGCGGCCAAACGCTGCCGAGCGCCTACTACCTGCAGGACGACATTCAATACTTCCCCGCCGGCCCCGAGTTCAAGCTTTCCAAGGAGGCCGCCGCCCAGAAGGCCTACAAGGACGAAATGGGCATCGACAACTGCGAGAAGTGCGGAGGCTGTGGCGGCTGTGGAGATTACGGTGGCCCGAGCGGACCGGGCTGTGCCGATTGCCAGTAGCTGTCAGCGGGCGGCCACGTCCATTCGCAGGCCGTCGTCGATCGCAATCAGATAGCCCATCACGATCTCATCGACGCTGTCGGGAAGGAACGTGACTCTGCCATCGGCCCAGAGCGACTGAACGCCCCCGGGATGTCGGCTCCGCGGTGCGCTCGACAGGTAACGCCACTCGCCCCAGGGCGTCCAGGTAGCGCAGGGCATGCCGGCCGCCTTCGCCGAGTTGGCATCGGGGCAATCGTAGAGCACGTCCACGTTCACCGACGGATCGCTGATGTTCGGCCGCTGCGTGTGCCCGAGCGAAATGATCGAGTGCGCGAAGGGCCCGCCCGGCCGACCCCCGTGGTGCATGTCGTAGGCGAGCACGCTCGCGCCGTTCCAGCCAACCGCCCAGGCACCGCGGGCATCGCCCACGGTCTCGGCCCCGCGAATCTCGGTGACCATCACCGCCGCGTGGGTTCCATCAGTCACGTCGGCCAGCCGCGGCTTCTGCTCCCGCCAGGCCAGCACGGCTGGGTAAAGATGCTGGTATTCCACGTGGTACGGGCTGGCCCAGGCGGCGTAGTTGCCCCGCCCAAGCGACACGCCTCGGGTGAGATCGGGATCGGAGAAGGCGGGGCCGCCGGCCCCGTCGCTCGGGCAGACGAGGATTGCAGGACGGTCGGCCTGCGGGCCCGACCCGCCGCCGGCCGGCTTGGCGGCGAACAGGTCGCGAGCCAGGTCGAAGAGATCGGCCCGGTTCTGCTCTTCGAGGAAGGGCAGGACCTGCACGAGCCAGGAGTGCGACGTGCCCCCCCGCGGATCGAAATCGCCCCAGGGATCGTAACTGCCAGAGGCGACGGTCGTGGGCAGCGCCCGCCTGGCCTCGTGGAAGCCAAGCACCGCCAGCCCGATCTGCTTGAGGTTCGAGCCGCACTGCACCCGCCGGGAAGCCTCGCGGGCCGACTGTACCGCTGGTAAGAGGAGCGCCACGAGCATGGCGACGATCGCGATCACCACGATCACCTCGACGAGCGTGAAGCCACGCCGCCGATCGCAAGCAGTGCCTGGTTGCATGGCCAATCCTCGTCTGCCGCCAATGCGAAACTGGAAACGCCCGCCCCCAACAATGTAGCCGAATGGCGGCCCGCGTCATCCTCACGGCCTGCGGCTTCCGCCGCCGGGCCGTCAGGTCGCCTCTGCCTCGGGGGCGTCCGGCCCCTCGAGGGCGTCGATCACGGCCGCCCCGCAGGCGTCGCTCCAGACATTCACCGACGTGCGGGCCATGTCGAGCACGCGGTCGACGGCCAGGATGATCCCCTGGGATTCGGCCGGCAGCCCCACCGCCTGCAGGATGATCGCCATCATCACGAGGCCCGCGTGGGGAATGCCCGCCGACCCCACGCTCGCGAGAAGCGCCGTGAGGCAGACCACCGCCTGCTGGGCCAGCGGCAGTTCGCGGCCGAAGTGCATCTGGGCGATGAATAGGACCGCCACGGCCTCATAGAGTGCGGTGCCGTCCATGTTGACGGTGGCCCCGAGCGGGAGCACGAACGAACCGACCCGGTTGCGGATGCCGGCCCGGTGCTCCACGCATTCCATCGTGAGCGGCAGCGTGCCATTGCTGGAGGCACTGGAGAAGGCCGTGAGCAGGGCCGGCGACATCGCCTGGGCGAACCGCCAGGGGCTGCGGCGGGCCAGCATCCGCACGATGGCTGGGAGCGTGACACAGGCGTGAAACGCAAGCGCGATCGCGACCGTCAGCATGTAGGCGGAGAGCGACACGAAGACGTCGGTGCCCTGGGTGGCCGTGGTGGCCGCGACGAGGAAAAAAACTCCCAGGGGCGCGAGCCGGATGATCGCGTGGGTCATCGCCATCATCACGGCGAAGCCCGTGTCGGCCGCGGTCCGCACCCGGCGGGCCACGTCGCCCCCCGCGTGCAGCGCGAAGACCGAAAAGGCGATCGTGAAGGCGATGATCGAGAGGAAGTTGGGCTCGATGAACGCCGCCAAGGGATTGGCGGGGATCAGATTTTCGATCTGCTCGAAGAGTACTTCACCGAGACCGCCGCCGCCGACCCCGTCGGCCGCGACCACCTGTCGCGGGCCGCCGCCAAGCCCGGGCCGGATGAGGGCCACAGCCACGAGTCCGGTGAGGATCGCGAGCATGCTGGTGACGAGATAATAGAGAAGCGTGCGGCTGAACATCCGCCCGAGGTGGGCCGCCCCACCGAGGCCGAGCACGCCGCTGGCCAGCGACGTGACCACCAGCGGCACCGCCACCATCTTGAGCATCCGGAGGAACAGGCCTCCGAGCTGTTGGAAGCGGCCGCCCCAGAGTTCCGCCACGCCGTCGCCGCCCCAGAAATTGAACGCCACTCCGAGCAGCCCGCCGGCAAGCATCCCGATCGCGATCTGCCAGTGAAGTGCGGGCGTTCGCATCGGCGAGGGTGTTCCCGGAAGCGGTCGAGCCGCCGCAGTTGTACCCGATTCCGCCGGCTGCCGGCGGACCGCCGCTCGCGCCGCGGCCTCACCAGGCCATCACAAGCTGCGTCTGGATCGCGGTGCCGGTGTAGCCCGCCCGGTAGGGATAGAGGAAGTTCTGGGCGGGATTGCGATTCATGTGGAGCGCCTCGATCGTAAACCGGCCCTGCCGCGACTGGTTCACGTACCAGTTCCAACCGCCGCCATACTCCTGGCCGGTGCCGAAGGGACCGGTGACGGCGCTCGAGCGGGCGTAGATCTCGAGCTTCCGCGGAATGAACGCCCACGAGAGGTAGGCCATGCCCCCCTGGTCGAAGATGCTCGCCCGATCGAACGGACCGACCCCCTGGAATTGGTCGAGCAGGCGGAAGTAATACTCGAAGTTGACGGCCCAGCCGGCGAGTTTCCAGCCGGCGTCGACCGTGGCGAGATTGAACCGATATTGATCGACCTGCGAGCCCGGCCCGAGCGCCCCCGGAAGGGCCAGCGGCGTGCCGTCGGAGAGCCGCACGATCGTATCTTCGGGATTGATCCCGCGAATGATCTGAGTGAACGGCTCGGCATAGAGGCCGCTGCAGCCCAGCCGGAGGGCGGCCTCGTCATGATGCTCCATGTCGCCCTGGCCGAAGCCCCAGGGGGCGAACGGCTCCCACCAGGTGTTGCCGGCGAAGGCCATCGCGGAGCCCCGCCGCAGCGCGCCGGCCTGGCCTCCGTCGATCGCGTTCCAGACGCCCGCCCGGTAGTGGAGCGTGTTGTCGGCGAGATCGCCAGCGACCTGCGCCCCCGGGCTGAAGCCGGGACGGAAGAAGGTGTTGGCCATGCTCCGGTCGATGCCCACCGTGTAGGGCGACTGTTCGATGAACTCCCGCGTGGCGGGAATGAGCGTTACACCAGCACCGACCGCCGCGGCATCGCTGAACTTCCAGCCGGCCAGGCCGATCGGCACGACACCGGCCCGAGCCCCGACGTTCGACGTGCCGAAGAAGGCGAAGTTGTAGAACAGCCGCTCGTCGAGCAGGAATCCGCTGAACGAGATCAGGAACCGGTTGATGTTGAACGTATTGATGTTCTCGACCGGCAGCACCTGGCCGGCGGAGTTCGTATACGACGTCGCCGAGCGGGCAAACTCGAACCACCGCAACTGGATGAAGCCGTCGAGGGCGAGGGCGAATGGCACCTTGCCCCGCTTGTCGGCATAGAGGCTCAGGCCCTTCGGCGGCACGAGGTCGGTGGCGGGGATGTACCGCGGCCGCGGAATCCCCGCCAGCCGCGCCTCCACAGCCTGATCGATCCGCCACTGAAGCTCCGCCTCCGAGATCCCGGCGGGTTCCGGGACGTCGGCCACAGGCTCAGGCGCCAGGGACGGTTCCGGAACGACCGCCTCGTCGAGCGATGATTCGAGAGCCTGCGCCTCGTTCTCCGGTAATGCGAGATGCACCTCGTCGGACCGCACCCCGGCGCAGACCGTGAGCCAGAGGAAGCCCACGCGCCAGAGGATCCGCCACCATCGAGCGTTCACGGTCCGTCCACGGCTGGTTCGTATGCCTCGGGCGCACGGCAGACAGCGGCACCGGGCCCTCGAGAGAGACCCTGCCACCTCAAAGATCGGTTCCGGTCATGCCGGTCCTGCAGGATTTGCCGGCCAGGCAAGATGGGGAAGATGGTTCTTTGGCTCGGGCGAATGGTTGGATCGAACTCCTAAAGGTGGTTCAGCACCGCAATGGCCAGGCTGCAAGCCTGCCCCCGGGGGCCAACTGGTACACGGGCGTCAGAGAAAGGGCTTCGAGTCGAGGGTGGCGAGGTCGGGGTTGCCTGTGCCACGAGAGCCGGCCTAGGAAACCAGCGAAGCCAGGATGGCGAAGCGCAGTTTCCTCGGAGTGAGCGAAGCCCCGGACGGGCGGAGCGAACGTCCGGCGACGGGGCACGGGCAATCCCGACCCACCAGGTGACGTCGCATCCGCCCCGTCATCCGCCCCGTGATCCGCCCCGGCCCCACCCGTCCCCATCGGCGACCCGCTTTTTCGCAAGGCAGGCTTCCACTTGACGGGTCACCTGAGCAGGTTATGCTGCATTTGTTTTCCGAATGATGCAAGGCGGCTTTATTCGGTTTATTCATCATGGATGAGGGTGCCTGATTCGGCTTCTGGGCCGCTTTTTTAAGGCTTCGTGAACCTCAAGTCACTCAAAATCTTCTGCGACATCGTCAGCCGGCGGAGTTTTTCCCGGGCGGCCGAGGACAACGGCATTTCCCAGTCGGGGGCCAGCCAGGTGGTGGGCCAGCTCGAGAGTCGCCTGGGCGTGCAGTTGATTGAGCGTTCGAAGCGGCCGCTGGCACCGACCCGCGAGGGCAAGGTGTTTTTCGACGGCTGCCGGAAACTCCTGACCGCCTACGATGCCCTCGAAGATGAAGTACGCACGCTGCACGATGAGGTGGCCGGTCGGGTGCGGGTGGCTGCGATCTATTCCGTGGGGCTGCACCACATGAGCAGCTATCTCCAAGAGTTTCGCGCCCTCCATCCAAAGGCCAACGTGCGGCTCGAATACCTCCACCCTGAGCGGGTGCTCGAGTCGGTGGAGAACGGCGAGGCCGACCTCGGGATCGTGAGCTATCCGCGAAGCACACGGCTCGTCGAGGCGGAGCCGTGGCGTGATGAGCCAATGGTGATCGTGTGCGCCCCGTCGCATCCGCTGGCCGGAGTCGACGAGGCGCCGCTTGGGGCCCTTGCTGGCCTGCCGCTCGTGGCCTTCGATTCCGACCTCGTGATCCGGCACGAGATCGACCGCGTGCTCGACGCGGAGGGTGTCGAGGCGGAGGTTGTGCTCGAGTTCGACAACATCGAGACAATCAAGCGGGCCATCGAGATCGACGCCGGCGTGTCGATTCTGCCGGAGCCGAGCGTGCTCCGCGAGGTAGCCGCCGGCACGCTCGCTCGCGTGAGGATCGCCGACGCCGAGGCGGCACGGCTGCTCGTGCGGCCCCTGGGCATCATCCGCTGCCGCAACCGGCCGCTCGCCCCGACCGTGCAGCGGTTTCTCGATCTGCTCCGCGGCCATGCCGCCGATCTCGACGTAGTGCCCGCGGCCGCGGCCGCCGTCACCTGACCGCTCACCACCCGAACTTTCCCCGTAGCACGGATTCGTTTCATGAACAGCCGACCCGGACTTCCCCCCGCCCAAGGCCTCTACGATCCCGCCAACGAGCACGACGCCTGCGGCGTGGGGTTCGTCGTCAACATGTATGGCCGCAAGAGCCATCGGATCGTGCGGCAGGGACTCGAGGTACTCGAGAATCTGACGCATCGCGGCGCCTGTGGCTGCGACCCGCTCACTGGCGACGGGGCCGGCATTCTCGTGCAGATGCCGACCGAGTTCTTCGCCGTGGCGGCGCCCCAGGCCGGCATCAAGCTTCCCGGACCGGGCGACTGGGCCGTGGGCAACATCTTTCTGCCGCCGTCGGAAGGTGACCGGGAGGCAGCTGAGGCCTTCTTCGAGAGACTCTGTGGCGAGGAGGGGCTCGAGTTTCTCGGCTGGCGGACGGTGCCGACCGACAATTCGTCGATCGGTGGTACGGCCCGCGAGGTGGAGCCGTTCATCCGGCAGGCGTTCGTCGGCCGCGGCAAGGACGTCAGCCGCGAGCACTTTGAATGGAAACTCTTCGTGCTGCGGAAGCGGTTCGGGATCGAACTCGGTTCGCTCGGGCTCTCGGAGCAGGCCTTCGTCTACGTCTGCTCGCTGTCGGCCAAGACGCTCGTCTACAAGGGGCTGCTGCTGGCCGATCAGGTGAGCAAGTATTACCCGGACCTCTCCGACGAGCGGCTGACGAGCGCCCTGGCCCTCGTTCACCAGCGCTATAGCACCAACACGTTCCCCACCTGGGATCTGGCCCATCCCTTCCGCTACATCGCCCACAACGGCGAGATCAACACCGTCCGCGGCAACATCAACTGGATGCACGCCCGGGAGAGCATGCTCTCCCATCCGGTGTATGGCCCCGATCTCGACAAGATCAAGCCGGTGATCCGCGAGGGAGGCAGCGACTCTGCCTGCTTTGACAATGCGCTCGAGATGCTCGTGATGGCCGGCCGGCCGATCGAGGAAGCGATCAGCATGTGCATCCCCGAGCCGTGGAGCGGCCATGAGAGCATGCCCGACGACCTCAAGGCCTACTACGAGTATCAGGCCTGCCTGATGGAGCCCTGGGACGGACCGGCGGCGGTGGCCTTCACCGATGGCGTGCGGATCGGGGCCACGCTCGACCGCAATGGCCTGCGGCCGGGGCGGTGGTGGCAGCTGAAGGACGGGCTGGTCGTGATGGCCAGCGAGGCGGGCGTGCTCGAACTGCCGGCGGGCGAGGTGGTGCGGAAGGGTCGGCTGCGGCCGGGACGAATGTTCCTCGTCGACATCAAGGAAGGCCGGATCGTCGAAGACGACGAGATCAAGCGAAAGCTGGCCACCGCCAAGCCCTGGCGGGAGTGGCTGTCGGCCAACCAGGTGCGGCTCGACGACCTGGCCGATCCGGCCAACGTGGCCGACGTGACCAAGTCGCGGGCGGTCGCCTCCGATGAAGTGTTGCCGGCCGCCGGCAACGGGGAGGCGGCCCTGGCTCATGCCGTCGATCCCTGGCGGGCGGCGGGCGTGGCGGGCGAACGGTCGAGCCTGCTCGAACTCCAGCGGGCTCACGGCTATACGCTCGAGGATCTCCGCGTGATCATCGCCCCGATGGCCACCGCCGGCGCCGAGCCGATCGGCTCGATGGGCAACGACACGCCGCTGGCCGTGCTCTCCGACCGCCCGCAGTTGCTCGCCAACTACTTCAAGCAGCTCTTCGCCCAGGTGACCAATCCTCCGCTCGACGCGATTCGGGAGGAGATCATCACCTCGATGATCACCACCATCGGCCGCGAAGGGAATCTGCTGGCGAGCACGCCTGAGCAGGCCCGGCTCCTCCGGCTCGAGACACCCGTGATCACCAACGCCCAGTGCGCCCGGATCAAGGCCCTCGGCTCGGGCACGTGTGCCGATCACCCCGGGCTCGCGGCCAAGACGCTCTCGATGCTGTTCCCGGCCGCCGACGGTGCCGCGGGCATGATGCGGCGGATCGCCGAACTGCGGGCCGAGGCCTCGGCTGCGATTGCGGCCGGCGCGACGATCCTCGTGCTCTCTGACCGGGGTTCGACCCGGGAACTGGCCGCGGTGCCCGCGCTCCTCGCCACGGCCGCGGTGCATCACCATCTCGTTCGCGAGGGCAGCCGCACGATGTGCGGGCTCGTCGTCGAGACCGGCGAGGCCCGCGAGGTGCATCACTTCGCCACGCTCACCGGCTACGGGGCCGGCGCGGTCAATCCCTACCTCGCCTTCGCCACGATCGATCAGATGCAGGCTGAGCGAATGATCGACGGCGACATCCCACGGGAGAAGCTGCATGCCAACTTCGTCAAGGCGGCCACCAAGGGCCTCCTGAAGGTGATGAGCAAGATGGGCATCTCGACGCAGCAGAGCTACCGCGGCGCTCAGATCTTCGAGGCAGTCGGCCTGGAGCGGCCGTTGATCGACGAGTTTTTCACGCGGACGCCCAGCCGGATCGGCGGCATCGGCCTGGCCGAGGTGGCCGAGGAGACGCTCCGCCGCCACGAACATGCCTGGCCGCAGACCAACGTGCCGCAGACGCTGGAACTCGACGTGGGAGGCAAGTATGCCTGGCGGCGGAAGGGCGAGGCGCATGTCTTCAATCCCGACGTGGTGGCCTCGCTCCAGCGGGCGACGCAAATCAACAGCCGCGACGAGTTCAAGAAGTTCCAGCGTCTGATCGATGAGCAACAGACGAAACTGCTCACCCTCCGCGGACTGCTCGACTTCAAGTGGAGCGAGCACTCGATTCCGCTCGACGAGGTGGAGCCGGCCAAGGCGATCGTGAAGCGGTTCGCCACCGGCGCGATGTCGTATGGCTCGATCTCGAAAGAGGCCCACGAGACGCTCGCCGTCGCGATGAATCGGCTCGGCGGCTGGAGCAACACCGGCGAAGGTGGCGAGGATCCCGTCCGGTATCAGCTCGAGCCCAATGGCGACAGCAAGAACTCGAAGATCAAGCAGGTGGCCAGCGGTCGGTTCGGCGTGACGAGCCTCTACCTTGTCAACGCCAAGGAGATTCAGATCAAGATGGCCCAGGGGGCCAAGCCGGGCGAGGGCGGGCAACTGCCGGGCCACAAGGTGGACCGCGAGATCGCCCGGATCCGCCACTCGACCCCGGGCGTGGGGCTGATCTCGCCCCCGCCCCACCACGACATCTACTCGATCGAAGACCTGGCCCAGCTGATCCACGACCTGAAGAACGCCAACCACCACGCCCGGATCAGCGTCAAGCTCGTGGCCGAGGTTGGAGTAGGTACCGTGGCGGCGGGTGTGTCGAAGGGCAAGGCCGACGTCGTCTTGATCTCCGGCCACGACGGCGGCACCGGCGCGAGCCCGCAGACCTCGATCATGCATGCAGGCCTGCCCTGGGAACTCGGCCTGGCCGAGGCCCATCAGGTGCTCGTGATGAACGACCTCCGCAGCCGGATCGTGGTGCAGACCGACGGCCAGATCCGCACAGCCAAGGACGTGGCCGTGGCCACGCTCCTCGGGGCGGAGGAATTCGGAATCGCCACGGCGTCGCTCGTGGTGATGGGCTGCATCATGATGCGGAAGTGCCACCTCAATACCTGCCCGGTGGGCGTCGCCACGCAGGATCCTGAACTGCGAGCCCGGTTCGCCGGCCAGCCCGAGCATGTCGTCAACTACTTCTTCCTCCTGGCCGAGGAACTGCGGGAGATCATGGCAAAGCTCGGCTTCCGCACGGTGGCCAAGATGGTGGGCCGCGTCGACCGGCTCGACACCCGGGCGGCAATCGCCCACTGGAAGGCCAAGGGGCTCGACTTCTCGACGATCCTCCATCGGCCTGAGGTTCCGGCCCACGTGAAGACGCACTGTGCCGAGTCGCAGGACCACGGGATCGCCGAGTCGCTCGACATGACGACGCTGGTCGGCCTCTGCAAGCCGGCCCTCGAGCGGAAGCAGCCGGTGGAACTGGATCTGCCGATCCGCAACATCAACCGCACCGTCGGCACGATCCTCTCGAGCGAGGTCACCAGGCGGTACGGGGCCGGCGGCCTGCCCGATGGCACGATCAAGCTCAATTTCCGCGGCTCGGCCGGCCAGAGCATTCTGGCGTTCGGCGTGCCCGGGGTGCAGGCGACGGTCGAGGGCGACGTCAACGACTACTGCGGCAAGGGGCTCTCCGGCGGACGGATCATCGTTCGGCCCGACCGCGACGCCCCCTTCAAGGCCGAGGATCAGGTGATCGCCGGCAACGTCGTCGCCTACGGAGCCACGGCCGGCGAGATCTACCTCCGCGGCCAGTGCGGCGAGCGGTTCCTCGTGCGGAACTCGGGCGTCGAGGCCGTCGTCGAGGGCACGGGCGACCACGGCTGCGAGTACATGACCGGCGGCAGGGCCTTGATCCTCGGCCCCACCGGCCGCAACTTCGCCGCCGGGATGAGCGGCGGCATTGCCTACGTCTGGGACGCCGACGGCTCTTTCCCCACCCGAGTCAACCGGGAGATGGTGGAACTCGAGCCGCTGGACGGCCAGGATCTCGACTACGTGAAGGGGATGGTCGCCAAGCACGTCGACTACACGGGCAGTACCCGCGGCCGGGATATTCTCGACCGTTGGGAGAGCGAAAAGTCACGGTTCGTGAAGGTGATGCCCACCGACTACAAGCGGGCCCTCGCAGAGTTGCGAAAGCTCGTAGAACAGGAACAGGCAGAGGCCAAGCAGGCGGAGGAGAAGATCCATGGGTGATGTTCGCGGATTCATGAAGTATGAGCGGCAGGTGTCGGGCTACGCGCCCGTGCCCGATCGGCTCAAGAATTACAACGAGTTCCTCACGATCCTGCCGGAGGAGGAGATCACGAAGCAGGGCGCCCGCTGCATGGACTGTGGCGTTCCCTTCTGCCACACCGGCTGTCCGCTCGGAAACATCATCCCTGACTTCAACGACCTCGTGTATCGCCAGCAGTGGCACGAGGCCTCCCAGCGGCTCCACGCCACCAACAACTTCCCCGAGTTCACCGGCCGCGTCTGCCCCGCGCCCTGTGAGTCGGCCTGCGTGCTCGGCATCAACGCCGATCCGGTCGCGATCAAGCAGATCGAGATGACGATTGCCGACCGGGCCTTCGACGAGGGCTGGGTCGTACCCGAGCCGCCCGCCGTGCGGACGGGCAAGCGGGTGGCCGTGGTCGGCAGCGGACCGGCGGGCCTCGCGGCAGCCCAGCAGCTCAACCGGGCCGGGCATCTCGTGACGGTGTTCGAGCGGGCCGACCGGCCGGGCGGCCTGCTGATGTATGGCATTCCCGACTTCAAGCTCGAGAAGTGGCGGGTCTGGCGGCGGATCCGGCAGATGGAGGCCGAAGGGGTCGAGTTTCGCTGCGGCGTGAACGTGGGCGTGGACGTGAGCACGCAGTCACTCACCGACGAGTACGACGCGCTCGTGCTCACCGGCGGCTCGACGCTCGGCCGCGACCTGCCGATCCCGGGCCGCGACCTCCAGGGCGTGCACTACGCGATGGAGTTCCTGCCGCAGCAGAACAAACGGAACGCGGGCGACGATGTGCCCGGCCAGATCGTGGCCGAGGGCAAGGACGTGATCGTGATCGGCGGCGGCGACACCGGCTCCGACTGCGACGGCACGAGCAACCGCCAGGGCTGCAAGAGTCTGACGCAGTTCGAACTGCTGCCCCAGCCGCCGGACCTCGGCAAGTATCCCCGGCGGCACGAGCGGCCCCAGGGCACGCCCTGGCCGCTCTGGCCGCAGATCCTCCGCACGAGCTCGTCTCACGAGGAGGGCTGCCGCCGCGAATTCGGCATCCTCACGAAGGAGTTTCTCGGCGACGCCGAGGGCCGGCTCCGCGGGCTGAAGACCGTGCGGATCGAGTGGTATCAAGACGAGGCCACCGGCCAACACAAGTTTCGCGAAGTCGCCGGCTCCGAGGAAGAGTGGCCCTGCCAGCTCGCGCTCCTGGCGATGGGCTTCGTCGGACCGGAGAAGGTCGGGCCGATCGCCGATCTCGGCCTCGCGCTCGACCCGCGGGGCAACATCAAGGCGGGCGACGACTACATGACGAGCCGAGAAGGCGTGTTCGCGGCCGGCGACATGCGCCGCGGCCAGTCGCTCGTGGTGTGGGCGATCCACGAGGGCCGCGAATGCGCCCGCTCGGTGGATCTCTGGCTGATGGGCCAGACGAACCTGCCAACCACGACGGCCGGCGAGTTCGCGGTGCACGCGTAGACGGCCCGCGGCCTGGTGCGGTCAACTGCCGCTGCGGTAGTCCCAGGGAGCGGTCGGATTGCCCTGCGACCAGATGCCAAGTTTGGCGGCCTGGGCCGCCGCTTGGGCGGCGGCCAGCGAGGCATCGGTGCTCGTAGGCGTGGCCCAGGCATTGCCTGTGGCCACGAGTTGGCGTGAGACGTCTGTGCCGTTGATCGACACGCGGGCGATCACGCGGCCGGCCGGGTCGCGGCCATCGTGGATCACCTCGACCGTCCTGCCAAATACGAGCGCGGCGAGCGCGTCGCGGGATTCTTTGGCGTAGGGCTGCCCCCCCTCGGGGGCGTCGATGCCCGCCAGCCGCACCTTCTGCTGCTGGCTGCTTTCGTCGAGGCAGGTGAGCGAGTCGCCGTCGTAGACGCCGACCACCCGCCAGCTCCGCGCGGCAAGCGCCCGGGGCGGCGGAGCTGAGCCGTCGAGCGCCGGCTGGGGCGGGAGCGGCTCGAGCAGCGGTGCGGTCGGTGGTGGACCAGCAGCAGGTGGGGCCATCGCGGCGACGGGCGCCGGGGCCGGTGCTGCGGCGACCGCCGCAGCCATCGCGGCGGGCTCTGCCGCGACCGGCAGCTGCTGCGGACTCGCTGCCATCCATTCAGTCGGCGGCGGAGCCGCGGCATACTGGGCAGGGGGCTGGGGCACGGGCGTGCCCGCCCAGGCCTGCGCGGGCAACGCCTGCTGGGCGGGCAAGGGGCCCGGAGGCACCAGTGGTGTTCCTGCCAGGGCTCGCGAGTCGGGCGGAAGCCGATACGCGGCCTGGTAGCGACTCACCGACCCGGGCGTGAGCGACATCGTGGCCGGCTGGGCGCCGCTCGTCGCGTAGTTCCAGCCGTTGGGAACGGTGGCCGGCGGCGTGCGGGCCACGCCCCCCCGATTCACCGGCGGCACGGCCAGAACCGGCGGCCCAGCCTGGTAGGTGAAGACATACGTGGGCGCGAAATACATCGTGATCGGCTGGCCGTCGGGGCCGATGCCTTGATACGGCACAGCCTGTGGCTGCCAGCCAGGCGGGATCACGCCGCCCTGGATCACGGACGTCGGCAACGGCGGCGCCTGCCAGTAGGGCATGGGAGTGCCAGCGGCGGGCATCGCCGACGCGACAGGCTTGTCGTCGGCAAGCCCGGGCGAAGCTACGACCATCGCGACGGCGCAGACCATCGCCCGCCGTCGATCCGCGGTCGTCTTCGCAGGCCAGCCTGTCACGATCACGGCCCTCATGCTCCGGTTGTCGAATCGCACGCCTTCACTCTGTAGCGAATCGCCGCGGCCTCTCGCCATGCCAGACAGCCGAAGCGCATGGCATCGCCCGGCCGACCTCGATCGCAATCCTCTCTGCCTTATCGGCGGGCCTGCCCCATGAATCCCGCCGTCGCAAACTTCGTCCCTTGCCGGCTTCGGGGCATCTGGGTGAACTGGGCAGCATGGCACCTACAGGACGAGGCTGGGTTGTGATCGTGGCGGTGACCGCGGCGGTTATCGGCGCGAAGAGAATCGGTGCGGATGAGACCCGAGCAGCGACTGCCGCCGAAGGCGAGGAGGCGGCCTGGCTCGAGCCACTAGTGACCCGAGCCAGGCGGGCGGGCCTGCGGGTGCTCGAAGGCCGACGGCTCGTGCTCGTGACCGACCGGCCGACCCGCGCGGGCGACGGTGTGGCGGACCTTCCCATGCTCTTCGATCAGGCCTTCGAATGTTGGTGCGATCACTACGGCATGTCGGCCGACGACGCCGGCGAATGGCGGGCCCTGGGCTGTCTGGTGGTCGACCGAGAGCGGTTTCGCGCCGCGGGCCTCTTGCCCGCCGGTGTCCCCGAGTTTGCCAACGGCTTTTGTGACGGCTCGCGCTTCTGGCTGATGGATCAGTCAAACCCCGCCTACCGCCGCCATCTCCTTCTCCACGAGGGCGTGCACGCGTTCACGCTCACGCTGCGGGAGCTCGCGACCCCGGTCTGGTACACCGAGGGCGTTGCCGAGTATCTCGCCACCCATCGGCTCGATCACGATGCCGACGGTTCGCCGCGGTTCGTCGCCACGCCGATTCCCGATCGATCAGAAGACGTGGAGCAGCTCGGGCGGATCGAGATGATCCGCGACCTGCGGACGCTCGATCGGGCTCCGGCGCTTGCGGGTGTGCTCGGGCAGACGGCCGGCGAGCACGGCGCCATCCGCGACTATGCGGCGAGTTGGGCTGCGGTGGCCCTGTTCGCGAATCACCCCGCGTATGCAGAATCTTTTGCGAACCTCGAGCGCGGCCCGCTCTCCCCCGATCTCGACCAGCGGCTGGCCGCCCTCCCCGGCTGGGATGCCGACCGAGCGGCCCGCGACTTCGACGCCTTCACTGATGGGCTCGATTACGGCTGGGACTTCTCCCGGATGGCAATCGACTGGACGGTCAGCCCGCCACTCGACGCCCCGCGGGAGTTCACCGTCGCCGCCGACCGGGGCTGGCAGAATGCGGGAGCCTCGCTCGCCGCCGGCAAGCGGTATGCGCTGGCTACGCACGGTCGCGTGGGCCTCGGAAGCATGACCGATCAGGCCTCAGGCCTCGTCACGCCGCTCGAGAGCGAGCCGGCCGGCATCTCGCTCGAATGGTATCGAGGGCGACCGATCGGGCGGCTGCTCGTGGCTCAGTGGGGCGTCGATCAACCAGGCAGCCGGCCGCGGTTCGTCGTCGTCGCCGAGGGCGACGCTGCCGAGTTCGAGGCCAGGTTCGACGGTCCGGTCTACCTCAGGGTCAACGACTCGCCCCGCGGGCTGACGAACAACACCGGTGCATATGAAGTCGGGCTTCAGTCCCGTCCCAGCCGCTGACGAGGCCTAGGCCCACGCGGCTCAGCGGGCAGAACCTTCCTCGGCCGATCGCAGGGCAGCCAGCCGGATGGCCGGCGACCGGCCGAGCCGCTCACGTTTGTTGGTTGAACTCAACTGGACTAGACTTAGTCGAGACGAGCCGAAGTCTCGGAGGCAGTTTCGGAGGATTGAGCGATGCCGCCAGTGGTCAACATGCACGAAGCGAAGACGCACCTCTCGCGGCTGATCGATCAGGTGGCCGCCGGCGGGGAAGTCATCATCGCAAGGGCTGGCCGCAAGGTCGCCAGGCTGGTGCCGCTCGAAGCCGGCGTGCGGCCGAAACAACTTGGCGGGCTCAAGGGTCGCATCAAGGTGCCGGATGATTTCAACGCACCGCTCGACGACCGCATCATCGCCGCCTTCGAAGGCAGGTCGTGAGCCGAATCCTCCTTGATACGCACCTCCTCCTGTGGGCCCTCAGCGAGCCGAGGAAACTGCCCGCTGAGGCCCGCCGCCAGATTGACGAGGCCGAGGTTTTCGTCAGTGCCGCGTCGATCTGGGAGGTGAGCATCAAGGCAGCGATCGGCAAGCTTGCCGCAGATTCATCTCAACTGCTGGCAGAGATCGAGCCTGCCGGTTTTCGGCTCCTCCCGGTGACCGGTCACCACGCCGCGGCTGTTGCCCACCTGCCTACATACCACAATGATCCTTTCGACAGGATGCTCGTCGCCCAGGCCAAGACAGAGCCGCTCCTGCTCCTGACGAACGATTCGGCGCTGCCAGCATACGGCGACTGCGTGAAGCTCGTAGTGGCGCAAACCCGCCGGCGCTAGCGACCGGCGCGACGGTTGATGAACCCTCGCCGGTATTCAGGCCTCCATACTACCCTTTTTTCTGACATGTTGGTCTTCCTGGCGGAGTAACCTCGATGAAGACAGTTCTCGTACGAGCTCGGACAGTTCGTCATGCCTTCACCCTGGTCGAGTTGCTGGTGGTGATCGCGATCATCGCCACGCTGATCGGCCTGCTCTTGCCGGCCGTGCAATCGGCCCGCGAGGCAGCTCGTCGCACGGCCTGTCGCAATAGCCTCCGGCAGGTCGGCCTCGCGCTGCACGCCTGCAACGACGCCAAGCGCTATCTTCCGCCGCTCACGGCGCCATCGTCGTCGCAGCCGATCACGATTCCCGGTCCCTACAAAGGGGCGATCGGCTTTACGGTCTTCAACTGGCTGCTGCCCTTTCTCGAAGAGGACGGACTATTTCGCCAGGCGAGCGGCAACGTCAACACACCGATCTCAGGCGCTCCCGGCAACGGCGTGATGTATTCGGTGCCGATCGCCACCTACCGCT
The DNA here is from genome assembly GCA_945891385.1 of Candidatus Kuenenia stuttgartensis. Lineage (GTDB taxonomy): Bacteria > Planctomycetota > Planctomycetia > Pirellulales > UBA1268 > QWPN01. The sequence continues at coordinate 3,536 of CAMDDJ010000009.1, read as the reverse complement.
GCCCCTCAGACGCGTCGAACAACGACGGTCTCTCGCTGACCAAGAACGGCTCGGCGAACCAATGGGCTGTCGGCAACTACGCGGCCAACTACCTCGTGTTCGGCAACCCGCTGGCCCCGACAGCCGCCGCGCGGACGCAGGGCCGCGGGCGAATCCCGAACACGTTTCGCGACGGCACCTCGCGTACGGTGGTGCTCGCCGAGCGGTACGGCACCTGCGGTAGCGGCGGGTCGCTCGAACATGCCACGACGGCCGGCAACCTTTGGTCGGATTCCAACAGCCGCTGGCGGCCGGTCTTCTGCGTCAACAACTTCGAGCAGACGCCGAATACGGCGGGGTACGTGCCGTGCGCGATGTTCCAGGTAGCGCCGAACTGGCTGTCGGGCTGCGACTCGTCGCGGGCCCAGACAGCTCATCCCGGCGGGATGAGTGTGACCATGGGCGACGGCAGCGTCCGTGGTGCAACCGACTCGATGGACGAACAGAGCTGGGCGGCGGTCTGCGACCCCCGGGATGGGCAGCCGACCGGCAACGCCTGGTGAGCGGCTGAACGCGAAACGCTGCGGCGTGCTGGCTGCAAAACGCCTCACTGAACGTCGCTCGTCAGGCTGGCACGAAGCCGACCGCAACCCAGCCTGCCGGGGCCAGGGATGGCCCGATGAATCAACACTCGTCAGGCCGGCACGAAGCCGGCCACAACCCAGCCTGCCGGGGCCAGGGATGGCCCGGCAGGCGTACAGAAGCGGGCGACCGGACTCGAACCGGCGACATCCAGCTTGGGAAGCTAGCGCTCTACCAACTGAGCTACGCCCGCGGGTATTCCGAGTGTAGCAGCCGACGGGGCGGGCACGAGGGGGCCGCGCTCCGGCTGGATCCCCGGCGTAGAATCCTCGGAATCGCCTGATTCCAACGGTTTCCGAGGGTGACCCACGATGCCTGAATCGACCGACCGCCCCGCGTCTGCGGACAAGCCTCCAACGGCCCGGGAAGGTTGGCTTTCGCCCGCGATCCGCGGGACGCTCGGCACGGGGATCGTGGCCCTGCTGCTCGGGGCCGCGGCTGTTCCTTGGTGGCTCTCGAATCCCGAGCGGATCAGCCAGATCATCGCCAAGGCCGCCCCAGCCGTGCAGGGTACCGTCGGATTCGATCGGGTCAGGCTCGGGTGGATGGGGCCGCTCGTGCTCGAGGGCTTGAGGATCGTGCCGCCGGACGGGGGCGAGCCACCGATCACGGCCAGCCGGGTCGAGGTCAGCCATGGCCTGCTCGCAATGCTCTTCTCCGCGGGCGACCTCGGTCAGATTGCGGTGGAAGGTCTGCGGGTCGAGTTGGCCTTCGATGAAAGGCATCACTCGAATCTGGAGCGGATCTTCCCGCCGCCGGTCGCGGGGGAAGCCAGCGGGCGTTCGGGGCCACGATCATCGCCGGTGCGGATGCGGCTCGACGTGGAAGAGGCCGTGGTGCGGATCACCGCTCCATGGACGACCGAGCCCTGGGTGAGCGAACCGATTACGGTCCATGCAGCGCTCAAGCCGGTGCCTGAAGGCTGGAGCGAATGGGTGGTCGAGCCGACGCAGCTGCTCACGGACGCCGTCATGGCGCCGCCGGTGGCCTGGGGTGTGCTCTCGTACGTGGCGCCGGTGCTCGCCGACACGACGCGGGCTGCCGGTCGGTTCTCGCTCAGGCTCGATGGTGCCAGGCTGCCGGTGGGCGATCCGCGGTCGGGAAGCCTCTCCGGCGTGCTCGCGATGCATGAGGTGGTCGTGGGTCCGGGCCCCTTGGCGATGAATCTGATCAACTCGCTGCCGATCCAGCTTCCCGCTCCGCCGGCGATCCGAGTGGCCGACGAATCGCACGTAAACTTCCGGCTGACCGACCGACGCGTCTGGCACGAAGGGTTGGAATTCGGACTGCCGCTGCCGGGCGAAGGCCGCCGGCTCGATGTGCGGTCGCAGGGCTCGGTGGGCCTCGACGACCGGTCGCTCGCCATCAAGCTCGTGCTCCCGATTCCGGCCGATCTCCGGCAAGACCGGCCGCTCTTGGCCGCGCTCGCCGGCAAAACGATCTCCGTGGGTGTGGCCGGCGAGCTTGGTGATCCGCAGATCGTGTTCGACGGCTCGATCAAGCAGGCAGCTGGCCAGGTCGCGGCTGACCTGATCGACCGGATTCGCAATGGAGCGGCGCCGCCTGTTGCTGCACCTGGAACAGGCCTGGCACCAGGGCCAGCTCCACCGCCGGCCCCTGCTCAGGTGCCGGTCGCTGGCGGCGACGCGGGCGTGCCACCGCGTCCCAACCCGCCGACTGCGGCCGGTCAGCCGCCCGTGGCCAGCGGCGAGAATACCTCCACGGCCGATACGATCGTCGACATCGTGGGAGGCGTGCTCGAGGAAGTGGCTCGCCGCCGCGCTGAACGCGAAGCGAATGGCGAAGTTCCGCCGCCGCGGCGTGGTCGGCTCCGGCAGCGGCTCCAGCGGCCTGGCCTGACGGCCCCAGCACCCGAGGGTCAGCCCCCGCTCGTGCCGGTGCAGCCCGCGGCTCCGAGCCCGGCAGTCGTCCCTCCACCGCCGGTTCCGCAGCCGCCGACCAGGTAACCAAAAAAAACCGGGCCTCCCTTGCGGGAGACCCGGTTGTTTCAACGAACGTCAACAGTGCCTACCGCCACGACCGTGGCAGCGAAGTCACTGGCGATGCTCAGGTACTGGCCGGAGCGGCCGGAGCCTCGGGGGCAGCCGGGGCAGCGGGAGCCTCGGTGGGCACGCCCTCGGAGGCGGGCTCCGAAACGATCACGCCTTCGCCACCGCAGTCACCATTCGGGCAGCCGCCGGAGACGACCTCACCCGACATGACCTCACCGCCGCCGCAGCTCGAGCAGCCTTCGGTGACGACCTCGCCACCGCCGCAGCTCGTGCAGCCTTCGGACACGACCTCGTCGCCACCGCAGCTGCCGCAATCCGAGGCAGCTGGCTCGCAGGCACCGCACTCGGCGGGAGCCGCTTCACCGTGGCAGCGGTGCTTCTTGCCGAAGAGGCCGTGGCCCTTCTCGCGGCCGTGGCAGCGATGATGACGGGCAAACAGACCACCGTGGCACTTCCGGCCATGGCAGCCGTGGCCGGCGACCGCGCCGGAATCACCGCCGACGAGGGCGATGGCGACCAGCGCGAAGAACATCGCAAGCGAAAAACCGAGAAACCGCTTCATCAGAAACCTCCAACAGGGGGATACTCCGAACGCAGCCGTTGCGTCCATCAAGCCGTCACGAATGGAACCCCGATCCGGGACGGCCACCGGACCGCAGCACACGATGTTTCACGACCCGCGACCGGCCCAGGCGTCTTCAACCTGCGAAACAGGGCAGGCTGCGAAGAATTTGCCGGTCACGAGAAACTGGCGATAAGGCTAACAGGTGGACCCCCTCTGTCAAGAAATCTGGGAAATCTGCGGTGAAAATGCCGGTTTCGTGATCTTTGCGGGCTGTCGATCCGGCTTGTTCACCTCGGCATCGGCAAAGGTTCCGTCGGGAGCCTGGCGATCGGGCATAC
>CAMDDJ010000008.1 GCA_945891385.1 Candidatus Kuenenia stuttgartensis | reverse complement strand
CAAGGCTGCGGGGGCCATGGATGGTGAGAATCGGAAGGTCGTCAGGCCGGCAGGAAGCCGGCTGCGCGAGGCGAGGTGCACCTTGGCTGCACCTCCGCCGAGCCAAGGCTGCGGGGGCCATGGATGGTGAGCATCGGAAGGTCGTCAGGCCGGCAGGAAGCCGGCCGCGCGAGGCGAGGTGCACCTTGGCTGCACCTCCGCCGAGCCAAGGCTGCGGGGGCCATGGATGGCCCCGCAGCCGTAAAGACAGAGGCCCCCGGAACGGTCCAGGTCCCAGGGGGGCGGAGAACCTGAACCGTTTCCGGGAGCGATTGGTCGGTAGTAGGCCTGAGCTCAACTCGACGCCGGTGGTGGCATCCATGCTGCCACCGGCGTCGAGTGGGGCTGACGTGTCGACCAGCCCCATGGCCTTCAGGCGGGGGGGAAAGTAGGGGGCATGTTTCCCAGGGTCAAGGCCGATCCGAGGCCGTTTCTTCCCGAAAAAACAGCCGCCCGACCGCCCTATTCACCGCACCTTCTCGACCCTGGCGGCGGGCTGCGGAGATTGGAGGGGCGGCGCGGGTCAAGTCACCTCGTATCATCGCGGACTCGCTCTCGTGTTTTTCCCTGCCTGAGGATCCGTCGTCGCATGACCAGCACCGTCTCCCTCTCCGATGCCACACCGCCGCTCTCCGGTGCCGGGGCGCCTCCTTCGCCCGAGGCCTGGGCCGCGGCATTCGCGGTGGCTTTGCCGTATCGGGCGTTTCTCGACCGGCATGCCACGCCCGACCAGCGGGAGCGGTGGAACGGTTTTCATCGCCGCGTCGAACTCTCGGCCGAGCAGCGGGCCCTGCTGGCCGGATTCACCCGGCGGATGCCGGTGCTCGTGCTCTCGGGCGCCTGGTGTGGCGACTGCGTGAACCAGTGCCCGATCTTCGATCACTTCGCCGAGGCGGCCCCGGCGATCGATCTGCGTCTGCTCGACCGCGATGCGCTGCCCGAGATCGCGGCCCATCTCAAGGTCTGCGGCGGCCAGCGGGTGCCGGTGGTGGCGTTTTTGAGTGAAGACTTTACGCCGATCATGTTTTACGGCGACCGCACGCTCTCGGCGTATCGGCTGGCGGCGATGCAGTTGGGCACGAGCTGTCCGACCGGTGCCGTCCCGCCGCCGAGCGACGCGATCGCGGCGGTCGTGGCCGACTGGCTCGACCAGTTCGAGCGGGTGCACCACATCCTGCGACTCTCGGCCCGACTGCGGCAGAAACATGGCGACTGACATCGAGCGGAGCGACTCGCTTTCCGCACCCTCGAGGCACTCATGACCGTCAAGGAACGCTGGACCGTCTATCCGCTGTTGCTGCTTGCGATCGGTCTGGCGTTGCGAGCCGGGCCGGGGGAGGCAGTGTCGCGGTCGGGCGAGACACTCAAGGCCTTCAAGGCTCAGATCGAAAACCTCGAGGTGGGGTTGATCGTGGCCGACGGCGTGTTCTGTCGCGAACTCGCCGTGTTTGAGAATGCCGACGACTCGGAGCGGATCCTGATCCATGCCGGTCGGGTGGAGGGGGGCGGAGGCGGCCGAATTGAAATCCGTGACGCCGAAGGCAGCGACTCGGTGGCGATCGGCACCACGGCCGAGAGCCGCGAGGGCAGCGTTGAGTTCTTCGGACCTGATGGCCAATCGCTCGGCAAGCTGGGCCCCAAGAGGCCGGCCGCAGAGCCTGCGAAGGAATCTCCCGACGGTCCCTGAACCGGCCCGCCGACTTCTCAACTACGCCCGGCAGGACTCGAACCTGCAAGCTGCTTCACGCGGGGCCTTGCCCTCCGGGCTGCGCCCCGCTTAGGCACCCTCCGGTGCCACTTAAGGGGCGGGCATCCCGCCCGCCAATCCTCAAATACGCCCGGCAGGACTCGAACCTGCAACCCTCGGTTCCGAAGACCGATGCTCTATCCAATTGAGCTACGGACGCGTGGTTTTGATGGTAACGGTTTTTCCGGACGGCCACCATCGGGCCGCCCGCGGCCTGCGGTTGCAGTTGGAAAAGGCCTTTTCTGCTGAGCCTGACGCCGCGGCCGTGTGTATGATTGAGGCAGGAGGTTGCGCTGCAGCGGCAAGTGTGCGAGGGGCGTCATCCCGTCCAGAGGGCGGGATCAGCTGGCAGGCGCGGGTGAAGCATGGCGTACATCACGTTGCGGGTGCTGCACGGCGCCGACCGCGGCCGGGTGTTTGAGCGGCTGCCGACGCCGGTGACGATCGGCCGCGAGGAGGGCAACTCGATCCAACTCAATGACGAGCGGATCAGCCGGTACCACCTCAAACTCCAGGTCGACAACGACAAGATCGTGGTTACCGATCTGGAGAGCACCAACGGCACGAAGGTCAACGGCGAGGAGATCCAGGTGCGGATCCTCCGCGACGGCGACATGATCACGCTGGGCCGCTCGCTGTTGCTCGTCGGATCGCCGAGCGACATTGACCGGCGGATCGCCGCCCGGCATCCGGGCCAAGCCAACGGCCACGCTCGGCAAGCCCGGGAGCGGATGGAGCGGTTTGCGGCCAATCAGTCCGACATCGTCGAGGATCTCGACGCCGTCCGCTCGCCGCTCGTGCCGCGGGAGTGCCCGCCATTCCCGGAGCGGCTCAGCCCCGCTCAGACGGCCGAATTGAGCGAACTGCTCGACCACGTGCAGGCTGTGCTCCGGCGGGCCACCGAAGCGGCGGTGGTGCGGCCGCGGGACGAACGAGTGGAGCTCGACTTCGCCGACTGGCAGGCCATACTCGAACTCCAGGCTCGGCTCGCCCAGCGGCTCCGGGACATCGGCGAGCCGACCTCGTCGTCTTCTTCAGGCTGACGTGGTCCTCCGGACCACGTCAGCCGTGGGCGACATGGCTGGACGGCAGCCACGTCGCCGGTGCGAAGGCTCGCCCTCCTGGCGAGCGGCCGCTGCGACAGCATGATTCTCCGGACCACGTCAGCCGTGGGCGACATGGCTGCACGGCAGCCACGTCGCCGGTGCGAAGGCTCGCCCTCCTGGCGAGCGGCTCCTGTGACGGCGTGGTCCTCCGGAGAGAGGCGTTACAATCGTGGCTTCCTCGCGAGGCCCACGGATGAGCACGCTTCCTTTCGCCCACCTCCACTGCCACAGCCACTACAGCCTGCTCGACGGGGCGAGTTCCATCGAGCGGCTGGTGGGCCGCACGGTCGAGCTGGGGATGAATTCCCTGGCGATCACCGACCATGGCAATCTCCATGGAGCGCTGGAGTTCTACTCGGCTGCCAAGCAGGCGGGGATCAATCCGATCATCGGCTACGAGGCCTACATCGCGCCGGGGAGCCGGTTTCAGAAGGACGCCGGCAGCCAGAAGGATTCAAGCTACCACCTCACGCTTCTGGCCAGGGATCGCACCGGCTTCGCCAACCTGCTCAAGCTGGCCACGAAGGCCTACCTCGAGGGCTTCTACTTCAAGCCGCGGATCGACCGGGAGCTGCTGGCGGAGTACGGCGAGGGCTTGATCTGCCTGTCGGGCTGCCTCTCGGGTGAATTCTCCCGGGCGCTGATCGGCTCGTCGCGGCAGCAGGCCGCTTCGCTCGCCGAGGCCCGTGAGATCGCCGGCTGGTTTCAGAAGACCTTTGGCGATCGCTACTTCATCGAGATCCAAGACAACGGGCTCGAAGTGCAGCGGCAGGTAACCGACGTGGCCCTGGAGATCTCCCGGGAGCTGGGTATTCCGCCGGTGGCAACCTGCGACTGCCACTACGTCAACCGGGAAGACGCCGAGGCCCAAGACATCCTGCTCTGCGTCAACACTGGCCGGTTCCGCAACGACACCTCGCGGATGCGGATGGATTCGAGCGAGTTCTACCTCAAGAGCCCCGAGGAGATGCACGCGGCCTTTGCAGGGCTCGACCGAGAGCTGGTGACGGGGGCCGTGGCCCGCAGCCAGGAGATCGCAAACGGCGTGGCGATCGAACTCGACCTGGGCAAGCGGCATTTCCCCGGCTTCGAGGTGCCGGGCGGGCTCACGGCCTCGGAGGAGTTGCGGCGGCTCTGCCTGGAGGGCCTGAAGGAACGGTATGCTGCGATTCCGAAGCGGTGGGCCGACGGCCTGCTGCCGGCCGCCGGCGGGTCGGGCGAACTCCATCAAGACGTGCTCGACCGGCTCGATCGCGAACTTGGCGTGATCGACACGCTCGGCTTCGCCAGCTACTTCCTGATCGTCTGGGACTTCGTGCGGCATGCCCGCGAGCAGGGCATCCCTGCGGCGGCCAGAGGCTCGGGTGTGGGGGCGCTCGTGGCCTACTCGCTCTATCTCTCCCATGTCTGCCCGCTGGAATACGACCTGCTCTTCGAGCGGTTTCTCGACGTCAATCGGCTGGAAGCTCCCGATATCGACATCGACTTCTGCAAGGAGCGGCGGGGCGAGGTCATCGACTACGTCAAGCAGAAGTATGGCGAGGCCAACGTCGCCCAGATCGGCACCTTCGGCACGCTCGCCGCCCGGGCCGCGATCCGCGACGTCGGCCGGGCCCTGGCGATGCCGCTTGCCAAGGTCGATCAGATCGTGAGCCTCGTGCCCGACCAGCTGGGCATTTCGCTGGAAGACGCCGCCGCTCCCGGCACGCAGCTGGCCGATGCCTGCTCGGCCGATGGCGAGGTGGCGGAGCTCGTGGGCCTCGCCAAGCAGATCGAGGGGCTGGCCCGCAACATGGGCACCCACGCCGCGGCGGTCGTGATCGCCGACCGGCCGCTCGTGGAATACGTGCCGCTCTGCCGGGTGACGGGCAAGGAGGAGGTGATCACCCAGTGGGCGATGGGCGACGTCGAGCGGGCGGGCCTGATGAAGATGGACTTCCTCGGCCTTCGCTACCTCACCGTCGTGGCCAAAACGCTCGACATCATCGCGGCCACCACCGGCACCCGGCCCGATCCCTTCGCCTTCCCGCTCGACGACGCCGCCACCTTCGCCACGCTCTGCCGCGGCGAGACGAAGGGCATCTTTCAGCTGGAAAGCGGCGGCATCCGCGACCTGCTCCAGCGGATGAAGCCCGACCACTTCCTGGACATCGTGGCCGTCAATGCGCTCTACCGACCGGGGCCGCTCGAAGGGGGCATGGTCGACGAATACGTCAACGTCAAGCACGGCCGGAAGCGGGCGGAGTTTCTCCATCCGGTGATGGAGGAGGTGCTGGCCGAGACCCACGGCGTGATGGTCTACCAGGAGCAGGTGATGCGGATCCTGGAGCGGCTCGGCGGCATCGAGCTCTCCAAGGCGTATACCTGCATCAAGGCGATCAGCAAGAAGAAGCTCGAGATCATCGCCGCCTTTCGCGATCAGTTCGTGAAGGGAGCCCAGGCCAAAGGGCTCCCGGCCAAGCAGGGCGAGGAGGTCTTCGCCCTGATCGAGAAGTTCGCCGGCTACGGCTTCAACAAGAGCCATTCCACCGCCTACGCGCTCTTGGCCTGGCAGACGGCCTACCTCAAGACCCACCATCCGGTGGAGTTCATGGCGGCCCTGCTCTCGGGCGACATCACGGGCCGAAACTTCAAGAAGAAGGATTCGCTCGTCGAGCACGTCGAAGACTGCCGGCGGATGGGGATCGCCGTCGCTCCGCCCGACGTCAACGCCTCGCAGGCCGACTTCTCCGTGGCCGAGGGGCGGATCCTGTTCGGCCTGGCGGCGATCAAGGGCTGCGGCGTGCAGGCAGCCGAGGCGATCCACGCCGAGCGGGTCAAGGGGGGACCGTATCGTGATCTCCACGACTTCTGCGGCCGGCTCGACCCGTCGGTGGTGAACAAGACGGCGATCGAAAACCTCGCCAAGGCCGGGGCCCTCGATTCGCTCGGCGGCCATCGCGGACAGCTGCTCGCCGGCGTGGAGCGGGCGATGTCGGCCGGGGCCTCGCAGCTGGCCGACAAGAAAAGCGGGCAGAAGAGCCTGTTCGACGCCTTCGATGAAGCGCCGGCGGTGGCCGAGGCCGCGCCGGCCGGACTGCCCGACGTGCCGCCGCTCTCGGATCTCGAGATGCGTAGCGGCGAGAAGGAGGTGCTCGGGTATTACGTCCACAGCCATCCGCTGGCGGAGGTTCAGCCGCTCCTAGAGGCGGTCTGCACCCATGGCACGGCGTCGCTGGGGAGTGTGCCGCCCAAGGGCGACGTGGTGATCGGCGGGCTCGTGGCGGCGCTCAAGCTCTCAAACACCAAGCAGCCCCGGCCGGGCTCCACCCACACCCGCTACGGAATGTTCGACCTCGAAGACATGGACGGCCTCGTGCGGAGCATCTGCTGGCCCGAGGACTTCGCCCGCCTGGGCGAGTTCATCCAGCCCGACGCCGTGATCCTGGTGGCCGGGTCGATCGACCGCCGGGCCGGCAGCGAGGAGACGAACCTGATCGTCAACGAGGCCCTGCCGGTGGCCGATGCCTGGTCGCTGCCGGTGAAGAGTGTGACGGTGAAGATCACCGAGGGCCGCCACGGCGCCGACACGCTCGACCGGCTGGCGAAGCTCGTGGCGGGCCATGCGGGCAAGGTGCCGCTACGGCTGGTGATTGACACGGCCGAGGGCATGCGGGTGATGCTCGAGGCCGACCGCCACAGCGTCGCCTGGTCGCAGGGGCTTCAGGCGGGGCTGGTCGAACTCCTGGGCCCCGGTTGCGTACGGGCGGCCGTGACCTTCGGCGGCCGGCGGAAAGACACCCCAGCCCGCCGCGGCCCACCGGGCCGACAGGCGGCCGCGGTGGGGTAGACGGCTCGACTCGCGTGTCAGATGCCGCCGATCAGTCCCAATACCAGGCGTCGGCCGGGAGGTCCTTGGCGGCTGTATGGGCGGCGTGCACCTCGCCCTGTTCATCCATGATGAGATTCTGGGGATCGACCGCCAGCCGCGGGTGCATCGTCACGCCCCCGCCGATCGGCGTCAGCAGCCGGTTGCCCTTCCAGATCGCATTGATCGCCGTCTCGACCTCCATCGGCGGCGGAAGCTGCTCGATCGAATAGGCCTGCTCGTCGCGGAGCGTGGCGGCCTCCCAGCCGGCCTTGCCGTAGGCGTCGTGCTCCTGCATGTAGGCCGCCACCACGGCCAGGTCGATCAGCGTCCGCAGCTGGGCGTAGACGGGATTGCGGGCCGCGATCTTCGGGTAGAGCTTCGTGAAGGCGTCGGTGAAGGTCTTGCTCGCCTTGTCGGCGCGGTTGGCCGAGAGTCGCGAGCCGTTCGGCATCACCACCTCGTCGGCTCCGCAGAGCTTCACTCCCTCGCCGACGAGTTGGATGGCGAGGTCGTCTTCGGCGATCCGCACGCAGGAGTAGTCGGGCACGAAGTACCAGCGCTGCAGCGCGTTGGCGGCCACGGCGCCGGCGCTGGCGAGTTCCACCCAGGTCTTCATCGGTACGGGAGCCGGCTCGAGGCCGATGCCGATCAGTTTCATCCGGTAGTCGGCCTCGACCATCACCTGCGCGAAGTGGGTGGCGGGCGACACGCCCTGCACGCTCACTGTCTGCGTGCCGAGCGCCTGCCGCATGCCGCCGACAATTTCGTCGACGCCGGCCTTGGGATTCACGCGGCCGGTCTGGCGGAGAAACTGCTGCATCGCCGCCAGGCCCTCAGGCTTGGGGTCGATCGAGCAGCCGACGAGCCGGTCTTGCGGCTGACCTGGCGCGAAGCAGCGGATCGCGGTTGCGAGGTCGGCAAGGAGCACGGTCGGGGCGCCGGAATCGACGCCGCGGACGCGGCCGGTCGCATCGGTAAACCAGGGCTCGGCGGGCCCGGCGAGCACGATCTCACCCGGGGTATCGCCTTCCCCGGGATACACGAAGACATATTCCACGCGGGTGAGCCCCGCCATTTTTTCGAGTTCATCGGGCACGCCCCGCCCATCGGCGAGCGCCGCGGCGAGTTTGGCTTCGAGCCGCGCAAGGGCCACCTTCCGCAGTGGGGCCGGCTTGCGGAGATCGGCGGGCAGGGCCTCGATGGCCGCCTGCCTGCGGACGGTCGTCATGCCGGCGTCGGGCTGGGCCATCACGCGGAGCACACCGGCCGCATCGACGACCACGCCGGCCGGGGTGTTGCCGCCAAAGCCACCACCACCCAAGCCACCGCCTTGACCGCCGAGGCCGCCGCCCTGGCCACCCAAACCACCACCTTGGCCGCCGAGGCCACCGCCCTGGCCACCCAAACCACCGCCTTGGCCACCGCCCTGGCCAAATCCCTGCCCTCGCGTCAGCGACGGCCCGATGGCGATCGCCATCATCACCACCCAGGCCGTCCAGGCCGTGGGCTTCGAAAACCAAGACAGCGAACCGGAGGGCTTAACCATGGCGTTCACCCGAGGATGGCAAGGGACGGAGAGCGGGCTCCTTTGCCCGGGGAGGGTAGTTGCGGCGGTCCGGCCGGGCAATGCGAAGTTTCCGCGGGTTTTGCGGGTCGGCCGCGGAGCGAGGGGACACCGGCCGGAAACCTTGCGGCCAGAGGTTTGCGGCCTGTGGAGGACGGGTTGGCCCGCGTGAGGCCCTGAGCAAACCTCCGCGACGCTCACCGTCCGAGCCTCTGCTGCCGCTCCACGAAGGCGGCGTAATCCTTGGGGGTGTCGATACCGCGGGTGGCGTGGGCGATCACGCCAGCCACGATCGGAATCCCGGCTTCGACGAGCCTGAGCTGCTCGAGGCTCTCGTGCGCGGCCAGCCTTGACACTGGGAGACCATCCCAGGATTCGAGCACACGGCGGCGGTAGGCGTAGAGGCCGAGGTGCTGCCAGTAGAAGGGAGGCTCGGCGGCGAGCAGGTCATCGTGCCACTCGCGGGCGAAGGGCACGGGGGCGCGGCTGAAGGTGATCGCCCGCCAGGCTCCGGCGACGGGCTCACCGAGGGCGGCCCCTGAGGGCGGCCGCCAGGGGGTGAGTTCGGCCTTCACGGCGGCCGGGTCGTCGAGATCCTCGCGGCGGCGAAGCGGCGTCACGAGCGTGGCCACGCCGGCCGTGGGGCAGCGGGCCAGAAGATCGATCGCTGTTTCGATCGCGGCCACAGGAAGTTCCGGTTCGTCGCCCTGCACGTTCACGATCACATCGGCGGCCGGCAATCGGTCGAGGGCTTCCACGATCCGGGCGGTGCCGCTGGTGGCCTCAGGCGAGGTCATGATCGCCGCGCCGCCGAATCCGCGCACGGCCAACGCGATCTCGTCGCTGTCGGTGAGCACCACGGCCGGCCCCGCGTTGCGGGCGGTGGAGGCGTTTCGCCAGGTGTGTTCGATGAGGGTGTGGCCGGTCTCGGCGAGGAGCATTTTCCGGGGGAGGCGGGTGCTCGAGAGCCGGGCGGGAATCACGATCACGGTGGAGAGTGGCATGGGGCGGAAATCTCCGGGGACGGGACAAAATGGGAGAGGCATGTCGCGCACAAAAGCCGCCAATCCCATTTTTCCCGGCAGACGGCGGCCAGTTGTATATCCGCCTGCCGCTGGTAGCATCAAAACCGGCGTGGACGGCCCCGGCCGTTCGCGGTCCGCACTTGCCCGAGTGGCGGAATTGGCAGACGCGCAAGATTCAGGTTCTTGTCCAGGTAACTGGGTGGAGGTTCAAGTCCTCTCTCGGGCATTTTGGAGGCGGCGGATCACGAACCGCCTCGTCCCGGGCCGCCTGCAGTTGCTGCCCCCGACTCCTGCGGTACGATTTGCCCGGGGCCGTAGCTCAGTTGGTTAGAGCATCGGACTTTTAATCCGTTGGTCCTGGGTTCGAGTCCCAGCGGCCCCATTTGGCGGACTTGCCGGGCGAAGGCGCGAATTCGGCGGCGGCTCGCCATCCATGCCAGCAGCACGCCGCTGCCGGCGAGTCCCGCGGTTGCCGTCATCCCGTTCGGTTCGGGCACCTGCACGATCGTGTTCGACACCGAGAGCACGGAGCCACTCGCGCTCAGGGTGATCGTGTCTCGCACCCAGATTGTCTGGAGCGGTGGCATCGCGACGGTTGAGCCGGCGGCTCCGTCGATCACGGAGAGAGCCCAGGTGCCGCTGCCAGGGAGCGGGTTGGCCTGGAGGTCTGCCAGACTCGCGAAGATGTCCTTGTAGGTGATCGCGGTCGCCCCGGAAAAATCCTGGTCGAGCGAGATCGTCCCAAACACGTCGGTCGACGAGATCGCCACTTCGTAGGCGAGCATCAGGTTCTGCGGACCGATGTAGTCGCTGAGTCCGTCGAGGCTGAGTGTCTCTGAGTTCTGGGGAATGTTCGAGGAGATCGTCACGAGTTCGTCTGCCGTCCATCCTCCGCTCGAGGCGATGTAGGTGAAGGTCTTGTCGGCCGAAACCTGCGCTGGGTTGGCAATCCAATCGGCGACCGAGCCCACGAACACGCTGGTGGCCTGCGCGGCTCCGGCGCCCATCATCACCACTGCTGCAACGACCGTCGGGCAAAGCAAGCGTCTCATGGGAAAATCCTCCTGTGGGGATCGGCCGCCTGGGGGTGCCGATCGAGTCGATCAACGTCGGCTGCAACACGCAGACAACGCGTTTGCCCGTGTGCCGTGTGATCAGGTGACGAAACGCCACCGCACGCGACTGGGAAAAACGGACGACGTGCTCGCAGGAACTCGAGCCCTCACGCGGGAAGCTGCCAAGAAAGGCAGGTGAATAATTCATCCGCGTCGTCACCTGCATCCTACAGCGGCGCGCCGCGAATGCAAATGCCGAGGTCAAAGCCTGCACCAGGCTGACCAGCGGCGGCAGCGTTGTTTCTCAGACACCGCACGTGTCGTTGCCAATGCTCGCGCGAGTGTCGCCCTGAATCCGCCTGCGATGGCCTCGTCGGCTTGCCTTGGTGGATGAATCGCGGCAGAGTGCCTATGCGTCGGAGCGACCGCGAGGGCCTCGTGCTCGTGCAGGGATCCCGACAGCATCTCTCGGATGACGAGTTGTCCTGATCGTTGCCTCGCTCGGCGGCGTCGCTGGGCACAGCGTTGGCCGCGGCGAACGGATCGCCCCAGGGCGACCCGCTTCGACCTCTTCGTCACGGCGTCAGCATGACGTCGATCCCCGGGCATCGGACGCCGTTTCGCACACGGAGTCCGAATCGTGACGCTTCTATCCTGCCCTCGTTTTTCCCGCCGGCCGTGGGCCGGCGTCGTTGCCGCATGGGTCGTATTGTTCGCGTCCACCGGGAGGGCGACGCTGATCATTCCGGTGTCGGGCACATCGGCTGCGGGCCGAGCCGTGTCTTTCACCGCCGCCCTGAGCTTTGCCGGAGACGAGCTGACAATTCTGCTGTCCAACGACTCGCCGGTGGAATCCAAGGCCGCGGCTGACGTGCTCTCGAGCTTCTATTTCGACATCCGCCGCGGCACCGCCCGACCGCCGCTCGTGCTGGCGGAGGCGGGTGGATTCGTGTTCCGCGTTCTCGCCGGAAAGTCCGACGAGCCCGAGTATTACACGCCCCAACGCTTCGTGACCGAGGCGGGGCGGCTGAGCGATCTCGTCGCCCGGGATCGGGGTGACGCCACCTGGCTGTTTCGTGAGATGGACGCGGATCAAGACCCGTTTCTCGGTTTCGGCCTCGGCACGGTCGGCAATAGCGGGCTGGCTCCGAACTCCTTTGACCCGCACATCGTGGGCCCGCCCGGGAAGACAATGATCAACTTCTCGATTTTCGCGGGCGACGACCTCGATCCGGTCGGGGTGCTCAACGACACCCACCTCGTGCATCAGGCGATCGAATTCCGATTCACGGGCGCCGCCGGCTATGGCGAACGAGACGTCGTCGACTTGTTCACGTTTGGCATGGGAACCGGCCCCGATTCGGTGATTACCGTCTCGCTGCCCGAACCGGGCGGCCTGGCGTTGTCAGGAATCGGCATGCTTGCGCTCACGCTGTCGTTGATCCACCGCCGCCGAGCATGAACGAGCCGGGAGGCGGTCTGGCACACCATCCGTCGGCGGGCAGCCCCGGCCCGGTCAGGTCTTCAGAGCAGAAATCTGTGCCTGCCGTTCGCGTCTCGCTTCGTCGGACTCGAGCTGAAAGATCTGGACGACGGTGCCGCTGGTAAAGGCGTGCACGATGGCTCCGGTTGCCGGCTCGAGCACCACCGCTGCTTCACGGACGTGGCGGCCAGAAAGCCGCTGGATTTCCTGCCGCAAGGCCTCGCACGAGACGGCGAACAACGCCCGGTGGTAGTCCTCGACCTTCGAGGCTCCGGCGGCATCTCGCGCAAGGAGTTTCTCGGCCGGGGTCAGGGCTTCGTGCATGGTCACGACGACCGTGTCATCGCTGGCCACCACGGTGACGGCCTTCGGAGAGTGCCCCGTCCGCTCTGCCTGCATCGAAAGCGCGATTGCGGCGAGCTCCCGGGAGAATTCCTTGTTCGTCCCGGACATGAAGCGTGCTCCTGGTCAGTGATGGCGGTGCTGCAGCGATTGCAGCCTAAAAGCGTTGTACCACAGCACTGGCGGGAAAACTCCGCCCGGCCCTTCAATCACGTGTTTGGAGGGGGTCAAAACCAGACCGAGTCGACGGCACCGCGTCGGTCGGGGCCGAGCCGCACCCCTTCTGATAGCCTTGTACGACATGAGTTGCGACCGCATGCCGATCCGAAAAGGGTAGAGATTCAATGAATACCCGGGGTGAAGTCGAGGCGAGGATCTGCGAAGGCGTCGCCCATTTCATGCAGGAATTCATGGGCCGCGGCCCTAAGGAGATCCGCACCCACCTCATCGGTAATCTTCTCCTCGTGCGGCTGCAGGGGATTCTCACTCCGGCGGAAACGAGCCTGGCGGCCGTCCAACCGCCGGAGAAAGGCCGCGACATGCTCAAGAGCGTGCGGACCTACCTGCTCGAAACCTCGAGGTCGCGGATTGACGCCTTGGTGCAGGAGTCAACGGGCCTTCGCTGTATCAGCATGCACCACGACATCAGCACGATCACCGGCGAGGAGGTGTTTGTGTTCACGCTGTCGAGCGAGATGGATCTGCGAGAGCCGAAGCGGAAGTGAGCCGGGGGCCCGAACGGCGACGGCTGTGAATGCCCGTCGTGACGCCTTGCGGCGGCTGGGTCGATTTCGTTTTGCTTTTCGTCGTTCGCCCGCCTAAGGTGGTTGAGAGGTCGGGTGTCGTCCGCCGCTGGTGGCCGAAACCCGACCTCAAACCCGCCGGCTCTGCCGGACGGATAGTGTCGGAAGACGAGTTGACGAGCGGTTCGGTCTTGGCCGAAAAGTTCGTCGCAGCGTAAGCCGGCTCGGGAACAGGCCCTTTCGGGGGCTCGTTCGCGAGCCGGCTTTTTTGTTTTTGCAGTCCACATGGCCTCGAGAAAGGCAGCCTCACATGCTCGTGCTCACACGGAAGAAGCGACAGACGATCGTGATCGGCGATCCGGGAAACGGGGGTGCGTTGCTCCTGATCACCGTGCTCGAAGTGACCCGTGGTCGGGTGCAGATCGGCTTCACGACGAGCGCCGTCGACAACGGCACCGTTCCGATTCATCGGGGTGAGATGTGGATGGGGGTCGTGAATCGGCCGCGGGTGAATGGCCAGGCCAACGGCAATGGGGCGGCGGCCAGCCATATGGTCGAATCGAATGGCAGCCGGC
This sequence comes from Candidatus Kuenenia stuttgartensis, assembly GCA_945891385.1. Classification (GTDB taxonomy): domain Bacteria; phylum Planctomycetota; class Planctomycetia; order Pirellulales; family UBA1268; genus QWPN01. The sequence continues at coordinate 62,676 of CAMDDJ010000008.1, read as the reverse complement.
CGAATGGTGCGGCGACCGTGTCCAACGGGTCGTGTCCGCCGGCCGTCCTGCCGACCCGCAGCATGCGCGACATCGTCGCCTCGGCACGGTCGAGGCAGCAGTCGCCGCAGCCGGTCTGCGTCGAGGCCGAGTTGGTCGCAGGGGCCGAACTCGGTTGAGGCGGAGATCGCTTGGGGGCTGCGTGAGGCTCGGGCTCGGGCGTCGCAGCGGCTCAGTGGCGAGGAACGCCGTGACGTTCGAGCACAGCGGCGGCGGACCAGCCGGCGGCGCGAAGATCCCGGATGGCGAGGCCGCCGGTCCTCTTGGCGAGGCGGCGGCCGCTCGCATCGCAGACGAGCGGGGCGTGGGCGAAGCAGGGAGGCTGCCAGCCGAGGGCCTCGTAGAGAAGCAGTTGGCGGGCGGTGCTCACGAGCAGATCGGCGCCGCGGACGACTTCCTCGATCTGCATCGCGTGGTCGTCGGCCACCACGGCGAGTTCGTAGGCGGCGAGGTCGTCCCGCCGCCAGACGACGAAGTCGCCGAAGTCCACGCCGGCGGTGAGGCGGATCGGGCCGCAGATGCCGTCGTGAAACTCGATCACGCGGCCATCGGGAACGCGAAACCGCCATGGGGTGCCGCCTGGTGCGGCGGCCCGGTCCCACTGACAGGGCCGCAGCGCCGGCGGGAAGACAGACTCGGCTGAGCGACGGGGGTCACACGTCTCATCGTGGGGCGCCGAAGCGGCCTGTTCCACGTCGCGTCGAGAGTGGGGGCTGGGGTAGATCGCCCCTGCCGCCGCGAGCCGCCGCCAGATCTCGAGATACCAGGTGGCTCGTTCGCTTTGCACGTAGGGCGCATGTGGCCCGCCGCAGTCGGGGCCTTCGGTCCAGTCGAGCCCGAGCCAGCGTAGGTCCTCGATCGCCGCTGCGGTGAACTCGGGCCGGCATCGCGGGCCGTCGAGGTCTTCGATTCGGAGCGCGAGCCCGGCCTGACCGGCCCGGTGGGCGGCCACGGCAAACGTCCGTGCGTGGCCCACATGCAGGTAGCCGGTAGGTGTCGGTGCGAGGCGGCCGCGGCGGCCGGTCACATCAGCCACCATTCACCGGTGGCGAGCACGTAGAGCCCGAGGGCGAGGTTCGTGGCCGCGTGGCACAGGATGCAGTCGATCGGCTTTTTCGTCGTGGCCGCGATCAGGCTTACCACGCCGAACCAGCCGACGGCGGCGATCGCCTCGCCAGGGTGGCTGAGCACGGCGTAGAGCGTGCAGCCGAGCAGCGAGGCGGCCGAGAGCGTGGCGAACGGGATGAGCCAGAAGTTTTCTCGGATCACATACCGCATCAGCATGCCGCGGACGAACAGCTCCTCGACGATCGGCACCACGATCACGAGCCCCACGAACCGCACGGCCAGAAAGACCCAGGCCCAGGTGGAGTCGCCGAGGTGTTCCGGGGCGAAGGGGTTGTAGCCGGCGCGGGTGCCGCCCCACTCGGCCCAGCCGAACGACCGCTGGAGCATGGTGAGCCCCACCCAGGGCACGACGAGGGCCAGCCCCACGAGCGGCGGCCACCAGGTGGGGCGGCCCACCCAGCGGTAGAGATTGGGCGACACGCGGGCCACGAGGGCCAGCACGATCGCCAGGCGGATCGCGTAGATGACGGGATAGTGCTCGTACTGAATGCCGAGCAGGCCGAGGGAGCCGCCGTCGGTGGCGGTCGGTTCCACCGAGCCGATGAAGAGGAAGGCGAAGAACGGGAACACGCAGGTCAGCCAGGGCTCGGCCGGTCCGTAATCAATCTCCGGTGCCGCCGCGGTGGGCGGGACGGGCTGGGATGTTGCAGGCGTGGGTTCGGCGGTCATCGAAGCAGCCCGGGAGAAGACGAGACCGAGGATTGTGCCCGAGAACGCGTGCCTGCCCAAGCCGGGGCCCCTGAAACCGCGGCCGGGCCGATTTCGCCGGTTTTTCGGCCAACCCCCCGCCTATGCCGTTCCCCCGGGCGCGAGTATATTTCTTCAGGGCTGCCGGACAGTCGTCCTCCCACCGGGCAGCTGCGCCCCGGCGGGGCTCCCGATCGTTTCCTCCCAGGTCAACGTGTATTCAATGGATCTCACGAAGCTTCGCAACATGGGCATTTCGGCCCACATCGACTCCGGCAAGACCACCCTCTCCGAGCGCATCCTCTATTACGCGGGCCGCATCCACCGGATTCAAGAGGTCAAGGGCGACGGGGACGGCGCGACCATGGACTACATGGATCTCGAGCGTGAGCGCGGGATCACGATCACCTCGGCGGCCACGAGCGTGCAGTGGGGTGATTGCGACATCAACCTGATCGACACCCCCGGCCACGTCGACTTCACCGTGGAGGTGGAGCGGAGCCTCCGCGTGCTCGACGGTGCGATTCTGGTGCTCTGCAGCGTGGGTGGCGTGCAGAGCCAGTCGATGACGGTCGACCGGCAGATGCAGCGGTACAAGGTGCCGCGGCTGGCGTTCGTCAACAAGATGGACCGCACCGGGGCCAATTTCGACCGCGTGGTGGGCCAGCTCAAGGACAAGCTCGGCTGCCATGCGATCCGGATGCAGATTCCGATCGGCAAGGAAGACAAGCTCCAGGGCGTGATCGACCTGGTCAAGATGAAGGCGCTCTACTTCGACGGCGACAACGGCGAGACGGTTCGCGAGGAAGAGATCCCGGGCGACCTCAAGGCCGCGGCCGACGAGGCCCGCCACGCGATGCTCGAAGATCTCGCGATGTACTCCGACTCGCTGATGGAGAAGCTCCTCTCGGAGGAGGTCCCGACCGAAGACGAGATTCACGCTGTCGTGAAGGCGGCGGTGCATTCGCAGAGCATCACGCCCGTCTTCTGTGGCAGCGCCTACAAGAACAAGGGCGTGCAGCCCCTCCTGGACGCGGTCGTGCGTTACCTCCCCAATCCGCTCGAGCGGAAGGTGGTCGCCAAAAAGTGGGACAACCCCGAAGAGACGTTCAGCCTCGCGGCCGACCCGGCCAAGCCGTTTGTGGGCATGGCCTTCAAGATCGTCGACGATCCCTACGGTCAGCTCACGTTCATGCGGATCTACCAGGGCACGATGGCCAAGGGCGAGACCTACATCAACCAGCGGACGAGCCAGAAGCAGCGGTTTAGCCGGATCGTGCGGATGCACGCCGACAAGCGTGAGGAGATCGATTCGGCCGGCGCCGGCGACATCGTGGCCGTGATGGGCGTCGACGCTGCCTCCGGCGACACGTATGCCTCCGAGTCGAAGTATTGCTCGCTGGAAAACATGTTCGTGCCGGAGCCGGTGATCAAGATGGCGATCACGCCGCAGAAGCGTGAAGGCCTCGACAAGCTGGGCAAGGCCCTGCAGCGGTTCACCCGCGAGGATCCCACCTTCCGCGTGGCCACCGACGACGAGACGGGCGAGACGGTGATCGCCGGCATGGGCGAATTGCATCTCGACATCTACGTCGAGCGGATCCGCCGCGAGTTCAAGGTCGACGTGGAGGTGGGGGCTCCGAAGGTGAGCTATCGCGAAGCGCCCACCAAGGGCACGCCCTACGACTACAAGCACAAGAAGCAGTCGGGTGGTTCGGGTCAGTATGGCCACATCATCGGCCATCTCGAGCCGCTGCCCGACGATGCCACCGAGAACTTCATCTTCGAAGACAAGGTGGTGGGTGGTCGCGTGCCCCGGGAATACATCCCGTCGGTTGAGAAGGGCTTCCGAGCGGTGCTCGACAAGGGGCCGATCGCCGGCTTCCCGATCGTGGGCGTGAAGGCCACGCTCGAAGACGGCTCCTACCACGACGTCGACTCCTCCGACATGGCCTTCCAGATCTGTGCCCGGGCCGGCTTCCGTGAGGCCTTCCTCAATACGAAGCCCGTGCTGCTCGAGCCGATCATGAAGATGGAGGTGGAGGTTCCGGCCGACTTCCAGGGCCCGGTGACGGGCGAGCTCAACAAGCGGCGGGGCCTGATCATCTCCACGGAGACGGTAGGCAACACCTCCACGATCATCGCGGAGGTGCCGCTCGCAGAAACCTTCGGCTACTCGACCGACCTGCGGAGCATGACGCAGGGTCAGGGAGTCTTCACGATGGAGTTCTCGAAGTATCGGCCCACGCCGGGGAACATCCAGAAGGAGATCGTCGAGGAGCGGAAGAAGGCGGATCTCGCGGCAGCGAAGTAAGGCTTTGCTAGGGGCGGGCCCGGCACCGGGATCTGCGGACCAGTGTCCAGGGCACGTGTCGAACTGGCTCGCCGTCGGCCAGGGTATTCCCCTGGCCGACGGCGAATGCTGTGCCTCGGGTTGGGATAACGGGCGATTGGCCGGCCAGGTCCGAGTGACCGGACCGTTGTCATGCGGCGGGCTTTGGAGCCCCCCGTGCTGGTCGCATTACAAGTGGGCCACCGTGCACCGTGCACCGGGCCCGCGCCGACTGCTCGCGGGTATAATCGAGGCGGGTATCCACCGCCGCAGGGCATTTCCGATTCGCAAGAATTGATCGACGACCATCATGCCGCTCCTCCCTGCTGAAATCACCCTTTTCCCCGCCGGTCTGCTCGACGACCCAGCCGTGCACGGGGCCGAGCATGCCTCGTGGTTTGCCTTCTACACGATGTCGAAGCGGGAAAAGGACCTCTCGCGGAAGCTGGAGGCGGCTGGGATTCCCTTCTATTGCCCAACGGTTCGCCGGCGGCTGCGGTCGCCGGGGGGCCGGGTGCGGTCGAGTTTCGTGCCGCTCTTTTCCAACTACGTGTTCGGGCTCGTCGACGACGAGCAGCGGCGTGCGGCCTTGGCCACCAACACGATTTCCCGCTGCCTGCCGGTCGTCGACGGACCGGAGCTTGTGGCCGACCTGCGGCGGATCCAGAAGCTGATCGCGATCGACATGCCCCTCACCCCCGAGGCCCGGCTGGAGGCTGGCCATCTGGTGCGGGTCTGTTCAGGACCGATGAAGGGGATCGAAGGCACCGTAATCACCCGCAAGGGCGAGCAGCGGCTGATCGTGGCCGTGAAATTCCTGAACCAGGGGGCGTCGGTCGAGCTTGAAGACGTCGACCTGTTGCGGATCTGAGCCGGGCCTTCCGCTCAAGCTCGGGCTCAGCCAGCCTCGGTGAGGAGTCGACCCTTGCGGATCACCCACAAGCCCTTTTCATGGGCCAGGGCCTGCGTCGCGGAGTCGATGCGGAGGCAGGCCACAACTGGGATAGCCCGTGTGCCCGTCTTGGCGAGGATGGCTGCCCGCCGTGAGGTGCGGGCGATGTCGTACTGGTCGCTGGTCCGCGACACGTCGACAAGAAGCACCACCGCCTCTCCGTCGATGCGGCCTGTGGCGAAGATGTCGGCCCGGCGGAGGTCAGAGAGCTCGCTCGGCTCGAGCGTGCCATTTGGGTCAAGGTTGGCAAAGAACTTGGCCTTGCCCCTGGAGTCGAGCACCACGCAGTGATCCACGAGGTCGCCAACGTAGGCATACAGGTGGGTGGCCACCTTGCCTTCGTAGACAGGGCCCACCAGTTCGTCCTGGCCGATGGCCAATTTTCGAACCTGGTTGGTGAGCTTCTCCTGGCTGACGGCGAGCTGATCCATCCTGCAGGCGAGCCGATCGATGGAATCGGCCATGCGGTCGATTCGGGCATCGGTTTGGACAAACCGCCGGTCGGTGTTTTCGGCGAGTTTGGCGAGCCGCTCGTCTGTAATCTTCTGGTTGTCGGCAATTTCCCGCACAACGACGCGGAGCTCGTACAGGTCGCTCTTCGTGACGAGCTTGTCGTAGGCCTCGGTGACGACGTTGGCGAGAACATCAGCCTGTTTCGCTTCGAAGACTTCGGCCAGTTGGGCGCGAACGGAGTTGTGCATGGTCATGGGGGTGCCTCCAATCCGAAGAGTGTACAGGCGTATAGTTTTTGGTCAAGTGTTTTTCGGGGTGGCTGGTGGGCTTTGAGCGCATGCCTCGCCGCCCCAGCCATAGGGCTTCCCGCCCCCGCCCAAGAGGCCGCTCATCTCCCCGGCCCGCCGATTCATCGCCATCGCCTCGCTGCCCCCGCTAAAATCTCGTTTATGCCCCGCTACGCCCCCTGGCCCGCGCCGCTCGCCGTCCTCGCCGCCGCCGTCCTGCCGCTCGCCGCCGCCGCCGCCGCCGCCGCCGCCGATTCGCCCGCCCAGGAGCCGCCGCCGGTTGCCTCGTCGCGGCCGGTGATGACCTCCCTTCCGCCGGCCGAGCTAGAGCGTCAGCCGCCGACGCAGCGGGCCCTTGTTGACGCCCGTGCCGAGATCAAGCGTCGCTACCGGGAGCTGCTCTTTCGTTCGCGTACGAGCGCCGGGGCCGAGCGGGCGGCGGATGCGTTTCTCGACGCGGCCGCCAGCGAGCCGGATCGGGCGGTGAAGTGGGTGCTCTTCGAGGAGGCCCGGCGGCTGGGGGCGGCCTCGGGCGATGCGGCTGTGATTGATCGGTCGGTCACGCTCGCCTCGGCCACCTACGATTTCGACGCCCTCGACCTCGAGTTTCGGTCGCTCGAGGAGATTCCGCTGCGGGCCCTCTCGCCGCAGCGGGCGATCAAGCTGGCGGAAGTAGCGGAGGGCCTGGCCACGCGGGCGGAGTCAGACCGCCGGTTTGATCTGGCCCTCGAGGCTCAGGATCTCGCGATCAAGGCCTGGCAGCGGGCCGGGGCGATCGATGCCTGCCGCCGGGCAATGGTGCGGCATGGAGAGATCGTCGCGGCGGGCGGGCGGTGAGGCTGGCTGCCTCGTTCGTCAGCCCGCACCGCATCAACGCCGTGGCATCGGATAGAAGTGGGAATAGTTCATGTAGGTTGAGGCGTGGCCCGTCGGGCGGATGCTTTCGTCGAGTTGACGTGAGCGGGGTGAATTCATGTTAGCAACTTGTGATTGCACCTGCTGTAGCTGCCTGCGCTGCTGCAGTTGCTCAATCTGCTGCTGCTGCTGTTGAACCTGCGGCTGAACCATGGTCTGGTAGATATTCTGGTTTTGGAGGGGATTTAGCCCCTGCTGCTGGAGTTGCATGTAAGGACTCACGTTGGGCCGGCGGTAGGTATTTTCAAATGGCCGGTTGCTTGGCCTCTGGGCCGAGCACTGGTTGGCCCCTACGAGCCCGCCCATCAAGACTGCGACAGCCGCCAAACAGCGTTGTGGATTTCGCTTCATTGCTGAACTCAACCTCCTTTAAACCATTCAGAAGTATACCGCTGGCATCAAGTCAGTCGCCACGGTCCGCGATGGCGAACCGTGGCTTGCCGAGTTTTTTTCACCGACCAATCCGGGGCATTTCTGCCTCATACCGGCCAATCACCTGGTCCATCGCCGCCTTCACGATCGTCTTCACGACGGGCTTGTCGCTGATCCAGGCGGCGAAGCCTTCACCGTGGGCGGTGTACGCATCTCGCAACCAGATGGGAGCATCGGTGAGCAACCAGGCCCGGAAGAGCAGCCACTGAGGATTCTCGGGCCCGTAGACCTCACGAGCAACCCAGCAGACGCCTCCGAAATTCGGGTTGAAGCCGTAGGGGAACCGGTTGAACTGCTGGATCGTACTGGATCCGAGCAGGGCAAAGCCAAACACTCGTTCCCAGGGAGCGGTGATCTTGCCAATGATGCTATCGAAGGCGATCCACTGATCCTGAGCGATAAACACCCGGTCGCCAGGGAGCACCTGGTAGTTCGTGGCCGTAGACGCACCCTTCATGATGGCTTCGATATCGACAGGCAGGATCTGATCGCAGCCCACGCCTGACGGCGCCGGCCGGGCAATCCAGATGTCTTTGCTCGAAAGCCGGGAGAGCCCGTTGATCTGCGAGATCGCGTCGAGCACGGTCTCGTTGCCGGTCACAGGGAAGCGGACGACATTGTCGCCGAAGCCTGCTCCCTCCGTGATCACATAGTAGACCTTGGAGTTGTAGGAAAACACGTCCACGCTCACGAGCGGGGCATCGAGAAACTTTCCGAGGTGATCCTCGATCGCTTTCTTGGCTTGTTCGAGCGTGAGGCCGGTTACGTACACGCTGCCATAGGTACCCAGATTGATCGTGCCGTCAGGGGCCACAAGATGCTCTCCGGCAATCTGCTGCTGGCCGGCGGCCTGGGCAAGCGTGAGCGACACCTGCGGATCGCGAAGCGTCCGCTTCAAGTGCCGAAAGACGGAGTCTTGCGCCTCTTCGAGCGACTGCCCACCCACCATCACCTTCCCATAGGAAGGCCCAAGGTCGAGCATGCCGCCCGGCTCCACCACATAGAGCCCGTTGATCGGCTGCTCGAGGAGCGTGCCCTCCACGATCACCTGGAGCACGTCAAACGACTGGATCCGGAAGGGCGGCTTGGGCACCACCCGCAATGCGTCAACCAGGAGAATGTCTGGCGGCTCGATCACATAGGGGGGCAGGGTAACCTTGGCGAGTTCCTTGGCCGGCATGTTGGCCGGGTCGGTCGGAGGGCACTGGGCGTCGAGCATCACCTGGGTCTTGGTGTTGTTTTGTGGCCTGCCAAATGTCTGACAGCCGGTTGCAGCCGCGATCGAACCGGCCAGGGCGAGGAGCAGGGCGATCTGGCGGCCGCCGCCTAGTCGGGGGGAGGTGGTCGTCTTGCTCATGGTTTTCACACGGTTTCCGCTGGTCATGGCCTGCTCCTTGCAACCGGTACAGTCGCTGCGATCGGTGTCATCGGCAGAATCCGACGGCAGACTTTGCCCGGATTTCCGGTCGGGAAGCGGGGCGGCGGGGAGAAACTGGCGAGGCTTTGCGCGGCCGCGAGATTTTGGATATCAGCAGGGGTAAACTTAGGGACGTCTCAGTCTCGCGGCGGTCGGGGGTTCGTAGGCCTGCCACCGAAGGGAACGGAGTCTGCGCGGTGCCGTCGTGAGGGCTTGTGATCAAACCCTTGCAAGAGATCCTAAAATTACCCCCGTCTTTCGCATGCGGCCCAAGTTGCCACGTTTGTGCGCGAATCCCGGCAAGGCGTCGCGGTCATTGAGATTCCCTGCAGGAAGCCCCGCATGAATTTGCTCCTTCCGAAGAACCGAACGGGCCTTCATCGCTTCAGTCGCCGGGCGATCTCGCTGATCGCGGTTCATGCCGCGGTCTTCGCTACGGCCTATTTTCTGGCGTTCTTTACTCGGAGCGACTTCTCATTTGAAGGTGGATGGCTCGAGAAATACCTCGCCACGGTCGTTGGCGTGGTGCTTGTGAAACTCGGCATCTTCTATTCGATGGGCCTGTGCCACGTGTCGTGGGGTCGTGTTGCGTTTGGCGACCTTACAAGCCTGCTCTGGGCGTCGACGCTCTCGCTCCTGTTCTTTGGAGCGATCGACGGCCTGTTTCTCTCCACCGGCTGGTTTCCCGCCTTTCCACGCGTCCGCCGCAGCGTTCTCCTGCTGGACTGGGGCGCGACGATCCTAATTCTGGGCGGGCTGCGCACTCTTTGGCGCAGCATCCGCGAGGAACTTCGTCCGTTGTTCTCGCGTTCATCAGCGAGAACGGCAATCGTTGTGGGAGCCGACCACGCTGGCGAGATGATTGCTCGCGGGCTCCAAGCCACGAGTTCGAAGCCCTACACCGTGGTCGGTTTCCTCGACGACGATCCCTCGCTGGTACACACGCGAGTCGCAGGAATCCCCGTGCTCGGGGATTTTGCCGACGCAAGTGCGGAAGTGGTGAAACGGGGGGTCGACGAAGTCATCGTGCAATCCGGTTATCTCGCAGGAAAACAGTTTCGCAAACTTCTCGAAGACTGCACTCATGCCGGCGTCGAGGTGAAGGTCATCCCCGGAATCGACGAGCTGCTCTCAGGCCAAAGGCATCTCTCGCACGTGCAACTGCGGCCGGTGGAGATCAAAGACCTGTTGCGGCGGGATCCGGTGCAGCTTGATGACTCTGCGATTCGCGAACTGATCACCGGGCGAGTGGTGATGGTGACGGGGGCGGGCGGCTCGATCGGCTCGGAAATCTGCCGCCAGGTCATCCGCTTCTCGCCGCAAAAACTGTTGCTGGTCGAACGGGCAGAAAACTCCCTCTTTCTCATCGAGCAGGAGCTCTCCCGACTTCAGCCGCCGCCGGCCTTTCTGCCACTGATTGCCGACATCACCGACGAGAGCCGCATGGAGCAGATCATGGCGGCTCACGCTCCCGATGTGATCTTCCACGCCGCGGCCCACAAGCATGTGCCGATGATGGAGTGGAACCCCGCCGAGGCGATCAAAAACAACGTATTTGGCACTCGCGGCCTGGCGCGATTGGCGGACAAATACAGCGTCAAGGAGTTCGTGAGTATCTCTACCGACAAGGCAGTGAATCCCACGAGCGTGATGGGGTGCTCCAAGCTCTTGGCGGAGCGGTTTGTGCAGGCGCTCTCGCACGAGTCTCAGACAAAGTTCATCGTCGTGCGGTTCGGCAACGTCTTAGCGAGCAACGGCAGCGTGGTGCCGATTTTCCAAGAGCAGATCCGCCGTGGGGGGCCGATCACGGTCACCCACCCAGGAATCGAACGTTTCTTTATGACGATCCCGGAAGCCTCCCAACTCGTGCTTCAGGCTGCTTCGATGGGAAATGGCGGGGAAGTTTTCGTGCTTGATATGGGTGAGAGCGTCAAAATCATCGATCTTGCCCGTGATCTCATCGCCCTTTCCGGGCTGGAGCAAGACGACATCGAGATCGTGTTCACGGGCCTTCGGCCGGGTGAAAAGCTTTTCGAGGAGCTTTACTTCCACGACGAAGAGCGGCTTCCCACCGGGCACCCCAAGGTGTTTTCGGCCCGGCACCGTCCGATCGACTCCGCCGCGATTGATTTCGTCCACGAGGAGTTAGACTCAGTGCTCGACGAGTCTCCCGACGCTGTGCGGATCAAGCTCAAAGAGTTGCTTCCTGAATACGCAGGACCCGAATCTGGTCCCGCTGTGGTCAGGGAGAAGAAGTTGCTTCCTAAGTAAGCCGGCCCCATGGGAGCCCCGAGGCCTTGAAGCCAGATCAACTCCTACCCTTGATTCCCGAGCAACACGACGCCGGTGACCCTGCTCGGCATGGCATCCGCGTGCCATTCGTGCGGCCCGCCCTGCCGCGACCGGAAACACTGGCTGGTCCGTTCGCCGACATCATCGCGAGTGGGCGACTCACGAAGGGCCCTTACTGCGAGGAGTTTGAGCAGGCGATCGCGAAGAGGCTTGGGGTTCGATACGCCGTTGCGGTCAGTAGTTGCACGATCGGGCTGATGCTCGTCTATCGGGGCCTCGACCTGTCGGCTGGGAGTTGTTTGAGTCGCCGGAAGAATGGCGACAAGTGTGCGGTTGCGGGTATGGAGCCGCTGTCGCGGTTTGGAATCGCACGCTCCGGCACTCGCAACGAGCCGCTCGGCGAAGTCGTGATCCCAAGTTTCACGTTCCTTGCCGCGGCTGCTGCCATCGTTTGGAATAATCTCCGGCCGGTGTTCGTCGATGTTGATCCAAACACGACAAACGTCACCCCGCAGGCGATCCGCGCCGCCATCACCCCGCGCACGGTTGCGATCGCTGCCTGTCACAACTTCGGCAATCCCTGCGATCTTCCTGGGCTCGAGTCAGTGGCGGCCGAGCACGGGCTTCCTCTCATCATCGATGCAGCCCACGGGTTTGGCGCCAGCATGCACGGGCGGCCCGTTGGCGCCGGTGCCACGGCCCAGGTGTTCAGCCTCTCGCCCACGAAACTGCTCGTGGCGGGGGAAGGCGGCATTGTGGCCACCAACTGCGATTGTCTCGCCCACTTCGTTCGTATGGGCCGGGAGTATGGGAACGACGGTTCATACGACGCGCTGTTTCCCGGCGTAAACGGCAGAATGCCCGAATTGAGTGCGGCGACCGCGCTCGCGTCGCTCGAGATCCTCGACGACGTCTCTGACCGCCGGAATCAACTTGCCGACATGTATCGGCGCGACCTCGGGGAACTCCCAGGCATTGGGTTTGTCGAACTGATGCCGGGCGCCCGATCGAGCTACAAGGATTTTTCGATCACGATCGACCCGACGAAGTTTGGGATGACGCGCGATGCACTGCGGCGGGTGCTTGCCGCGAGGGGCATCGAAACCCGCGCCTACTACGATCCGCCCTGCCATCGCCAGACCGCGTACGAGCATTTCTACGACCGGATGCGGCCGCTCCCGGCCACCGATCTGCTCGCGGCGCGAAGCCTTGCCCTGCCGATCGGCGCGCATGTCGACGAGAGCATCGTTCGTGAAGTCTGCGATGTGATCGCTACCGCGAAGCAGGCAGTCTAAGCCGGATGGACCGGAGCCTCCTTTGGCTTGCATGGGTGATCCCGGCCTTCGTCGGGTCGTCGCTGCTCACGCGTTTTCTGATCGGGTGGGCGAGTCGCGCGGGCGTTCTTGACCGGCCCAACGCCCGGTCAAGCCACACGAAGGTCACGCCCAGGGGCGGCGGGCTTTCCATCGTCGTGGTCACGTCGATCGCCGCTGTCGTATCGGCTGCGCTGTGGACAGAGAGCCGTCTCGCCCTGGTAGGCCTCGTTGTTACGTCCTTGGGGATCGCGTATGTCAGTTGGCTCGACGACCTGAGGCCTCTTCCGAATCGGATCCGATTCAGCGTGCATGTGCTTGCCGCACTTGTGGCGACGGCCCTGGCGAATCCGATTCAAGTGGTGGACCTGGGCGGCCTGGGAACGCTCTCCCTCGGATATGCAGCGTGGCCGCTCACCATACTCTGGATTGTGGGCATGACAAATGCCTTCAACTTCATGGATGGGATTGACGGCATTGCCGGCGTAACGGCGGCAACTGCCGGGTTCGCCATGGCCGTTGCTGCCGCCTGTCTTGGGTGTCCCGCTGTGTCCGCGGTTTCGCTTGCCTTTGCGGCATCAGCTTTAGGGTTTTTGACCTGCAATTGGCCGCCGGCGAAGGTTTTTATGGGTGACGTTGGCAGCGCCTATTGTGGGTTCGTCATCGCAGCCCTTCCCGCCATACCAGGGCCTGGGCCGACGTCGCGGCTCGTCACAGTGGCTCTCTTCGCGATGTGGCCGTTTGTTTTCGACACGCTTTACACGATCATTCGACGGGTAGTCAGGCGGGAAAACGTTTTCAAAGCCCACCGAAGTCATCTTTATCAGCGATTGGTGATCGCGGGATGGAGTCATCAAGCGACTTCAAGCCTTTATGGCTTCCTCGCGGCGATCTCTTCAGCAATAAGCCTCGTACCTTTTGCCGACGAGTCCACCACGCCGGAACTCACTCAAGTCGCCCTGGCCTTTCTCCCCGGCAGCGCGGGCTTCTTGGTCGCCCTTGTCCGCCGCGCGGAGTGCGACACCGTGCTCAGCCAAATGGGAGGTTCCCGGTCGTGAGCAAGGCAATTTCCTAAATTGGGAGTGGCGACTTTGGTTGGTGTGTCAAAGAACGTGGCTCTGATGATCCCTTCCGCTCCCAGGAATCTTTACGCTTCACGGATGAAGCGGCTGATAGACGTTTCGCTTGCTGCAGTCGCAGTAGTCATCCTGCTGCCGCTTATGGGGCTGGTGGCTCTGGCCGTTCTGTGCGTTCTCGGTCCGCCTGTTTTTTTCTGCGATGAGCGGGCGGGTCTCAACGGCTGCCCAATCCAAGTCGTCAAGTTCCGTTCGATGTCGAACAGCAAGGACGCGGCCGGGAAACATCTTCCAGACGAGGCAAGACTCGGTTTCTTCGGCCGGTTTCTTCGGAGGACAAGCCTCGACGAGCTCCCCCAGCTCTTTAGCATTATCGGCGGGAGTATGAGCTTGATCGGTCCGCGACCGCTTCCGATCCGCTACATCGCCCGCTACAGTCCGCGCCAGGCGGCCCGGCTTCTCGTGCGGCCGGGACTCACGGGCTGGGCCCAGGTCAACGGTCGCAACGCGGTGGCCTGGCCCGAGCGGCTTGAACTCGACGCACGTTATGTCGAGATGCTCGGGCGGCCGGGGGCCCTGTTCACAGATTGCTGGATCGTTGGGCTCACCATGCTGCAGCTCGTGTCCCAGGCGATCACTGGCCGCGGCATTGCCAGCCCTGGCAGTGCCACCATGCAAGAGTTCGCCCCGTGACGGTTGCTTTGCCAGTTGTGGTCACGGGAGGCGGTCTCCGTACTCGAGGACACCGGGCGAGGTGCCTGTGCCTAGGTTGGGCTTGCGCCCCGCGACCCTCCTTGCATGTCCCGCCATCCGCGCGCGAGGCCGCATGACGGTCCTTGCCCCGGTTGTTTGTACACCGCTGCCGGCACCCGAGAGACGAACGGCACCGCCATGAATGTCGTTGTTGTTGGCTTTGGGTTCAACGCGATCGGCGGCTTGGAGATCGTCTCCAAGGCCATCGCAGCCGCTGCCGCATCTCGCCACTCCGTGCGATGTCTCGCACTCCACGAGTCGGGGCGAGTCCAGGAGGCTGGCTACGAGATCGTAGGTGTGTCGCCGGCATCACGTGTGATGAAAAGCCTTAGCGTTCGGTTTCCGGCGATCTTTCCGCCTGCGGATCTCGGCCGATATCTCGCCGGCGCCGACGTGGTTGTCGTGGCCCATCCTCATACGCTTCGAGCCGTGCTGCCCGCCCTCGAAACCACCGCGTCGGCCGCCCCCGTGGTCGGCTGGCTCCACGGCCGGGAGGTGTGGGGCCGCCTCGGGCGGGCCTATGTGCCATTCCTCTCCCGCTGCGCTAAGCTGGTTTCGGTCAGTCACTACACCGCCAACGTCGTGGCCGCCATGCTGCCGGACTCCCCGCAGGCCGAGGTGATTCACAATCCTGTCGACACTGACCTGTTTCGGCCGGCCGACCCCGGGCGTGGCGAAGTCGTGCGGCGACACACCATCCTTACGGTTGGCCGGCACGACGCCGATTCGTTTCATAAGGGCTACGACATGCTGATCGAGGCGATGGCTCTGCTCCGCGACCGTCGCCCGGACCTCCCTCTGCAGCTTACAATTACAGGCACAGGTGAACTTCTCGACCACCACTACCGACAGATCGAGCGGTTAGCCGTCCAAGATCGAGTGCTACTCGCCGGCCGGGTGTCCCGCTTCGAACTGATTCAGCTCTACCGGCAAGCCGACGTCTTCGCGTTCCCGAGCCGACTCGTCGAGGTCGACGGTGATGAATACGGCGAAGGGTTCGGCGTCGTGAACGCCGAAGCTGCGGCATCGGGACGCCCCGTGATCACGTCCACTCATGGCGGCTGCCCGGAGACAGTGGTCGACGGGGTGACAGGGCTCGCCGTCGATCCCACGTCGGCCCTTCCTGTCGCGGCGGCGATCGAGAGCCTCTTCGACATGACGGTGAACGATCGCGACGCGATGGGCCGGCGTGGCCGCCAGATGGCCGTTGAACGCTTTTCGGTGCCGACCTTTCAGAACCGGGTGAATCAGATGCTTGCCACGGTATGCCCCAGCCCCCCAACCCTCTCGGCCTTATGATTCCCAACCCTTCAACGCCTGCTGCTCCGACCCGGGTCGCCATCATAGGCTTGGGCTATGTGGGGCTTCCGCTGGCGCTTGCCTTTACCCGGAGTGGCGGCACGGTGATCGGTATCGACACTGACCCGGAGAAGTCGCGAATCATAGGGAGATGTGAGTCGTATCTGCGGCACATTCCATCGTCGAGCGTGCGCGACGCGGTAGCGACTGGGCGATTCACGGCCACGACCGACATCGGCCAGGCCGGGTCTGTGGATGCCGTCATCATCTGCGTGCCAACGCCGCTGACAGCGCAGCACGCACCAGACCTGTCGTACGTGCTCGCCACTGGCGCGGCTTTGGCGCCGGTCTTGTGCAAGGGGATGCTCGTCGTCCTTGAGTCGACGACGTATCCCGGCACGACGGCGGTGGACCTGCGACAGTGCCTCGAGGCCGGCTCGGGCATGGCGGCGGGCCGCGACTTCCACCTTGCTTTTTCGCCGGAGCGCGAAGATCCGGGAAACGTCACGTCGCTGGAGCGGATCCCAAAGGTGGTGGGCGGCCTGACGCCGGAGTGTTTGCGAAGGGCCACCGCCTTGTATGCCGCGGTGGTGCCGAAGGTGGTCGAGGTATCGAGCTGCGACGCCGCCGAGGCGACCAAGCTTCTCGAGAACATTTTCCGTTCCGTCAACATCGCGTTGGTCAACGAGCTCAAGGTCATCTATGCCGCGATGGGCATCGACATCTGGGAGGTCATCGCAGCGGCAAGCACCAAGCCGTTTGGCTTCATGCCCTTCTTTCCGGGGCCCGGGCTGGGTGGCCATTGCATCCCGATCGACCCGTTCTATCTGAGTTGGAAGGCGAAGGAGTTTGGCCAGACGGCCCGGTTCATCGAACTTGCCGGCGAGATCAACACCGCCATGCCTCGGCACGTGGTGAGTCGTATCGCTGCAGCCCTCAACGACCGCGGCCGGCCGCTACGCGGATCGGAGATCCTGCTGCTTGGGCTCGCATACAAAAAGAACGTCGACGACGACAGGGAGTCACCGACGTACGCCATTTGGGATCTTCTGAACGCCTCGGGGGCGATCGTCTCGTACCACGATCCCCACGTGCCGGAGGTCCGGCCGGGCCGTACCCACGCCCGATTCGCCGGCACGCGGTCGGTTCCAGTCGAGGACCGGTTCGACGCGATCGTCGTGTGTACCGATCACGACGAATATCGCGAGCAAGACTTCTCGAGTTTCCGTGCGGCGGTCATCGATACCCGAAATGCGATCTCGCGCCGGCCCTCGGGTTATTATCGGGCATAGTCGCTCAGTTCCCACACGCAAGGATCCCGTGCCATGGCATCTGTAGGACTCACTCAGCCTGTGTCGCTCGATGGCCCGCTGCCCCGATCATCGGCGGCGGCAATCGACTGGGCGGCACGGGCGCGGGCGGTTCCGTCGTCACTTCCCCCGTTCTGGATCATCTGTGGGCTCACGCTCGTGGTGGCACATTACCAGTTGTGGGGGCGGATGGACCTTGCCTACAAGGGCTTGGGCGCCGTTGTCGTGGCCATGATGCTGGTCTCTGCAGGCTTGACCCGCTTGCTGACCCGACCGGCGATGCTCTGGCTGCTGGCATTCGAACTGGTGATGGTCGTGAACATGATCGCTGGCCGGTTCTACGACATCTCGGCATTGTTCACTACGTCGAGCCCGCCGATCGTCCTTCTGAGATGCATTCCGATGGTGCTCTGCGGCTACACCCTCGCCAAACATCCCGCCCGCGAGCGCACGTTCCTACTCTTCATCGCTGCGGCGTACTGGCTGATGTGCATTCCCGACTTCTTCGGGTTCATTTCCGGTGCGCAAGGCGGCCTCGACCGGGCGCAGCAGCAGATTGCGACGCAAGGGATCGACACCGACGTGAATGCGAGTCAATGGGCAAAAGCCTACATCAGTTGCTTCATCTACTTTTCTCCCCTCTTACTCTTCTTCGCCATCGAACTTTTCCGGATCTATCCGATGATTTCCCGGCAGATGCGGCTGCTGGTCCTCGTCGTGCAGGCGACGTTCGTCATCACAGCCGTGCTTTCGGGGTTCGGGGCAGTGGTGCTCATGACGGGCGTGGCGTCCGTGCTGTTGGGGTTGTTTGCCCCGGTGAGGTCGCTCGCATACCGCCTGCAATGGCTGGCGGTAAGCGCTGTGAGCATCGGCGTCCTTGAAGTCCTCAGGCAGAGCCTGTCAGCGTCCGAGAGCGCCGCTTCACAGGCTTTTGGCAAGGCTGTGTCGATCGTCACCGCCATCTTTTACCGCCAAGAGGGCGTAGACCTTATCGAACAGATGAGCCTCGGCTCGAGTAGTCGTTCGGTGTTGCTGTGGCGGTCATTCGAGACGTTTCTGCAGCATCCGATTGTTGGGTTTGGATTCCAGGAAGACATGACAGAGGTGGGCGGCCACAGCTTTTTCTTCGACACGGCTGCGTCGTTCGGAGTTATCGGCCTCGTCCCGGCAGTGGTCTTCTTTGGCTTGATCATCCTCGGGTTGCGGGCGGCGAGAAAACGGGCTCCGGAATCGTGGCCACTTGCGGCCTCGACGATTTTTGTGTGGACGCTGATTCTCGGGCTCATCATCAATCCATACCTACTGGAAATGCTCAGCCTGTCATACTTCCTGTTCCTATTTCTCGGTATGGCACTAGCCGATACGGAGACCGTAGCGGCACCTTTGCCGGCCGTGAAATAGGTGCGGAGCGCGATGGGCGAGCGGCATAGCGGAGCGGTCGACGTTGATACTGCTGCTGGAGGACGGATAGGCCGATGGCTTTACTTGCTGTTGCGGAGACGGACGTCCTCCCGTGAATTCCTCCCGCAGGTAGACGGCCTTCGCTGGTATGCGATTGCAGCGGTGTTGCTGCACCACTGCGCGGGCTATGCGATCCAGGCGCCGGCCTCGCCCCAGGCTCAGTCCTTTCGGCGGCTTGAGATCGAGGGGTTCACGCTTTACGGAGCGTTGGGCGTCAACCTCTTCTTCGTGATCAGCGGCTTTGTTCTCGGGCTCCCCTTCGCCCGCGCGGCCGAGCACGGAAGCCCTCATATAGGGTACAGGTCGTACCTGCTCCGCCGCGTTGTCAGAATCGAACCGCCCTATGTGATCAATCTGCTGATTTTGGCGGCCGCGTACGTGATTCAGCGAGGGGAGCAGTTCGCCGACATTGGCCCCCATCTGGTGGCGAGCCTCCTCTACTGCCATGGCTTAGTGTACGGGACCTTCAGCACGATTAACTTCGTCGCGTGGACGCTTGAGATTGAGATTCAGTTTTATCTTCTCGCGCCACTGCTCGCTGTGATCTACAAGCTTCCGAATCGGGCCACCCGTGTGTGCGTCGCATCGGGAGTCGGAGTGGCGTCGCTGCTTCTCGCCGATTGGATGATGGCCACTGGATTCGGGGATGGCCGGGCACGGCTCACACTTTTACCGTTTCTGCCATTCTTCCTCGGTGGATTTCTCTTGGCTGATGTCCACGTGCGCTCTGCCAGCCTCGGCTGCTCGACAGCAGGTGACCTGCTAGCACTGCCGTGCGTCGCTGGCGTTGCATGGTTCGGCCGGCAGGCGGGGCTGGCCGCAACCTGTGGGCTCGCCGTGTCGCTGGTCGGTTTCTGCTATTCCGGCATTGCAGGCCGCTGGCACTCTCGCATCCTTTCTTGGCCGCCGCTCGTGGTGCTTGGCGGCATGTGTTACACGATCTACCTGTATCACGCATATTTGATGGCAGCAGCGGGGCCTTGGCTGTGTGGGGGTTTGGCACCGCTCGGAGGAGGTCTGTGGGCATTTCTTGCTCTGATGGCGGCCTTCGGCACGGTCATCGTTGCGATCAGCATTCCACTCTATCTGCTGTTTGAGCGGCCCTTCATGGGCGTAGTCGGAGGGCTCATCGCTCAGGGGCCCGAGGCGCTGCCGATATCGTGCAGGGTCTTCCCTACGGCCGTGCCGTTCGTAGTTCCGGGCTTTGAGCGGCAGCATCGGTCCGACGATTTCGCGCTGGCGCCGGCGACGATTGACTCGAGGGCCTGGTTCGCGGGATTTGCGGCCCGCGTCGAAGCCGCAGTCGGTCGGCGATATCTCCCCGTCTGTAGGCTCGCCGATGGGGAGTATGAGTTTCTCTTCGGTTCGAGGTCGTGGAACCCGCGCCTGCCGTATGTGCGGCGAGCCGCGGCGGCGGCTCGAGTCACGGCATGGCGTTGGCGGCACGGGTCGCCGGGCTTCCATGCGGAGACCGCTCCGGGAATCTCTTCTGGCGAACTGACAGTTGCGGAGTGCCAGGCTCTCAGGCCGGTGATGCAGGACGATCTCGAGCATCTCGCCCGCCACGGCATTCTTGCGATGCACCTGACGTACGGTCGCGAACCGTTCCACGAGGCGTATTTCCCCGCCCTTCGCGACTGGGTGCGGCGGAGCGGGCTGGCCCTGAATCATGCGAGCTACGTGCCGTTTTACTTCGTGTACGCCCTTCTGAGGGGCCCCCGGTCGGCAGGTCTCCTCGGTGGCAGGCGGCTGCTCGTGGTGCATTCCGCGGAAGGCGAGAAACAAGCCGGGATTCGACGGAGTCTCCTGGACCTTGGTGCGGCGCACGTCGACTGGCTCGGCATCAGTCCGACCCGCGCCTTCGCGGATCGCCTTGATCTCCAAGACCTGTCGATGAAGCCCGACCTGTGCCTCGTGGGCGCGGGGATCGGCAAGACGCGGGTGCTGCGGCAGTTGGAGCCGTTGGCCGTTCCCTGCATTGACGCGGGCTTCACGTTCGAGGTCTGGGCCGACGCGGATCGGCAGTGGGACCGCCCGTTCATGACACCCGACGCCGCCTTCTCCGCGCAACTCGTACGGTATCTGCCGCCAGGGGCGCACGCGGGCGACGAGAGTGCCCGCCGGTGATGTTCGTCTCACCGACGCGTTTCGTGTTCTGGCAGCCCATGCCGTCGATGCACCAGGTGCCCTTTCTCGAGGCGCTGGCGACGGCCTCCAGGGCCGAGGTCATCGCCGTGTATGCAGATCGTCTCGTCGCGGAACGCGCCGCGCAGGGCTGGCGATCGGCCAGTTCGTCCGCGGTTCGCGAGGTGTTCCACGACGATCCGGCACGGGAACGGCTCGTCGCGGATGACGCGCCGACGACCCTGCACGTGTTCTCGGGGTTTCGATGTCATCCGGCGGTGCGGTCGGCACTCGGGCGGGTTGCCGCCGGCCGGGCGGCGTTCGGCGTGATCTCGGAGGCGCACGACGGGCAGGGGGTGAGGGGCGTCGTGCGACGGGTGCGGTCCGCCTGCGACGCCGTTGCGTATGGCCGCCGGACGTCGTTCATCCTGGCCATGGGCCGGCTCGGGGTGTCGTGGTTCCGCGCGGCCGGTTTTCCAGCCGATCGTGTCCACCCCTTCGCCTACGTCACTCCCGCGCACCTCGAGTTGCCGTCGCACGACGACGGCGGCTTTCGAGCGATCTATGTCGGGCAACTCATTCGCCGCAAGGGTGTGGACCTTCTCCTCGACGCGCTGGCGCGCCTGCCGCCGCCGGCGATTCCGCTCACGATCGTCGGTACCGGCCATGCCGATGCCGAGCTCCGGGCCCGTGCCAGCCGTTTGGGGCTTGCGCAGGCGGTGTCGTGGCGGGGTGTCGTTTCCAACGAGTCGATCTCTGCCGTGATGGCGTGCCACGACCTTCTCGTCCTGCCGAGTCGGTTCGATGGCTGGGGCGCCGTTGTGAACGAGGCCTTGGCGGCGGGCACCCCCGTGCTGTGCTCGACCACCTGTGGGGCGGCAGACCTGCTTGCCGACCCGGACTCCGGCGAAACGTTCCGTTCGGGCGACGTATCCGCGTTGGCCGCGTCGCTTCGAAGGATCGTCGCTGAGGGGCCGGTTGGAGGCGATCGTCGGCGACGCATCATCGCGCGCGCCCGCTCCTTCTCGGCGGAGAGCGTCGCCCGCTACTTCTTGGACGTTGTCACCTCGGCCATGCAATCCCGCGAGCCTCCGGCGGCTCCCTGGCGTGCGGGCATGGTACTGAGTCATGCGTGACGGCGACGACCTGCGAATCGTCTGGGCGGGCCCGCTGCAGGGTGAGCAGTCGCTCCTCCACGGCACGGCCCCGCATCCGGCGACGATGCGGTGGCAGCGGACGTACATCGGTGGGCTCCGGGACGCCGGCCTGCGGACGCACTGGATCGGCCACGATCCCCACCGAACCTGGCCGTGGGGGCCGCTCTACGCCGCCGGCGGGCAGGCCGCGATCGACGTCGATGCGTCGGTCGTGCCCTATGTCAACGCCCCGCTGGTGCGCACACGATCGCTGAGCCTCGGGTATGCGCGGCGGTTTGTCGAAGCCGTCAGGTCGATCGATGCTACGGCGTTGGTCACCTACAACCTGGGGCCTTGGATCGCCGCGGCGGCCGCCGCGGCGGCCAGGCACGGTGTGCCCTGGATTCCGATCGTGCTCGACTTCGACGACCCTGCCCGTGACAGCTGGGCGTCATTCCGTGCGGCAACGACGGGCGCAGCTGGCGTGGCATTCGTGTCGCACTGGGCGTTCGAGCATGCGCCCTCGCCCCGCCGGTTTCTCCTCCCGCCGGCCCTCGTGCCGTGTTGCCCCGCAACCGCGATACCGGCCGCTGCCCAGCGCACGATCCTGTACGCCGGCGCCCGTTCGCGGGCCGGGGGCGTCGATCGCCTGATCGCTGCCATGCCGCTCCTCCGCACGCCCGGCGTCCGGTTGGTGATGACCGGCCAAGGAAAAGGCTATGATCGGGATATCGCGAGAATGACGGCCGAGTCCGACCGGGTCGAGGACCTCGGCATGGTGCCGCAAGGCGAACTCAAGCGGCTCGCGCTCTCCGCGGACGTGCTCGTGAATCCCCGTCCCGTCCGAACCGACGACAGTTGCATGAACTTTCCGTCGAAGGTGCTGGATTACCTGTCATATGGGCGGCCGATCGTGAGCACCCGCGCCCCGGGCCTGGGGCCCGCGTTCGACGACCTGCTGGTGTTCAGTGAAGGGGACGAGCCTCGGCAGCTGGCCGAAGCGATCGATGGCGTGCTCGGCTGGTCGCCCACCGAACAGACACTTTTCGCGGAACGCTGCCAAGACTTCGCCGAGCGGTTTTCTCCGATCGCCGCGGCTCGGGGCTTTGCATGCTGGATTTCCGGTCTGGTGAGCCCCTAGTAGGCCGCGGAGTCGACTAATGATTCATTTCCTCAGATTCATCAAGCGATTGCTGCGAATGCCGTGGTTTGACACGACCTGGCAGCCCTACTGGGCACTCGAAGCCGAAGACGTCCTGATATCCCTGTTGCTGAAAGCGGGCGAGTTCCCTACGAGTCGGTGCTATGTCGACATTGGCGCTCATCATCCGCGTCGGTACTCGACCACGTTCTTACTGTATCGGCTGGGCTGGACAGGGCTACTCGTCGAGCCAAATCCCTCGCTTGCTCGGGAGCTACGGCGCGGCCGGCGCAGAGACATCGTCGAGCAGTGCGCGGTATCGGATTTGTCTGGCACGGCGACGTTCTATGTCTACGAGAATCCATGTTACAGCACGCTCTCAGCCGAGCATGCCGCGCGGCTGCAGGACGAACAAGGAATGCCGGCTCTCCACGAGATTGTCACTCCCGTGCGCCCGCTGCGGGAGTTGCTTGACGCCCATGCCGATGTATTTCGCCGGGCGGAACTGCTGAAAGTGGACGCCGAAGCGCACGACATCGAAGTCCTTCGTTCAAACGACTGGTCCCGGTTCCGGCCGCGGTTCGTGGTGGCTGAGATGCTGGGGGAAGTCGCGCAAACGGCGCCGCGAGCCGAGGTTGCGCTATTCCTGTTTGAGAGGGGGTACCAGCTACGAAGTTTTCTGTACCACTCTGCCATTTTTGAACGCCTGACTGACCTACCACGCCAGGGCGAATCCGGGTTTTCCGCGCAGTGAATCCCCGCCGCGCTCTTTTCGTGCAGCATGCGGGCAGCCCCGGCGGCTCGGTCATGAGCCTCCGGTATCTCGTTCAGGGGCTTGTCGCCCGCGGAGTGGACGTGGCGGTGGCCATGGTCGAGCCGAACGTCATGGTGCGGGCGATGTACGAGGGCGACGGGGCGCGGGTCTTCGACACACCCGAGATTCCACTCTACCGGCACACCACCGCGGGCTGGGCGCACCTCGGGGATCCGCGGGCCTGCCTCTACCAAATCAACGCCCACGCGAAGGCCTCCCGCGGCCTGCGGGTGCTGGAGGCGCTTGTCGGAGAACTGCAGCCCGACATCGTGCATCTCAACAGCGTGACGCTAGCGATCATGGCTCGGGCGCTTTCGGCCGCCCCGACACCGGTGGTCTGGCACGTGCGGGAGTCGCCAGTGGTCGGGTACCTCGGTATCCGCCGCCGCATGCTCCGGCGATGGCTGGAGACGTACGCCGACGAGGTGATTTTCCTGTCCGAATCGGATCGAACTGCCTGGGTGGACGGGCGGCGAGGCATCGTCGTGCCAAACGTGGTACCCGCCCGGACAGCCCCATCCGCGGAGGCGATTCGCGCGACCCGCGCGGAGTTCGGGGCGGGCGACGGTGACCGGCTCGTCGCCTATGTCGGAGGCTACCAGGAGATCAAGGGGATCTTCCCGCTCGTCGCCGCGGTTCGCAGCCTGCTGCCGGACCATCCGCGACTGCGGATCCTGGCTCCCGGCATGACCCTGTCGCGCCCGACATCCTGGAAGGCCCGTCTGGCGCGGCGCGTCATGCCTGCGATCGGCCTCGCCCGCGACTACGAGCGGGCCGCAACGATCGTCGAGGCAGAGGGCGCATCGCACGCATTCCTGCGACGGCCCTTCGTTCAGGACGTGCTGCCGGTGCTGGCGGCGGCGGAGTTCCTCGTCTTCCCCTCGACGAGGCCCCACTTTGCCCGCCCCGTCGTCGAAGCAGCCACCGTCGGCCGAGCGGCGGTCGGATCGAGGCTGGGCGGCGTCTCGGATCTGATCGAGGATGGCAGAACGGGCCTGCTGGTCCGCCCTGATGACCCAAAAGCTCTTGCGGACGCGATGCGGCTGCTCCTCGACAATCCTGCGCGGGCCGCTGCCATGGGGCTTGCCGCAGCGGAGCTGGCTCGAACACGGTTCGACGCCGACGCCCAGGTCGATCGTGTGATGAGGATCTATTCGGATGTCATCTCGCGGCGCCGTGCCTCATCTGGCTGCAGGCCCGCCGCGTGATGTCCGAGGATGGATACGCCGGCGACGGCATGCGGGTGATCCACGTCACCACGGCGACCAACCGGGATGCGGCAGGCGTCCGGGCGGCGGTCGACGGCATGGTCGACGGCCTCAGCCGGGTCTGCGACATGCACATCGTCCAGATGGGCGTTGTTCCCGAGGGCGAGAACTGGGAACTCGGGGTGTCGGACCGCGTCCGGCGGGTGCAGCTGCGGTCGGTCGGGCCCCGCTTGTTCAGTTACACGCCGGGGCTCCGGGAAGCCATCGCCGCGGAACGGCCTGCGATCGTCCACATTCATGGAATCTGGCAGTATCCTGGGGTCGCCACGACGGGGCCCGCGCGACCACCCGGATCGGTCGTCGTGCTCAGTCCCCATGGAATGCTGTCAGCACGGGCCCTGGCGCATCACTCACCGAAGAAGCATCTCGCCTGGCTTGCCTATCAGCGAACCGCGCTTTCGCGAGTCGACCTGATCCACGTCACGTCGGAGGCGGAACGCATCGACGTCCGCCGCGCCGGGTTGCGGCAGCCGGTGGCGGTGGTACCCTTCGGAGTCGATGTGCCAGCGCACTGCCCTGATCGCGGCCCGACCGGACCGATGATTGCCCTGTTCCTTTCGCGAATTCATCCCATCAAGGGCATCCTCGACCTGGTCCAGGCGTGGGCTCGCGTTCGCCCGGCGGACTGGCGGCTCGTGATCAGCGGTCCGGACGAGTGCGGGCACCGGGAAGACGTCGCCCGCGCGATCGCCGAGCAGGGCCTCGGCGACGTCGTGGCGATCGAGGGCCCGAGGTGGGGGCGCGACCGGGAGGAATGCGTGGCTGCCGCCGACCTGTTCGTGCTCCCGTCCCATTCCGAGAACTTCGGACTTGCGGTCGCGGAGGCGCTCGCCCAGGGCGTGCCGGTGCTCACCACCCACGGCGCGCCATGGCGATGCATCGCGGAAGCCGGGTGCGGCTGGTGGGTGCCGGTCGGTGAACGAGGCCTGGAGGCCGGCCTCAGGCAGGCGTGCGGGCTCGATCGCAAAGGCCTGCTGGAGATGGGACGTCGGGGCTGGCGGATGATGCGAGGTCAGTTTACCTGGGAGACATGCTCGGCGAGGCTGGCGGAGGTGTACCGCTGGTCATGCTCTCGGGGCCCACGGCCCGTGAGCATCTGCCTTGTTGGCGAGGAGGAAGGCTCATGACGATGCCACCGGGCCCCGATCACCGCAACGCTTCCGGCGACAGCCTCTCGGCGGCCATGAGAGCGGCTGTGTTCCTGAATCGATACCTGCCCCGCGGCAAAGGAGCGGTGCCTCGCTGGATCGGCGGCTGGCTCCGCCGTGAGGCCGGCCATTCCATCGTCACCCGCCACGGCGCCAAACTGGTGGTCGAACCGTCGAGCCTCGACGTCTACGCCTGCATCGTGAACTCTGGCCGCACCTGGAACTGGCACGTCCTCACGGCGTGCGCCGCCTTCCTCCGCCCCGGCGACACGTTCCTCGACATCGGCGCCAACATCGGGTTCATGTCGCTCGAACTCGCCCGAGTCTTTAGCTCGCAACCAGGCGTTCCTGGCATCCGCGTGGTCGCATTTGAGCCGCTGCCTCCCCTCGTCGCCGCCATCCGCGAGTCGGTGCCGATCAACCCTGGTGCGACAATCGACGTGCGGGAGGAAATTGTCTCCGATTCTACCGGCACGATGGACCTCTTTCTCGGCTCGCATTCCATTCATGCCTCCACCCGCGCCCGCGAGGAGGGCTCGCGGACGCTGCGGCTGCCCACGGTGCGGGTGGACGATCTCGTTGAGAGTGGTGAGATCCCCCCGCCGCATGTCATCAAGATCGACGTCGAAGGGGGCGAGTTCGCCGCGTTCCGGGGGGCGGAAGCGACTCTGCGGCGTTACCAGCCGCAGATCATCTTCGAATCCGACGAGAACACGGCACGTTTCGGCTACACGCGTCGCGACCTGTGCGGATACCTCGCCGGCGTCGCACCATATCGATTCCTGAACATCAACCCAGATGGAACTGGTTTTTCGGCCCTGTCGCCCGATTCCGATGCCTCGGCAGATCCGGCGGATATCCTTGCAACCACGCTGCCGGAGCCGGCGATCGCCGCCGCGTCCGACAGCATCCGGCACTGGACTCGCTCGGGACGGATCGTGCCGGCGGCATTCGCCCCTTCCCCAGGTGACCGGATTTCATGAGCGTCATTCTCGGACTCAACTTCGGGCATCCCGACTCGTCGGCCTGCCTGCTCGTCGACGGGCGGCTCACCATGGCGGTGGCCGAGGAGCGGCTCGGACGGCGCATCAAGCATGACCCTGCATTTCCTTCGCTGGCCATCCGCGCGGTTCTCGACGATGCCGGTGTGCGGCCCTCCGACGTCGACATCGTCGCCGTCCCCCGGGATGGCCGGGCCAACATGGCGGCCAAGGTGCGGTATGTGCTCACGCATCCCGCGACCGGCTTCGCCGCGGCGCGTGAGCACTTCCGTCGCGAACGGACTGCCGCAACAACGCTTCATGCGAGGCTCGCCGCGGCCTGCGATGTCGATTCCACGACGCTGCGGTTTCGGCTCGTGCCCGTCGAACACCACTTGGCACACGTTGCGAGCGCCTACTACTGCTCGCCGTTCGATGGCCAGACCGCGGGGTTCTCGTACGACGGATCCGGTGACTTCGCCAGCCTGATGGCGGCCCGCTGCGAGGGCACGCGAATTACGATTCTCGACAGGGTGCTGCTCCCTGACAGCCTGGGCTTTTTCTACACGGCCATCTGCCAGTTGATGGGCTTCGATCGCTTCGGAGAGGAGTACAAGGTGATGGGCCTGGCGGCGTATGGCGAGGATGCCTATGCCGCCGAGATGGAGCAACTCGTCGCATTGCCTTCCGACGGCTGGTTTCGCCTTGCACGCGGCTTTTTTGGGATGCACCAGGGCGGAGCGGCCGACGCCTGCGATGCGGCGGGCCGCATCGTCATGGAACGACTCTTCACCGATCGCCTCGCGGCGCTCCTCGGCCCGAAGCGGGCCCGGGATACCGAGACCACCGACCGCGAGCGGAACCTCGCGCGTTCGTGTCAGGTGCGGTTCGAGGCGGCCTTCATGCACTGCGCCCGGCGTTTGCACAGGTTAGTGCCCTCTTCGCAGATCGCCTACGCGGGCGGGTGCGCCCTCAATGGCGTCGCGAATGCCAGGCTGCTCCGTGACACGCCATTCACCGAACCCTACCTCCAGTCGGCGTCGAGCGACGAGGGGTGCTCGCTGGGGGCGGCCCTCTGGGCGTGGCACAACGTGGCCGGCGGGCGGGAGCGGTTCCTCATGAGCCACGCCTACTGGGGCCCCATGCATTCGGAGGCCGCCATGGCTGAGGCCGCCCGGTCCGCTGGCACGCCCTGGCGAACCCTTGATCCGGGGCAGGTCGTTCCCGTGGTGGCCCGGCTGCTGCGAGCTGGCCTCGTCGTTGGCTGGTATCAGGGCAGGAGCGAGTGGGGGCCGAGAGCCCTCGGAAACCGCTCGATCCTCGCCGACCCGACCCGCCCCGAGATGAAGGACATCATCAACGCCAAGATCAAGCGGCGGGAGATGTTTCGTCCCTTCGCGCCGACCGTCCTGCGATCCGCTGTGAGCACCTACTTCGAGCAGGACGTCTTCAGCCCGTTCATGATGCACGTGGTGAAGATCCGTCCGGAGTGGAGGGAACGCCTTCCGGCCGTCACGCACGTGGATGGAACCGGTCGCCTGCAGAGCATCGAGCGGGAGACGAACCCGCTCTACCACGATCTCATCGAGGCTTTTGCGAAGTTGTCGGGCGTCGCCATCCTGTTGAACACGAGCTTCAACGAAAATGAGCCGATCGTGGACACTCCGCAGCAGGCGCTGGCCTGCTTTCTCAGGACCGGCCTCGACGTCCTGTGCATCGGCCGTGAGATTCTTGTGAAGCCGGAGTGCGCTCCGGCGCTCGAAGAGGCGATTTCCCGGGCCGGAGAACCGCTCCAGCCGACGGGGTAGGCGTTACGGCCGGTTTACGCGCCGTGGTACGATCACGAGAGTCATCGTCGGGACCGTGGCGGTACCGATCGGGGCGGGTGGAGCCGGATCGCAATCCTCATGGCTGACGGCTACGTTGCCCACGGTTATCGCACCGCAATCTCGTGCCATGTGCGCTGGCGGATTCTGCCAGCGATCCTGCGGTTCCTACAGCGGGCACTGAGCAAGGCTTCGAACCGGCGGCCGCGGGTGCTCGACGCCGTTGTGCGCACCGAGGTCGTTGAGCATCTCTACGCGCCGCGGCCGTACGGCCGCGGCTGTTTTGAAGCCGTCCAGCCGGGCGGTCGGTTCGTCTGCACGACCCCCTGTCACGGCTACCTCAAGAACCTGGCGATTTCGGTCTGTGGCAAGTGGGACTCCCATACCAACCCGTTATGGGACGGTGGCCACAGCAAGCTCTGGAGCCGGCGCAGCGTGAGTCGGCTGCTGACTGAGACGGGGTTTCGCAATCTGCAGTTCGCCGGAGTCGGCCGGGTGCCGGGGCTCTGGATGTCGATGGCCGTCGCCGGCGACAGGCCCGCGGGCTAAACGGTGAGCATGCCTTCGTCCTGCCCGCCGGTACTGTTCATCGTCTTCCGACGGCCCGATGTCACGCGGGCCGTGTGGGAGGCGATCCACGCGGCGAGCCCCGTGCGGGTGTACGTGGCGTGCGACGGGCCCCGCCCCGCCAAGCAAGGCGAGGCCGATCAGGTCCAGCAGGTACGCGACCTCATCGACCGCGACTCCGCGGGGCTCGACGTCCGCAGGCTTTACCAGCCGACGAACCTCGGATGCGGCCGGGGCGTCAGCTCGGCGATCAACTGGTTCTTCGAGCACGAGCCCGAGGGCATCATCCTCGAGGACGATTGCCTGCCCGACCCGACCTTTTTCTCCTTCTGCGCGGAGTTGCTCGAACGGTATCG
Organism: Candidatus Kuenenia stuttgartensis; assembly: GCA_945891385.1. Taxonomy (GTDB): domain Bacteria; phylum Planctomycetota; class Planctomycetia; order Pirellulales; family UBA1268; genus QWPN01. The sequence goes on along the minus strand of CAMDDJ010000008.1, from coordinate 33,170 downwards.
CGACGACACCAACGTGATGCAGATCGCGGGCTTCAATCCGCTTGACAAGCCACAGGCCTGGGCCTCCGACTACGTCTTCTCTCAGTATGGCTGGCAGTGGGGATGGGCCTCGTGGCGACGTGCGTGGCGGCACTTCGATCTCGCGATGGCGTCGTGGCCGGAGTTCAAGAAAGCGGGTCTCGACCGGGGCTCCAACTTCTGGTCCGCCCGGGTTGCGATTCTCGACAAGACGTTCCACGGAGAGGTCGACACGTGGGACTACCAATGGGCCTATGCGATGGCCTCGAGGTGGGGCTTGTCCGCGGTTCCACGGCTGAGTCTGATCCAGAACATCGGCCTTGGAGAGGGAACGCACTACCAGGGCCGCCGAGGCTGCCCGACGGCGACGCCCTTGGCCGGTGCACTGCCCGGGCCTATGCAGCATCCCGGATTCATCGTGCCAAGCCCTGATTTCGACAGGGCCCTGGTGGCCCGCCACGCTCCGCAGCCCATTGCCCGACGAATCCTGCGCAGGCTCGGGGGCATTCTGGGTGGTCGATCGTGATCAGTGGCCGCCGCCGGCTCCTCCTAGCCTTCGTCGACCATCCCGCGATTGCCAATGCGGGCTGGATCATCGGAGAGCGAATCGGCCGCCTGTTGATCGCGCTCGTAGTCGGTATCCTCGTGTTCCGCAAGCTCGGCGTGGATCGCCTCGGCGCGTTCAACTACGCGCTGACCGCGGCGTCGCTCTTCGTGCCGCTGTCCACGTGCGGACTCGGGGAGAACCTCGTTCGCCATTTGGTAGGTGGACGGTCGAACGGGGTCATGCTGGGCACTGCCTTCGCGATGCGGGCGGCGGGCACACTTGCGGCCTACGGATTCGGCGTGGCGGCCTTCCTGCTCGTTCCCAACCAAACCACCGCGACGCTGGGCGACGCGGCCGTGGCCGGTCTCGCGCTCTGGTCGGCACCGCTTCTCGTTCTCGACCCCTATTTCCAGTCCCTAAGCCGCTCGCGGGTCGTGACCGCGTGCGGGCTCACGGCCGGTTTGGTGGCAGCCGGCGTAAAGATCATCGGTGTGTTGATTGACGCCCCGATCCGCTACTTCCTGTTCGCCAACGCCCTTGACGCGATCCTCCTCGGGGCGGGGCTGCTGGCGGTCTACGTGCTGACGACGGGAGGCGAACGCTGGCGCTTCGACCTGACGACGGCCCGCGGACTGATGCGAGAGGCGATCCCGAGCATCCTCACAGGATTCGCCGTCTTCATCTATGACCAGTCAGACGTGCTGCTGCTTGGAGTGCTCGCTGCGAGTCGCGAGGTGGCCGATCACCAGATCGGGCTCTACGCGGCGGCGGTCCGGCTGTCGTCCATGTGGCGATTCGTGCCGTTCGCCATCCTCGCGTCGGCAGCCCCGTTTCTCTACCGCGCGCAGCAACGCGACGACACCTCCTATCGGGCCGCCCTGATTCAAACCGTATCGATCGTCATGGTGTGCAGCTACCTGTTCATAGTGCCCTTGGCGATCTGGCCGGGTGAAGCTATTCAGGTTCTGCTCGGCGACGGCTACCGCGAAGCGGCGCCGGTGCTGCGGGTGCATGTCTTTTCGAACATGTTCGCGATTCTGGGCGTCGCCCAGTCGACGTGGCTGATCGGACGCGGCATGTTGTGGGCTGGTTTTCGCAACACGGTGATCGGTGCGGTCTTCAACGTCGCGCTGAATGTCATCTTCATCCCCCAGCATGGCGCACTGGGCGCGGCAGCGACGACCGTCGCCGCCACCTTTCTCGCGACGATTCCTGTCAACGCGTTGTTCCCGGCGACCCGGCCGCTCGCCGACATACTCACCCGCGGCATGGTACTTGCGGGCATGCCCGCGATGATGCGTCGGCTCCGCAAGCCGTGACACGACGTCAAGCCATCTTTCCATGCCGGAAAGCCTGCCACATGCAGGGGCCTACCCGCCGTGCACGGATGCAAAGGACGATGGCAACGGTGAGCCATGAGGTCTCAGCGGGCCACGAACAGCCAGTCCGCTACCGACGCGTTGCGAAAGACGCCCATTCGACACAGGAGCATGTTCAGGGCGATAAGGATCCTTGCGATGACCTTGCTCACGAGAGACCCGCTCGCCAGGGCATGGGGTGCGTACACGAGGCCCTCGCCCAGTTGGGGCATCACCGTCACGTTGATGAAACCCGCCTTGCCGAGCAGAGCCGCCAGGGTTTCCCGCGAGTATTCGCGCCGGTGCGTCTTGTCCACGTGATGGACATGCGTGAGGCCGATCGCCCGCAACACGGCATCATCGTCGGCGGGGACGGATCCGATCAGGCAGCCATCGCAGATGCCGCGCACGGTCCGAACAAACGACTCGTCGTCATCGAGATGCTCGATAATGTCGAAGCAGAGGACCGTGTCGAACCTCTGCCCGACTGAGCCAACGGCTACAGCGTTCATCGCCTGGAACGGGATGTCACGGGCCTTCGGTGACCGGCGGTCGACGAGGTCGATCTGCAAGACCCGTGCGAATCTATGTAGTGTGGCCAGTGGATACAGGCCGTTCCCGCAGCCTATGTCCAGCAGCGAATCCCCAGTGCCGTGGCGGTCAATGAGTTCGATTTTTCGGGGGTTTAGCCCGGAGGAGAAGAGCGACAGACCGTCCCGCCGGCTGCCGCCGCGCGAGTGACCGCTGGGACTGTTCATGGATGCAGAAAACCGGGACGTGAACGGAACCCTGAGTCTCTGGTTATAACCGTGGCGAATCACAAGCCGGACGGCGTGCGCAAAAAAAGGCCGCGAAGGGAATTTTTTCAGGAACCAGCTGTGCGGACACCATTGCTCGAGTCGCTGCGTCGTTGGTTGCCCGCGTCGGTTCGCAGGCGATTGAGGGCCTTACTACCCCGGGGCACACCTGCCGCCTCGCTTGCGGCACGCAGTCCCGCCGACGCCTTTGGTACCATCTACCGGGAGGGCATGTGGGGCTCGTCGATGGGTTCCGACGAGCGTTACTGTTCAGGGATCGGCTCACGCGACCCGGCCATCGTCGAGCCGTACGTGGTGGAGGTTCGGCGTTGGCTCGGCCGATTCCCGGCCCCCCCGACGGTTGTGGATCTTGGCTGCGGTGACTTCCACGTCGGGTCACAGGTCAGGGGTGCCTGCGGCCGTTACGTCGCGTGCGACTGCGTTCCGGCGTTGATCGAGCACAACCGGAGCCGGTGGGCTCATCTCGACGTCGACTTCCGCGTGCATGATGCCACCACCACGCCGGCGCCTGAAGCGGAGGTCGTCTTCATCCGCCAAGTCCTTCAGCACCTCTCCAATGAGCTGGTCGGGAAGGTGCTCCGGGGCATCGAAGGCAGGTGTCGATGGGCCGTCATCACGGAGCACGTGCCCGCTGGAAAGTTTTCACCCAACGTGAACAAGCCCCTCGGCCCGGACGTTCGGCTCTCCGTCGGTAGCGGGGTCGTCGTCACGGAGCCCCCCTTCGGCCTGCGGCCGGTCGATTCGCAGGTGATCTGCGACATCGACTTCGAGGGATCTCGCATCACGACGGTGGCCTACCGCCTGGGCTGAGCCCTTGGACGCCCCCTTCGGCGATGAATACTACCGGAGCCCGGCTCGACTCGCCGCCGGAGCCAGCGCCACGGCCGATCGCCGACGATCTCTTGACCGACTGTAGAGCCCGTTCCCCCTGACCGTGCCTGGATGCGGCCGACGATCCTCATCATCAGCCAGGTCTACACGCCCGATCCCGCGGCGGTAGGCCAACATGTAGCCGACGCGGCCGAAGAGCTTGCGGCACGCGGGTGGCGGGCTGTCGTCTACACCTCGGCTCGGGGCTACGACGACCCAGGGATTTCCTATCCGCGACACGAGTTCAGGAACGGCGTCGACGTGCGTCGGCTACCGTTGTCGAGCTTCGGCAAGTCATCCCTCGCCGTCCGGCTTCTGGCGCAGGCCTTGTTCATGATTCAGGCCACCGTGCGTGGCCTTTTCACACGGGGGCTCGCCCGCGTGGTGGTCAGCACCAGCCCGCCGTTTGCAGGCGCGGGTGGATCGCTGATCTCGCTGGTGCGGCGTGTGCCCCTGATCTGGTGGGTCATGGACCTCAACCCGGATCAGTTGGTCGCCTCGGGCAGGATTCACCCGCGAGCACTCGCTGTGCGGTTCTTCGATCTTCTCAATCGGTGGACGCTGCGGCAGGCCAGCAGGGTCGTGGTTCTCGATCGGTTCATGCGTGAGCGCGTGCTTGCCAAGCTTCCCGTTGCGGAGAAGGTGCACATCATTCCGCCGTGGCCACACGAAGAATACCTCGCGCCGCCGTCGGGTCCGAATGCATTTCGCACGCAACACGGGCTCGCCGACTGTTTCGTAGTCATGTACTCCGGCAATCACAGTCACCAGAACCCGCTCGACACGCTCCTCGAGGCGACCAAGCGATTCACCTCCAACCCGCGGGTGCGATTCGTGTTCGTCGGTGGCGGCACGGGCAAGGCAGATGTCGAGCGACTTGTCGCCTCGGGGGCCGGCAACGTCGTCTCGCTGCCGTACCAGCCGGTCGAGACCCTCGGCGTAAGCCTGTCGGCGGCCGACCTGCACGTGGTGTCGGTGGGCGAAGACATGGTGGGCATCGTGCATCCGTGCAAGATCTACGGGGCGATGGCCGTGGGACGCCCGATCCTGCTATTCGGGCCTGTAGACTGCCACGCTGGCGACATCCTCGCCGGCCGAACGATCGGCTGGCACGTTCTTCATGGCGACGTGGATGGAGCCGAACGAGCGATCAGCGAGGTGATGAGCATGGCCGTCGAGGAGCGTCGAGCACTGGGCGGCGAGGCCAAGGCGATCGTTGAGGAAAAGTTCACAGCCCGGGCGCTCCGCGGCAGCTTCTGTGACCTGATCGAACAGGCTGGTCTGCAGACGGACATGGGGGCGACGAATCCCTTGCGGTCGTACCGGGGGCTCTGAGCGTGCACCCTGGTCACCCTCTGCTCCCGCGCACCGTCACCTTCTTGATGCACACCCAGGCGAGCTACCTCCCCGGATCAAGTCTCTCTGGCATGTGGGCCGCCCACCGGCTGGAGCAAGCCCTTGCGTTGGTTTGGTCTGGTCGGGGATCAATGCCGATGAGGCACCTCCCTGGGGCTATTCGACTCCGAAGATTCCGTCGGGAGTCCAGATTTCGAAGACGCTAGACGACAACACTTGTAGGTTGTCGTCTCGACGCGGCTCGTGAGCGACGCAGCGCAAAGGATCAAAACACGATGATTAAGACGTGGACGTGGATTTGGAATCATCCACTTGGGAAGCATCGAAGGATGGCGGCGTACGGACGCTGGTTGCGGTGGCAGTTCGGCACTCGGCTCGTCGGGCAACCGGTCGTGATGCCGTTTGTCGAGGGGAGCCGGCTCGTGGTGGAGCGGTCGATGACGGGTGCGACCGGAAACATTTACTGCGGCCTGCATGAGTTCGAGGACATGGCATTCGTCCTACATTGCCTGCGCGAACAGGATACCTTTGTCGATGTAGGCGCCAATGTCGGAAGCTATACGGTATTGGCTTCGGCGGTGGTCGGTTGTCGGACCATCAGCCTTGAGCCCGTTCCGAGCACCTACCGGAAGTTACAGGCTAATGTGCGAATCAACGGGATCGAGGCCCTGGTCGACTTGCGTCATTGCGCGGCGGGCGCCGACTCGGGAGAAGTCTGGTTTCGTACCGATCTCGACACAATGAATCGGGTGGTCGAGGAGCATGCCGCCGTTCAGAAGGAGAGGGTGCAGGTTCGAAGACTCGACGACGTGCTTCACGGCATGGTCGCAGCGATCTGGAAGATCGATGTAGAGGGGTATGAGGGAGAGGTCTTAAGAGGAGCTGAGAAATCGTTGCAGGCGACGGGCGTGAAAGCCGTTATGCTTGAGGGGCATGACGATCGCATCGTGGCGAACATGCGAAGTGCGGGGTTCGCTGAGATGATCTATGACCCATGGACTCGACAAGTGCTGAATGGTGATCGCATCCAAGGCAGGCGGTCGTCAGGGAATCACTTGTGGGTCAGGGACCGTGATTGGGTTCAGTCACGTTGTCGGGAGAGTCGGCGATACGAGGTGTTAGGCGTCCGCTTCTAGCAATACACGCAACGATACGCCCGAGTAGACCTGGTTTGTGCGTTGTCGCCTCGAGGCGGAACTTCTCTGCCAGGAGCGGCCGGGCCCGCTCCCGCTGTTCAGCGTTGATCGTGTGCGACGCTGCCGAGCGATCAAGATGCTGACACACTCGCTGCCGTTTCGGCCGACGCTGCGGCGACTTCACCTACTGATCGTCAATCGCGGCCTCTTGCACGGGAGTGCCGGTGTCGTCTACGCGCGGATGATGGCAGCGTACGAGTCGACGATTACCACCCATCTCGCCCGGTTGCGATCAGGCATCCGGCCATGACGCCCGCGGAACGGCCACGCGGCCTTCCCGGCCTTGCGGCAGCCAAGGCCATGCTGGAGTGGTGCCGGATATGTAGACTCGTGGCGTGGCTCGTCCGCTTCGCGACGTCAGGTCATTCGAAAGCACGCTCCGGGCTTCTTCAGCCGGGCTGGTCCGACACCCTTGCTGAGTTGTGATGGCCGGCGAATCGCCTAGTGAGAAAGCGGTTGCAGTGGAGCGATATGCCCACCTCGACGGTCTGCGAGGCATCGCAGCCGCGCTCGTGTTGGTGTATCACACCCTCGGGTATTTCTGGCATGCCGAATGCCACGGCGTCGGCTCCGTGAAGTCGGCCTTCGGATTCGCCGTTCAGAAGACACCGCTTGCCCTGTTGCTCAATGGACATGCCGCGGTGGTCTGTTTCTTCGTTCTGAGCGGGTTTGTTCTCTCGAAGCGACATCTGCGGCCCGCGCCCCGCCTTTCCGCCATCGCAGGGGATCTCGCGAAGCGGCCGTTTCGGCTCATCCTGGCGGCGCACCCAAGCGCGGTCCTGGCGGCGATGCTCATGTTCGGCGGTCTCTATCAGAGCCGAAAAGCGGGCGAGATCCTCGATTCGCCGACCTTGGCCACTATGCGAAGCGAATGTTCGGCAAAGGAGTTGGTGAAGGCCGCATTTGATCCGCTCGTTGGCCTTACCGCCAAGTTCAACGAAGTGGGCTGGACGCTTTTCATCGAGTTATGGGCCTCCTACGCGACATATTGCATCGTGGTCGCCACGGGAGCCTTTTCACGTCGGCAACGAACACTAGTTTTGGCAGTTATCGCAGGGCTGTTCGTGTTGGCATCCAGAGCCAACGAGAATGCGGCGGTCGGTTACGTGGTGTTTTTCATTTGCGGCATCGCTTGTGCCGACAACGAGGATCAAATGCGCGCCGTGCTCTGGGGCAGGCGAAGCCGCGGCGGCCGACTCCTTCTCTGGGCCCCCTTCGTGTGCCTGTTTCTCGCTATGGCTTCGGTGCCGCACCATTCGTTGCTCCGCAAGGAGTCGATCGTCCCGGCGGAGATGGTGAGGGCACTCGACGGCGTTTTCGTCGGCGGGCCTTCGGCCGTGCTGGGGGTCATGGCGTTCGTGGCGACCGTGGTCGTGCCCCCGCTTGCCGGAGCATTGTCGACGAGGCTCCCGCGTTATCTCGGCCGGATTTCCGTAGGGCTCTACCTGATCCACTTGCCGATTATCGCCGTGGTCGGTAGTTCCTTGGTGCTCTGGGCCTCGTCGGGCGGTGCGCCGCCAAACGAGCCCACCAAAGCCTGGATCGCACTGGCGGTGGTGATCGTCGCGCTTGTAGGAGGTCAGGTCTACAGCGACGTTTTCGACGACTGGGCCGTGCGCACGAGTCGTACGGTCGGGGCGAAGGTTACCGCTGCGTACGAGGCCCTTCGTTCGGGATGAGCGAGCCGCCGCGCGATATGATGAGGCGCCGGCTGGGCAGTTACAGGTCGACCGTGATCAGTCGCTGACGCTGGCATTCCCGGGGCCCTCGCATTCGCCGGGCATTCTCAGCGGGACGCGACGCGGCTTCATGCCAGGAGTATGGTTCGTGGATCGAAGTCGATTCGTGCTCGTGCTGGCGACCGTCGCGGCGGCGGCTTTTCATGGGCTCGCCTATGGGCAGGCGGCAACGCGCGTCGTCGTAGAAGCCGTCGACGCGGCGAAGTCGCAGATTGTGGTCCGCCGGGCCGAGAAACTCTGGACGCTGCCGGTCTCGCCGAATGTGAGGATCACCGTCGATGGGCGGGAGGCGGCGTTGGCCGAGATCATCAGCGGCGTCGTGGCTGACGTGGTGTTTGACAAGACGGCCGATGCCGTGGTGAGCGTGGTGATCTCGTGGAACGATCAGCAGCCTGCCTCGCCTCCCGAGGTGCGACAGCTCGTCAGCGATGGTGGCTTCGAACGCATCACTGATGCGGCCAACGTCACCGGCTGGGAGCGACAGAGCGGCCACGTCATGTCGAGCGATCGGGCACGCGCCGGAGCGCGGGCGTTGCGGCTGCGGGTGGCTGCGGGTAACGACGAGGCCCGGGTGTTCAGCGCCGCAAAGCACACAGTGAAACCGGCCGGTACGTACCGCCTCTCCATCTGGGCGCGGGGCACCGGGAAACTGGCCCTCAACGTCTATGAGTACGACGCGATGAACCCGATCGGCACGGATTTTCTCCGTGACCAGCCGACGCTCGAGTTGACCGACGAGTGGCAGCAGTTGCGCTGCGTGTATAGCCCCGCCGACAAGCGGTTGAAGTGCGCCGTGATGGCCGTAGTGCTTTACGGAACCGACGCCGAAGCGGTGATCGACGACGCGTCGTTCACGTTCGCCCAGGCCGAGAACCCGGGGATCGTTCTCGACGAAGTCGCCCCCCGCCGCGACCTGCGGATCGCGGTGCAGGCGGTCCAGGCCGAAGCGGAACTGTTCGTCGGCGGCAGACCCGTGAAGATCGCCGATGGCGTGGGCACGGCCCCGATCGGGGAAGGGCTGGTGGGAGTGACCGTTAGGGCGACGGCGGCCGGAGCCCGACCGCGGGTTCGAATGCGGATTATCGGCCAACCCGAGGCCGACGGCCGTTGGCGGGTATCTGATCGCGAGACGCCTGGGTGGCAAGACGTAGAGTTCGACGACGGTGCATGGGCGGTCGCGCGGCCTGATCCGGCGGGATTCATGTGGGCCCAGGCCACACGGGCGAGGGTGGCCGTGTTTCGGCAGGTGCTCCTCTGGAACGAGGCGCCCTACGGGCCGAACCGCTGCATTCTGCCGCGAGTTAGCGAGTGGGGCGTCTCGCGTGACGGAGTCGACAACATGCTGTTGGCCCTCTACTCACCGCTGGCGTTCGACCTGGACGGCTACGAATTCGTGCTCGACCTGCCACGGGAGTTTCGGCTGTTCGGGATCGACAAGCCGTACTACCAGCGACACCTGACGAACGAGGTGCCCCGAAGCGTGACCGAGGAGCCGATCAGCCGCGACGGGCAGGCGTTCACGCGATACCGGATCGCCTACGCCGCCGAGCAGGTTCCCGCCGACGGAACCCGCTACACATGGCTGCCGATCCACCTCGCCGGCGGCGAGGTGGGGGCCACGACGGCCTTCTACTTCCATCGCCGCGGACGTGGCAACTTCACCGAGTGCGAGCAGCGGATTCCGGTGCGGATCCTGCCGTCTGTCAACGGCCGGCAGCCGAAGCGTGTGCTGCTGAGCCAATACTGTCCGATCCTGTTCGCCACGCTCTCGCCGCAGCACATGAAGGCCCTGGTTGGCCAGGCCGCCGAGGCCGGCTTCAACTACGCATCCGTCACGATCACGCAGCCCGGCTGGGGGCCGCAGTGGAGCGATTTTCTCCGGTCGTTCTACGATGAACTCCGGGCGAACGGCTTCGGCACCATCATCGGTAGCCCGGACAACTTCCCCTTGCATGGGTCGCATGTGCCGGGCCACCAGTCGGATGCGTTTCTCCGCTGGGTGGCCGCCACGCCCGACGCACAGGCGAGCTATTTCGATGCCCGCCGCTGGAATGCCGACCGGGACAACATGTACTGCCCCACGTACATGCTGGCGGCCGGGCGAGAGCAGTTTCGAGCGCTCGTCGCGAGGAACTATGCGGAGAAGGTGACCCGGACGCCGGCTGCCAGCATCCTGTTTCTCGACTACGAGGCCCATGCCTGGCGGGACGAAGGAGGAGCCGACCGCGGGACGAGCTTCTGTTTCTGCAGCCGCTGCAAGGAGCGGTTTCGCGAACGTGCCGGCCTCGCCCGGGATGCCGACCTCTCGAACGTCACGATCCACGATCAACACCATCGAGCATGGGCCGAGTTCCACCACTGGCAGGTCACGGAGATCCAAGGCCAGGTGAAGGACGCAGTGAACGGGATCGGCCTGCGTTCGATGATCTACTCCTGGGCCGGATTCGCCCCCTTCTGGTCGCAGATCGCCGGGAAAGCCGACATCGCGTTTGTGGGGCTTCCCGGAAATGGCGTGGCGAACGGGATCAGCCAGAAGATGCTCGACGACGAGGCGCGGGCGTTGCGGGTCGACCAGCGAGTGCCGCAAGTGATCGGTCAGCGGTTCTCGTTTCTCGGCGTGAGCGAGGCGAAGGATGGCTGGAAGGAAGTGGTGGTCCTATCCGACGACGGATTCGTGCAGCCGAAGTCATGGAAGAGCCAGATCCTCCGAATCGTCGCCGCCCTCGGGGGCGGCGTCGACCTGCAGAACGCCGGTGAGTGCGTCGCCGGCATGCAATACTGGATTGGCGAGGCCACCCGGATCATCGCCGCCCACGAGGACCTCTTTTTCGAGGGCGAGCGAGCCGACCAGCTCACATCATCGGAGCAGATCGCCTACCCGGACCTCCTTGTGCTCAAGAAGGGGCAACGGCGGCTCGTGCTTCTCTTCAACGAGAGTGACGCCGAGCGAACGGTGACGTTGCGAAACCTTGAACTCGTACCTGGGCAGCGGGCCCGCGTGTTTGAGACGGACGCATGGGGTGGGGCCGAGACAATCGACGTCGTCGTCCCGGCCGGTGACGCCGTCGCCGTAGAAATCGAGTGACCCGGGCTCACGCGGCTGCGGTCCGCGTCCGGGTCGCATCGACCTGCCGCGAGTAGTCCCCAATCGCCAGGGGCTGCGTCCAGGGCATCGTGCGGCTGGCCCGACGCTACCCATTCCAGGCTGCACAGACGCAGCCGGCCTCGAACAGATGGCAGGCTTCGAGGCGTTTCCCAATAGCCTTGATCATCAGGGCCGGAATAGACCATCGCCTGTACCAGGCGACGCATGGCTGGCCTAATGGCTTCTCGATCCGCCCCGACAGGCCAGGGTGCCTCACATGCAAACTCTGGAAAATTGGCCGATTCGCTCAGCGGTCGGTTGGCGTCGGCTGCCCATAGGCCCCGGCCTCCGAAGTCGTCGAACTGTTCCGGAGATATGCCCCGAGCGCGACAAGCGTCATTGGACGAATCCAGTGCACGTTGCTCGATGATGCCAGGAAATCCTGCCAGATCAGCCGAACTTCCCGGGCGTCCAGCACTCCCGATCCTGCTGCCGCGTCGATTGACGCTTCACACGACTCCCTCACCGGGCCGTGCATCCAGCGGGCGATCGGAAGGCAGAAACCCGTCTTTGGCCGGCTGGCTAAAGGCTCGGGAATCAGGTCACGACAGGCTTCGCGGAGCAAGTACTTGGTCGGCCTACCACTCGGCATCTTGGACTTGCCCGGCAGGGCAGACACAAAGTCAACGATGGGTTGGTCGAGCAGCGGAACTCGGACCTCGAGCGAGTTGGCCATTGAGACCGCGTCAGTGTCGCGGAGCAGGGTGTTTCCCATGTAGAGCACCGACTCTAGATGGGACACCACATTGAACGCATCAGCAACTCGGTCGGTCGCCGTCGAAGCAAGGGAGCTCCGCGACAGGTAGTCGTCATCGAGGCCGACGCGGCCAGGCTCGATCCCCAAGCGATTGATCTGGCGGTCCGTCAGAATGCGACGGAGCCGCAGCGTGATGCGTCGCAAATCGGGGCCGCCATCCAGCAGCTCGGCCGCCCTTTCGCGAAAAATGGGCCGACGCCCCTGTGTGGCGATCAGCAAGCCAGCTTTCTTCGCAAATCGTGGCAAGGGATGCAGTGCTGCGAGAATTCTCTGGTAACGCCTCGCGGACGCGAAGTTCGGGTAGCCGCCGAAGAGCTCATCGCCACCGAGCCCGGACAGGGCGACGGTTTTTCCGGCGGCAGCCACGGCCTGACTAACGACGAAGGTATTGAAGCCGTCTATGCTCGGGCGATCGGACGTCGCGAACCAGCGTTCCCACAGGCCTTGGACCGAATCCGTTCCGATGACGATCGCATGATGATCGGTGCCGAGGGTTTGAGCCGCTGCCGCTGCTTCGGCAGCCTCGTCCAGAAGCCCTGTTTCATCGAAGCCCACGGTAAACGTTTTTATTTCTCCGCGTAGCTGCTTCGCCAGCGCAGCGATCAAAAAACTATCGATGCCCGCCGACAGAAAAACGCCGATAGGTCTGTCGGATACAAGGTGACGGGCGACAGCCTCATTGAGGAGGTGCTTCAGGTGCCTGGCAGCCGTATCCCGAGGGACCGGAGTGGCTGACGTAGCGGGGAACCGCCAAAACCGTCGGCCTGGTTGCGGTCTCACTCCTTCGGCCAGGTCGTACCACCGGGCTTCACCCGCTGGAAATGACCGCACCGCGCGATGGACAGTCAGCGGGTCCTGCGGTGCACCATATGCGAGCAAGCCAGCGATACCGGCCGGGTCAAGATCTCGGCTCACGAGTCCCGACGCCAGCACGGCACGGACCTCGCTGGCGAACACGACGCGGTGCGGTGCCTCAGCGACGTACAGCGGCTTGATTCCGAGCGGGTCTCGAGCGAGAAGCACGCGTCTGTCGCGAGCCCGGTACCAGGCGAAGGCAAACATGCCCTCCAACCGGCCGGCGGCATCCTCGCCCCAAGCTGCAAGTGCATGAAGAAGCACTTCTGTGTCGCTCGTGCCCCGGAAACGCGAGCCAACGGCCTGCAACTGCGAGCGAAGTGAGCGGTAGTTGTAGATCTCGCCGTTGAACACCAGGCAGTCGCCCGTTTGCGGATGGATCATCGGCTGATGTCCTGCCTGGGACAGGTCGAGGATCGCCAGTCGCTGAAATCCGAAGGCCACAGCCGGACCGTTGCCCGCCTCGCCCGACATCTCTTCGTAGCCCCGGTCGTCCGGACCGCGATGGAGCATGGCATGCATCATCCTATGAACAGCGGCATTCGCCTGTCCCGGAGTTGCATCGAGAATGCCGCAGATGCCACACATGGATGGGGCCATAGCCTATAAGAGGGGATTTCGCCGGACAATGGCCATGCTCTCCATAAGCCTAGCGTGCGGTTGAACCCGGCGATTGTTCGCTTCCCGATACCAACGACAAATCAAGGATTGCCGAGGTTGGCGAGGCCCGCTCCAGGGATGGAATCGCGTCTGCTACGCTCCTGCCATGCCGAGTCCTGCCCCAGAGCCCCTTGTCTCCAGACCCCTTTCGGTTTGGTTAGTTAATCCGTACGACGACATCCCTGGCGAGGGGTTGCCGCCATTGCGGTACTGGTCGCTTGCGAGGGTGCTGGCCGCCCGCGGCCACGATGTGACGTGGTGGACTGCCACCTGGAGCCACCGTCGCAAGGCGATTCGGACCGCCCCCGTAGGCATCCGAGAGGATGAAGGTTTTGCGTTGCGGCTCGTTGCGGTGCGACCTTACGAGAAGAATGTCTCGTTCGCGAGGCTCGGCAGCCATCGAGATTTCGGTCGCACGTTCGAGCGGCTCGCCAGCGAGTCTGTGTCGTCCAGTCAACTCGGCAGGCCGGACATCATCCTCGCGAGCCTCCCGCCATTTGAAGGGCCGGAGGCCGCTGCCCGGCTGGCACGCCGCCTCGACGCCACGTTCGTGCTCGACGTCATGGACGTCTGGCCGGAGACCTTCGACCGTCTTCTACCCGGGCCGGCCTTTGTACGCCGGCTGCTCACGCCGTTTTTCCTTCGATCGATGTACCGGCGGCGAGCGGAGCTTGTGGCCGCTGCCGATGCCGTGTCATCCGCCACGCACACCTATGCCGACGCGGTGCTAGGCGCCGCTCCGGCCGCTTTGCCTCGCCATGTCTGCTACCTGGGCGGCTATCCCCAGGAGTTTCCCTCGCCGCGCCGCATGGTGAACGAGGTGCCCAAGCCTGACGGTTCAACGTCAGGCACGAGCGATCCCGGGCCGCTGGAGTGCGTTTATGCCGGCACCCTCGAGGCGGGGCAGGATCTCGATACACTTGTCGCGGCAGTACGACACCTCTCGGCCATGGGAGCGGTCGCCACGATCCACGTGGCCGGAACCGGAAGTCAGGAAGCGGTCCTTCGGCGGGCAGCCGCTGCGACGAGCGGCTCCTGCCGGCTCGAGGTGCACGGCCTACTGCCCCGGCACGAATACGTGAGCCTCCTCGCTCGCTGCGTCGTAGGGCTCGTGTGCGTGAAGCCCGAGTCGTTCGTGGCCGTGCCCTATAAGGCGTGTGACTACGCCGCCGCCGGGCTGGCGTTGGTGAACTCCCTCCCTGGCGAGCTCCAGCAACTCATCGACCGCTACGACGCCGGTCTGCCGTACGCAGCAGGCGACGCCGCTGCTCTAGCACGCGTGATCGCTGATCTAGCCGCCAACCGACCGCGGCTGGCGGCTTTGCGGCAGGGGGCGAGACAACTCGTGGCCATGGAGTTTGATCGCGAGCGGACCTACGCTGCGTTTGCCGACTGGCTCGAGACGGTGACGGGCTGAGGAGCCTCCCATGAAGGTTCTGGTCACGGGTGCCAGCGGATTCGTCGGCCGCGGGCTGCTTCCGCGACTCGCCGCCGGCGGCCACGGCGGAGTCGCGGTAGGCCGCGAGCCGCCACGCGACCTCCCGGCGGGCTGGACCGCTGCGACGCGACCTCAGGTGCTCGCGCGCGAGCCAGCGGGGGCCATCGACGCGATCGTGCACCTTGAAGTGAAACAGCATGTGCCACGACCGAAGCCTGCGGATATCGACGCATTCGAGACCGTGAACGTGGGGGGTACTTGCGAGTGGCTCGAGTGGGCGGAGCGGTACCGAGTGGAGACGTTCGTGCATCTCAGCACGATCAAGGCCGTGATGGCTGGGGAGGGGCCGACCTATGAGGACGCGCCAGCCGAGGCCCTAAGCCCCTACGGCAGTTCGAAAGCCCGGGCAGAGGCGGCGGTGCGGCGCTGGGCCGGAAGTGATGTATCGCACCAAGCGGTGATCCTCAGGCCGACGCCGGTGTATGGGCCCGGTAACGAGGCCAACCTCGCCGCCTTCGTACAGCAGATTCTTGGTGGAAGGCCCTGTCTGATCGGGGCCGGAGACACGCGAAAGTCGATCGTATCGCGAACGAATCTTGTTGCGGCGATTGAGTTTGCAATCGCGAATGCTGAGCCGGGCTGCACCGCATACACAGTGGCGGATCCCAACACGCCAACGCTCGCGGAACTCGCAAGCCTGATCGCCGACCTCGGGGGAGTCGTGCCGCCGCGGCGGATACCGGCAGTTGCGGCTGCGGCGGTGGCAAAGATAGGCGATGTCATCGAATACCTCACGAGGCGTTCCTTTCCACTCACATCCTCGCGACTCAACGCGATTCGTGAAACGACCTTGTTTCCCTGCGACAAGATCGTGGCCGCCGGGTTCCGCCACCCGCAGACGACGCGAGAGGGACTCGCCGAAATGGTCGCCTGGGCTCAAAGTCACCCGGGCGGGAGCCGACAAATTAGAATGAGCACATGAAAATCACCCGCGCCGTCATCACCGCCGCCAGCCGCGATGACCGCCACCTGCCGCTCCAGCGGCTCGTGGATCGCGACGGCACGCAGAAGGCGGCGCTCCAGATCATCGTCGAAGAGGCTGTGGCGGCCGGAGCCCACGAGGTGGCGATCGTGGTTCGCCCCGGCGACGAGGTGGCCTTCCGCGAAGCGGCCGGCACGGCGGCCTCCCGGCTCGAACTCATCCCCCAGGCCGAGCCCCGCGGCTACGGCGATGCCGTCTCGCGGGCCCGCGAGTTTGTCGGCGATCAGCCGTTTCTGCATTTCGTGGGCGATCACCTCTATGTGAGCGACGCGGCGCGACGCTGCGCCCAGCAGCTTGTGGCCGTGGCCGAGGCGGAGGAATGCAGTGTGTCGGCAGTGCAGGCCACCCGCGAACACATGCTGCCCTACTTCGGGGCCGTGGGCGGCAAGCGGCTGCCCGGACATCTGGGGCTCTACGAGGTGGAGACCGTGCTCGAAAAGCCCACGCCCACGCTCGCCGAGCAGGAGTTGATCGTGCCGGGCCTGCGGGCGGGCCATTATCTCTGCTTCTTCGGGATGCACGCGCTCACGCCGACGGTGTTTGAGCTTCTGGCTGAGCTCGGCGAAGCGGGGGCGAAGCAGCTTTCGCCGGCGCTTGGGGCACTAGCGAGGCGGGAGCGGTATCTGGCACTCGAGGTGACCGGGCGGCGATACAACCTCGGGCTGACGTATGGAGTGCTTGTGGCCCAACTGGCCCTCGGGCTGGCGGGAGAGGATCGGGCGGAGATCCTGGCACAGCTGGTGGAACTGTTGGCAAAGCAGCCGAAAGGCGGCTGACCATGACCAGCGCCCCTGCTACCTCCCGGCTCGTCGAGATCATCACGGCTGCCGATCCGGCGATTCGCGATGGGAGCGTGGATGCCGTTTGCCGCGGGCTCTCTGCGGCTGAGCTGCTCGCGGAGTGCGAGGCGCTCGAGGCCTTTCGCCGCGAGAGTGGCAACCTCTACGAACGCGTGCGGGCGCTCTTCTTTCTCTACGCCATCCACCGCTTCCACCTACCGGGCCGGTTCGGCGACTTGGCCGCGCGGATTCCCTTCGCCGGCTACCAGCACCTGCTCGACCGCCGCTTCGAAGAGGCGATCGACACCTTCGCCGCCCATCAGGAAACCCACGGGCCCTCCGACGCGATCTCAAGCGCACTTGCCGCCGCCTACCACAGCCTCGCCCTCCAGACGCTCGCCAACCAGGTGCGGCGGAGCGTGCGGAGCCTGCGGGGCAACCAGTGGATGTTTCGCCTGGGCCACCCGGCCGACCACGCCCTGCGGATTCGGCCCGAGTTGCTTGCCCGCACGTCGGCCGACACCGCGGGCGGCCCCGGCGAAGGCACGTTTCCCGTGCTCCGCGAACTCACGCCTGTGCGGATGGACCTCTCCCACTCCGGCTGGAGCGACATCTTCTTCCTCGGGATGGACTATCCCGAAGGGGCGCGGGTGCTCAATGTGTCGATCGACCTGGCCGTGCACGGCCGCGACGCCCAGCCCAAGCCGCCGGTGGAGGCGTTTCTGCGGGTGATCGACGAGCCGGTGCTCCGGCTCACGAGCGTTGACCTTGCCGCCACCGCCGAGATCACCGACCTGGCGGAGGTGTTTGACTTTGCCCGCGACTACCTCGGGCTTCTGAAGGCGGCGGTGATCGCGGCGGGGATCGTGCCCCCCGGGATCGAAGGCTCGGGCGCGAGCCTCCAGACCCTGCTCGAGCGGCTCGTGGGGCCGGGCCTGGGCCTGGAGCTCGTCAGCAGCGTCAACAACATCCCCAAGGGTTCGCGGCTCGCCGTCTCGACGAACCTGCTCGCCGCCCTGATCGCCGTCTGCATGCGGGCCACCGGCCAGGCGGCTTCGCTTACCGGAGCGCTCACCGAGCCCGAACGCCGGCTCGTGGCCGCCCGGGCGATCCTCGGCGAATGGCTCGGCGGCAGCGGCGGCGGCTGGCAGGACTCAGGCGGCGTGTGGCCGGCGGCCAAGCTGATCCGCGGCGTGGCGGCTGAAGCGGGCGACCCGGAGCACGGCATCAGCCGCGGCCGGCTCCTGCCCCGACACGACGCCGTGGCCCTCGGCGGCAGCCTTCAGGATTCGCTCGTGCTCGTACACGGCGGCATGGCCCAGAACGTGGGCCCGATCCTGGAGATGGTGACCGAGAAATACCTGCTGCGAAGCGAGGCCGAATGGGAGGCCCGCCAGGAGGCGGCTGCCGTGCTCGACGAGATCATCGCAGCCGTGGAGGCCGGCGACGCCGACCGGATCGCCGCCGCCACCACCCGCAACTTCTTCGGCCCCATCCAAACGATCATCCCCTGGGCCACCAACCAATACACCGAAACCCTGATCGCCCGGGTGAAGGCACGGTTTGGCGACAGCTTCCGCGGCTTCTGGATGCTCGGCGGCATGTCGGGCGGAGGCATGGGGTTTATCTTTTCGCCCGAAGCAAAGCCGGCCGCGCTCGAAGCCCTGGGCGAGATCATGCGGGAGGCGAAGCGGGAGCTCGAACACGCGCTTCCCTTTGCCATGGAGCCGGTGGTCTACGACTTCGCCGTCAACGACCGGGGCACCTGGGCCGACCTGCTCTCGGGCGCCGAAGCCCTCATGCCCCCGGGCTACTACACGCTCGCCGTGCCCGCGCTCCTCCAGGCCGATCGGCAGTCGCTCACGCCCGCCCGCCGGGCCGAGCTCGACGCCTTCGCCGCCGCCTGCCGCACCCAGCCTGAACTCTCCGGCATGGTCAACGCCCTCTTCGACCGGCTCTTCCCCAAGCCTGTGACGAGCGCCGGGGGCCGCTCGCTCGAGAGCCTGCTCGCCGAACTCGGCTTCGACCGCGTGCAGCACGAACAGATCCGCACCGACCTCGGCCACGGCCGAATCGGCCTCGCCCAAAACCGGCTCCCCGCCTCGACCCGGATCGACGACGTAGCCGACGACGACGTGGCCTTCGCACTCGACGACGATCCCACGGCAGCCGAGCACCATGCGCGGGGGCTCGTGGCCCTGCGGGCCGGCGAAGCGGCTGTGGTGACGCTCGCCGCCGGCGTGGGCAGCCGCTGGACCCAAGGGGCGGGTGTGGTCAAGGCGCTGAACCCCTTCGCGAAGCTCGGCGGCCAGCACCGGTCGTTTGTGGAGGTGCACCTCTCCAAGACCCGCCGCCGGGCCCGGCAGGCCGGCCTCGCGATCCCGCATCTCGTTACCACGAGCCACCTCACCCACGACCAGATCGCCGCGGCCGTGGCCCGCCTGCCCGCGGGGCCGGATGTGGATCTCAGGCTCTCGCCCGGCCGGGCGATCGGCCTCAGGCTCGTGCCCATGGCCCGCGACCTGCGGTTTGCGTGGGAGGAGACGGCCCACCAGGTGCTCGACGAACAGAAGCAGAAGGTGCGAGACAGCCTCCACGCGGCGATCATCGGCTGGGCCGAACGCACGGGCGAAGGCAGCGACTACACCGACAACCTCCCGCAGCAGTGCCTCCACCCCGTGGGCCACTGGTATGAGCTGCCAAACCTGCTGCGAAACGGCCTGCTCGCCCGCCTCCTCGCCGAGCGACCCGCGCTTAAGTGGCTCTTCCTCCACAACATCGACACCGTGGGCGCCGACCTCGACCCGGCCCTCCTCGGCCGCCACATCGCCGGCGGCTCCTGCCTCACGTTTGAAGTGATCCCCCGCCGGATCGAAGACCGCGGCGGCGGCCTCGCCCGCGTCAACGGCCGCCCCCGGCTCGTGGAAGGCCTGGCCATGCCGCGGGAAGCAGACGAATTCAAACTCCGCTTCTACAACACCCTCTCCACCTGGATCGACATCGACCAGCTGCTCGCCTTCTTCGGTCTCTCGCGGGCCGATCTGGCCGACCAAGCCCGCGTGGCGGCGGCTGTGCGAGCCGCGGCGGCGAAGGTGCCGACGTATGTGACGCTCAAGGATGTGAAGAAACGCTGGGGCCACGGCCAGGAAGACGTGTTTCCCGTGACCCAGTTTGAAAAGCTCTGGGGCGACATGTCGGCCCTGGCGGAAGTGACCAGCCGCTTCGTGGTGGTGCCCCGCCTCCGCGGCCAGCAGCTCAAGGACGTGTCGCAGCTCGACGCCTGGCTCCGCGACGGGTCAGCGGCGCACGTCGAGCAGCTCTGCGACTGGGAGTGACGGGCCGGGCCGTGCCGGGCCGGGGTTTCAGCCCGGATTCCGCAGGCTACAAGCCCGCGGCCACGGGCAATCGAGCCTTCCATCCTGGTTGGCACCTCAAGCCCACGCAGGAATGGCGGACGTCAGCGGATCCCAGCCTGGGTACCAGCCGGTGTTTTCCTCAGCCGCGTCATCTGCGGCCCCCGCTTTCAGCCAACTACCGCGCTCGCGTAGGCTCCCGAACGTACATTGGGGGTCGTCGCACCGGACCGGGCGGCGACCACCACACACCAGATACTCCGGCACGCATTCGGGATGGAGCCACTTGCATGACTGACACCATCGAAGCCGCCGTGGCCAGCGCGATCCAGACCGTGCTTCGGGATACCGGCCGCGGTGTGACGAGCGTGGAGGAGCAGATGCTCCTCTCGGCTGACCTCGGACTCGACTCCCTCGACCTCGCCCAGACCGTCGTGCTGCTCGAGCGGGCGCTCGGCCAGGATCCCTTTCGCACCGCCGGCGGCGGCCGCACCGTGCGGACCGTGGGCGACCTTGTGGCGATCTACCGCCACGCCGCCGGGCCGTGAGGCCGGGGCTTTCGCCGAGCCGGCGGCCGAGGCTCGGCCGAATTTCGGCGCTTTTTTGGCACGCGGGCGTATCATGGGGCGGTCGCAATCGAGGGCTGCCCGACGGGGAGCGGCCGGTGGTTGAGACGCCCGCAACGGATCCCAGCATGCCCTCCGCTGAAGCGCTGCCCGCCTCGCTCGATGCCCCCGCCGATGAACGCCTCGCCTGTGTGATCCGAGAGGTGGCCGCGGCCACGCCAGACCGGCCGGCCATCGTGGCCGAAGCCGGCAGCGACGCCCGCAGGACAATCTCCTACGGCGAACTTGCTCAGGCGATCGCAGGCCTCGAAGACCAGCTCAACGCCGCCCAGCCGCGGGGTGTGATCGCCCGGGTGCGGCGGCCCGAGGCGCTCGTGGCGGTCGCGGCAGCCTGCGGCCGACAGGGCACGCCCGTGGCGTTCCTCGCCGACGACTCCCGTGACTTGCTCGGCGAACTCCACGACTGGGTTACGGTCGACGACTCGCTCACGCTGCCGCCCGTGGCCGCGGCAGCCCGCGGCCCGATCGGGATGGAGGCGGCAGTGCCCCATGTGACCGTGGCCACCTCGGGCACGGCTGGCCCGCCCAAGCTGGTGCGGCACTCGTGGGAATCGGTGCTCGCATCGGCCCGGCTCGCCGCCCAGTGGCACGACCTCGCCTGGCTGCTCGTCTACGACGCCACGCGGTGGGCCGGGATTCAGGTGTGGGCCCAGGCGATCCTCACCGGCGGCCGGCTCGTGGTGCCCGCCAGCCGCGATCCGGATGTGGTGTCCAAGGCCATCGTGGATGAGGCTGTGGCCATCCTCCCCGCCACCCCCACGCTCCTGCGGCGGCTGCTCACCTCCGCCGACCCGGCCGTGCTCACCGGCAACAAGCTCTCGCGGATCACGCTCGGCGGTGAGGCGGCCGACGCCGACCTCCTCACCCGGGCCCATGAGGCCTTTCCCAAGGCTGGCATCACGCAGGTGTATGCCACCACCGAACTCGGCGAGGTGTTTCGCGTGGCCGACGGCCAGCCGGGCTTTCCTGCCAAGTGGCTCGGCAAGCCGCTCATCGGGGGCGTGACGCTGAATGTCCGCCGCGACGGCGAGCTGCTGGTCAGGGCCTCCCGCGACGCCGCCGAAGTGGGCACCGGCGACCTCGTGGAACTCCAAGGCGATCGCTATGTGTTTGCCGGCCGCCGCACCGACGCGATCATCGTCGGCGGGGCGAAGGTGTTTCCCAAGCGGGTGGAGGAAGTGCTCCGTGAGGTGTCGGGCGTGGCCGAGGCCCGGGTGTATGGCGTGCCGAGCAGCCTGACCGGCGAACTCGTCGCCGCCGAGATCACACTCACCCCGGAGGCTGCCGCCGCCGCCGCGGGCGACGGGGCCGACCTCAAGGCCGCTGCGCTGGCTCACTGCCGCGGAGTGCTCGAACCGCACAGCGTGCCGCGGGTGCTCGAGATCGTGACGAGAATCGCCACTACCGCCGCCGGCAAGACCCCGCGCCGCGGGTGAGGACCGCCGGCGGAGCGACCGCGGGCGGTCGCGTGCATCACCCTCGCTCTATCCCGGTGAAAACTGTGCTGGCCACCGGTTCGGCTATCATGGCGGGGATGCCATTTCCGCCTGTCAGCGTCGTCTCCGGAGGCTCCCGCGGGCTCGGGCTCGCGATCGTGGAGCACCTGCTCGGCCGCGGCGATCGCGTGGCCACCTTCTCCCGCTCGGGCTCCGCCGAACTCGACGCCCTCGCGGCGGCCCATCCCGATCGGCTGCTGACGGCCCGGCTCGACGCCGCCGATAGCGACGCCCTCCGCGGATTTGTGGCGGAGGTGGCTGCCCGGTTCGGCCGGATCGACCACTGCATCGCCAACGCCGCGATCGCCCACGAGGGCGTGCTCGCGATGATGCGCGACGACGAGATCGACGCGATGCTGGCGGTGAACGTCCGCGGCGGGATCATCTTCGTCCGGGAGTGTGTGCGGCAGATGCTCGCCACCGGCGGCGGAGACGGCAACGCCGCGACCCGCTCGATTACGGTCGTCTCGTCGGTGGTGGCCGAGAGTGGCTCGCCCGGCCTCACGGTCTACGCCGCCACCAAGGCCGCGCTCGACGGCTTCGCCCGCAGCCTCGCCCGCGAGCTCGGCCCCCGGGGTATCCGCGTCAACTCGCTCGCCCCCGGCTTTCTCGAGACCGACCTCTCCGCTTCGCTCTCCGACACCAACCGCGCCCGGATCGCCGGCCGCTCCGCCCTCCGCCGCCTCGGCCAGGCGGCCGACGTGGTCGGGGCGATCGAGTTTCTCACTGGGCCCCAGGCGGCCTTCGTGACCGGCCAGACGATCGGCGTCGACGGCGGCCGCTGACGGCGGCTGCCGCACGGTCGCTGAATTGCCCATGGCACCGTCCTCGGTCGCAAGGCACACTTGAGTCACGATGCCCATTTCGTCTCACCGCCCGCTGCCGCCTGCCGACTGCAGGCGCATTCTGATCGTGGGCGCCGGCGGCTTTGGCCGGGAGGTGGCCGAATGGGCCCGGCAGACCTGGCCTGACCACGCCCACCTCGTGGCCGGCATGCTCTCGGAAGACCCGAACTGCCTCGCCGGCACCGGCTGTCCGCTTGCGATCGTGGGCCGGCCGAGCGACTTCGAGCCTGCCGCCGGCGACGCCCTCCTGCTCGGCATCGGCATCCCGCGGGTACGACGGCAGGTGACCGAATCGCTCGTCGCCCGTGGCGGCCGGTTCCTCACGCTCGTGCATCCCACCGCGGTGGTCGCCGCGTCGGCCCGACTCGGCACGGGCGTGGTCATCTGCCCGCACGCGGTCGTGAGCGTCGACACCCGGCTTGGCGACTACGCCGTGCTCAACTACCACACGAGCCTCGGCCACGACGCCTCCGTGAGCGACTACTCCGTGCTCTCACCCTACGCCACGCTCGGCGGCTCGGCCAGTGTGGGCGCGGATGTGTTCCTCGGCCTCCACGCCACCGTCGGCCCGCGGATCAGCGTGGGCGACCGCGTGGTGATCTCCGCCAACTCCTGCGCCCTCTCGCCGGTGCCGGCCGACTCGCTCGTCTACGGCGTACCCGGCCGCTCCGCCCCCCGCATCGCTCCCGGGATGTAGCGAAGAGGCCGGCTATCCGCTCCGAGAAGGACTTCCCGCGTTTGAGAGCGGAAATCTCCGCTTCCTGTTTGCCGTTCGAGACGCTGATCGAGTGGCGGAAGTCGTTTTTGTGCGGGCTCCAGGGTAGCCTCGCCGCATGGTCACGTCCCCCGGCTCCGCCCCGAGGCCTCAGGAACCGCCGCGGTCACTCGCGGCACAACTCGCCCACCTGGGCCCGGGGATCATTCTCGCCAGTTCGATCGTCGGCTCGGGCGAGTTGATCGCCACCACTGCCGTCGGAGCCACGGCCGGCTTCGCCCTGCTCTGGCTGATCCTGATCGGCTGCGGGGTGAAGGTGGCTGCCCAGATCGAGATCGGCCGCAACACCCTTACCTGGGGCCGCACCCCGCTCGAGGCCTTCGACCGCGTGCCCGGCCCGCGGCTGGCCGGCCGCAACTGGATCTGGTGGGGCTGGGCCGTGATGACGGTGCTGATCCTGTTGCAGCAGGGCGGGATCGTGGCAGGCGTGGCCCAGTCGCTGGCCGCGGCCGTGCCCATCTCGACGGCCGGCCGCGCGTGGAACTCAGCCCACGACGAGATCGCCGCGGCCCGGATCGCGGCGGCCGCTCCAAACACCGTAGCCAGCCTCGAAGCCACCGCGGCCGCGCTGCCTCGACCGTACGACGCCACCGCCTGGACCGTGATCGCAGCGGTGGTCACGGCCGGCCTCCTGCTCGTGGGCCGCTACGCCGCGATCGAGCGAATCTCGGTGGTGCTCGTGGCGGTCTTCACGGCCGTCACGCTCCTGGCCCTCGCGCTCCTCCAGCGAAACGCCGCCTGGGCGATCTCGGCGAGCGAACTCGCGAGCGGCCTCGTGCCCTCGATTCCACCGGCTTCCGAGGGTCGCTCGCCTCTGGCCGTGGGCCTGGCCGCCTTCGGGATCATCGGCGTGGGGGCGAGCGAACTGATGATCTATCCCTACTGGTGCCTGGAGAAGGGCTACGGCCGGGCGGTGGGCCCGCGGGACGACTCACCTGCCTGGGCCCGCCGGGCCCGCGGCTGGCTGGCCGTGATGCAGCTCGACGCCTGGGGCTCGATGCTCGTCTACACGCTCGTGACCGTGGCCTTCTACCTGCTCGGCGCCGCCACGCTCGGCCGGCTTGGCCTCGTGCCCGCCGGCAGCGAGATGGTCCGCACCCTCGGGGCGATGTACGCCCCGGTGTTTGGCGACTGGGCGAGCACCGTCTTCCGCTGGGGCGCCTTCGCGGTGCTCTATTCCACGTTCTTCGTGGCCGCCGCCGGCAATGCCCGGATGATGGCTGACGGCCTGGCGATGCAGGGCCTCGCGCCGCAGGGCGGGCCGCCCGGCTCGCCCGCTGCCGCTGCCCGCGGCCGGTTCACGCGGCGGCTCTCCGCGGCCTGGGTGCTCCTGGCCGGCCTGCTCGCGCTCGTGATCGACGCCCCGGTGGCGATGGTGCTCGCCAGCGGCGTGGCCCAGGCGATCATGCTCGCTGCCCTGGCCGTGGCCGTGCTCTGGTTTCGGCACGCCGACGCCGATCCGCGGCTCGCGCCTTCCCGGGCCTGGGACCTCCTGCTCTGGCTCTCCGCTGCGGGCTTCCTCGTCGTGGGCCTGTGGACCGCCTGCGACCGGCTTGCCGCCGCCCTGGCCGGCTGACGACGAGGGCCGCAGGACTCACACCGCCAGGGATCGGGGGGGCTCGCCGAGCCACTGGCCGTCGGCCGTCCAGCGGTGAAACTCGTCGCCCTCCCGCACGAGCAGCGTGAGCCAGCCGTTCTCCAGCAGGTCGGCCACCATCCGGTGCTTCGCGATGATTCGCTCGACCGCCGGCCGGCCAGCCTCGATCACCACCGTCAGCCGCAGCGGCTCATGCACGAGCTCCCGGCCGTTCGAGACCGCCTGCCAGGGCAGGCCGGTCATCAGGTCGCCGCCGTTGCCGAGCAGCACGCCGAGCTGGCCCGTCACGTTGTGGATCAGCTTGTTGCCGCTGCCAAAGGCCCGGTTGTCGACCGCCGAGGCGTAGTACTGCAGGTTGATCCAGCTCGTGACGATCATCGGCGCGGTCATGATCAGCTCGAGCACGGAGCCCTCCGGGTCGCGGGAGTGGTCGTAGCTGTGCATGAAGGTGCGGCCGCCGAGATCGAGCCCGGTCGAACGGGACCGCGGCGCGATGATGAAGGCGGCGTTGCCCGCCAGTCCCCACTCGGGCCGTACCTCCGACCAGTCGTGGCTCCGCCGCAGCACGTCGGCCTCGGCGAGCGCCGTCACGTTCGCCGCCGTCATCGAATCGATCGACTCGAGGCCCGGCACCTGGGGCCCCAGCCGGCGGCTTCGCTCCTGGCGGGTTGCGGCGCCGGCGGCGGCCATCCACCGCTCCACGATCGGAAAGGTCGCTGCGTGTGCCTCGGGCATCCCTGCCGCATCGAGGAACCAGATCTCGTCGGTCGTGGTCACATGCACCGCCGGCACGAACCAGGTGTCGGCCGGAATCACGATGCCCCGCTCGGCCAGCCCCTGCCGCACGGCCTTGTCGTTGAGGATTGCCGCAGCCACCCTGGCATTCGGCTCCCCCGAGTGGCCGCCGCAGGCACCGCAGTCGTAACCGGCGCGATAAGGGTTGTTGACCATCGCCGAGGCATGGCCGCAGATCGCCACGATCCGAGCGAAGTCTTCGACCAGGCCGAGGTTACGGAGCATCCCCGTGGCGAGGTCGAGCCGCTTTTCGAAGGTCACTCCATCGAGGCCCGCCGCATGCACGTCGGGCCCCACGGCGCTTCGCAGCCGCGCCGGCACGCCGTCGGCAGCGGCTGACCGCACTGGCCGCGTCCAGCCGAGCGAGTCGGTGATGAGCTTGGGCAGATAGGCCAGGCCGAGCGTCTCGACGAACGAGAAGCAGCTCGTGGCCGATGTCTGGAAACTCTTCCACACCTTGCGGCCGAGCCGCTCGACCCGGCGGGCTGCGGCCGCCTTGGCCGTGGCGGCGGAGTTGCTGCCCACCTGTTCGGCCACCCGAAACCCCGGGGCCAGCAAGACCGGACACTGGGCCGGCCCGTGGGCCGCGCCGAGCGGCACGAACTCCAGCGGCATCCCGAAGAAGCCGGCGAAGCCGAAGGTCTCGATCTCGTCACTGACCGCCTCGAGCTTCCGCCGAAACACCTCCGACCGCACGTCGATGCAGAACACCATCTGGAGCGTCTTCGTGGCGGCGGGTTGGGGGAGGGCGGGGCCGGCAGCATCCTGCTCGCCGGCCACCGCCGGAGCCCCCCTGGCACTACCTGCCGCGGGTGTTGAGGTTGAGATCGTCTGATGGGCGGAATCCGCCGGCCCGGCACTGCCACCGTCCACGAGCCCGCGGCAGAGCCGGCGCCGGTAGGCCACCTCCGCCGCCACCTGAAACAGATACCGAGCCAGCACCGCCGCGGAAGGCTCGACTTCGCCCGCCGCTGGACCATCCGCCGGATAGAGACTGCCCTTCGCGGCGACCACGTCGGGGTAGGTGGCTGCGAGCGCCGCATCGTAGGCCAGCCGGATTGCCATCAGCCCCACGAGATGCTCGTCGATCGTGGAGCCGTCGGTGAGCGTGGCATGCCAGAGCCGATACCGCAGGAACGAGGCCCAACCGGCCACCGACGAGAGTTCGCAGAACAGGAACGGCCGCTGATGGCCGGCCGGCACGGCCAGCCGGCCCAAAAGCGAGGCCACCGCCTGATCGGGCTCCGCGGGCAGCCCGGCCACGAACTGCCGAAAGCCCTTCAGGCCCAGCATGTCCATCCGCCGGCTGATCCGAAACGCCTCCCGCCAGGCCTCGTAGAGCGGCAGATGCTTCCAGGGGCTGGCCCAGGCGGCCTGGCCCCGGTCGTAGTGGAGGCCGCAGTGCCGCGAGATGTCGGTGATCACATGGCTCGACCAGCTGCTGCCGAGCTGCCGGTCCACCGCCTCGCTGACCGTGTGGTACCGCCGCTCGGATGCCTTGCCGGCTCCGGCCGGTCCCCGCATCCGCTCGGCCACCGCTGCCTCGACGAGCCGGTGCACGAACGTCTGCGGCCGCGACCCGGCGTAGAGTTCGGGATAGGCCTCGACGCACTGCCGCAGCGCCCGCTCCACGTCGGCCGCCGTGATCTCGCCTCGGTCGAACAGGTCGTGGTAGTGGGTAGCGGGAAGCAGAAGCTCGCAGTCGCGAACATCCCGCAGCAGTTGGCGAGCGTCGAGAAACCGCCGCGGTGCGAGCCCGAGGAAGGGATTCACGGCCACGTAGTCCTCGAGCGGCCAGAGCGGCGGAATCAATTCTGTGACGGAATTGATCGCGGCGGTGACCTGCTCCAGCTGGGCGGGCGTGGCGACGGGATGCCGCAGGGCCGTGGGCGATGCGATCGCGGGACCGGGTGCGTGGGAAGACATGGCAGGAACTCCTCGGGCCGAGCGGATGATCAGGGTTGGGTGTGGCGAACGCTGCGACGTCAGGGCACTGGCGTGGTGAGCCCCCAGACGCGGGCGGTCACCTGCCGGGCCGGGACATCGAGGTAGAAGCCGTTGGCTGCATGGACATGGAGCGCCCGGATGGCGGGCAGCCGCGTCACAACCTGGCTCGCCGCCTGAATCGCGAACACCGCGAGGAAGCCCACCACCACAAGCCCCGCCACGAGCAGATCGATGGTCGACGCCGGGGGGAGCGACCGGGCCACGCTCGACGCGGCCAGCAGCGAGTCGAAGCCAGCCACGCCGAGCACATAGGCGACCGCCACGCCTGCCGCCGCGACGAGACTACCCGCGGCAATCCGGATTCGCCCGCTGACAAATCCCTGCCACAGGAGCGTGGCCAGGGCCATCGTCAGCACCGGACCGAGCACGACCATGCCCGGCTTCCGGGCGGGGTCGATGCCCGCCAGGGCAAAGGCCACGAGGCAGATCGCCGCGGCCACGAGCCCCGCGACCGGCAGCAACGCCAGGGCCAGTCCGCCCCGGACTGCAGGCTGGGCGTCGGTCTTCAGCCGGGCCGCTGCGTCGAGCACGCTGCCCGACGCCAGGAAGGCGTGGGCCTTGTAGGCGGAATGGGCCACGATGTGGAGCAGGGCGGCTGAGAACGCGCCGAGGCCACACTGGAGCATCATGAAGCCCATCTGCGCGATCGTGGAAAACGCCAAAGCCCGCTTGATGCTCGTCTGGGTGAGCATCACGAGCCCGCCGAACAGGGCCGTGGCCGCTCCCACCGCCGCAAGAATGTCGAGAGACAAGTGGGAGAGCGACACCAGCGGGCTCAGCCGGATCACAAGGAAGCCACCGGCATTGATGATTCCCGCGTGCATCAGGGCCGAGACGGGCGTCGGGGCCTCCATCGTGTCGGGCAGCCAGCTGTGGAAGGGCACCTGGGCCGACTTTGTCATCGCCCCGAGCACGAAACAGAGGCCGAGGGCCGTGCCCCACCAGCCGAGGCTGCCGTCGGCAGCCAGCGCCTCCGCCCGGCTGAAGATGGCCGAATAGTCGGCGGTACCGAAGCACCAGAGGGTGAGGCCGACCGCCGCGATCAGAAACAGATCGCCGATGCGACTGATCAGAAACTTCTTCCGGGCCGCCCACACGGCCCAGGGGCGGTCGGAGTATTGAAGCAGGAGTTGGTGCAACCCCAGGCTCGTCAGCATCCAGGCGGCGGTGAGCATCAGGAGGTTGCGGGCCACGACCAGCGCGAGCACGCTGCCGATCGTGAAGCCCAGCCACTTGAAGAATCGGCCCTGGCCCGGTTCCCCGTCGAGTCCCCGGATCGAGAATCGGGCGATCACGAGCCCAACCGTGGCAATGAGCAGATTCATCACCGCCGATAGGGGGTCAAAGTAGATCCCGAGGTTGAAGGGCAGGGGGGCCGGGGCGGACAGGATGGCCCGGTCGACCGGGCCGGTGAACGGCAGCAGGGCTGCCGCGGCGATCGCCGCCCCCAGGGTGGCCGCGGCGAGGCTCGTGACGGCGGTACGAAAGCCGACCGGATGACGGTTGGCGAAAGAGGTGGGCACGGCGGCAACGGCCAGCAGGGCGAGCGGCGGGGCCGCGGCCAGGAGCACGAGGGCGGTGACGAGCATGGCGGACTCCGGGCTGGGTGGGCTACGGGGACTGGGCCGACCATCTAAGCACGAATCGTAAAACACGACACGCAGTTCGTCAATAGCAGAGCGTGAAAAGGTTGTCGGCTGTATGGCCTGCGGTCTTGAGCCGCAGCGGCGGCGGCCTCCCGCCCTGCCGGCGGCTTCCCAGGGCTGTGCTATGCTTTCTTTCCGGGTCGAAGCCTGCGCCTGAGGGCCCGGTCGGCCCGTCAGGAAGTTCCCCCGTATGGCCAAGAAGCTCCGCCGTCCCTCGGCCGCTCGCTCCGCCCCTCGGTCCGCCGTCGGCCTGCCCCGCCGCCGGCTGCCAGCGACCCTTCCCTCAGCCCCCGCGGCCCGCTGGACCTTCCTCACGAACCACTCCCACGTGTTGATCGTGCTGGCCCAGAATCCCTCACTCGTGCTCCGGGCTGTGGCCTCGCGGGTTGGGATCACGGAGCGGGCGGTGCAACGGATCATCGCCGACCTCGAGGAGGCGGGGGTGATCGAGCGGGAGCGGGTCGGCCGGCAAAACCACTATCGCGTGCAGACGAATGTGCCCCTGCGGCATCCGATCGAGGCTCATCGCACGGTCGGTGACCTTGTGGGTATCATCTGATGCAATTCACATCCTTAGGGAGACGTGCTCGATGGCAAGCGTGATCGACGAGTTGATTGCCGGGAACGAGCAGTTTGTATCGGGCGAATTCGCCCCCAACGAGCACTACTACCACACGATTGCCGCCAAGCAGACTCCGAAGGTGCTCTGGATCGGATGCTCTGACTCCCGCGTGAGCGAGCATCAGATGACCGGCTCCAAGCCGGGCACGATGTTCGTGCACCGGAACGTCGCCAACATCGTCGCCTTCAACGACGTGAACATCTCGGCGATCCTCGAATACGGCGTGGTGCACCTCAAGATCGAAGACATCATCGTCTGTGGCCACACCCGCTGCGGTGGGATCGCCGCCATCGAAGACGGCGTGCATGAAAACTACATCGCCGACTGGCTCTGCATCGCCACCGGAGCCAAGGAGGCCGCCAATCGGATCGCCAAGGAGCGAAAACTCAACCGCGAGCAGAAGCTCGCCGTGCTGACCGAGGAGAATGTCAAACTCCAGATCAAGCACCTCAAAAACCTCGCCTTGATTCGCAACATGCACGCCAAGGGAACGCTCCCGCGGATTCACGGCTGGCTCTACCGCGTAGAGGACGGCTCGATCCAGGTTCTGGTGGACGGCCGGGATCAGGGACGGGCCACGCCTCGAAAGGCTCCGCCTCGGAAGAAAGCGGCCCGTCGGCGGACGTGAGGGGCTGCCGGAGCGGAGCTGTCTTCGCGGTCCGTCTCGTGGAAGGGTTCGTTTCCGCAGGCTTCGGTTTTCCGCCCAGGCCGGCTCCATCGTTCCATCCCGCGGCTGCTTCGGATCCATTTTTATGAGACCCATCGCCTCTGACGCTGGCATCGCCGCCCGCTCCCCATTCGACCCCCGCCACCTTCCGGCCGACCTGATGGCGGGGCTGGTCACGTTTCTCGTGTCGCTGCCGCTCTGCCTCGGCATCGCGCTGGCCTCCAACGCCCAGCCGATCGCAGGGGTGATCGCCGGCATCGTGGCCGGCCTGGTCGTGGGCTGGCTGAGCGGCGCTCAGGTGATGATCTCGGGACCGGCCGCTGGGCTGACGGCCGTCGTCGCGATTGAGATCGCCGCCCTCGGCTCGTTCGAGGCGCTGCTGCTTGCGGTGGTGGCCGCCGGCATGATCCAGATCGTGCTGGGGCTCGCGCAAGGAGGCTTCGTCAAGTCGTTCGTGCCCACCAGCGTGGTCCGCGGGCTGCTCTCGGCGATCGGCGTGATCCTGATCCTCAAGCAGATTCCCCACCTCTTCGGCCACGATACCGACTACGAAGGAGAGATGTCGTTCTTCCAGCCCGACCGGGAGAACACCTTCTCAGAACTCCTCGAACTGCTCGGCGACCTGCATCCCGGGGCGATCGTGGTCGGGCTCATGTCGCTGGCCTTGATCTGGGGATGGAGCCGCCTGCGGATCGCCCGGGCTTCGGGGATTCCGGCGCCGTTGGCCGTGGTCGGGCTGGGCGTGGCTGCCGTGATGGTGCTGCAGTCGCTCGGAGCCCCCTGGGCGATCGAGCCGTCGCACCGCGTGCAACTGCCGGTCGCCGAGACCTTTCGTGGCATCCTGGCCTTCCTCCATACGCCCGACTTTTCCCAGTTCGGCAATCCCACGATCTACTCCGCGGCAGTCACGATCGCGCTGGTGGCTTCCCTTCAGGCTCTGTTGACGGCCGAGGCGGTCGATCGACTCGACCACCTTCGCCGCACCACGCCGCCGAACCGCGAGCTGATCGCCCAGGGCGTGGGCAATATCGTGTCGGGGCTGCTGGGCGGGCTGCCACTGACCTGCGAGATCGTGCGGTCGAGCGTGAACATCGATGCCGGCGCCCGCAGCAAGCGGGCAGCGATCGTGCACGGCCTGCTGCTTGCGGCCGCCCTCGTGCTCTTTCCCCGCCTGATCAACCAGATTCCACTCGCCTGCCTGGCGGCGATCCTGATCGCCACCGGCCTGCGGTTGGCCAGCCCGGCGGTGTTCTCCGAGATGCTGCGGGCCGGCCGCTATCAGTTCATTCCGTATCTGATCACGCTCGTGGCGATCGTGTTCACCGACCCGCTCCAGGGGATCGTCATCGGCCTGATCGTGAGCCTCGGCTTCATCCTCTGGAGCAACCAGCGGCGGCCGATGCGGCTGGTGGTGGAGCACCACCTGGCCGGCGACGTCACCCGGGTGGAACTGGCCAATCAGGTGAGCTTCCTAAACCGCTCCGAGCTTCGCCGGGTGCTCGACGGGATGCCCCGGGGCCGGCATGTTCTGCTCGACGCCACGAACTCGGTCTACATCGATCCCGACATCCTGGAGACCGTCCGAGAATACCGCGACTCGATCGGCCCTGCCCGAGGTGTCCAGATCAGCACCAAGGGCTTCCGACCCAAGTATGAGATCGAGGACGACATCAAGTTCATCGATTTCTCGAGCCGGGAGCTCCAGCAGGATCTCACTCCGGAGCGGGCCTTCGAGTACCTGCGGGCGGGCAACGAGCGGTTTCGCACCGGCAAGCAGATCAAGCGCGACCTGGGGCGGCAGGTTGTGGCCACTGCGGTGGGACAGCATCCGATCGCCGTCG
Organism: Candidatus Kuenenia stuttgartensis; assembly: GCA_945891385.1. Classification (GTDB taxonomy): domain Bacteria; phylum Planctomycetota; class Planctomycetia; order Pirellulales; family UBA1268; genus QWPN01. Next base: position 322 of record CAMDDJ010000008.1, on the reverse strand, counting down.
TGCTCTCCTGCATCGACTCCCGCTCACCCGCGGAACTGCTCTTCGACATGGGATTGGGCGATATTTTCAGCGTGCGGGTGGCCGGCAACGTGGCGACGATCGAGGTGCTCGGGAGCATGGAGTTCGCCTGCGCCGTGGCTGGCGCGAAGCTGGTGGTGGTGCTCGGCCACACTCGCTGCGGCGCGGTGAACGCCGCCGTGCAGGCCACGTGCGATCCCACGCTGGAGGTGGCCCCCGACTGCGTGCACCTGGCGCCGATCATGGAGTCCATCGGCCGGGCGGTCGAGCCGGTGGATTGCAGCCTGCCGGCCGACGCCCCGCC
>CAMDDJ010000007.1 GCA_945891385.1 Candidatus Kuenenia stuttgartensis | reverse complement strand
CGATCAATCCGCACGGCCTTGGCGGCGAGTTCCATGCTTCGCCCCTTGCGGGCCAGGCGGTAGGCCCGCTTGCCGTCGACGTGCACCGCGGAGTAATCGCAGGGCCGCTGGAGGATCTCACCCCGAAAGGCGGGCAGGGCAGCGTCGAGGTCGTTCCGAGACGGCTGGGGCGGGTTCTCGTCTTCCTCGACCGGCGTCTCCAGATCGTCGGAGGGACTGTGGCACCCCAGGCGAAAGACGGCCTCGTATCGCTTGGGCTGTTGATGGAGATAGTCGACGAGTTTTGTGGCATGGCCGACGCAGACCACGACCACGCCGGCAGCGAGGGGGTCGAGCGTGCCGGCATGGCCGACGGCCGACATGCCGATCGCCCGGGCGATCACGTCGACCACCCGCCGCGACGTGACGCCGGTCGGCTTGTCAACCGGGATCACACCCGTGAATCGAAAACGCATACATCTCCGCCACTTCTGCCGAGGTCTTGCCCGCCAGCCGCACCCGCCGGCGAATCGCGTCCGCCGAGTCGACCGCCCCCGCCACCAGCCGATCGAACTTCAGATCGACCACCGCGGCTGTGCCCGCGGTATCCGACCGCGCGTGCCCGAGTGGATGCCGCACGAGCCCGCCGTCAAGCCGGCCGAGCGTTTCGTGCTCGATCACCACGCTCGTTGGAATGCCGTCGGGGTAGAGGGAGTCGTAGGCAGCGCCGCCGTGCTCGATCACGATCCGCTCGATCAGGGCCGCAATCGCAGGATCACGGATCGCGGCGTCTGAATAATCGTCAGGCAAGAGCATCAGCTCGGGCCACCCTGGCGGCTCCAAACCACCCCGGGCCGCCGCCTTCTGGAGCGTGCGGGCCAGGATGAAGGGCAGGGAATGGTCGGCCGACTGCCGCGTCTGCGGGGTGCGTTTCGCCGGGTCGGCGATGATCGAGTAGGCGGGCTCGTAGATCCGCACGACGATCCGCCTGATCCCTGGGATCGCAGTCGCGAGGGCCGGCTCCCGGGCGAAGAGATCGACGAGTGATTGGAGGGCTCCGGCCGACTGATGCTCATAGAGCCCGAGCTTGAAGTGCATCGCATGGATCGCGAAGGCGTCGCCGCCGAGGCCGAGTTCGAGATCGAACGGGCTCCGGTCGTCACGGCACGGTTCGTTGAGCCGATAGATCGCCAGCGGGTTGCGAAATACGTCGCGGGGTCCGATGAACCCGGCTAGGGCTCGGCGGCCGCACATCACCGCCGCCTCGGCCGCCAGTGCGGCCGAGGCGCCCTTGCTATCGGAGAGCTGGTGGCCCGCCCGGATCGCCCGAAACGGCACGTAGTGGGCCACCGCCATACCGATGGCCGACTCGACCTGCTCAGCGGTGCCGCCCAGCGCCGCCGTGAAGGCCGCAGCACAGGCGACCGTGCCGTGATGGACGTGATCGATCGCGTACCGCCGCAGGGCAAACACCTCGGCCAGCCGGCCACGAATCTCGTCGATCAGGAGCATCACGCGGAGGGTGGCGTCGCCGTCGAGTCCTGCTTCCGTGGCCGCAGCGATCGCCACGGGGTAGAAATCGTTGTGGCCGAATTCGCCCGCGGTACGGCCGCGAACGGCATCGTGCCCGAAGTTGGTGCCGTTGGAATCCCATTCCCGCACCGCCGACGCATTGGCCGCCACAGCCCGCTCGGTGAGGCAGCGGCGGGCCGAACCGAAACAGACGGCACCCGGCGATCCGGCCGCCGGCGCCATGCCGAGCGCCTCTCGCCGGAGCACCGTGGGGGCGTTCGTTGCCGCGGCCAAGGCCGAGATCCCGCAGCCCACGCTGTCGAGGTGGAACCGCTCGAGCAGGTCGAGCGTGGCGGATGCGATTGGCTGCGGCCGGTGCAGAAACCCGATCGCATAGCGGGCCAGCCCGAGGGCCTGGTTGGTGTCGGCCGGGAGCAGGAGCGTGTCGCCCGTGTGAGGCGGAACCGTGGAAGTCATGGCAGGCGTGAGGGACAGCGGGCGGGGATGCCGGAAATTCGCCCGCGAGAGGATACCCGGTCGCGGCCTCCTCCGCCGCTGAACATGATTCCTCGAGCCCTGGCTACACTATCCCCATGGATCCGTCGCGGCTGGGACCGTACACGATTCGGGGCCGGCTGGGCCGGGGTGGCATGGGCACCGTGTATGAAGCGGTGGACCCGCACGGCGCGTTCGTAGCCGTCAAGACGCTCCGCGGACACGTGAGGGACCAGGCAGGAAGCCGGCGGCGGTTCGACGCCGAAATCGCGGCCCTCAAGGAACTCCGCCATCCGGGAATCGTGCGGCTTCTGGCGTTTGGCGAAGAAGATGACCAACCCTTCTTCGCGATGGAGTTGGTGCGGGGCAAGAGCCTGGAGGAACTCCTCCGTGCCGGCCGCAGGTTCTCCTGGCAGGAGACGGTGGCCACCGCCTTGCAGGTGACCCGAGCCCTCAAGGCGGCCCACGATCATGGCATCGTGCACCGCGACCTCAAACCGGCCAATCTCCTGTTTCCCGACGATGCCGGGCCGGAGGCTGGGGTGAAACTCGCCGATTTCGGAATCGCGCGACTGTTCGGCGAATCGGGCCAGACGCAGGCTGGCACCGTCGTGGGCACGGCAGAATACATGGCGCCGGAGCAGGCGGCTGGCGAGCCGGTCGATCAACGCGTCGACCTCTACGCCTTGGGCCTCGTGATGTATGCGATGCTGGTCGGCAGGCCCCCGTTCACAGGCGCCGATATGGCGAGTGTGTTACGACGCCAGCGGCGGGAGACGCCGCCGCGGGTCTCGTCGTTCGTGCCCGACGTGCCTGAGCAACTCGACCTGCTGGTGGAGAAACTGCTGGCCAAACATCCGGCCGGTCGGCCCGCCAGCGCCTTGGCCGTCGGGCGGATGCTCGCAGCCATCGGAGAGGCACCACCTCCGGCAGTGAGCGATCACGCCGGGGAAGCGGCCGAGTCCGGATCGGCAGGAAACACGGCCACCGACCGCCCCCCTCGGCCAACCCAGCCGCTCCGGCAGCAGCCCGCGAGCGACCGCGACGTCGACCTTCTGGCCGCGACGGTTGACGGTGGTGGCCGGGTTCCGCTGGGAGAGACCCGAGATTCCAGTGGGCCGGGCGATCGCCCCGCCACGGTGCCGCCGACAGCCGCGGCTGCCGGCTCGCTCGTGCACCGGCGGACCGCCGCCGACGTCATCGACACCCGCCCGGAGCGTGCGGCCGGCACCCGCTTCACGACCCTCGAGGAGCTCCATCGCCGGGCGCGAGAAGACGCCACGCGAACGGCGCGCCGCGAGACGGTCGCGGGCTTCGGGCTCGCCTCGGCCTTGCTCGCGGCGGTGCTGGCCGGCGGCTACGTGCTCCTCCGCCCTGCCACCTCGGATGAACTCCATGCTCGAATCAGGGCCGTCGCAGACGCCCCCGACGCCGATCTACGCGACGCCCGGCACCTGATCGACCTTTTCCTGACCCGGTTCCCGGCCGATCCGCGGGCCGAAGGGGTGCGGGACCTCGACCACACCCTTGCCGTCGAGGCCCTGGAGCGTCGCACCCGCCGGCGGCCGCGGAGCGACACTGAACTCACCCAGGTCGAGCGTGACTACCGGGCAGCGATGGCCCGCGAGGCGGAGAGTCCGCTCGCCTGTCGGGCCGCGCTCGAAGCGATGCTGGCCCTGCACAACCCGGATCGAAACGCGGGGAATGGTTCACTCGCCGACGAGGCCGAAGAGGCCGACCTCTGGCTCGCGCTCATCCGTAAGCAGATCGACCGGCTTGGCCCGCTGGCAGACCGCGAGCGGGCCGAGGATCGCGACCGCGCCACCGCCACGCTCGCCGAGGCTGCCGAATTGGCTGACGCCGCGACCGCCGCCCCGGCAGCCGAGCGGGCCGCGCTTCTCGGCCGGCGTCGCGATCTCCTCGAAGGGCTGATCGAGATCTATGCTTCCCGGCCCCATATGGCCGAGCCCGTGGCGGAGGCACGGCGACTCCTCGCACCGCCGGCCCCCTGACTGCGGCCCAGGCTCGTGAACCGCATTTCGCATCCCTCCTCGAGACGCCACCATGCACGCCGGTCTTCCGTCCGCCACAACCGCCGCTCGTCGCACTCGCAGCCAGGCAGCCTTTGCCCGGGCTCGGCAGGCCATTCCCGGCGGCGTGAATTCACCAGCCCGGGCCTTCGGCGGCGTCGGAGGCGAACCGATCTTCTTTCGTGAAGCGGCTGGGCAGTGGCTCACCGACATCGACGGCAACCGCTACCTCGACTACATCGGTTCGTGGGGCCCGATGATCCTCGGCCACCGACATCCGCGGGTCGTCGCAGCCATTGAAGCTGCGCTCTCCCGCGGCACGAGTTATGGAGCGCCGACGGAGGCAGAGACCGGCCTGGCAGAACTCATCATCAATGCCGTGCCGTCGATCGAGAAGGTCAGGCTGACGAGTTCCGGCACCGAGGCGGCCATGAGCGCCGTGCGGCTAGCGCGGGGTTTTACCGGCCGCGACAAGATCGTGAAATTTGCCGGCAACTACCATGGCCACGGCGACAGCTTGCTGGTGGCCGCTGGGTCGTCGGCCGCCACGCTGGGAGTGCCCGATTCGCCCGGCGTGACCGCGGGCACGGCCAAGGACACGATGGTGCTCGAATACAACGAGCCCGAGCCGCTCGAGGCCGCCTTTCGCGCGACAGGCGACACGATCGCCGCGGTGCTGCTCGAACCGACGGTCGGCAACATGGGACTCGTCAAGCCCACGGCGGAGTTCCTGGCGACCGCCCGCCGCGTGACACAGCAGCATGGGGCCTTGCTCGTGTTCGACGAGGTGATGACCGGCTTTCGGCTCGCGCTCGGTGGAGCCCAGGCGCTCCTGGGCGTGACTCCCGACGTCACGATCCTCGGCAAAATCGTGGGTGGCGGCTTGCCCCTGGCGGCCTATGGCGGGCGGGCCGACGTAATGGACCACGTGCTGCCTGCCGGCAAGGTCTTTCAGGCCGGCACGCTCGCCGGAAACCCGCTGGCGGTGGCGGCCGGCACCGCCACGCTCGAGGAACTCCGCGACCATCCACCCTATGAGCGGCTCGAGCGACACGGCGCCGCCCTCGAAGCGGGCTTCCGCACCGCTGCCGCAGCGGCGGGCGCGACCGTCTGGCTTGCGCGAACCGGCAGCATGTTGACGATGTTCTTTCAGCACGGCTCCGAGCCGATCCCCGTCACAGGCTGGCAGACGGCCGCGCAGAGCGACAAGGCCCGCTACGCCGCCTTCTTCTGGGGCATGATCGATCGCGGCATCTACCTGCCCTGCAGCCAATACGAGGCGCTGTTCATCTCAGCCGCCCACACCGACGCCGACATCGCTGCCACGACCGCCGCGGCCGCCGCCTGGTTCGCGGCAGATGAGCCCCCTGCGTAGGCTCGATTGCAGCTCGCTCGATGGCAGGGCGGCTTCGCAAAACGAACGTCGGAGGCGAGGGGGTCGGCGAACGCTCGCGGAGCAATCGGGGCGTATCCTCGCCCGCGACGCGACTTTTGCCGCCCCCGAGCCGATACACCACGTTGAACGCGAGGCGAGGGGGTCGGCGAACCTCGGATGGCTACTGTTCCGTCCCCAGGTGAAAGTCGATCACGAAGGGAAGATGGTCGCTGGCAGTCTTGGCCAGGCTCGTGCGAACCACCCGCGCGGTCCGCACCTCAACGCTGCCCCGGACGAACGCCTTGTCGAGGGCTCCCATCGGCATCCAGGCGGGAAAGGTCCGGAACCGCGAGAGAGGCGTCGTGATCTGGCGGAAGCCCTCGGCAGCGAACGCGTCGCGGTCGAGGACGTTCCGCCAATCATTGAAATCGCCAACGATGAGTGTGGGATGGGGATCGGCCGAGCGGAAAAGATAGTGGCCGAGCATCCGCCCCACCTGCCACCGCCGCTCTCGCTCGGCCAGGCCGAGATGGGTGTGAACCAGATGGAGCAGGCCCTCGGGCGATTCGACGAGGAGCAATTGGGCGCCCCGGGGCTTGCGTGCGCCCTGCCGCAGCGAAATCCGGTGCCGACTGACGACGGGCCACCGGGAGAGCACGAGGTTGCCGTACGTGCCGCTGCCGACGTGGACGTTGGGCTGGAAGACGGAGTGGCACCGGAAATATCGGGAAAGCAGCCGGGGCTGGTCGTCGTGACGGCTCCGGTGGACCAGCCGATCGACTTCCTGCAGGCAGATGAGGTCGGGATTCTCGGCCTCGACGCAGTCGATGATCCGTCCGAGCGCGTACCGACGGTCACGACCGCCGATGCCTTTGTGGATATTCCAGCTCAACAACCGCATGCAGGTCGGGCCCTCGCTCGTGCGGCATTCCTGCTCGAGCACGACGATTGTAGCCGTGCTCGGCGGAGTCGTGGTTCGGCGGGCCCAATCTGGATAGCCCGGGGGGTGGGCTACAATCCGCTCCATGAACGCCCCCGATGACATCCGCCTCGGCACGCTCGTGCCGGCCCACGACCGCACGCCCGATGTGATCGAGCAGCTCCTGCCGCTCGGCTTCGAGACCTTCCAGATTTCCTTCGGCCGCTCGATCGGCACCGTCGACCTTGCAGGGCTGGCCACTCGCATCCGCAGGATCCTCGACGACCACGTGCCTGCCGACGGCCTGCCCCGTCGGATCAGTGGGCTCGCCGCGTACGGGAATCCGCTCACGAGCCCCGAATGCGAGCGTGACTGGGAGCGACTCATCGATGCGGCCGCGACGTTCGGCACCGATCTCGTCGCGGGCTTCGCCGGCCGGATCCCAGGCCGGCCCGTGCCCGAGTCATATCCCCGCTTTGCCGCCGTTTTCGGTCCGCTGTCCCGCCGGGCTGAGGATCGCGGCGTGCGACTGGCCTTCGAGAACTGCGAGAAGCGGGGCACGTGGGAAAGCGGCGATTGGAACATCGCGCACGCGCCGCAGGCCTGGGACGCGATGTTTGCCGCGGTGGAGAGTCCCGCGCTGGGGCTCGAGTGGGAGCCCTGTCATCAGCTCGCGAGTTTCGTCGAGCCGTTGCCTCAACTCCGTCAGTATGCCCACCGGATCTGGCACATTCATGGCAAGGACGCCACTATTCTCTGGGACGTCATCAAGCGGCATGGCATCCGCGGCGGCGTGCCCTACCTGCACCATCGCCTGCCCGGGTTCGGCGACACCAACTGGACTGACCTGATCAGCACACTGCGGCTGTGCGGCTGGCGGGGCAGCATCGACATCGAGGGCTTCCACGACCCCGTCTACCGCGATGCCCTGGAGACCACGGGGCAGTGTGCGGCGCTCGGACACCTCAAGCGATGTCGCGGCGGGGATTACGTTTCCAACGTCTGGTGACGACGGCGGAACTCACGATCCGCGGCCGCCAAAAAAGACATCGGCCCGACCCGCGGGCATTCGCACGGGTCGGGCCGACGGTCGTCAGATTTGATGAGGCAGGGCTTTGGAGCCCCTCTCAGCCGATCATCAGGACAGCCATCGCGACGACGGCCGCACCGACACTGACCGGCAAAGCCGCCCACGAGCCCACGATTCCGCGGGCCTTGAGCCGCTGGCCTCGCTCCTCGACAGTCAGTTCGAGAAGTTCTTCCAGGTCGGCCCAACTGATGGGCTGGGACAGCACCGCATCGACTCCCACTTCGGTGGCCGCCTGCTCGGCGATCATCCGCTGACGCGATCCCGCCCCACTGGTGTCGACGATCGCAACCTTCGACGCCCCGCGAACCGTCGCGAGCAGTTCGACAAAGTCGTGCCCCGACATGTCGTCCAGTTCGGACGCGACGAGCCACGCATCGACCTCGAGATGGCGGGCGAGTTTCATCGCCGCCGCCCCACACGACCGGAAGTGGAGATCGAGCCGGCCCTGGCGGGCACTTGCAGCGAGATCCCTGTACGCGTCGAATTCGGGGTCGACGACAACCGCGCTCGGGGTGCGACTCTTGATCACATCATCGAAGAGGTCGAGTTTGGTCTTGGTCACCATGATATTTTTCCCCGCAGAGGAGGCTTTCAAAGACTGTGGATGATGAGGGTTGGTTGAGCCGAGTCCGATCGTCGGACCCGGCCGGATCGGATCAGGCCTGCTTCCGACGCCGCACGAACAGCGACCGCCCGCAGAGAACACCACCAAACGCCATCCCGGCGAGCACGAGGGCCGGCGGCTCCGGAGCGGGCAGGGCGGTCACGATCTCAACGTTGATCCCTTCGTCGGACTGGGCGATCTGGCGGGCGTCGCCGAGCATGCCTTCGGTAGCGACGAGCATTTCGTCCTCACCGGACCACGCAAGCGTGGCGGCCTGGTGACCGTCGACGAACGATTCCCAATTGGCGGTCTCGAGGAGCGTGAAATTCTGCTCCGAGGCAACAGCAGCGGTGGAAAGGGCGAAGGCGACGAGACTGGTCCAGCCTGTCGTGGAAAGCAGATTCTTCATGGTTGATCTCCTTGTTACGAATGCCTGTCGACGCGAACGGTTGGTCAGAGGAAGTTTGGAACCTCTGCCGAACCAGCCGTTCCTGACTGCCTCGACGCCAGAAAGAAGATGCAATCCCCGTGCCAGAACCTTTCGAACTTGAGTTTTTTCTTGAAAAAATGATTTCTCCCGCGAAAAGAACTGTTTATTTCATGCCCCAGCAAAACCGGGAGCCGGGCCCGGGGCACGTAGTGGGGCGATTTGCGCCACCCCCAGCGGGGGGTCTGTCGCCAAAGGGGGCGCCTCGCGATCCTGTCCACCCGAGCCGCCAGCCCGTGTTTTCACTATTTGAGGGAATCCGCCGGCCGTGCTGGCAGAGCTTTTCTGCCCGTCTGCTAGCCTCTCCTCTCCATGGAAGAGTCACTCCGGGATGTGTGGTCGCTGTGGCTGACGCTCTGGCCCCACCTTCTGGCCTGGGGCATCGTGGGGTTGTCGGTGTTCGCCTCCGCCCACGCGATCCTCGTCAAACGCGACACACGCTCGACGATCGGCTGGGTCGGTCTGATCTGGCTCTCGCCGGTCTTCGGAGCCGCGGTCTATTTCTTCCTGGGTGTCAATCGGATCCGCTCCCGGGCCACCCAACTCCGCGCCGGGATCGTCCGCACAACGCTCGAAACCAGGGCCGCCGTCCCCGATGCTGAACGAATGCGGTCGGCAATCGGTCCCGACCAGGCCCCGCTTCGGGCCCTGGCGACGCTCGTGGGCCGCGTCACCTCACGCCCGTTGCTCGACGGCAACGCGATCACCCCGCTTGACGGAGGTGACGAGGCCTACCCGGCGATGCTCGCGGCCATCGAGGGAGCGGAGCGGAGCATCGCCCTGGCTTCCTATATCTTCGACAACGACCCCACGGGAAAGGCGTTTGCCGATGCCCTCGGCCGGGCGGTGGCCCGCGGCGTCCAGGTGCGGGTGCTGATCGACGGAATCGGCAGCAGCTATTCGTTTCCGCCGATCACAGGCCTCCTGGCGGCCCGAGGCGTGCGGACGGAACGCTTCCTTCCCACCAGCGTGCCGATTTATTTTCCGTACGCCAACCTGCGGAACCATCGGAAGATCATGGTCGTCGATGGTCGGATCGGATTCACCGGCGGCCTCAACATCCGGGACGGTTGCTGGCTCGTTCACGCGCCCAGGCATCCGGTTCGCGACCTTCACTTCCGACTCCAAGGGCCAATCGTCGCCCATCTCCTCGAGGTGTTCACCGAGGACTGGACATTCGCGGCCGAGGAGACGCTTGCCGGCCCCGCCTGGCAGCCGGTCTTGGCGCAAGCCGGTCAGGCGCTCGCTCGCGGCATTCGCTTCGGCCCGGATGACCCCGACATCGGGCGGATCAAACTGGTTCTGGCCGCGGCCCTGGCCTCCGCCCAGCGATCAGTCCGGATCATGACTCCCTACTTTTTGCCTGACGACGCGGTCTGCCAGGCGCTCGACGTGGCGGCGATGCGCGGCGTTCAGGTCGATCTTGTGTTGCCCCAGCAGAACAATCTTGCCTTAGTCGGCTGGGCTTCCACGGCGATGCTCTGGCAGGTGCTCGGCCGGGGCTGCAACGTCTGGCTCTCCCCGCCGCCGTTTGACCACACGAAACTGATGGTTGTGGACGGCAGTTGGGCGATGTTTGGCAGCGGCAACTGGGATGACCGGTCGATGCGGCTCAATTTCGAGTTCAACGTGGAAACCTACGATCGCGACGTGGCCGGCCTCCTCGACCGGCGGATCGCCGACGTCATCGCCCGCAGTAGCCGCCGGACGCTCGCAGAGGTGGACGCCCGCAGCCTGCCCGTGCGGCTGCGGGACGGCATCGCCCGGCTGTTCAGCCCGTACCTCTGAGCCGCCTCGTTGCACCCTCACGACCCGCTTGCGTAGATTCTCATCCATGCCGCCAACCACCCCGCCTGCCGCCGACCCGATCGACCAGCTGCGGGAGATCGGCCGCGAATTCCACCAGCGGGGCTGGTCGCTGGGCACGAGCAGCAACTACAGCGTGATCATCTCCCGCGATCCGCTGGAACTCCTCGTGACGGCCAGCGGGAAGGACAAGTCGGCCCTCGGCCGCGACGACTTCGTCCGCGTCGATGCCAACGGCAATGTCTGCGACGGTTCGAACAGGAGAAGTTCGGCGGAAACGCTTCTCCACTGCACGATCGCCCAACTCGTCCCCGCCACGGGGGCCGTGCTCCATACCCACTCCATCTGGGGCACGCTCCTCTCCCGCACCGACCTCGCTGCGGGGAGCCTGCGAATCGAAGGCTACGAGATGCTCAAGGGCCTCGAGGGCATCGCCACGCACGACACAACGGAGGAAGTACCGATCTTCGCCAACACCCAGGACATGCCGCGACTCTCCGAGGAGATCCGCGGCCGGTTCGCCGCGTTCGACTTTTCAGCCCCGGGCCGTCCTCCCGTTCACGGCTTCCTGATCTCGGGCCATGGCCTCTACACCTGGGGCCGGAGCCTGGCCGAAGCTCGTCGGCACATCGAAATCTTCGAGTTTCTGTTTGAATGCACAGCGCGGGCCCGGACCCTGCCGGCCGCATCGGGAGCGTCCTGACATCCGCCCTGGCGTCCGATCGCGATCTGTCCCATTTTTTCCTTTCCCCCGTTTCAGGAGCGCATCGTGGCGATCGTGACCGTTCCCGCTGAAAACCGACGGATCACCGACCCTGCCGAGATCAAGGCGTTTCTCAACGCCGCGGGTCTCCGCTACGACGTCTGGCCGCTCGAGGATCGGGTCGATCCCGCCGCCCCCGCCGAGACGATACTCGCTGCCTACGCCCCCGAAATCGACCGACTCAAGCAGGAGGGGGGCTTCGTTACGGCCGACGTCATCGATGTCTATCCCGACACCCCGAATCTCGAGGCGATGCTCGCGAAGTTCAACCGCGAACACACCCACACCGAAGACGAGGTGCGGTTCATCCTCCAGGGCCGGGGCGTGTTTCACATCAACCCGGGCGACAATCCGGGCGACAATCCGGTATTCGGGATCGAGGTCTGGGCCGGCGACCTGATCAGCGTGCCGCTCGGCACCCGTCATTGGTTCGACCTCTGCGGCGACCGACGCATCCGTGCGATCCGGCTCTTCCAAGACACCGCCGGCTGGACGCCCCACTACATCGCCGAAGGCGTGCACGCGGGCTATGAGCCGCTCTGTTTCGGCCCCGGCTGGCTGCCCGTCGCCGGAAGGAACCACTCGTGATCCTCTTCGACGGCCGGGCCATCCTGCTCGACGTGGAGGGAACCACGTCGAGCATCGCGTTCGTATACGACGTGTTGTTTGCCGATGCCAAGGAGCACGTCGGTGCGTTCCTGGCGGCCCACTCCGAGCACGCGGACGTGCTGGCACTCGCCGCGGCGGTGACCACCGCCGCCGGCAGCCCGCTGGCACCCGCCGAGATCGCCGCCGATCCGACACGGGCTGCGCTCGCCGCGATCGATCTGATGAATCGCGACGTGAAGGACACGGCGCTCAAAGCGCTGCAGGGCATGATCTGGCGGCGTGGCTTCGAGTCGGGCCGGATCGTGGCCCACGTGTTCGACGACGTGCCCCAGGCCCTGGCCCAGTGGGCCGACTCCGGCCTCGACGTGCGGATCTACTCGTCGGGATCGATCGAGGCCCAGAAACTCTTTTTCGCCCATACCGCTGCCGGTGACCTCACGCCCTGGCTCCGCGGGCATTACGACACCACGACCGGCCCCAAGCGGGAGGCGAACAGCTACGCCGCGATCGCCGCCGACATGGGGCTCGAACCGCGGCAGATTCTGTTTGTGAGCGACATCGGAGCTGAACTCGACGCAGCCCGGGCCGCCGGCATGGCAACCGCCCTGGCCGTGAGACCCGGCAACCGCGAAACCGGCGGCCTCTATGACCACCAGGCCATCGAATCCTTCGCGGAGATCGTGACGTGACGGCAGGGCAGGCGAGCGCGGCCCCTGTGGCCATCCGCTGTGGCAGCGGCAGCGACACCGATCCGCGGCTCGAGGTCGCGCTCCGAGCGGCCATCGACGCCGCCCTGGCTGACCTTGCCCGGGGTGAGGCGACGGACGCCCCCATCGCTGCCGACCTCGCCTTTGTCTTCGTCTCAGCCGCCTACGGCTCGGCCATCCGGCCCGCCTTCGAGATGTTGGGGGATCTCATCCCGGCGCGGCATGTGCTCGGAGCGACGGCCGAAGGCGTCGTGGCTGGGGCCGAGGAGTATGAATCCGGGCCCGTGGTGGCGGTCTGGCTGGCCAGCCTACCCGGCGGCTGGCTCGAGCCCTTCTCGCTCGAGTATTCCCAGACGCCCGATGGCGGCATGTTCGCCGGCTGGCCTGAGCGACTCTCGCGCGAATGGCCCCCCAACGCCACGCTCCTGCTCATCGCCGATCCGTTTTCGTTTCCGGTGGATGCCTTCGTCCGCCGCGTCGAGGAGGAGCACCCCGGGGTGCCGATCATCGGCGGGATGGCGAGCGGCGGAAGCGAGCCCGGCTCCAACACCCTGGCGGTCGGTTCCCGAACCTACGACTCGGGCGCGATCGGCGTCGTGGTCGGTGGCGGCGTGCGGGTGCGGCCCGTGGTGTCGCAGGGCTGCCGACCCGTCGGCCGGCCGATGGTGATCACCCGCGCCGAGGAGAACATGATCGTCGAACTCGGCGGCCGCCCCGCGTTCGAACGGCTGCGGGAGACCTTTCAGGCCGTCGATGCCGTGGACCGGGAACTGATCAGAACCTCCCTCCACGTCGGCCGGGCCGCCAGCGAGTATCGCGACACCTTCCGCCGCGGCGACTTTCTGGTGCGAAACGTGCTCGGAGCGGATCCCGACGCCGGCGTGATCGCGGTGGGCGATCTCGTCCGCACCGGTCAGACCGTCCAGTTTCACGTGCGCGACGCCAGCAGCGCCGACGAAGACCTCCGCGAGATGCTGTGCGGCAATCCCGCGGCCACCCGGCCGGCGGGCGCGCTCCTCTTCACCTGCAACGGCCGCGGCTCACGGCTCTTCGCCCAACCGCACCACGACGCCCGCTGCCTCCAGGAATGCCTGGGGCCGCTGCCGGTGGCCGGGTTCTTCGCCCAGGGTGAAATCGGCCCGATCGGCAACCGCACGTTTCTCCACGGCTTCACCGCCAGCCTGGCACTCTTCGAGCCGGCCTAAAGCGTCTCGGATGGAACGACTTGGCAGGCTGAGCTGGGGAGGCGAGGGGGCCGGCAAACGCTCGAGGAGCAGAGGGGCGTATCCTCGCCCGCGACGATCCGGAGGAGTCGGTCTTCCGACCGACTTTTGCCGCCCCCGAGCCGGCGACACGAAACTCGCTTGGGCTCTAGCGGCCTGAAGCCGGGGTTGTGCCGGAGGCCTGGGCGGCCTACCTTCCTCGCCGTTCGCAGGGTGGCGGCCCCCAGGGCTCGTATTCCGTGCTCAAGCATCTCTGGCTCGCTGCCGGGCTGGTCGCCTGTGGCTGTGCCCACAACAAGTCCAATCAGTACGCCTACGCGCCGCCGCTGATGCCCCCGGTGTATCCCCAGCAGCAGATGGCGGCCCAGCCGGTGGCCTATCCCGCGGGTGCGGTTCCGGGACCGATGGTCGCCGCTCCGCCGGCGGGCGCCCCGATGACCGCCCCAATGGTCACGGCTCCCTGCCCTCCGGGCGCCGCGGCGCCGGCCTATGCCCCCGCGGCTGCGTCGCCGATGGCCGGGGGTGTCGTGCCCGCGCTCGCCGATGGCTCCTGCCCGCCCTGCGCGGCCGGTCATGACATGGCCGTTCCTGTAGGCTACGAGAGTGGCATGCAGACCACGCCCTGTCCCCCGGGCCCCTGAGGCGACGCTCGCCGTGCGTTTCTGGCAGGTCGATCCGGTTCGGCAGCCCGCCGACCAGAATCGTTCGCACCTCACCGAGGATGCGGCTGACGCGGTGCGCGACGCGTGTGTGAGGCTCGATCGTGCCGCGGGAGCCTCTGGCTCCCTCGTCGGCGACATCAAGGAGATTCTCGCCACCGCCCCACCCCGGCGGCTGCGACTCGTTCACGTCGGCTGTGGCACGGGGGAACTCACGGCGGAGATCGCCCGTCGGCTCAGCGGCTGGCCGCGAGCACCCTCGGGCGACGGCCTCCGGGATCGGGCCTCTCTCGAACTGCTGGGCATCGATGGTGATCGTCGGGCCATCGTTCGGGCCAACGCGACCTATGGCGATCGGCTGGGCGGATGCGTCGAATTCGCCGTGCGCGACATCCGCACGGAGGGCTGTCCCTCGTGCGACCTCGCGGTCGGATCGCTCGTGCTGCAACGCCTCGACGCGTCAGAGGCCGAAGCCGTGCTCCGGTCCATGGCCGGTGCCGCCCGCCTGGGTGGCGTGGTGTCGGAACTCATCCGGAGTCGGATCGGCCTCGCGATCGCGTTGGCAGCCACGTGGCCGCCGGCGGGGGCAGGGCGGCGGGTCGCCGCCACCCTGGCCGCGGTCCGGACGGCCCGCTCCCTGGATGAATACCGACGGCTTGCCGACCGGTCTGGCCTGCCTCACGCCACCGTCCGCCGCACCTGGACGCAGCGTGGCATCCTCACCTGGAAGACGGCCGAACCGCTCGACGAACTCATCCCTGGCATCGCCTGCGCCTGACCGACCGGCGACCCCCCCGCCAGGCAGCCAGCACACCGGCGGCAGCAGCCCCGAGCAGATGAGCCGACGGCTCGGGTACGGCGACGGTGGTGCCGACGTAGATGCCCACCTTGGTGATCGCGCTGTCGATCAGGGCGAGGTTCGACACGCCACCTTCACTGGTGACCCGGAAACTGCCCCAGACGTAGTAATCATCGGGGCCGACGATCGGCTGGCCGGAGCCGTAGTCATTGCCCGCCCAGGAAGCGATGTAAAACGTCGTGACGGCATCGACCGTGATCGACGACTCTGGATCGCCCCAGTTGTTGGAGAAGGGCGTCATGGTCGCGACGGCCGCAGCATCGAAAGGAAGTTCGTAGCTGGCCTGGTACCAGGCGGTGGGCCAGGCAGGAGTCCAGGTCAGAGGCGTGACCTGAATCTGGGGGGCGGGCGGGCTCAATGCCACGACCAGGCCACTGCCACCGCCATCAGGCCGCAGGTGCGAGATCCGAAAGGCCGGCTGGCCCAGGTAGTCGATGCTCGCCAGCGACATGCCGGGCGTGACTACCTCGCCCGCAGCCGGAACAACCACGGCACAGGTCAGGAGCGCGAGGATCCATCGCAGGGAACAAGACCGCGGGCACATCATGTGAGCACCTCCGGCCAGCGCCCACCGGCGAGAGACACGAATCGGCCGCTCACGGACTCAGGCTGACGCGGACCCACAAGGGCCGCGAAGGAACAGGTGCCGCGCGAACGAAGGCCGACGGATCGTGGTCGATCTCGCAGGTCGGGGGCGGGCAGTAGCGGTTCCGAAAAGACACGCGGCAACGGGACAGACACATCGTCCCGCGTTGCTGGACCATCGAGAGAGTACCCCCCACACGAGGCCCTGCCAAGGGGCTGGCCACCGAGCCACCATCGCCGGCCGCGTGCCCCGCCGGCTACACTCTCGCCCGCCCCGGATCGCGTCCGCCGCCGACATCCCGAGACACCCCCGTGACCACGCCCGCCCCGGATCCGCTCGCCCGCCGTTCCGCCGGCGTGCTCCTTCATCCCACCTCCCTGCCAGGTCGATTCGGCATCGGTGAACTCGGTCCCGCCGCCTCGACTTGGCTCGACTGGCTCGCCCAGACGAGCCAGCGGCATTGGCAGGTGCTGCCGCTGGGGCCGACCGGCTTCGGTGACTCGCCCTACCAGACGCTCTCGACCTTCGCGGGCAATCCGCTCCTGATCTCATTCGACCTGCTCCGCGACGACGGGCTCGTCGAGCCGAGCCGGCTCGATGCCCTCCCGCCGCTCCCCGCCGACCATGTGGCCTTTGGCGACGTGATTCCGCTGCGGCTGGCGTTGCTCCACGACGTGGCCGCGGATTTTTCCCGACGGGCGTCGCCCGAACTTCAGGTGGCCTTCACTCAGTTCGTCGATGAAAACGGCTGGTGGCTCGAGGACTACGCGGCCTTCGTCTCAATCAAGAGCCGTTTCGACGGCCGCGCCTGGACCGACTGGCCCGCCGACGTGGCAGGCCGTGAGCCGGGCGTGCTCGCCGCCGCGAGAAAAGAGCTGGCCGAGCCGATCGCCCATGCCCGCATCGGCCAATTCCTGTTCCATGACCATTGGCGGCGGTTGCGGGAGCAAGCCGCCGAGCGGGGTATCACGATCATCGGCGACCTGCCGATCTTCGTCGCCCACGATAGCGCGGATGTCTGGTGCCGACCGGAGCTTTTCGCGCTCGATCCAGCGGGCCGCCCGACCGTCGTGGCCGGCGTACCACCCGATTACTTCTCGCAGACCGGCCAGCGCTGGGGCAATCCGCTCTACCGCTGGGAGGTGCACGAGGCGGAAGGCTACGCCTGGTGGATCTCCCGGCTGCGGCAGGTCTTCACCCTCGTGGACGTGCTCCGGATCGATCACTTCCGCGGGTTTGCCGCCTACTGGGAGATTCCGGCCTCCGAGCCCACCGCGGAACGCGGCCGCTGGGTTCCCGGACCGGGTCGGCGGCTCTTCGACGCGGCGGCCGCCGCGTTCGGCTCGCAGCCGATCATCGCCGAGGATCTTGGCGTGATCACGCCCGACGTCGAGCAGCTCCGCGACGAGCTCGGTTTTCCGGGCATGCGAATCCTGCAGTTTGCCTTCGGCAGCGACGAGGCTGGGGCCGAGCGACCCGAGCAGTATCCGGAAAACGCGGCCGTCTACACCGGCACCCACGACAACGACACGACCGTCGGCTGGTACCACAGCGAACCAGGGAAGGACTCGACCCGCTCGGCCGCCGAGATCGCCCTCGAGCAGCATCGGGTGCGGACGGCCCTTGGCTGCGACGGCTCGGAGATCCAGTGGAACCTGATCGAGCTCGCCCTGCGAACGCCGGCCAAGACGGCCATCTATCCGCTCCAGGACGTGCTCGGCCTGGGTTCGGAGGCCCGGATGAACGTGCCCGGCCGGCCCTGGGGCAATTGGCAGTGGCGTTTCCAGTGGGACCACCTGCGGCCCGAGTTCGCAGAGCGGCTCGAGCAACTCACCCGCGGGTCGGGCCGCGGGTAGACCGCAGTCAGCCGGCGGCGAACACCTCGTCGAGCCGGGTCACGTGGCGAATCACCTCGCTCGGCTCGAGAAAGCTCGATTCGAGGCTGTTTCGCAGCAGCGTGTAGGCGTCGGCGGCTGTGAGCGGCAGGGCGGCGAGCGAGCCGCGGTAGTTGTCGTTCACAGAGCCGCCGAAATAGGCGGGATCGTCGGAGTGCAGGCTCGCCCGAAGGCCGGCTGCGAGCAGCCGCGGCAGGTTGTGGTCGGCAAGCCGGTCGAACACCCGCAGCTTCACATTCGAGAAGGGACAGACCGTAAGTGGTATCCGGTCCCGCACCAGCCGTGCCACGACGGCCGGGTCCTCGAGGCACCGCACGCCGTGATCGATCCGCTCCGCGCCGAGGGCGTCGAGGGCCCCCGTGATCGAGGCCGGCGGCCCTTCCTCACCAGCATGGGCCACGGCATGAAGGCCCAGCGCCCGACATTTGGCGAACACGCCGGTGAATTTCTCGGGCGGATTGCCCCGCTCGCCCGAATCGAGTCCCACGCCGATGAAATGCTCGCGGTAGGGCTCGGACCGCTCGAGCGTCTCGAAAGCCTCACGCTCGGAGAGATGGCGGAGGAAACACATGATCAGCGCGGCTGAAACTCCCAGCTCCGCCCGGGCCCGCTCGACCGCCCGAGCCAGCCCGCGGACCACTGTTTCAAAGGGCACGCCCCGGGCGGTGTGGGTCTGCGGATCGAAGAAGATCTCAGCCCGCGCGACGTTGTCGGCCGCCGCCTTGACGAGGTAGGCCCAGGCCAGATCGAAGAAATCCTGCTCGTGCAGGAGCACAGCGGCCGCCGCATAGTAGATGTCGAGGAAGCTCTGGAGGTCGGTGAACGCGTAGGCCCGCCGCATCGCAGCCGGGTCGGGGAAGGGGAGGGCCACACCATTGCGACGTCCGATTTCGAAGGCGAGCTCGGGCTCCAGCGTGCCCTCGATGTGCAGGTGGAGTTCGGCCTTGGGGGCCGCCGCCACGAGGGCGGTCAGCCGGGCCGCGGAGATGTGGCTGAAATCATGTGGCATGATCGTCGGTCGCTCCCGGTCTCGACTCGGATGGCCAGAGCAACTCAGCCGCCCACCACCCGCACGCCAGTCGTCAGCATCAGCGGCAAGGGCTGACGGGGAAAGTGGAGTTCGATGAGTCCGGCGGCGTAGCCAGCCGTGGGCCGCCCGATCGCGAGCCTCCAGCCGTCCGCCGTCGCCTCGGCCGGGGCCTCCGTCCAGCGGGCGGTGCGGAAATCCCGGGTGGCCGCGGCCGCGGTCCAGGCCACGACCCGGCTCGGCTCGGCGTCGAGAGCCTCGACCTGACAGATCGCCCCGCTGGCTTCGTCAGCAAAGCTCCAACGAACGTCGGGCAGCGGCTCGCTCTCGGACGCATGCCGTCCCATCGCCGCAACGAGTCCTGCCACCCGCTCGAAGGGCACGCCATGGCCGGCGTTCGGGGCATACGACACCCACCGCGGCCCCTCCAGGCCGTCGTAGTAAAGATTGCAGGCCTCGAGCGGCCAGTAGGCGTCGTTGGTTCCCAGCGCGATCACCTTGGGCTGCACGAGCTGCCGGCGGTAGGCGTAGGGATCGACGATCCCTACGAGTTCGCGACCGCGAGGCGTGCCGAGCAGGTTCTCGATTCCCCGCGACGTGTAGTCACCGAGTTGCTCCGACAGCCGGCCGAAGCTGGCCCGCTGGAGGGCGAGATGCTGCTCGAGCGAGAGCATGTCGATCACCATCGGCACAAGGCCCCGCACCCGCTCGTCCACCGCGGCCGTCAGCCAGGTCGTCCAACCCCGCTTGCTCGCGCCGGCCGGGACGAAACCATCGATCTCGAGACCCCAACGATCGCGAAAGGCCGCCTCAGCCGCAGTGGCTGCCTCGACGGCCGACTTGACCATCGGCAAGAGCAGCGGCCAGGTGGAATCACCCGTGCGGACATACTCGCCGAACGAGTGGGCGATCAGACCGTCCTCGACGAGCCCATCGAACATGGGCTGGTAGGGCACCTGCCGCACCACGGCAGCCGGCAGGCCCGCAGCGGCAGCCAGGAGCGCCAGCATCCTGGTCGTGTCGGTCGGCCCCTGAAATCCCTCCTGGGGCAATTTGCCACTCGACCCACCGTCGATCCACAGAAGCATCGGGCCGCGGGTCGCTTCCAGGTCCGCGGGCACCGCCAGCGAGAGCTCGTGGGTCCATTCCACACCCTGCCACGACTGGCTGACGAGACGACCGGTGAGCCACTCCGCACCGGGCAGCGACCCGTGCGTGATCGCCTCGAAGCGGGTCGCTGGGTCTGCCCGACGAACGTAGTCGGCGAGCGGGCCGGCGGTCGACAAGCCGGCTCTGGCCGGTGGCTCGGCCGTCGTCGGAGCGGCCCATGACCGGCCGCCCACCGCCAGCAGCGACGCGACCGTCAACGCCGTTCGGCCGAAATCCCGCCGTGACACCTCGTCATCACAAGGCGGTGCAACCGCCCGCCGATGTGTCGACTCCCGCTGCATCGAAGGTCCTCCCGCGGCCTGACTCGAGCCCGCCCGGAGTCTACGCCCGCAGCCCGCCAGCGACCAACCCGGGAACGGATGGCGTCCGTCACGACTCGCCGATCCGCTCCTGGAGTTCCAGCCACCGCTCCTCCGCGGCGGCAAGCTTTCCGGTGACCTCCGTGAGCGCGTCGTGCAGTCGGAGCGCCTCGGCAGGCTCGGTCGCCGCCAGCAAGGCCGCGTGCCGCTCCTTCTTCTCCGCATCAAGCCGGGCGATCGCTTTCTCGAGGTTCGACAACTCCTTGCGCAGCGCACGTTCGTCGTTGGCGGCAGGCTTCGCCTCACCGGCCCGGCCCCGGGGCGGGGGCGGAGGCCGCTTGCCCCGCGCGGCCTCGGCGGCGTCGATCTCACCCGAGACCTTCGCCACATAGCTCTCGTAGGTGCCGAGATGGTCGAGCACGTGGCCGTCCTTGACCTCGATCACGGTCGTGGCCACCGCCTGCATGAAGCCGCGGTCGTGGCTCGTGAAGATCACGGTGCCGGCGTAGTCGGTGAGCGCCGAGGCCAGGGCCTCGATCGTCTCGACATCGAGGTGGTTTCCCGGCTCGTCGAGCACGAGCACGTTGGCCGTGCCGAGCAGCAGGCCGGCGAGGCAGAGCCGGGCCCGCTCCCCGCCGGAGAGCACCTTGATCGACTTGGAGAGGGCCGATGAGCGAAACAGCATCGCGGCGGCAAGATCCAGGATTCGCTGCTGCTTGGTGCCTGGAGCCGCGACGAACTCCAGTTGCTCGAGCACGGTCCGCTTCTCGTCGAGGCTGGTGTAGACGTGCTGGGCGTAGGTGCCGATCTCGCAGCCATAGCCCCATTTCACGTGGCCCGAGAGCGGCGGGAGCGAACCGACGAGCGTCCGGAGAAACGTCGTCTTGCCCTGACCATTGTCGCCCACGATCGCGGCCCGCGAGCCATGCACGATTTCGATGCCGATATCGTCCGCGACGGCATGATCGGGATATCCGATCACGAGGTTTCGGCAGCGGACGGCAGCCCCGCGGCGCGGCTCGACCTCGGGACAGCGGATCGCGGCCGTGGGGGCATCGACCGCGATCTCCTCGAATTCGAGCTTCTCGAGTTGCTTGGCCTTCGACTTAGCCCGCGAGGCGGTCGAGGCCCGGGCCCGATTGCGGGCGATGAAGTCTTCGAGTTCCCGTTTTTTGGCGAGCGTGGCTGCGTTGGTTCGCTCGGCCGTGAGCCGCCGCTCCTGCTGGTGCACGAGAAACTCGTCGACCCGGCCGGGATGCAACGTGAGCCTGCCATGGGAGAGGTCGAGCGTCTGGTCGCAGGTGGCGTTGAGAAATGCCCGATCGTGCGAGACCACAATGCAGGCCTCGCGGTAGCCGCGGAGAAAGTGCTCGAGCAGGATCTGGGTCCTGAGATCCAGGAAGTTGGTCGGCTCGTCGAGCAGAAGCAGATTCGGTTCGTGGAGCAGCAGGGCCGCCAGCTTGACGCGGGTCTGCCAGCCCCCCGAAAGCTCCTTGACCGGGCCGGTCAGCATCTGGCCCTTGAGTTCGAAGTCGCCCGCCACCTCGCCGCACTTCCATTCGGGCTGGCCGCTGTCCCGCATCAGGAAGTCGAGGGCCGACTCCCCTGGCTCGAACGGATCGTGCTGCCGCAGGTAGCCCAGCCTGAGCCGCGGATGGCGCACGATCTCGCCACCGTCGAGCTCTTCTTCACCGAGGATCACCCGCAGGAGCGTGCTCTTGCCAGCGCCGTTGCGGCCGATGAACCCGATCCGGCCGTCATCGGTGATCGTGGCGCTGGCGCCGTCGAGCAGCACCTGGTCGCCGTACCGCTTGAACGCCTTCTTGATGTCGAGCAGAACCGCCATCGCGCTCCATGATCGCGGCGGTGCCGCTCAGCCCAAGCCGCCGACGGCCGGACTGCCTCCATGCCTGAACAGCATGAGATTCGTGACATTCAGCGGAGGGCATGGGACTCGAACCCACAACCGGTTTCCCGGCACGACATTTCCAGTGTCGCCGCTAGCCATTCGCTTACCCTCCAACACACGAGAATCCGCATGGGCCCGCTGGCAGGCCCATCATCCACCGCCCCGACATGGGGCGAGCGGGGCTGAATTTCGTAGTCGGATTCGAAGTATATCGTCCGCCGAGCAGGATGGGGGAGGGGCTGTTTTCGGCCGATTGCCGAGCAGAACCAGGCCGAGCCGGCAACGCTGATGGCTCGGCGGCCTGGTTCGGCCGTACGATAGCTTGCCTGCACAAGATTCATCCGGGGGTTTCCCATGCAACGCACCGTCCTGTTCCTGGCTGGCTTGCTACTCGTGGACTCGGCGTTCGCCAACGGCGGCGACATCATCCTCCCCGGCCATGCCGCCGCAATCCATGGCCGCAAGCTCCGCTTCGAGACCGAACCCCACAAGCGGACGCTCGGCTTCTGGACCGAGGCCGACGACGCCGCCGAATGGACGTTCACCACTCGAGATCCCGCCGAGTACGACCTCGAAGTGCTCCAGGGCTGCGGGGCGGGGCAGGGTGGAAGCCGGATGCAGGCGACGTTGACCAGCCCCGACGGCGGTGCCGCCACCACGCTCGAGTTCACGGTCGAAGAAACCGGGCACTTTCAGGCGTTCAAGCCCGTGGCCGTCGGGCGACTGAGGGTTCCTGCCGGGTCGCACACCCTCCGCCTTCAGCCCAAGGCGATCGCCAATTCGGCCTGCTGCGACATCCGTGAGGTGCGGCTCGTTCCCGTCGGGCACCGCAGCCGGCTGGCCCGACAGCCCAACATCCTCGTCATCTTCTCCGACGATCACGCCGAGCACGCCATCTCCTGCTATGGGTCGAAGGTCAACACCACCCCTCATCTCGACCGGCTGGCCGCAGGCGGGGCCCGGTTCACCAACTCCTTCGTCACGAATTCAATCTGCTCTCCAAGCCGGGCCACACTGCTCACGGGACAATACTCCCACAAGAACGGCGTGCCCGTGTTCAACACCTTCGATGGCGCACGCGACACCGTCGCGAAACACCTTCAGAAGGGCGGCTACCACACGGGCATGGTCGGCAAATGGCATCTCGGCTCCGATCCCACCGGATTCGACCGCTGGATCGTGCTGCCGGGCCAGGGTGCGTATTGGAACCCCACGTTCCTCCTGCCTCAGGGATCCCTCACGATCGAAGGCCACTGCACCGGGATCACGACCGACCTGGGGATCGAATTCATCAAGACCCGGCCCGCCGGGAAACCGTTCTTCCTGATGCTTCACCACAAGGCTCCGCACCGAGAATGGTCACCGGACGACCGCAACAAGGCCCGGTTCAAGAACGCCACCTTTCCCGAGCCCGCTACCCTCTGGGACGACTACGCCACTCGCCCTGCTGCACTGCCCGAGAACCGCCAGACGATCGCTCATGACCTGACGAACCGCGACCTGAAGCGAGAGCCGCCGGCCGAACTCAACGGTAAGGCCCGGCAGCAATGGCTCAGCACGAAGCCTGAAAGCGTCGAGGTCGATGGCAAGACGCTCACTGGCCCCGAACTCGTCCGCTGGAAGTATCGCCGCTTCATGCAGGACTACCTGGCCTGCGTCCAGGGCGTGGACGACTCCGTCGGCCAACTGCTCGACTATCTCGACGAGGTGGGACTCGCCGACGAGACGATCGTCATCTACTCCACCGACAACGGCTGGTATCTCGGCGACCTCGGGCTCTACGACAAGCGGTTCATGTACGAACCGGGCCTGCGGGTGCCACTCATCGCCCGCGGCCCGGGAATCGCACCGGGCCGCGAGCCCGACGCCTTCGCGGCCAACGTCGATCTTGCGCCGACCTTTCTCGATCTGGCGGGCCTGCCGGTTCCCGAGTCCATGCAGGGCCAGAGCCTGACGCCGCTACTCCGCGGTGAGACGCCCGCCGGTTGGCGGCGGAGCATCTACTACCGCTACTACCACGATCCTGGCCACCACGACACGCGGGCCCACTACGGCGTGCGAACGGCGACCCACAAGCTCATCCATTACTGGAAGAAGGACGCCTGGGAACTCTTCGATCTCGTCGCGGATCCCTTCGAGCAACGTAATCTGCTCTTCGATCCGGCCGAGGCTGCCACCCCGGAGGTGGCGACAACCTTCGCGGCCCTCAAGGCCGAACTCACCCGGCTTCAAAAGACCTACGAAGACGACGGGCTCTACGCCGACCCGGCCACGTGGCCGTCCGGCAGCGTAGACGGACCACGAACCGACAAGCAGCCCATCGGCACCAAGACGGTCGTCGAAGCCATAGCCCTCTCGGGCGACATGACCACGCACTAGATCGGGCGCACCTCTCGGTCCCTCATCGTCAAGGAAGGCTCGGGGGTCGGCGAACGACCGCGGAGCATCGGAGCGTATCCTCGCCCGCGACGCGACTCTGGCCACCCCCGAGCCGGTGAGCCACCTGGCCAGGACGAAGCCTAGCGAACCTGTCGCGGCAGAATAATCTTCGGGTTTCGCTTGAGGATGGCGATCACTTCAGGCGAGGGAGACTCGAGGCCGTCGAGTGAAAGTTCGGTCGCCCGGTTCATGGCAAAGATCTCGGCGACCTCGGGCGTGACCGCTGTCACGCCGTCGAGAAACAGTCGGCCGCGGTGCCGCGCGAGAATCCGGGCCAGTTCCGGCGACACCTGCGTGACGCCGTTGAGCGACAGCCAGCCCTTGTGGAGGCTGAGTTCCTCGGCCACACCAGGCGGGAGTTCCTTCAAGCCGTTGAGAAAGAGCCACCGCCTGTGCTTGGCCAGACCAGCCGCCGCTTCCGGCGTGAGCGACCGAAGACCGGCCAGAAACAGTCGCCCCCCGTGGCTGCCCAGTACTTCGGCAGCCTCGCCCGACAGGTCGGTGAGACCGTTCAGAGACAAAACGTCCTTGTTGCGAACGACGCACTGGCTCGCCGTCGAGACCGAGAGAGACCTGATCTCGTCGGTGCCATCGCCTGCCGCCGCGCTTGCTGCGAAGGCCGCGACCGCAACGAACAAGGGAAAGAATCGCACGTGCCCCTCCGGACCACCGGGAGCGGGAAGCATACCACTCAAGACATCCCCACCCGTCCTGATAAGGACCTCCTCTGCATCGGAGCAGCCGGTCACCGGATCGCGCTGGTCACCTCGACGAGCGTCCGCTCCACGCCGTGCTCCCAGGGCGGGAGCACGAGGCCAAAGGTTTGACGAAGTTTGGTCGTATCGAGCCGGGAATTGTGCGGCCGGCGGGCAGGGGTCGGGTATTCGGTCGTCGGTACCGGAAGGATCCGTTGGGACTCCACCTTCACCGGCAGCCCGTGCCCGCGCGCCCAGTCGATGACGAATCGGGCGAAGCCATGCCAGGTCGTCTCACCCGCCGCAACGCAGTGGTAGGTGCCGCCCGCCCTGGGATCCACCAGCAGCCGACTCAGCACCACGGCCGTGACGTCGGCAAGCAGGTCGGCGCCAGTCGGCGCGCCGACCTGGTCGTCAATCACCTTCAACTCGTCCCGCTCGGCCGCGAGCCGAAGCATCGTGCGGATGAAGTTGTGGCCCCGGGCCGCGTAGACCCAACTCGTCCGTAGGATGACGTGCCGGCAGCCACTCTCCTGCACCGCCGCTTCGCCGGCGAGTTTCGTCCGGCCGTAGACGCTCAAAGGACCGGTCGCCGCCGCCTCATCTCGCGGCTGATCGCCACTGCCGTCGAAGACGTAGTCGGTGCTGTAGTGGATCACGGCCGCTTCGACCGCGGCGGCCTCGCGACCGATCACGCCCGGTGCGGTGGCATTGATCGCCTCGGCGAGGTCGGGCTCAGTCTCAGCCTTGTCCACCGCCGTGTGGGCGGCGGCGTTGACGATCACATCGGGATGCACACGCCGGATCAGCGGGCCGAGCGATTCGGGATCGGTGAAGTCGGCCCGCAGGTCGCTCACTGAATCGAAGTCGCAGGCCACGACCTCGCCCAGGATCGCGAGCGACCGCTGGAGCTCCCAGCCCACCTGACCATTCTTGCCGAGTAACAGGATTCGCATGGCCGCGGAGTCTACCCTGGTGGCCCTACCAGCGGTGGTGGACGAGCGGCCGGATGAGCCCGTCATAGATTTCCTGCACGGCCGCCATCGTGGCCGCGTCGAGCGGAGGCAGGTCTGAGGCGGCGGCGTTGGCGATCACCTGGTCGGGCCGGCGGGCCCCCGGAATGACGCAACTCACCGCCTCGAACGACAGAATCCAGCGCAGGGCGAATTGGGCGAGCGTTGCCCCGGGCGGCACCAGCGGCCGGAGCCGCTCGACGGCCGCCAGGCCGATCTCATAGTCGACGCCGGCGAAGGTCTCGCCCCGGTCGAACCCGGCTCCCTCCCGGTTGAAGGCCCGGTGGTCGGCGGCAGGAAACACGGTCGCACGGTCGAACCGTCCCGAGAGCAGGCCGCTGGCGAGCGGCACTCGCACGATCACAGCCGTCCGCCGCTTCGCCGCCTGTTCGAAGAAGAGCTCCGCCGGCCGCACCCGAAATGCGTTGAAGATGATCTGCACGCTCTGCACGCCAGGATATTCGATGGCCTTGAGCGCCTCCTCGACCTTCTCGACGCTGACGCCGTAGTACCGGATCTTGCCCGCGGCCACGAGCCCGTCGAGCGTGGCGAACACCTCGGGCCGGTAGTAGACGTCGGTGGGTGGGCAATGCAGTTGCAACAGGTCAATCCGCTCGACCGCGAGGTTCCGGAGGCTGCGATCGACGAAGGCCTCGAGGTTCTCGGCCGTGTAGCCTGCGGCCGTGTGGGGATTGAGTCGGCGGCCGGCCTTCGTGGCCACAGCGAATGGCTCGCTTCGTTCACGCCGCAGCCGTGCGATCAGCCGTTCGGAGAGCCCATCGCCGTAGACGTCGGCCGTGTCGAAGAAATTGATCCCGCAATCGAGGGCCGCATGGAGCGTGGCCATCGACTCAGCCTCGTCGGCGCCGCCCCAGTCACGTCCACCGATTCCCCAGGCTCCGAAGCTCACCTCGGAGACGTTCCGCCCCGTCCGGCCAAATGCTCGTGTCTTCATGCCGCGGAGTGTACCGGTCGCATAGCAGGGGCACCACGACCCCCGGCTGCAGCAGCGTGATCGCGGCGGTCGAAGAGACGGGGCTCAACTGCCCTCGGGCGTGCCGATCGTCGGGGAGGTCAGGCTCAGTGGCAGCACGACGGCTTCGATCGGATCCGGTCGCGTCGGATCGAACGGCACGAAGTCTTCGGCCAGGCGATCGCGAAGCTTCGGCACCTGTTCGCTGATGCCGGTCGCCACGATCCGGGCCAGTTCGTACCCGCCGTAGTTGTCGAAGTGGCTGTCGTCGGCCAACGGCTCCTGGCGGCCATCGGGGGCGGCCCCGGCGGGGTAGTGGAGAAACACCTGCTTCGAGCCCTCGGGCCCGAGCGCCGCATAGAGTTTCAGGCTTGCAGCATGGAGGTCGATCACGGGCACATTCCGCTCCCGCCCCACCTGCCGCATCGCTGCGGCGAAGTCGGCGAGCGTCGGCAGCGGCATGCCCGCCTGAAATCGCCGCCGCTCCATGGGGGTGACGAGCACCACCTCCAGCTGTCGCTCCCGGGCGGCGGCCACGTAGTCCTCGAGATCCCGTGTGAAGGTCGTGAACGCCCCAGCTCCTGCTCGGGTGTCTTTCTGGTCGTTGTGCCCGAACTGAATGAGGACGAAGTCGCCCGGACGAGCCCGCTCCCAGATCTGATCGAGCAGGCCGTTCGCGCGAAACGACCGGAGCGAGTCGCCCGACTGGGCGTTGTTCACCACCGCCACCCCGGACCGGAAAAACCGCGGGAGCATCTGCCCCCAGCCGGTATAGAGCGGGCCATCCTGATCGGTGACGGTCGAGTCACCGGCGAGGAAGACATGCACACAGTCCTCGGCCGGCTCGATCGTCACCGCCGCCACGTTCGGGTCGCTGCCGGAGAACTCGAGCGACAGCCCGTCGTCCCAGTTCACGGCAGGCTGCGACGGCTTGAGCGTGATCCGCCGACCGGAGGCGAGCGTCGGCCGCTTGACGGCGACGGTGAACGTCCGCGTCGCCGACTGCCCGGGCTCGACCCTGAGATTCTGGAGCATCAGCCGCCGGGCCTCGGCCTTGACGGTGACCGCCGTCCGCCGCGTCGGATGGCCGAAGGTCACCGTCACGTCGTAGTCGCCCTCGGGCACCGGCGAGGTGATCCGGAGCGGCCCCGGGGCCACCTCTTTTTCAGCGCCCGAGCGCTCTGCCGCGACGCCCGTCTCCATCGCCGCGGCAGCAACGCACACACACACGAGCCGAACCATCGACGACATGACCGACCCTCGTGCCAAACAATCCCGCCCCCAATCGTACTCCCATGCGCTCCCCCGTCGCCCGCGGAACGCTCAGCGAACGTCGCTCGTGAGGGCGAAATCCGCAGCCGAGGTTCCGGCAGCCGGCACCATGATCCTCAGTTCGGTCTGATAGTTGAAGCGGGCCGGCACCCGCTCCCGCGGCCGACCAGGCTGGTCGGTATCGGCCGCGGCAGGCCCCTCCGCGACGACAGAGTAGATCCGCACCCGATGCTCGCCGACGACGGCGCCGGGACTCCCGTCGAGGAGTTCGAGGACGTAGCGGCCATCGGGGCTGAGCCGCCCGGTCGAGCCAGGCCCGGGGGAGGTGCTGTTCGTGGCCGCGATCGGCTGAAAGTTCACCACACCACGTGCAAGCGGCTCGCCGTCGAGCGTCACAAGGCCCGCCACCGGCGCGACGTCATAGGGCCGCCCACTGCAGCCGAGCAGGCTCGCAAGCAGCATCACGGACGAGGTCGCGGCCCGCCACGGGCCATCAGAATGAGTCGGTTTCATTGTTGGCGATCGTCGAGGCGGCCACGAAGAGCTGCATGTCAACCGTGTCGGCGATGCTCCGCACCGAACCGTCGCACGAGACGAATTGGATTCCGCCCACGTGCAGGCTGCCCCAGCCGCGCTTGCAGGTGTGGATGCCGCCCCCGCCGATCGCCACACACCGATCGTAGTCGGGAATCAGGGTCCGGCTCTCGAAGAAGCCGCTCGACTGGTTGTAGGAGGTGTACCCGTAGGCCCACAGGGTCCGACGGCTCTGCATCGTGCGGGTATGGTATTCGCCGACGAGGAGCGTGTTGGAGGTGCCGTCGGTGATCTTGCCAAGCTTGACCGGCTCCCGTCCTCGGTTCGTGCCCGGGCTGCGGATCGTGGCGTGCATCGGCCCTCGCCAGGTTTCGGGCATGGCCCGCGCATGCTGGGTGTACGAAGACTGCGGGTTGTCCCAGTAGTGGTCACCGTCCTGCCCGAGCGAATGCCCGGACATCGCCCGATAGGAGCCGGCCGCCCAAGCCACGCTCACCCCCGGCCCCGATTCCGGCCGGTGAAGCTCTTGGGTGAACACATCGGACGGACAGACGTAGGCCGCCGTCCTGGTCTCACGGAGATTTTTGTTGGTGGCATGCTCCAGTGGATTCGCCTGGTTCCAGTTCGCATGGAGATCGGCGGCCTCGAGGAATGGCAGGAGTTCGAGCGTCCAGGTGCCGTAGTAGGGGCCGTTGATGCCGCTCCCCTGCGACACGCTACCGGCCGGCAAGGCTTTGCGGGCCGACTCATGGCTGAGCACGCCCAGGCCGATCTGCCTCAGCCGGTTGCCGCACTGAATCCGCCGGGCCGATTCCCGCGCGGATTGCACCGCCGGCAACAAGAGTCCGATCAACGTGGCGATGATCGCAATCACCACGAGGAGTTCGACGAGCGTGAAACCATGCGTGGGCTGCCGCCGCGCGGCTGTTCGGCACATTGCATCCGTCCTCCCCGCCACGAATTCCCCCCGGCGGCGTAGCCTAGCGACCGCCCGGCGGAATCGCCAGCCCGGCGCCGGTTCCGGAACCGTCCCGGGCCAGGGGGGACCGCGAGCGTTCGAGCGGCCCGAGATCCGATTCGTCGGGGCCGACGAATCCCATGCCCGATCGGTGACGAAAAGCCCGGACGACCTTAGGCTACCGGGAGGCCGCGGGAGGCGGGCCACGAGCTCACACCCCGACGACCAGCCGTGAAGATCGCCATGCCCTCGTTCGGCTTGCCAGCCCGCCGCCGCTCCCTTCCCGACCGCCCCCGCCGTCGGCTCCTGGCCGTCGAGGCGCTGGAGGCCCGCCGCGTGATGGCAGCCTTTGTGCCGCTGGCGCCCGTAGCCGTACCGCTCTGGACAACGGGCTCTTTCGCGGTGGCCGGCACGGTCGATCTCCAGGCGGGTGCCGCGGCAGCTCCGGACACCGCAGCCGGCGAGGCCGCGAGCCTGCCTCGGGATGTGAAGATCACGGCCACCGGACTTCCGATACTCCAGTCTCGGCCGAGCGGCGCCGGCCTCGAGGTGTTTCTCGACTTCTCCCGCAACGCAGACGGCCGCGGCACCTTCAGCCTCGACGCCGACCGGGTGAACTTCAACTTCACGGAGCAGCTGGCGATCTTCAATTGCTGGCGGGACATCACCGGCTTCTTCTCGCAGTTCGACGTCAACATCACGACCGTGCAGCCTCCAACCAGGCCGGCCGACAAGAACTTCGCCTGGATGCAGATCACCAACGACTTCGACGGCGGTGCGGCGTATGTCGGATGGCTCTCGAAGGACGGCCCCAAGGGCACAATCAACTCCGGCGACGCTCTCTACCGGCAGAGTGGCATCGCCCACGAGATCGGTCACCTCCTGAACCTGTCTCACCAAGCGGAGTTCGACAAGTATGGGGCCCTCACCGCGGAATACTCCGACGGCCCTGACTACCGCAACCGGGCCCTGATGGGAGTCGACTACCTGGGTGAGGTCCGCAAGCTCCTCTACGGCCGGGTATCGGACGGGAGCGGCGGCCGAACGATCCAAGACGACGTTGTCCGGCTCGCGGCCCGGATCGCCGCCGAGATCGGCGGCACGGGCATGCGGCCCGACGACTTCGGTGGCACCTTCGCCGCTGCCCACCGCATCGCCACCGGTGGCCAGCAACTCGACGCCTTCCTCGAACGGGATGCCGACGTCGATGTCTTCCGCATCGACGTCACCGCCGCAGGCCCATGGACCTTCAGCGCCACCCCGCTCTACTACTCGCAGGCCGAACCGCGGCTCGAACTCGTCGATGCGGCTGGCACCGTGCTGGCCGCCCGCGACGATGCCGACTATCGCAATGGCCCCACCAATGAGCAGAACCTGACGGTCTCGCTCGAAACCGGCACCTATTACGTGCGGGTGGCGGGCGGGGGCGACTACGACGAGATCGGCTACTACAAGTTTGCCGCCACGCCCCTGCCGGTCGACTTTTCGAGCACGGATGTGGGCGGGCCCCGGGTGCATGGCAGTGTGGCCTACGACGCCACGACCGGCGTCTTCACGCAGTCGGGCGGCGGGGCCGACATCTGGGGCACGAGCGACCAGTTCCGCTTCACCCACGCCACGCTCGCCGGCAATGGTTCGATCACGGCCCGGGTGGACGCGCTCGACAACATCGGCTGGGCGACGAAGGGGGGCGTGATGATCCGGCAGTCGCTCGACGCCAACAGCGCCCACGCATTCCTCGGGATCAGGCCCGACGGCACCCTCGATTCGATCTACCGGGCCACCGCTCGGGCGAGTTCGGCGAACGTCAACAACACAGGCCCTGCCCCTTGGGTGCGGATCACCCGGTCGGGGAATCAATTCACCTTCGCCAGCAGCGCCGACGGCCTGAGTTGGACGACGCTCGGCAGCCGGACGATCGCCATGAGCGGCCCAGTCTATGTCGGCCTGGCGACCTGCAGCTTCGCCGACAGCCGGTTCGAAGCCTTCACGACCTTCTCGAATGTCGCGATCACCGGCACGACCAGCCCGCCGACCAGCCCCGTCAACGGCCTGACCCCACCGACGGGCGTCACCGCGGCGCCAGCGGCTGGGGCCAGCACCTCGATCGACCTCTCCTGGACAGCGACGGCAGGGGCCGCGGGCTACGTGATCGAGCGTTCGGTGGACGGCGTCGGGTATGCGCAGGTGGCGACCGTCGAGGCCGGCATCACTCGCTACACAGACGCGAACGTCTGGGGCTCGATGCGGTGGTTCTACCGAGTGCGGGCGGCGAACGGCACGGCGACCCACTCGGCCCCGTCGGTCGCCGTAAGCACCGTCAACAAGCCGAACGCACCGACCGGATCGGCGGCAGGCTACACGCCGACGGTGCTCGGCATCGGCACCACGGAGCTCTTCCTCAATTGGACCGACACGAGCGGCGAGACCGGCTACCGGATCGAACGCTCGACCAACGGCACCAGCTTCACCTCGATCGCCGCGCTCGCGGCCAACCAGACGGCGTACAACGCCGGCGGCCTGACCGCAGGCTCGGCCTACACCTTCCGGATCACGCCCCTGACGACGATCGGCGATCGCATCACCATCCCGCTCGTGATCGCGACCCAGACGAGAATGCCCGCCGTCTCCAATCTCCGCGTCAGCAGCCGCGCGGCCCGGAGCCTCACGCTTGCCTGGAATGACTCCACGCTCGAGACCGGCACCCGGATCGAACGCTCGACCGACGGGACAAACTGGACGTTTCTGGGTGATGCGGCCGCCAACGCCACGTCGTGGACCGATTCGGGCCTCGCCCCGGGCACGCAGTATCAGTACCGGGTGATGCCCTTCAATCCGACCTTCGATGGGACGATCAGCGATCCCGTCGTCGCCACCACGCTCGTGAGTTCGACACCGCCTGCCGTGGCCAATCCGGCGGCCGCCTCGCCGACCACCGTTATGGGCGTGACGACCGTGCTGACCGTACTCGGCAGTGACGACGGTGGGGAGGCGAGCCTCATCTACACCTGGACCGCAAGCGGCCCGGGGACTGTCAGCTTCACCGGCAACGGCAAGAACACCTCGAAGCGGACGACGGCGATCTTCACCGAGGCCGGCAGCTACACCTTCACGGCGACGATCACCGACGCGGAGCAGCGGTCGGTCACGAGCAGTGTCACCGTGACCGTGGTGGCCACGCCCACATCGATCGGGGCCACCAGCCCGATGCCGGCCGAGTCGTCGCAGCAACTCACCGTGCTCGATCAGTTCGGTGACCCGATGCCCGCCGGGGCTGGCTGGATCTGGTCCACGACCGCCGGCTCGATTTCGGCAGCCGGCCTGTTCACGGCGGTGGCCTCCGGCTCCGCCACCGTGCTCGTGACGACCGAGTCGCGGCAGCTTGCCACGTCGATCACGATCGTGCCGGCCTACACCGAGATCGTGTTCGACGTGCCGGCCGGCGAGACCGTCACCGACGCGACCCCCCGCAGCGGCCGTGAACGCATCGTGAAGCGGGGCGCGGGCACGCTGATCCTGACCGGGCCCAATGCCCACGGCGACGGCACACTGGTTGCGGCCGGAACGCTCCTCGTCGCGAATCCCTACTCCCTCGGCACCGGCCCGCTGGACATCTTGGCCGGCGGCTCCGTGCACTTCGAGGTCGCCAGCCAGGAGGTGCCGCTCGCGGGCCTCGCCCTCGCCGCGACTGGCAGGCTCGAACTCGGGGCGGCCCGGCTCGTGATCGCCGCGGGGGGCTATGACCTGGCAGCCATTCGCGGCCTGCTCGTGTCGGGCCGCAGCGGCGGCAGTCAGACCGGCCCGGGCATCACGAGTGCGATCGTCGCAGGCACTGCCTTTCGTGAACTCGGCTACCGCGTCTCGCCCGAGGGAGCGCTCGTGATCCAGCCTGCGGTAGTGGGCGACACAAACCTCGACGGCAGCGTGAACATCCAGGACCTGATCGCCCTCTCCGCAGGTGGCCGCTACGGCACGAGCGTCACCGACGTCCACTGGTGGGAGGGCGACTTCACCTACGACGGCCGGTTCTCGATCGCCGACCTCATCACGATGGTTTCCTCCGGCCTCTACGGGACGGGGCCCGTCACGCCCACGGCGCGGCTTCCGCGCTGAGCGGTCGTCAGATCATCAGCAACGCGAGTTCGGCCGTGAGCCCGGGGCCGAAGGCCATCGCCACGCACGGGCCGGATGCTCCTTCCCGGGCAAGCCGTTCGAGGATGAAGAGAATCGTCGCGCTCGACATGTTGCCATGATCGGCCAGCACGCCACGGGAGCACCGCAGGTTGGATTCGTCCAAGCCGAGCGTCTCCCCCACGGCCGACAGAATCCTCGGCCCGCCCGGATGCACCGCCCAGGATCGGACGTCAGCCCGCCCGAGGCCGTGTGGCTGGAGCAGAGCCTCGATGCCGTCCGGCAGATGCCGGGCGAGTGCGTCCGGCACGCGGGGCGAGAGCGTCATTTCGAAGCCGTGGTCGCCGATCAGCCAGCCCATCTGATCGGTCGAGTCGGGGACCACCTGCGACCGCTGGCTGAGCAGCCGCCCGCGGGTTTGAGACCGTCCCGCCTCGCCCGTCGCCACGATCGCCGCGGCACCATCGGCGAAGATGCTGTTCGCCACGACATGATCGCCGCGGGTGCCGTATTGGAAGTGGAGGCTGCAGAGTTCGACGCACACCATGAGCACCACCGCGGCGGGATCGGCCGTTGTGAAGGCGTCAGCCACGCGGAGGGCGTTGAACGCCCCATGGCAGCCCATGAAGCCCACATGGGTTCGGGCGACGGTCGCAGGGAGATCGAGGGCCGCGACCAACTCCAGATCGAACCCGGGATTGGCAAAGCCCGTGCAGGAACAGGTGACCACATGCGTGACCGCATCGGCCGCCACACCCGAATCACCAACCGCCGTCCGGGCAGCCGCGATCGCCAACGGCCCTGCCTCCCGGGCATAGCGGGTCATCCGGTCCGCGGTGGTCGGGCCGGCATCATCGCCATCGGTCGCAGCCGGGAAAAAACTCTGGGCGTAGGCTGCGTCGCCCGGTTCCTCGAGCAAGACCGACCCGCGGGTGCGGATTCGCGTCTGCCGATAGATGGCGGCGAGGGCCCGTTCGCGGCCGGCCTCGGCGTTGGCAAATCCGATCGCCAGCATGGCGGCGTCGCGCTGTGCGATCTGCAGCGGTGGGGTGGCGGTGCCGATCCCCCGGATCACAAGACTCATGGGGACGGTTCTCCCGAAAGGGTTGTCATACCCACGAGCATCGGAACGAGGGCCGCGGCGACAGTGGGGGTCACGGCCGCGACACGAATCGCGGCCCCGACGAGCCGAGGATGGCGGAGCGCCGTCGCGAGCCGGCGGCAACGGCGATGGTGCCGCCGCGCAAAGGCCGTGAAGGATCGACCATATGCCGTAGCCGGCGACGAGGCCGTCAGCAACGCCTCGGCGGCGAGCCGGCCGCCGGTGAGCGCCCAGCCCATTCCCTCGCCCGTAAAGGGCTCCACATAGCCGGCGGCATCGCCGACTCGGAGGACCCGACCATAGAAGCCAGCCATGGTCCCGGCGGACCGCGTCAGCGGGGGCGTCGCCTGCATCGCAGCGTCGGCGAGGGCGGCGCGGACAGCGGATACCCAGGGTGCGGGTCCGGCGGCTTCCCGCAGCACCTCGGCCACGGCCGCCCCGATCGTCTCCGAGGCGGCCAACTGCCTGCGATCGACGGCGGCTGCCACATCGATGCGACCGTCTTCAAGCCGCACGATCCCGCAGTAGCCGCCGCGACCGATCGCCATCACGAGCTCGCCTGTCGGCAGGTCGATGGAACTGGCCGCGAGGGTCGTGCCCACGCCGATTCGGCTGCCGGGCTCGATTGTGCGCGGGGCACTCCCCGGCACCCGCACGTGATCGGCGAGCCCGGTGGCGATGACGGCGCAATCCGCCCTGAGCGAAAACACCGCTCCGGCCGCCGCGCGACAGGTGACCGTGACGCAGGGCGGCGGACCGCACGGCTCTGCCACGCCCGTGACGTGGCTCCAGGGCAGCCAGGCGGCGCCGGCCGCGATCGCCGTTCGCACGAGCGCCGCGTCGAGAGACTCCCGCGACAGCGTGCCGCCGACCGGAAGGGGAAGCGTGACCGTCCGCGCGGCGGCGACCAATCGGACCCGGTCGAGCGGCATCGCGCCGAGCAGCCGGCCACGATCATCGGTGGCACACCCCAACCCCCGGAGTTCGACCAGCGCCCGCGACGAGAGGCAGCAGCCGCAGACTTTCGGCCGCGGCATGCTTTCGCGGTCCACGAGGAGAATCCGTCGGCCAGCCCGGGCCAGGCGAATCGCCACCGCAGTCCCGGCCGGGCCGCTGCCGATCACGATCGTGCTCCAGGGCACCCTGGCCGCCTCATCGGGCGAGAGCGTGGCCGGAACGCCGGTGCCCGCTGCTGATGCGATCATGCCACGTCCCGCCGCCAGGTGATCAGCACCCGCTCCGGCCACACCCGCCGGACTGTCGCCGAGGCCAATCCCGCCGCGGCCAGCAGTTCCCGGTACTCGCGAGGCGTGCGGGCCGCCCGCACGGAGAGCGGGCCGTCGTTCCTGGCCACCCGGGAGCCAGAGAGCAGGCTCGTGCCCACGACCGCCAACGCGAGTCCGAGCCTGCTGCGGATCAGGTCGGACACCACGAATCCCAGGCGACAATGCTCGGCCATCGACCGCAGCACACGGACGGCCTGCCCATCTTCCAGATGATGGAGAAAGAGCGAACTGATCGAGATGTCACAGGGCAGGCAGCCGCTGACCACGAGATCACGGGTCAGCCAACTGAACCGCAGCGGCAGCCCCGCAACCGACGCCCGAGCGGCCGCGATCCGGGCCGCGGCCCGCTCGAGTCCACGGCGGCTCATGTCGACACCCGTCACGACGATCTCGCGGCCACCGAGCGACCGAGCCAGCCGCCGGCCACAGGCCAGCGTCACGTCTCCGCCGCCGCAGGCAAGATCGACGACGTGCACCTGTTCGGCCCGCTGAGGCGGCACCAGCGCGAGGGCGGCCCCTGCGAGCTGGGCAGCGGTTCGTGATACGGCATTGATCGTCGCGAGGGCCGCGAGCGCGTGCCGATGCTCCGCCTCCGGCAGGCCGGGGTCGTCCATCAGTTCAGCCTGCCGCGCAGGTTCGAGGGACAGCAGGCTCATCACACGACTCCCGACCGATACGCCACCTGCGCCCGGTCGCTCCGATCATACGTCAACTGGGACCGGACGTGCTGCCACTCGCCTCGTGGTGGCCTGACGCGGAGAGCGGGTTTTCCCGAGAGCACGCCCCGCCGGCTCATCCCTCTCCGGACCGCTCTTCGATGGCAGAAAACCAGGCGAAGACGCCGAGCACTGCGAGTCCGTACACCATCGCGGTGAGTGCGAGCAGCAGATCGTAGGGTTTCGGTGTGGACAGGGAGATTCGCAGCAGAACGGTGGAGATCACGAATCCGGCGTTGCGAAACAGGTATTGATACCGCTCGTAGTAGGCGAGCGACACGATCAGCAGAAACACGTCGGTGAAGATCATGAACTCGAAGAACCTCGGAAAGAAGAAGAGGTCCACGTCGGCCGGCCGCGGCGCCATGGCCGCCGGAAGGCCTCGGACCAGGCCGAGCCAACTGGCCAGGTTGAGCGCGGCGAGCCCAACCAAAACGACGAGGAGGAGGACGGCCATCGCCTTCTTGAGCTGGATGAAGCCCTGCAGGTCTCGGCGGATCGGGGTTTTGGGCGTTACGAGCCGCAGCGTCGCGAACCCCGTCACCAGCAGAAACATCAGCACCGCACCGACCATGTCGAGCAGCACCGCCCGAACCGCCTCCGGCTCGGCCAGCCAATTCTCCAGTTCGTGGAAGCTGCCGATGTCCTTGAACACTCGCCTCACGACGATCAACGACACGATCTGATACTGCTTGGCAATCTCACCGGTGTGCGAGGCAGCCAACGCGAATACCAGCAGCACGACCTCGTAGAACAGGATCACGCTGAACGGGGTGTAGACCGCATGGAGCGGGCTCTCGTCGAGCCCCTCGAAGACCGTCTTGGGCAGATCGGGCAGCAATCGAGCCACTCCGATGATGGCGAGGTGAATCACGAAGCCGAGGCTGGCGGCGGTGACGACCGCCCGCTCGAGCCTGGCGTGCACCGCCGGCGTGTCGAGTCGGTCAAAGAGTGCCGCGAGGCCTCTGCGGATCGCACCGGTCACGGCATCGCTCCAAATCAGGGCCGAGCCGTCAATCGTGAATCTTCAACGACCGTCATTCTTGGACCGCTCACACCGGTTTCGGCAACCCCGGCAGGAGCATTCTCAGCAGGCCGCTCGGGCTGGGCAGCACCTCGAAGGCAATCAAACCGCTGATCGAGACCCGGAGCCCAACGTGCAGTTGCCCAAGACTCCTCACCAGCGGCATCCACCGGAATGCCGTACGGCTTGCAACCCAGGCCGAGCGGAACGACGAGAATCGTACCGTCAGGCCCCGCTCATCCGCATCAATCACGACCGGGCGACCGTTCAGCGTTCCGGTGAGTCGCCCGGCCAGCATCAGTTTGGGGAATTGGCCGCATCCCGCGTCCGGATCTTGATCGTCCCGTGCAGCACCCACTCGGCATGCTCGGCCGAGGAGCCGGTTCCGCTCGGAATCTTGATGTGCATGTCGTCAAACTCGTACGTGATCTCGGCGCCGCGTCCGGTGAGATTGTCGTACAGGCCGATCAGAAGGTCGGGCCAGTTGTTCGATTGTTTGTCGGCCATAACGGTACCCCCAGGAATATCGATCTCTGCAGTAGCATAGGCCACCCGGACGATGGCGGGTAGCACACGACCGTTCGCCCCCGTTGGCGGACATCGGGCTTGCCAGCTGTTTTGCCGGCGGAACCGGTCAATTCGGTGCCCAGCTGGATCCCGGGAACCGCCTTTGCTTCCATCCGTTCGCCAAGTTTCTCACCTGACGCGACTGGCAGCCGGCTCAACCCCAGGTGACGATGATCGCGGAGCCGATGAAGATGAAGACTCCTCCGAGCATCACCGGCCATTCCACCGGCTGGCGAAAGAGCAGCCAGGCGAAGGCGGCCACGAACAGCGGGTAGGAAATCTCGAGCACCGCGGCCCGTCCCGCGCCAAGCGCCTGGATCGACGCGAAGATCGCAAGGCAGGCGAGGGCCACCACCGCCATCGTGGTGAGCACCCAGGCCGGTCCCGCTCCAGGCCAGGAGATCCGCAGGAGCGACGCAGGGGGTTCGCCCTGGGCGAGCAGCACCGCCCCGGCCACCACGACGCCGGCCACCGAATGCAAGAAGTAGAGCCGATAGATCGACATCGCTCCGAGCAGCCGCTCGTCGAGCACGTAGAGCAGGCCCCAGAGCACGGCGGCCACGATGGCCAGCAGGTATCCATGAATCGGCATGGGCAAAGGTTTCCAGGAGGGGTTTCGAGGGTGATCGGGACGGCCGCGGCTCACGCCCGCCGCCACTCGCCCTCGAGCACCCGCAGGACGTCGGCCGCCGCCCGGACCGGGTCAAGGGCCGTGGTGGCGATGCCCGCAATAACGCGGGTGTGCTGGTGGTCGGTGCCACCGGGCTCGCCCCAGGCCTCGCCCCGCCGGCAGGTGAGATAGGTGGAGAAGGTGCGGTGGCCGGTGCCCGGCCGCTCCCCGACCACATGGAGCACGACTCGCGGCCCGGATCGTCCCGCGAACATCGCCTCACCGATTCGATAGCCCACGCGGACCCGGCCCGAAGTGACCACGATCCGCCGCGGGGCGGGGCGGTGACCGGCCGCCACGAGCCCGCCCTGCAAGGCCTCGAGAAAGGGCTCGAGCTGGGCGAGATCCATGATCGCAAGCGGGTTGAGCCCGTCGGAGATGACGACGAGCACGTCGGCATCGTGCTCTGCGAGGCGGTCACGCTCCGCGGCGATGGCCGCCTGCGACGCCGCCACAAGCTGCTCGCCGCCGGTCGGATGCAGGATGTAGTCGCGGCGGTCGGCCGACTCCGTCTCGACCAGAAGGCTCCCCGCCTGCGACGCCCGAAAGCCGGCGTCGAACTCCGCCCAGATGCTCTGCTTGGCGTCGGCGTAGATCCGGCCGATCGTGGCGGCGAGCTGCGGCTCCAGGGCCTCCGGCAGCGTGCCATGCCCCTCGGCCAGGAACACGCCCCGACTTCGCACGGCCGCCATCTCGGCCCGCCCTTCCGCCAGGATCGCCTCGTCGGGCCGGCCGTCGCCACAGGCCCGGCGAAACGCGAGGTGCACGTGGCCCGGGTCGCCGAAGTGCGGCCCAGGCAGCCCGTCGCCATCGAGCACCCCGAGCCGTTGGAAGAAGGCTTCCATCCGCGGCTCGCCGCGGCAGCCGAACCTCCGCCGCAGCCGCACGTGATCCTGGAAGCCGGTAGTGAGGTAGCCGAGCATCGGATCGACCTTGGTGGGCAGGGCCATCAGGTAGGCGGGCCGGGCCGGCATCACCTGCTCGAGACACCAGTCGAGGTCGTCGAGCGAGACGTCCATGTGGAGCGTGGCGCAGACATCGAGCCCGATGCAGAGCCCGTGCAACTTGCCCATCACGAGGTCCTCGAGGCAGCAGCGAACGAGCTGCTCCCGCGTGCGAAACACCTCCGGCCCGATGAATCCCGCCACGTCGTTGACATGCACCCAGGCCGGCCCTCCCCGAGCCCGGGCCACCCGGTGGGAGAGCAGCCTCGCGAAGCCGTATTTTCGCGACTCATGGATCACCATGTCGGTGCCCTGGGCGTGGCCGTTGGTGAAGTCGGCGCCCTGACCCGTCTCGAAATAGAGCCCCCAGCGGCCGCGGCGGGAGTCGGCATGCCGGAGCATCTTCTCGAGCGACACATCGAAGGTGGCGTTGGCCGCGTCGCTGCCGGCGATGCTCTGAAACCACACCCCCGTGGAGCCCGGCGCGGCGGAATCAACCTCCGCCTGCACGTCGATGTGGGCGAGCACGCAGTGGGGCATCACGTCGGAGAGTGCGAAGGCCTCGAGCACCTCGCGAAGCGTGTCGGAGACTCCCCGCACGCTCGCCGGCTCGCTCGACACCGGATTGGTGCCCAGCACGACATCGCCCACGCCGTAGGCCCAGCCGTCGAAGACCTGCCAGCGGATGTCATCGGGATGGTCGGTCGGAGAGTTCGGCTGCAGTCGCGCAGCGAGGCAGCCGCGGCCGCCGATCTGCGTGCCGGGCAGTGGGTTGTAGACCGTGTCGCCGACGCGAATCAGCTCGTCGTTGCTCATCAGCCGCACGACACATGCGATCACGTCGCTCGAGAGCCCGGGCATGATCGCCTTGATGGCAGGCTCGGGCTGGGTGAGGAGGAAGGCTTTGAGGTCGTCCAACGTCCAATCGCCGGTGCGGGTCTGCGCGGCGGAGTCGAGATCAGCGGCAAGGGCGGCCGAGAGCCCATCGGAGAAGGGGGGATGCGCATCGATGTCCCGCAGTCTCGTGCGGCCGAGCAGCCGGCGGGCCCGTTGCCGGTCTGGCTCGTTGGCCGCCGCTACGCCCACGATCTCATCGCCTTCCTTGAAGGCGTTGGCGTTGCCGAGCAGGCGAGCGTACAGCGACTGGTCCCAGCCTCCCGCCGCCTGACGAACATGCTCGATCAGATCCTCGGCTGGGACCGATGGCGTGCCCCAAGCCCGAAACGCGGCGAACGCCGGAACCACGGCCAGCCCCTCGAGCAAGCGGCGACGCTGGAAGCGGAACATCGGTTTTCTTCACTCGGGGTGACGACCAGGCCTGCGCGGACCCGGGGTAGGATACCGTTCCCCAGCCTATGGCCGAAATCCCGGTTGTCATCATCGCGTCCTTCGCCGCCGGCTGCCTCAATGCGATCGCAGGCGGCGGCGGACTCGTCACCCTGCCGGTGCTGCTGACGCTCTACCCGAGAGCTTCGGCCGCCGAGCTCTTCGGCACGAACAAGACCTGCATGGTCTGGGGTACGCTCTGGGCCGCGCGGGCCTATGTCCGCCGTGTGACACTTCCCTGGAAGCAACTCTCGGTCGCCGTGGCAACCGGATTCGCCGGGGCCGCCGCCGGGGCCTTTGCGCTCACGTTCGTGCCCGGCGACTGGGTGCGGAAAGTCCTGCCCCTCGTGCTCGCCGTCGTATTTGTGCAGACGCTCGTGCAACGCACACTCGGAGCGGTCCATGCCCCCCCCCACACCCCCGCGGGGCAGGCCGCCCGAGCCTCGTTGCTGGCGGGAGTTCTCGGCTTCTACGACGGCTTCTTCGGGCCCGGCACCGGCAGCTTCATGATCTTCCTGCTCGTCAAGTGGCTCGGCTACGACTTCCTCCATGCCGCCGCCGCGGCCAAGGTGCTCAACGCCGCGACGAACCTCGGAGCCCTCGCCATCCTGGCCCCCACCGGCAACATCTGGTGGAACCTTGCCGTGCCGATGGCCGTCGCCAACGTCGCGGGGAGCCTCCTGGGCACCCACCTCACGCTGCGGCACGGGGCCTGGTTCGTACGGATCGTGTTCCTCGTCGTCGTCGCCGGGCTGATTCTCAAGACCGGCTGGGACGCATACTTCGGTTGAAACCTGCTCCGACCAGCCTTGCCTCCAGATCGGTTCGGCCCCCCGAAACCTTCCATCCCGTCAGACGTTGAAAGCCGGATCGTGGAGCAGTTCCCAGAAAAGACCGGCAGCCGGATGCCGCAGATTGCCATCGTCGGTGGCGGACCAGGCGGCCTGTTCACCGCCTGGCATCTCGAGCAGCTTGCAACCGCTCCGATCGAGATCACGATCTTCGAGGCCACGGACCGGGTCGGCGGCAAGGTGATCACGCCGCGGTTCACCGCCGCACCGGTCCATTACGAAGCGGGCGCGGCCGAGCTCTACGACTACTCACCGGTCGGCGACGATCCACTCCGCGAACTCGTCGAGTCGTTCGGCCTTCCCACCGTCGCGCTCGGTGGCAGCCGTGTGTACGTGGGTGGCCGTGCCATCGCCAACCTCGACGACCTCCGTGATGCCTACGGCGACCGGGCCTGCCGTGATCTCGGCAACTTCGACACCTGGGCCCGCTCGGTGATGACGCCGCGGGAGTTCTTCGCGTCAGGCTCCGACCACGCAGGTTCGGCGGAGCCGAGCGGCCGGTTCGACACCACCTTGGCGGCGCTGCCTTCCCGTGAGATTCGCCACTATCTCGAAACGATGATCCACAGCGACCTCGCCACCCCGCCGGCGGCGACGAGCGTGGCCTACGGGCTCCAGAATTATCTGATGAACGATCCTGCTTACATGCGGCTCTACTGCATCGCCGGCGGCAACGAGCAGTTGATCGACGCGCTCGTCGCACGGCTGGCGGCGACGATGCGCCGCTCAACGGTCGTGGAACAGGTAGGCGAGGGCTCGGCCGATCAACTGCGGCTCACGCTCCTGGGCCACGAGGGCCGCCGTGAGGCCGACTTCGACATCGTGGTGCTGGCCCTGCCGATGGACGCGCTCGGTCGGCTGGCCTTCGCCAGCGGTTCGCTCGCGGCGGCGATGCAGCGACATCTCGCACACCACGACCATCCGGCCCACTACCTCAGGATCACGCTGCTGCTCGACGGGCCGCCCCACACGCCGACCGACGACGACGGCTATCTGATGCTCGACGCCTTCGGTGGCTGCTGCCTCTATCTGGAGAGCGCCCGGGAGCCCGAAGCCCGCCACGGCGTGCTCGGCTGGCTCCTCGGCGGCGCCGCGGCCGAATCGATGGCCGCCTGGAGCGATGCCGACCTCGTGACGGCCGCGCTCGCGACGCTGCCCGACCCGCTGGCCGTGGACCCCGAGCGGGTGCTCGAAGCCCGGGTGCACCGCTGGACCGGGGCTGTCAGCAGCCTGCCGGGAGGCTGGCAGCCGCTGTCGCAGGATCAGCGGCATCGCCCCGCCGCAAAAACCCACCCGGGGCTTTTCGTGGTAGGCGACTATCTGTACGACTCGACACTCAACGGCGTCCTCGACTCGGCCGAACACGTGGCCGGCTGCGTGGCCGCCGAACTCACCGACCACGCCAGGGAGATTTGATGACCGCGAAGGATCAGGACGCGACCGCGCGGCATGACGTGGACGCAGACTCGGGGGCCACGGGGTT
The DNA here is from genome assembly GCA_945891385.1 of Candidatus Kuenenia stuttgartensis. GTDB lineage: Bacteria > Planctomycetota > Planctomycetia > Pirellulales > UBA1268 > QWPN01. Next base: position 32,868 of record CAMDDJ010000007.1, on the reverse strand, counting down.
GGCAGTTCCGGGCGGGCTGCCGACCACGGCCGGCCTGCGCCGGGTCATGGTGCCGCCTGGGAGGGCGTTCGATCTGCTCATCGTTCCGACCGAGGGCGAACCCGCAGACTCTGGTGACTGGATCGAGCGAGCCCGACTCTGGACTGCCGCCCCCGGGCTCCTCCCGAAACAGCCGGCCGCTCACACCGCCGTGCCCGTGCTGATCCCGCTCTACGGCTGCCATGTGATCTGGGCTCCGGCCCGCGGGGCCGTGCTCGGCCCGACCGGCCGGCTCGACCAACTCCAGGTATCACTCCTCGAATTCGCCGGCTGTGAGGCGGATCTCGCCGACCTGGAACTCCGCTGCAACCGCCTGCTCGCCGCGACCGAAGGCGACGCGGCTGCCGCTTTCGAGTTCGACGAGCGGGGCCCGGACCGTCGGGCCGAATTGGCGAGCCGGTTTCAGGAAGCCGTCGCGGTCCGCCGGGGCTTGGCAGCGCTGGGGCCGGCCGTGCATGTGCCGCCCGTGCACCCGCCCACGCTCGCAAGTCAGCTCGCGGAACGGCTCCGGGATCGAACCCGGTTACCAGAGCGTCATGAACTCGTGACCGATCGGGCCGACTTCGTGCTCCAGATTTACGAGGCGTGCGGTCAGCGTGCCTCCGAGGCGGCGATCGCCCGCCGGCAGATGGGCCTGGAATGGGCCATCATCGTGATCCTCGTCGCCCAGTTGGCTCTGATGATCGTCGAATTGCTGGCCTCCAGGAACAGCACGTGACCGGTTCACCAGCTCCGCGGCAGCTCTCGATCGACCTTCTCCGGGCCGTTGCGATCGTGCTGATGGTGACCGTGCACTTCGTCGAGAACCTCTCCGGCTGGTGGGGCACCGATGGCGGCCCCTTCGCAGGCAGCCAGCGAACCTGGTGGCTGCCCAGCGGGTTCGCCGCGCCGATCTTCACCTTCCTCGCAGGCACCAGCTATCGGATCTGGCTCGGCGGGCAGCAGCGGCGCGGCCGAACGGCAGACTGGATCACCAAGGCAACGGTCCGTCGCGGTCTGTTCCTGATCGGCCTCGGGTTCGCCTTCAATGTGCTCGTCTGGCTGCCCGAGGATGTCTTCAACTGGGATGTGCTCACCTTCATCGGCTGCGGGATGCTCGCGCTGGCGGCGCTCCGAAGGGCACCCGATGGCGTAATCCTGTTCGCGGCGGCCCTCGTCATCGCCCTGACGCCGGTCCTCCAGCAGCTGGCCGACTATCGCCAGTTCTGGGTGGCGGGGTATCTCGACTACGACTTCACGCTCACCGACGTCACCCTCGGCTGGCTCATCACGGGCTACTTCCCGCTCTTCCCCTGGCTGGCCTTCCCGCTGGTCGGTTATGCCGTCGGGCCGCTGGTGTTCGAGACCGACGGCGCGGTCCCGCGGCGGCTGCCGGCGGCGATCGGCAGTGGCCTCGTTGCCGCGTCGGCGGCCGCCATCGTCGCCTGGCATGCCGGCTGGCGACCGTCGGACTCGACGACGCAGCTGCCCTGGGTCACCTCGCCCTGGACGATGTTCCCGCCATCCCTCGCCTACGTCCTCGGCACGCTTGGCGGTGTCGTGCTGCTCGGCATGCTCCTCCACGCCACGATCGATTGCCACCCCGATCGCTGGCAGGGGCTCACCGACTGGGCCGCCCCACTGAGCCGCCATGCCCTCTCGGCCTATCTGCTGCACCATGTGGTGCACGTCTGGCCGCTCTGGGCCTACGGCGCGGCGACCGGCGACGATGCGACCGCACTCTGGCAGATCGCCATGCCCCCCTGGGCCTCCCTCGGCCTCGCCCTCGTGTTCATGGCGTTGGCCGCAGTGCTCTTCCGCTGGATGGACCACCGCCGGATTCCATCGATCGAAACCCTGATGCGCTGGCTCTGCGATTGAATCGCCTGCGGCGAGCGTCGGCCTGGCACACGGCAAGCGGGCTCACGGCAGCGGTGGCGGCTGGCTGGGATCGCCGGCGGGCAGTTCGATCAGTGTGCCGAGGGGTCGGCTCGCGGTCGTGTCGCCGCCGGTCGCGAGGAAGAACCCCGGGCCCGACAGGCCGGCGTCGATCGAATCCTTCGCCTCCCACTCGGCGCCGGACGCGGTGAACCTCGCCCGCCGCAGCGGCTGCCAGTCGCCCGCAACCGACTTCGCCCAGGCATGGGCGAAGTCGGCCTTCCGCACGTCGTGCACGCTACGGCCGTCGCGGCGGAAGTCTTCGACGAAGGAATACAAGCCCCGCAACGGCCGGCCACCGGTTCGCGTGCGAAAGGTGACGAGGTGCTTCCAGGCGTCGGCGTCGTTCTGCCACACGGAGCCCGCGTAGGCGGTTTGATCCGCTTCGACCGCCGCCGTCACGAGAAACCGATACGCCTGGCCCGGCTCCCAGGGGAAGTCGCCCATGCACTGCCCGCCGGTGCCTTCGCCCCCGAATCGCTTGATCCGCACGTCGTCCGCCTGAAAGAGACAGGCCACCCGATCCTCGGCCGTGACGGCCTCGGGGTTGTCGCCCTGGGTCGGATCCCAGACCGAAAAGATGATCACCTTTCGCCCGCCGGCGAGTTCCTGGAGGCCAAAGTAGCCCGTATCCCAGCCGGCGGCCATGAAATAACTGCCAGCCGTCGACTCGCGGACCGTCATCTCGATCGAGAAGGCGACCGCTGGCGGCGCGGGATACCCGAGGTGCACCGACCGCGCCGCCCGCGACTCAGCGGCCATGGCCCGGCTCGTCAGGCTCGAGATGACGACGAACCCCGCGAGCAGAACTGATCTGATCCCCATGAAAGCCCCCACGTGCCGCGCGGATCCTCAGGTTGCCTGAAAACCGCCTGGCCCTGAGGATACCGAACATCCCACCAGGCCTCCCACCTCGGGTCACGATGACCACACTCCACGCCGCCCCCGAAAACGTCCCGCCGCTGACCCGCTCAACGGCGGCGGCCTGGGTGCTCCTCGACTGGGCCGCCAGCGGCTTCTCGACCGTGCTGATCACGCTCATCGTGGCCTACGTGGAGAAGGTGGCCTTCAAGGAAAGTCCTTGGGGCCTCGAGCCCGGCGTCGTCTGGCCGTGGACCCTCGCCGTCGCGATGCTGGCCTCGGCGGTGCTCACGCCCGGCGCCTCGGCCTGGGCCGACCGGCGGCGGCGGCACAAGACCGCGCTGCTCGTCAGCGTGGCAAGCGGGGCGGCGGGGCTCGGTCTGCTTGCCCTCGTCCCGCCCACGGCCCGGCTGGCGGTGCTGGCCGGCGTGATTCTCGGCAACGTCGGCTTCGATCTCGCCGCCGTGTTCACCGGCAGCCTGTTGGCGATGATCGCCTCCGGCACGACCGCCGATCGCCTCTCGGCCCGGGGCTTCGCCGCGGGCTACGCCGGCGGGGCGATCGCGCTGTTGATCGCGACGAGCATCGTCGCGGCCCACGACTCGCTCGGCCTCACCACCGCGGGTGGCCTGCGGGCGGCCTTCGCCTTCACCGCAGGTTGGTGGCTCTGCTTCGCGGCGCCGGCCGCGATCGCGCGATTTCCCGAAGCCCATGATGGCGGCCACGCAGGCACGGCCGCCGGTGAACTCGTCGCCTTCGCCCGCTCGCTCGTCGCCCGCGGCCAGACCGACGGCCGGCAGCTGGCGGCGGTGCTCGGCGGCAGCATGCTCGTGCTGGGCGCGGTACAGACCGCGATCGCCCAGTTCTCGAGCTTGGCCCTCGAGGAATTCGCGCTCGAGCCGGCCGCGCTCGTGAAACTCGTGCTCCTCGTGCAGGCGGTGGCTCTGCCGGGCGCGCTCGCGATCGGCTGGATCTCGCAGCGGCTCGGCCGGCGGCAGGCGCTCGTGATCTGTCTGGCCGGGTGGCTCAGTGTGCTCGGCCTTGCCTGGTTCATCCGCACGGTGCCTCAGCTCTACGGCCTCGCAGTGCTCCTGGCCCTCGTGCTGGGTGGCGTGCAGAGCGTGATCCGGGCGACGGTGGCCGAAGCGGCCCCGGAGGGCAGGGCAGGGGTGACCTTCGGCCTGCTCCAGGTGGGCACGAAACTCAGCGGGGCTGCCGCCGGCCTCGCCTTCGGCGGACTCTACCTCGCCACCGGCCATCCGCGTGCGGGTCTGGTCGCTCTGCTCGCCCAGCTCATCGTCGGCTGGTGGGCCCTCCGCGGGATGCGGTCGGGCACCGACCGCTGACCGTGGCTGCAGACATCTCCTGCCTCGGGCTGCTGGTGGTCGGGATCGCCGTGGCCAATCGTCAGGGCGCGAGGATCTCCGATATCGGTCCCGGACCGGCGAGTTGGAGACGGATCCGCTCATGCCCCGCGGCTCGCAGCAACAAGAGCTCGACGGCATCGAACCGGCAGCAGACGATGGCGAAGGCGTCCAGCCCGCGATCGTCAGCGGGGTCAGGCGGCGGGCAGGCCGCCGGCACTGCCGCGACGGGTGTGCCGGGAGCTGCGGCTGCGTGGTAGCAGGCCCGGCTGCGGGGCGGGGAGGCCTCCCAGGCAGCCCGAGCGAGGGCGTCGCCCTGATGGATGGTCGCCGTGGCGGCGATGCGAATCTGCAGCCGCCGCGCCGCGTCATACCAGTGGAGTGCGACGCGGCCCTTCCGCTGAATCTGGGCCGCCTTCGGACTGCGGGCGTCGGTGTGGAATCGCACCTCCCGGCGAGCCACGTCGAAGGCCCGGAGCACGACCGTGCGGACCTGCGGCGCCCCGGCCTCGTCGACCGTGGCCACCGTCACGAGGTGGAACGGGTGCCGGGCCGATGCAACCGCCGCCATCAGGTCGGCAGCGATGGCCTGCCAGATGGTCGCTGCCGGGCCGGCGAGACTCGAGGAGAGCGGACAATCGGATGTGGCAAACGCATCTCCGGCAGACCGCGGCAGCATCATATCGAAGCGTCTTCCAGCCATCTCAATCAGGCCCGGCCGTCAGCCCAGCCCGAGCACGTCCCGCATCGAGTAGAGGCCGGCCGGCTTGTCGGCCAGGAACGCGGCGGCCGCCAGGGCGCCGCGGGCGTAGCAGTCACGATTCGTCGCCCGCACGTTCACCGAAAACGACTCCCCTTCCATCCCGAACAGGATCGTGTGCTCGCCGGGATTGTCGCCCGCGCGGACGGCGTGGTAGCCGATCTCGTCGGCCGGCCGGGCTCCCGGCCGGCCCGCCCGACCGTGGGCCTCCCGCACCTGGCCCATCGCATCGCAAACGATCGCCCCGAACTTCAGCGCCGTGCCGCTCGGCGAATCTTCCTTGTGGCGGTGATGGCATTCGATGATCTCGACATCGGCGCGATCGCCCAGCCGGCTCAGAAGCATCGCCGCCCGGCCCACGAGATCCATCGAGATGTTCACCGCCAGACTCATGCTCGGCGACTGGAGCACCGGGATCGTGGCCGCGGCGGTGCGAATCGCCTCGTGGTCGGCCGCGGTGAGGCCGGTGGTGGCCACGACGAGAGGGACCCGTTTCGCCACGCAGGTGGCCACGATGCCGGCCACCGCCTCCGGCAGCGAGAAATCGATCACGACATCCGCCGGACAGGTCCAGCCATCAGCCACCGAAACGCCTGCGGCCGGGCAGCCCGCCAGCACTGCCGCATCGTCTCCGCTCCGCGGGTGGCCCGCCCGCTCAACGGCTGCCACGAGCTGCCACCGCTGGGGCTCGGCCACCGCGCCGGCGATCACCCGGCAGCCCATCCGGCCGGCGGCACCATGGACGACGAGACGAACCGGCTGCTGAGGCATCGAAGAGCTCCGGGGAGATTCAGGACACGCCGCCCCAAAGAGGCGGCGACCGGCCAGCAGCATACGCGGAGCCGGCCCAGACGCCACGGCCGGCCGAGGGATGGCTTCAGCCGTAGAGATCGATCGCCTGCACGATCTCGTCGAGCCGGTTGCCCACGCTCACCGACCGGTTGGCGAAGCTCGCCCGACTCACGCCCCGGCTGCCGAGCACTTCGTTGAACAGCTTCTGGTCGGTCGTGTGGTACGCGACGGTCGCCGTCGGATCCTTGAGCTGATGCCCCGTGAGGATGCAGACCACCCGCTCGTCGCGGCCGATCACCCCTTCGGCCACGAGTTGCCTCGCTCCGGCCACGCTCGCGGCACTCGCCGGCTCGCAGCCCAGGCCGCCGGCGCCCACCTGGGCCTTGGCGTCGAGGATCTCCTGCTCCGAGACCTCGCGGACCACTCCGTCGCAGACCTCGAGGGCGCGGAGGCACTTGTTGAGATTGACCGGCCGGTTGATTTCGATGGCGCTGGCGATCGTATCGGCCCGCTTGTTGTCGCGATCGAGTTCGTCGTAGTAGTGGCAGGCAGGGGCCAGGTCGGCCCGGCCGCCCTCCCAGCGGAGGCCCCGCTTGGTGTACAGCTCATGGAGCGTGTTCGCGCCGGCGGCGTTGATCACGGCCAGCCGCGGGATCCGGTCGATCAGGCCGAGCTTGCGGAGTTCCGCGAAGGCCTTGCCGAAGGCGCTTGAGTTGCCGAGGTTGCCGCCGGGCACCACGATCCAATCGGGTGGGTCCCAGCCCAACGATTCGAGCACCCGAAACATGATCGTCTTCTGGCCCTCGAGCCGGAAGGGATTGACGCTGTTGACCAGGTAGATACCCAGCTTGCTGGCCACTTCCTTGACCCGGGCCATCGCGTCGTCGAAGTCGCCGGCGATCTGGATCGTCAGCGCCCCGTAGTCGAGGGCCTGCGAGAGCTTGCCGTAGGAAATCTTGCCCGAGCCGATGAAGATGATGCCTCGCATCAGCCGCGTGACCGCACAGTAGACGGCCAGCGAGGCGCTCGTGTTGCCGGTCGAAGCGCAGGCCGCCCTCCGAGCCCCGATCATTCGAGCGTGGGTGAAGGCGGCGCTCATCCCGTTGTCCTTGAACGAGCCCGATGGGTTGAGACCTTCGTATTCAAGAAACAGTCGGCCAGGGTTGACGCCTACGTAGGCCGCCACGCCGTCGGACGGGGCGCACATCGTCTGCCCCTCGCCGATGGTGACCACGCTCTCCCGCGGCGCGTAGGGAAGGAGTTCGTGGAATCGCCAGACGCCGCTGAACGCGAGGGGGTCGCTTCGTCGCATCCACTTCCGCTCGAAGAACTCGAACGAATTCGGCGGCCGGAGCCGATCCCAGTCGTACTCGACATCGAGCAGGTTGCCGCAGGCCGGACAAGCCGTGAGCACTTCGTCCACCGAGAACGTAGCGGCGCAGGCCGGGTCGATGCACTGCTGAAAGGCGAGATCGGTGCGGGCGGCGACGGCCACGAGGCGGCTCCAAACGGCCTGGATCCGGCACACCCGGGCACTCCAGACTCTCACTGATGACGGATCGGCGCAATGCCCTCCGCGGCTTCAAAGGTAGGTCATCGTTTTCGGAGCAGCAAGCCGGACCAACCCGGATCCCGACGCAACGCGAGCGAAATCCGTTTCTGCGACTGCCAGTTTGACAGCCGATCAGGGGGGCGGTAGCGTTAAAAATCTTTGGCGGGGTGGGTGCTCTGCCGCTGGTCTGTCCCGCCCATCGAGAGGGTGACACGATGCTCAAAGCCGCAGATGTCAAGGTTTTCAAGGCCGCGCTCGAGGCGCTGCGGGCCCGGCTTCGCGGGGATGTCTCGATGATGGCCGACGCCGCCCTGGGCAAGACGCGGAGCGAAGCGGGCGGCGACCTCTCCAGCATGCCGATCCACATGGCCGATATTGGTTCTGACGCCTACGAGCAGGAATTCACCCTCAGCCTGATGGCCACGGAGGAGGAAACGCTCGAACTCGTCGAACAGGCCTTGGCCAGGATCCGGGAAAAGAAATACGGCGTCTGCGAGGAGTGCGGCGGCGTGATCGCCAAAAAGCGGCTTGAGGCGATTCCGTTCGCGCCGATGTGCATCCGCTGCGCCGAGAAACTCGAAAACGAGGGAGGCGGGCGGCCACGCCAGCCTCGCTGACTCGAGCCGAGTCGGCGGGACAAGCCCGGGCCGTTCCTCGCATGAGGAATCGGATGGACAGTTCCCGCCTGGGATGGCCGATCTTCGTGGCCGTGTTCGTCGCCGCCAGCCTGGCCGACCTCGTCTCGAAGGAGGCGATCTTCGCCCGGCTCGGCATGCCCGGCACGAGCCCGCCGATCGTGCTCGTACCTCGGATCCTTGCGCTCGAGACCAACCTCAACGAGGGGGCGTTGTTTGGGATGGGGCAGGGCCTGGGACTCGTGTTTGCCGCGGTTTCGCTCGTGGCATTGGTGGGCATCGTGGCGATGGTCGCCAGGGCCGACACCCGCAAGAGCCCCTGGCTGGTCGTGTCTCTGGGGCTGATCTGCGGCGGGATCGTCGGCAACCTCTATGACCGGCTCGGGTTGCCCGGCCTGCACTGGCATCTGCCGCCCGAGCGGGTCGGCCAGCCCGTGCAAGCGGTCCGCGACTGGATCCACTTCACGCTGCCCGGCGTGATCGACTGGCCGATCTTCAACATCGCCGACTCTTTCCTGGTCGTGGGAGCGGCTATGCTCCTGATCGCGACGCTCCGTACGCCCCCCGATTCGGTACCCGCACCCTCGCCCTGATGCCATCTGAATCGCCTGACCAAGCCGATCTCGCCCGCCGCCTGACGGCCGCCCTGGCAGCCACGAGGTTGGCAGCGGCTGAGACGCTTCGCTGGTTTGGTGACCCGACGCTCGCCATCGACCACAAGGCCGACCGTTCGCCGGTGACCGCTGCCGACCGGGCGGCCGAAGGCATCCTCCGGCGAGAGTTATTGGCGGCCTTTCCCGCCGACGCCTTCCTCGGCGAGGAAACGGGCGCGACCGCGGGAACCTCGGGCTACGAATGGGTCGTCGATCCGATCGACGGCACGAAGTCGTTCATCCACGGAGTGCCGCTCTACGCCACCCTCGTGGGCTGCCGCCACGGCGGCCGCGGCGTGGTGGGCGTGATCGCGATGCCCGCGCTCGACGAACTGGCCTACGCGACCGTGGGAGGCGGCGCCTGGCATGAACGCGGTTCGGCGGCGGCGGTTCCCGCCCGCGTCTCCCCGCGGACCACGCTCGCCGAGAGCCTCGTCTGTTCCAGCGACTTTGTCGATTTCGGTCGCTGGAGCGGCGGTGAAGCCGCCGGAACAGAGGCCCGGCGCCGCCTCGATGCCGCCGCCGGCCTCGTCCGCACCTGGGGCGACGGTTATGGCTATCTCCTCGTGGCCACCGGCCGGGCCGAGATCATGATCGACCCTCGGCTCAATCCTTGGGACGCCGCCGCCGTGGAGGTGGTCGTGAGCGAGGCGGGCGGCCGGTTCAGCGACTGGCGGGGACGGCCGCGGATCGATTCTGGCGACGGTGTGGCGACCAACGGCCACGTGCACGAATCGCTCCTCGAAACACTGGGCTTGCCAGCCTGACGTCGACCACGCACCGAACGCCGCTCTGAGAGCCGTGCGGCACCGGCTCAGGGACGGCAAAAGTCGCGTCGCGGGCGAGGATACGCCCCGATTGCTCCGCGAGCGTTCGCCGACCCCTTCGCCTCCTCCTCCGAACGTCTGAGAGCCGCGTCTACCGACGCCGGACCCCGCGGCGGGTCACCCAGCGGCGATAGCCGAACATCAGAAGCAGGTTCGGTCGCGAAAACAACAGTCGCGTGACCAGCCCCCAGGCCCCGGGCTTGTGCTCGAACTCGATGTGCTCGCGGATCTCCGTCCGCCCGTCGGCCAGTGGCACGAACGAGTGGGTATGTTCCCACTTCGCCGCCGGCCCGGCGGCCTGCACGTCGGTAAACCCCCGGTCGGTCACATTCCGATGCACGGCCTTCCACCGGAGCGGCAGCGGCCCGACCCAGAGCGTGAACTCCGACACCGACCCCTCGGCCAGCGGCTCGATCGAGTGGAGCTGCACGAGCGTCGGCGGCGGCGTGAGTTTCTTGAGGGCGGATGTGTCGCGATGAAAATCGCGGACCGCGTCGAGCGGCGCATCGACGATGAATGAGTAATCGAAGACTGGCATGCGGACATGGTAGACGAGCGGCAGGGATCGGGGGCCGGCGGGTGGAGCGAGGCACGAAAGAAGGATCGGCGCCGAACGTGGGCAGGCTGCAAGCCTGCCCCCACGGGCCAACTGGAACACCGACCTGGAGGGAAATTCGAGGCCACCTGCATCGAGGTCGCAAGGCCGGGGCTGCCCATGCCCCGAGAGCCGGCCTAGAAAACCAGCGAAGCCATGGATGGCGAAGCGCAGTTTTCTCGGAGTGAGCGAAGCCCAGGATGGGCGAAGCGAACGTCCGGCTCTCGGGGCATGGGCAGCCCCGGCCCACCAGTTGACGCCGTCTCCGCCCCGTCATCCGGGAGGCCCCGGGCCCCTCACGGTGGACGAAAACCCGCGGCTCCCGACCGGGGTTGCGGAAAAACGGCCCGCGGCTATGCTCAGGGGCTCGGTTTTCCGGACTTTTCGAGGTTTTCCCGTGGCACGTTCCTGTCAGGTCTGCGGCAAGGGCTTTTCGGTCGGCAACCAGGTCACGATTCGCGGTAAGGCGAAATACCTGGGTGGCGTCGGCACCAAGGTGACGGGCATCACCCGTCGCAAGTTCAAGCCGAACCTCCAGCGGCTGCGGGTGACCGTGGGCAACGGCACCAATACGACCGTGCTCGCTTGCACCCAGTGCATCAAGAGCGGCCACGTCACCAAACTCGTGAAGCGGAAGCCGTTCCACCTGCCCAAGGTCGAGAAGGCAAAGCCTGCGGCGGAGGAGGCGGTTCCCTCGGGGCCGCGGGCCCGTCCGTAGGCCGTCGCTGCTTGCTGTCCGCCTTCCCGCTTTCCTCGGTTCCGGCTTATGAGCCTCACGCGTCAGGACGTCGCCAAAGTCGGCATGCTCGCCCGCCTGGCCCTCACCGAGGCTGATCTCGAACGGATGACGGGGGAGCTCTCGAAGATCGTCAATTTCGTGTCGCAGCTCTCCGAACTCGACACCGCAGCCGTCGAGCCTCTCGCCCACCCGCTCGAGAGCCGCAACGTCTTTCGCGAAGACGTGCCGGCTCCCTCGCTCAGCACCGAGCAGGCCCTGGCCAATGCCCCGCGGCAGGACGGTTCCTGCTTCCTCGTGCCCGCCGTGCTCGGCGAGTCGGGGGCCGCCTGAGCCGCCCCTCCTGAGTCGGATTCCCGCCATGCAGCCGCTCGCTCTCTCCGCCGTCGATCTCGTGGCCGCCGTGCAGCAGGGTGAACTCTCGGCCGTCGCGTGTGCCGAGGCGTTCTTCGACCGGATCGCTGCCGTCGACGGGCGGATCAACGCGTTTCTGGCCGTGAACCGGGAAGCGGCAGTCGCGCAGGCGGCTGCGATCGACGCCCGACGCAAGGCCGGCAAGCCGCTCGGGCCGCTCGCAGGACTACCGGTGGCGGTGAAAGACGCACTCTGCACCGCCGATCTACCCACGACCTGCGCGTCGAAGATGCTGGAGGGCTTCCGGCCGCCGTATGACGCAGATGTGGTCGCCCGGCTGAGGCGGGCCGATGCCGTGATCGTGGGCAAGACGAACATGGACGAGTTCGCGATGGGCGGCTCAAACGAAAACTCGGCCTTCGGAGCCGTCCACAATCCGTGGGATCTCACCCGGGCGCCGGGTGGCTCGAGCGGCGGCTCGGCGGCCTGCGTCGCAGCCGACATGGCCCCGGTGGCGATCGGCTCCGACACCGGCGGCTCGATCCGCCAGCCGGCCGGCCTCTGTGGCATCACGGGCTTCAAGCCGACCTATGGGCGGATCAGCCGGCGGGGGCTAGTGGCTTTCGCGTCGAGCCTCGATCAGATCGGGCCGATGGCCCGATCCGCCGCCGACTGCGCGCTCCTTATGGAGACGATCGCCGGCCACGATCCGGGCGATGCGACGTCGCTGGCCGAGCCGGTGCCGACCTACACGAGTCTGCTCAACGAGCCGCTCCAGGGCTTGCGGATCGGGCGGGTGGCGGAGCACTTCGGGGCCGGGCTCGATCCCGAGGTGGCCGCAGGGGTGGAGGCCGCCTTCGAGACCTTGAAAGCGGCCGGTGCGACGATCCACGACGTGGAACTACCGCATGCCAAGTATGGGATTCCCACCTATTACCTGATCGCGCCCTGCGAGGCCTCGAGCAATCTGGCCCGCTACGATGGAGCTCACTATGGACACCGGGCCGAGCCCGGGAAGGGCCACCGGGCCGAGACCGGGAAGGGCTACCGGGCCGAGACCGGGCGGGGCGGCGGCGGGGCAGGGGAGTATGTCGGCGGGTTCGATTCGCCGCTCGTCGAAATGTATTGCCGCAGCCGGGCCGAGGGCTTCGGCCCGGAGGTGAAGCGGCGAGTGATGCTCGGCACCTATGCCCTCTCGGCCGGCTACTACGACGCCTTCTACGCCAAGGCGCTCCGCGTCCGCCGGCTGATCCAGCGAGACTATCTCGAGGCCTTTACGAAAGTCGATCTGATCGCCGGCCCCGTGTCGCCGACGCCCGCCTTCAAACTCGGGGAAAAGACGGGCGACCCGCTGGCGATGTACCTCGTCGACATGTACACGGTCGGCACGAACCTCGCGGGAATCGGCGGCATCTCGTTCCCCTGCGGCTTCACGGCCGGCGGCCTGCCGATCGGATTCCAGCTGCAGGGGCCGGCCCTGGCCGAGTCGCTCCTGCTGCGGGCCGCGCACGGCTATCAGCAACTCACCGATTGGCACACCCGCCGCCCGGCCCTTCCCGCCTGATCGTCCTGGCATCATGACAGCACACGCCAACTCCGCCGCCGAGCCCTACACGATCGTGATCGGGCTCGAGGTGCACGTGCAGTTGCAGACGAAGACCAAGCTCTTCTGCGGCTGCTCGACCACGTTCGGCAGCCCGCCCAACACCCAGGTCTGCCCGACCTGCCTGGGGCTGCCGGGCTCGCTGCCGGTGATGAACCGCCAGGCCTTCGACCTGGCCCTGCGGGCGGCGCTCGCCCTCGACTGCCAGATCGCCCGGTTCACCAAGTGGGACCGCAAGAACTACTTCTATCCCGACCTGCCCAAGGGCTATCAGATCAGCCAATACGATCTGCCCTTCTCTCACTCCGGTCAGCTCGAGGTGGTCGATCCCAAGGGGGCCTTCTCGCGACGGGTGCGGATCACCCGCGTGCACCTCGAGGAGGACGCCGGCAAGAGCATGCACGACGAGGCGGCGGGCACCGCCGACACGCGGATCGACCTGAACCGGGCCGGCACGCCGCTCTGCGAGATCGTGTCGGAGCCCGATCTGCGTAGTCCGCAGGAGGCCCGGGCCTGGCTCAACGAGTTGAAGCTGCTGCTCGTCTACCTCGGCGTGAGCGACTGCAACATGCAGGAGGGCAGCCTGCGGGTCGACGCCAATGTGAACCTCCACATCCCCCGCGGGGACGGCACGGTCGCCAAGACGCCGATCGTCGAGATCAAGAACATGAATTCGTTCCGCTCGGTCGAGCGGGCGCTCATCTACGAGGCGGCCAGGCAATTCGAGGAGTGGCAGGCCACCGGGGCCGAACTCGGCAGCGCCCCCAAGCAGACCCGCGGCTGGGACGATCCCGCCGGCGTCACCCGCGGCCAGCGGGCCAAGGAGGAATCGAGCGACTACCGCTACTTCCCCGAGCCCGACCTCGTGCCAGTGACCGTGTCGGAAGAGCAGCTCGCCGCCGTCCGGGGCGAGATGGGCGAGCCGCCCACCGTGCTCCGGCAGGCCCTCGCCGACCGCTGGACGATCACCCCCTACGACGCCGACGTGCTCGTCAATCAGGGCCGCGACCTCGTGGCCTACTTCGAAGAGCTGGCCACGCTGGCGAAGGACGGCAAGGTGGCCAGCAACTGGATGCAGCAGGACGTGCTCCGCACACTCAACGAGCGGGGGGGGACGATCGGCGAGTTTCCCGTGCGGCCGGCGGCCGTCGCCGACATCCTCGGGCGGATCGCTCTGGGCGACTTCGACACCAGCCGCGGCCGGGAGATCTTCGCGGCCGTGCTCGAGTCAGGGAAGACCGTTGCCGACGTCGTGGCCTCGCTGGGCATCGCCGCGGTCGACGACGCTGAACTGGAATCCCTCTGCCGCGAACTCATCGCAGCCAACCCCAAGATCGTGGCCGACGTCCAGGGAGGCAAGGAGCAGGCGGCGGCCGGCCTGATCGGCCAGGCCAAGAAGAAGAATCCCAACGTCAATCCCGGCAAGGTTCGGGCCATGTGCCTCACGCTCATCAAGCAGCTGGGCTGACGCCTCTGCCTCTGCCACGGCTCGCCGGCGGAAGGCCGGGGCCGTCTGCGTCAGCGAAGCGTGAACACCGCGAGGATCGGCCGGTGGTCCGAAGCGACTGGCTCGTCGAGCACCCGGACCGGGCCGGCCGCGAGCATGCCAGCCGGCCGGTAGAGGATGAAGTCGATCTGGCGGGTCGGCGCACCGGCGGGAAACGTGGGCAGCGGTTCGGCGGAGGTGGCTCGCCAGCTCGTGAGGAGCGCCGTGAGCGGTTCGCTTTCCGGCGACGCATTGAGATCGCCACCGAGAATCATCGGCCCATCACCAAGGTCGAGCGTGGCGAGAGCCTCGGCCTGCGCCAGCCGTTCCGCCGGATCACGGTGATGGAGATGCGTGCCCACCACCACGAGCAAGCGCTCGCCGATCTGCGTCTGCGCCGAAAAAGCGATCCGGGTCTCGCGGTCGGGATGCCCGGGCAGCACGTGCACCCGCGGCCGGGCGAGTGGCGTCCGGGAAAGAATCGCCTGACCATAGCGCCCCCCCTGGTAGTCGATCTGGCGGCCGAACTCGCCCTGGAGGCCCGTCAGCCGCGAGAGCTCGGCCGTCTGATCGACGCCGCCGGTGCGGTCCGTGCGATCGTCGACCTCCTGGAGAAAGACGATGTCAGCCCCGCATCCGCGGATCACGGCCGCGATCCGCGGGAGGTCCACCAGGCCGTCGGTGCCGCGTCCATGGTGGATGTTGTAGGAAAGCACGCGGAGCGTTGGCTCGGCACCGGCGGCAGGGCCACGCCCGATCGCCAACACAAGCGCGAGGGCGGCGAGACATCGTGTCACGAAGGCACCCACCACAATCGCCGTCAGATGAAATACATCGGCTCGCTCGCATTGAGCGTCCGGGCGGCAAGGTCGGCGAGCGATTGGGATGCCAGGGCGCCGGCCCCCGCCTGGCAGCCCGCCTCCCAGGCTGCCTTCAGCACGGTCGCGCCGCGGGACTTCCCGGCCAGGCCCGCCGTCACAACCGCCGGACACTCCACCGGCCCCTCGATCGCCAGATAGATGTCGAGGAGCGTGATCTCGTCGGCCGGACGGGCCAGGAGGTAGCCGCCGCTGGCCCCGCGGGTGCTCTGCACGATCCCCGCCCGCTTGAGTTGCAGCAGAATGTGCACAAGGAACCGCGATGGCACCCCCTGCTCCTCGCAGATCGCCCGCAGGCTCACCGGCCCGTGCCGCTCGCCGCGGCACGCGATGTTGAGCGCGGCGATGGCAGCATATTCGACGCGGGCGGAGAGTCGCATGCAAGAGGCCTCAGGCCGCGGCCTCGTGGCCGTCTCATAGGTTTCTCATGGTATCGTAGTCAGGTTCGTCCTTCACCCCCCTGATAGAAGTTCGACGTGCCGTCGTCCCGAGCGGAACTCCTCGACTGGGATCGCCATCATGTCTGGCACGCCTTCACCCAGATGGCGGAATACGAGCCGCTTCTGATCGAGCGGGGCGAGGGGGCCTGGCTCGTCGACGTCGATGGCCGTCGCTATCTCGACGGCTCGGCGAGCATGTGGTGCAACGTCCACGGCCACCGGCATCCCCGGCTCGACGCCGCGCTCACGGCCCAGGCGGCGAAGGTGGCCCATACCACGAATCTCGGCCTTTCGAACCCCGTCACCGTGGAGTTCGCCCGGCAGCTGGCGCGAGTCGCGCCTCCGGGGCTCGACCGGACCTTCTTCTCCGACGACGGCTCCACCGCCATCGAGGCCGCCCTCAAGATGGCCTTCCAGTTCTGGCGGCAGACCACGCCGGCCCGCCCCGAGAAGACGCGGTTCATTGCGATCGACGAGGCCTACCACGGCGACACGCTCGGAGCCGTCGGCGTGGGAGGCGTCGATCGGTTCACGGCGATGTTCGCTCCGCTCACCTTTGAATCGATCCGGCTGCCGCCGCCGGGACTACCCGACGAGTCGGGCCACCTACCTTCGCTCGAGGCTTCTCTTGCGCGGCTGGCAAAGGAACTCGAGGAGCATGGCCACGAGACCGCGGCGGTCGTGATGGAGCCGCTTGTACAGATGGCCGGCGGCATCCTCGTCCACCCGGCTGGCTACCTCTGGGGCGTGCGGGAACTGACCCGAGCCCACGACGTGCTCCTGATCCTCGACGAGGTGGCCACCGGCTTCGGCCGCACTGGCACGATGTTCGCCTGCGAGCAGGAAGGGGTGGTGCCCGACTTCCTCTGCCTGGCCAAGGGGCTCACCGCCGGCTATCTGCCGATGGCCGCCACGCTCACGCACGGCTGCATCTGGGACGCGTTCCTCGGCAGCCACGCCGAGCAGCGGGCCTTCTATCACGGCCACACCTACGGCGGAAACCCGCTGGCCGCGGCCGTGGGGTTGGCCTCACTCGAAATCTTCCGCGATGAGAACGTCTTGGCCGCTCTCCAGCCGAAGATCGCCCGCCTGGCCGAGCACGCCACCCGCCTCGGTGGCCTCGACCACGTCGGCGGCGTGCGGCAGTGCGGGTTTGTTCTCGGCCTCGACCTCGTGGCCGACAAGGCGACCGGCCGCCGCTATCCTTGGCAGGAACAGCGGGGCCGCAGGGCCTGCGAGGCGGCCAGGTCCCAGGCCGCGATTCTCCGCCCCCTGGGCGACACCGTCGTGATCATGCCGCCCCTGTGCATCACCGCAGCCGAGCTCGACCAGCTCGCCGGAGCCTGCGAAGCCGGCATCCGGGCCGTCACGAGCTGAGGCTGGTCAGAGCCTCAGCCCTCTTTGGACGTTCGGATTCGGCATCGCAACTGCAGGACGCGGTCCTGGTCCGCATCGGCCCACGCTCAGGGCGGATCACTCAGCGGTCGGTTCGGCAGCGGATTCCGCAGGTTCCGCATCCGTTTCGTCAGCCGATTCGGCGGCCGCTTTCGTGTCGATGCCGAGGGTTGCCAGGAATTCCACGAGAGCAGCCTCATGGCCGCCTCCCACCAGGGTTTTCGCCACCATGCCCTCCCGGTCGATGACGTACATCGTCGGCAGCCCCGGCACGTTGTAGAGCCCTCCGGCCACGCTCGAAGGGTCGCCCTTCTCCGCCGGATCGTAGGCGAAGGTGAAGTTGTATTTGGTTCCACCGTTCGTCTTGACCCACTCCTGGAAGGCCTCGCGGTCGTCGTAGACGTTGAGGCTCAACACCTCGACCTCCTGGTCACGCACCATCTGATAGACCCGCTCCAGGCCGGGCATCGCAGACTGGCAGGGGCCGCACCAGGTGGCCCAGAAATCGAGGATCACGACCTTGCCTTTGAAGGCCCCGAGCCTGATCGGTGTCCCGTCCACCGCCTCGACCACAAAATCCGGAGCCGGCGTGCCTGGGGCCAAGACCCGCTTGACCTCGACTGGTGCCTGGTTTCGCAGCACGTCGGTGCCGGGCGGGTCGGTGAGCCGGAGGGTCAGTTTGTCTCCGCTGAGCGAAGGCCGTCCGAGATACCACTGGCCATCGATCTGGAAGGGGGCGGCCAGATCGAATCGCTCGGGTGAGCGAAACTCCCTGCCATCCACCTCCGAGAGCACGCCGAGAAACGTGCCGTCTCCATCGAGATCGATGTGGAGTTCGACCGGACGGCGGGTCAGGTCGCCAGTGGCCGGAACGGTGAACAGCCCGTCGTTCGTGCTTTCCGCAAGCACGACGAAGTACGTCTTGTCGCCGATCGGCAGATCGCCCGCCCGGCCGCTGACCTTGGCATACCCGCCTCCCTTGGCCCCATGCCGCTTATATACGAACAGGTGATACTCGCCCGCCTCCGTCTCCTCGAGGGGCATGCCCCAGGAGGCGTGGATCGGGACGATGGTCATGTAGGTGTTCACGCCGTCGAGTTCGTTGACCTTCTCCCAATCACCCGGGCCATCGTCGGTGAGGTCGCCGTTCTGGTTGAGATCGAAGTAGACCTTTCCCCGGCCCTTCTCCGGCTCGTCCACGACAAACAACGTGGCGTTTCGCGGCCCGTTGCCCACGCGCACGCAGCCGTATAGCGGGGCACCCACGTAGTCAGGCTCCGCGGTGATCGCCGCCGGCCGTTCGGCGACGAGTTTGTAGCTCGCTGGCCGGTATCCCATCCGGCTGGCCCGCAGCCGCTCCATGTCGAGAATCCGGGACTCGAGCCGGAGCGGGATCGTGATCGGCTCCGGCGGCTCCGGTTCGTCCTCGTCGTCCTGTCCCCAACCGGAGCCCGTTCCAGCCGCCACCACCAGACCTGCCGCCAGAAGTCTCCACCAGGGCCAACGAATCGTCATGACGATGCTCCAGAAGAAAAGAAAGGGTAGGAGACCGGGCCCTGTGCCGAACCAAGGCTCGTGTCGGGTCTGTTCGGTACCGTTTCGCTGGAGGGCGGGGCCTCCCCGCCGTCAGCACGATCACCGTCGTGGGGCAGCATACCAGCGGACCGTCCCTCGCCAGCCGCTCTCTCGCCTGGCTCGAACCGTCCCCGTCGGATCATCGAACATGAGCAACCTGATCAAGATTGAGCAGGCAGGCTGATCTGGCCCGCAGACACTCAGGACGAGCCCCCTGCTTCGGCAGGGCGGATCGCCGAGGCGGGCGGCGAGTGGAAGAGTCGCGTCGAGTAGTACCGCTCGGCCCGATCGCAGAGAAAGGTGACGATCCGCGCACCGGCAGGCAGGGTCTCAGCCGTTCGGAGCGCCGCGACCACGTTCGCGCCGGCAGAGGTTCCCACGAGGAGGCCGAAGTCGCAGGCCAGCCGCTGGGTCATCGCGATCGCGTCGGCCGATGAAACCTTTTCGGACCGATCGATCGCAACGCCGTCGAGGAGCGGCGGCAGGTAGCCACCCGAAACACCCTCGATTGCATGGCAGCAGGGCGCCTCGCCCTGAAGCATCGCGGCCTCGGCCGGCTCCATGGCGACGACGCGAATGTTGGGGTAGACCTCGCGGAGTCCGTTGCCGACCCCGTTGAGCGTGCCACCGGTGCCGTAGCCGCTCACCACGGCGTCGATCGGACCGGGCATCTGGGCCAGGATCTCCCGGGCCGTGTGTTCACGGTGATCCCGGGCATTGAGCGGATTGGCAAACTGCCGCGGCAGGAACACTCGGGAATCCTCCGCCGCCATCCGCTCGGCCATGTCGATGCCGGTCTTGTAGCCCGAATCGGCCCGAAAGAGCACGATCTCGGCCCCGAAGTGCTGCACGAGATACCGCCGCTCGACGCTGGCCGAATCGGTCATCAACACCCGCACGCGATACCCGAGCGCCGCGCCGACCATGGCCAGCGCGATCCCGGTGTTGCCGCTGGTGCACTCGACGATGATCGAATCGGGAGCGAGAAGGCCGGCTCGGCGGGCATCGAGCAGGATGTAAGAAGCCAGCCGGTCCTTGATCGATCCGCTTGGATTGAGGTACTCCGCCTTGGCGTGGATCGTGACTCCGCGCTCGGGGAAGTGGAGCGGCAAGAGCGGGGTATCCCCGATCAGACCAAGGAGTGGCGGCAGCCCGTTTTCCATCCTCGCTTATGTACCACGATCGAGCCACCGGGACAGGGAAACGCCAACTGCACAATCCTGATCATCGTGGTCGTGATCGACTGGAGCCGCGGAGTCCATGGCAGGCAGGCAGCCCGCACGATCAAATTCGGCTCATGGAGGTTTGCGATGGCTTGAATGATGTTGCTATCCTTTAAATGGCTAAATGGCACTAGGGCGGTCGACTGCGCACAAATGTCAGTCGATGATGGTTTCTCGGCCATTCCTCCGAAGGCTTGAATCAAAGCATCGCTGCCAGAGGAATGGCTGCTCTCAATTTCGCAGGGGACCTCGGCATGCAACGAGTGCGCAGGGCGACCGCTAGCCGGTCCGGGACGCTGCCTTCCACCGCGGCCTTCACGCTCGTAGAACTCCTCGTCGTGATCGCGATCATTGCCACACTGATCGGCCTGCTGCTGCCGGCCGTTCAGAGCGCCCGCGAATCGGCACGGCGGACCCAGTGCCTCAATAAGATGCGGCAGGTGATGCTGGCCAATGCCAACTATGCGACGGCCAAGAACGGCCGACTGCCCGATGCACTGTCAAACTTCAATGCGCCGGCCGGAAGTGCGACAACCGGCAGTATTCGCTATCCGATGCACGTCGTGATCATGGCGTATTCGGAGGACGAGAACCTGCGGCAGCAATTCAGGCCGAACGTCGTGTACATGGATACGACGGCGCCCGTCGTCGACCTGTTTGTCTGTTCGAGCGATCCATCGCCAGGGAATTCACCCTCGATCCGCGGGCTGACGAGTTACATGAGCAATGGCGTGTTGTTTTTCAACAAGCCGAAGATCAGCCGGGTACTCGACGGGCTGACGAAGACGATCGCCCTCGCTGACAGCTATGCCCGAACGATGTCCAAGACCACGCCGGTGTTCAGCCAGTATTTCTGGCCGAAGGGCACCAAGGCTCCCACGTTTGCTCATCCGGACAATTCCAGCAGCACGGTCATTGGGCGTTCCTACCGTCCCGCGGCTTCGCAACCCGGCGTATGGGGGCCCGGCTTCAGCGCCCAGGCGGCCAACGCCCTGGCCGGTATGACCGCGGCTCCCTTTCAGGGAAAGCCGGCCCCTGATGCTGCCGACAATCAATATCTGCAGGGAGTGCACGGCGATTTGCTGAACGTCGCCATGCTCGATTCGAGTGTGAAGCCGATCAGTAGCTCGATAGACCCGGTGGTGTTTTGGTCCGCCGTGACCCCCGCCGGCGGCGAGGCGAACTCGCTGGGCGACTAGGCGGTCGTTCCCCGTGCAGCTCATCCGAAGCGGCTTCGCGGATTGAGCATGGGCACGCGAAGCGTGGTTCGCGCACGAATTCGCAGAAACGTGCGACGCGTCGCAGCGCCGATGTTCGAACACGAGCCGAAGGTACGCTTTTGGCTGAGCGGCCAGACTGGTTTTCCGCGTCGTCGATTCAGTGAAACAGTGAAAGAGATTCACACCATGAGTGAAACCTGATTCACAGGTGTTGGGGAGGCAGCCGAAACCCTACGAGTCTGATGGCTATTGTGGCGGATTGAACTCCTGCTGCGGTTTTTGTTGAACGAAACGGCTCTTCCCGGCCAGCTTCTGGATGCCGGGCCAGGTGGTCAAAATTATTTCCGAGTTTGGCCCAGGATGTGCCCAAGGTGGCGGTGTTCCAGGCGGGACGTGAGCAGGATTTACACCGCGGTTCCTTGTTGCCTCTTTTTTCCGGAGTTTGGACCCATGCGCATGAACGTCCCTCAAACCCTCTGCCTGATCGCCACGCTTGTCGGGGTCGCACCGCTCGCATCGGCCCAGACCATCCTGGGGCAGTGGAACGCCAACAACACCACGACGACGGCTATCTATTTGGGAGCCTCAAGCGGCACCAATGCCGCTTCCGGAGTCGCTGCCGGGTATGGGCAACCGAATCCGCCCGCCCCGTTTTCATCCGTCGTGACGACCGGCACACCGACCGATCCAGGCACGGACGTCGGTGGCACGGTCTTCAATCGGGCGTATGTCGTGAATCCACCGCTGACGACAGCCGCGAACGAGTCCGTCGGCATGTCGTTCAAGGTGCCCACGACCGGCATGGCCGCCGGCGAGGCCGTGAAGCTCAGTTGGAGCCAGACCGTCGGCTACCGCTCGAGCCGCTACTTCCAGCTGCTCGCGACGACCGATGGGACGACTTTCTCTCCCGTGCCCGCCGGTACGGGCAGTGCGATCTCGACGACCGTGAATGGCTTCTCCGGAACCGCGGCTCCCTTCACACCGATCAGCGGCACGGCTAATGTGACGGTGAGCAGCGTTGGGCTGATCGATTTCCAGACGATCAATCTCAATTCGCTGTCGCCCTCGAGCACCACCACCGCCCCGATCAGCCCCTACGATGTTGGCTTTGTCAACAACATCGAGTTCACGCTTCCCGTCGGCCAGGGCTTCGAAAACAATGCCAACTTTGGCTTCGCCATCGTGGGTGCCTTTGATCCGAACTACGTCGGCTCTAACGGAGCTGAAGGGCTGCTCTCGTCAGTCGCCGGCACGAATTCCTCCGACACGACAAATGGCTACAACCGGTCACTTGGTTCGGGCGGCAGCATGCGGCTCGACCTGGTGACTGTCTCGGCGGTTCCGGAGCCCGGCAGCCTGGGGCTCGTCGGTGGTGCCGCGGCAGTCGCGGCTGCGTCCCTCCGGGGCCGGCGGGCTTTCCGCCGCCGGTGATCGGTCGGCGGGCCGACCGGCTCATGGCGGACAGCCGGTTCTGCAGATAGTCTGCATGAGACCTCCGGCGGATGTGCACCGGCCGTTCCCGGACTTGAAGGAACGGCCGGCGTCATTCAGGCAAGATGATCGATGGAATCTCGGCAGGAGACTTCTTGCATGCATGGGCGAACTGCGGTCGGCCGAGGAACGGCGGGGGCGGTGCTGATGGCGACGGTGCTCGGCGGAGCCTGGGCAAACCCGAGGGCCCTCGCGGAGGTCAGCTTCGACTGGGCCACCGTGGGCGACCCCGGCAACGCCCCCGACACGCAGGTGATGGACAAGGGCCCGGTGCCCGACTTCACGACAGGCTACGGGGCGGTCGATTACTCCTACCGGATCGCCAAACAGCAGGTCACGAACCTCCAATACGCTGAGTTTCTCAACGCCGTCGATCCCACGGGAGGCAACGCCCTCAATCTCTACCAAGCCCGCATGACGACCAGCAGCCTCGGGGCTGCCTACACGGGAGGAATCGACTTCAACGCAGCAGCGGGAGCCGGTGCGAAATACAGCGTGAAGTCTGGGCAATCGGCGTATCCGGCGGTCTGGATCAACTGGACGAGCGCCGCCCGATTCGTCAACTGGCTGGCCAATGGGCAGGGGGCAGGGGCGACCGAGTCGGGCGTGTATGACATGTCGCTGATGACCGGCGGGTTTTCTACGCCCCCGCCGCGAGCGGAAGCCGCCGCCTTCTTCCTGCCGAGCGAGAACGAGTGGTACAAGGCCGCCTACTACGACCCCACGAAGGGCGGCACGGGGGGCTACTGGCAGTTCGGCACGCGGAGCGACGCGGCTCCCGCCAGCCTGCCGCCGCCGGGAACAGCCAACTCGGCCAACCTGGGGAGCGGCGTTGGGAGCGGCGGGGCCGCGACGACCCTCGCCAAGACCGGGGCGGCCTTCGACAGCACGGTCGACTACCTGACGGACGTCGGCGGCTATTCGTCGGCGAAGAGTTATTACGGCCTCTCGGATCTCGACGGGTTGGTCTATGACTGGACCGAGGCGACGAGGATCAGCTTTGGCAACGAACTGCCGATCTATCGCGGCGGCTCGTGGCGATATGGCGAAGGCTACACAGGTGCGTCGTATCGCAACATCTACTCGGGGGCCGGAGTTCCGTCGTATTCCTGGTATGGCTTTCGGATCGCGGGCCTGCCCGAAGCCCCGCCCGCGGGCGTCGTGATCGACGTGGCCAGCGGCACTGTGACCCAGGCCCAGGCCGGCTATCCCTCGATCACGACGGCCGACTCGGTGACCAAGACGGGCTCCGGCACGCTGATTTTCGACGCGGTCAATTCCTACGCGGGCCCCACCGTTGTGTCGGCCGGCACGCTCCGGGTGGCCAGCAACACGGGGCTTCCAGCTACGGCCATGACGGTTGAGGCCGGTGGCACGCTCACCCTCCCGCAGGACGCCCGGGTATCGCTCGGCATCGCCAGCCTGGCACTGGCCGACGGAGCCGGCGGAGGGCGGGTCGATCTCGGGGCCGGGCAGGTGACCGTAGCAGCCGGGGGAATCTCGGCGGCCGACCTGCGGGCCGACATCATCGCCGGTCGCAACGGCGGCGGGTGGAACGGCGGCTCGGGGATTACCTCGAGCGCCGCCGCTGCCTCGGGAGGCACCCGGGCGGTCGGCTACGTGGTGGCCGGTGACGGCACGGCGCAGGCTTCGTTCGCCGCGGCGGGCGACACCAATCTCAATGGGTCAGTCGATGTGTTCGACCTGGTGTCCGTAAATAGCGCGGGGAAGTATGGCGCGGGCACGGCGGCCGTCTGGAGCCAGGGCGACTTCAACTATGACGGCGTGACGAACGTGTTCGACCTCGTGGGAATCAACACGGCCGGCGTCTACGGCCGCGGCAGCTATTTTCCACCGAACGCAACGGCGGCGGCCGGCATCAATGCCGTGCCTGAACCGACGGCCTGGGGGCCGCTGGGAGCCGGGCTGGTCGCCCTGGCAGCCCTGCGCCGGCAGCGAGCGCCCCGCAGGGTGGCGGTCTGGTAGGCGGCCATCGCTGCCTCAACCTTTTGAAACTTCCGGCGGCATGAACAGCCCCAACTCCAAACAGCCCCGCTCATTCCCGAAACAGGTCGCCAATCAGCCGGATGACCCGGTGGCGCGGATGGCGGCCGCCCGGCACGAGTTTGGCGAACACGGCGGCGTCAACCTCTCGATCGAGGCCAGCACCACCTTCACCGTGCTCACGGCCACCATGCTGCCGGGCATCTTCCGAGGGGAACATGGGCCGCTGTCCCGGGAAGACGGAAGCGACGGCGGTGGGTGTTACCTCTACGGCCGCCACTTCAACCCCACGGTGTTCACGTTCGGGCGTTTTCTGGCGGCCCTCGAGGGCACCGAGGCGGCCTACGCCACGGCCTCGGGGATGGCGGCGATTTCCTGCGCCTTGCTCCAACTGTGCGATACGGGCGACCGGGTGGTGTCGGCCAACACGATCTACGGCGGCACGTTCGCCTTGCTCAAGGATTACCTGCCACGGAAGGCCGGGATCGAGACCAGGTTCGTGCCCCTGGGCGACCATGCCGCGATCGCCGCGGCGCTCGACCAGACGGCCGCAAAAGTGCTCTACGTCGAGTCACTCGCCAATCCGACGCTCGAAGTGGCCGATATCCCTGCGCTGGCGGAAATCGCCCACGCGGCCGGCGCGAGGCTGGTCGTCGACAACACCTTTGCGCCTGTGATTCTCTCGCCGGCCATGCATGGCGCCGACGTGGTCGTGCACAGCGTCACGAAGTTCATCAGCGGCGGATCAGACATCATCGCCGGGGCGGTGTGTGGATCGCAGGAGTTCGTCGGGCAGTTGATGGATCTGCACACCGGTTCGATCATGCTGCTGGGCCCGACGATGGATCCAAAGGTGGCCCACGAACTCACGCTCCGCCTTCCACATCTCGGCCTGCGGATCCGCGAGCATGGCCGGCGGGCATTGGCCTACGCCGAGCGGCTGGAGGCCCTGGGTGTGGTGGTCGGCTATCCGGGGCTACCCTCGCACCCCAGCCACGCGCTTCTGGAGCGGCTCGCGGCCCCCGGCTACGGGGCGGGCGGGGTGCTCACGGTCGATCTCGGCTCCCTCGAGCGGGCCAACCGGTTCATGGAGATCCTCCAGAACGAGCATCGGTTCGGCTTCATGGCGGTGAGCCTGGGCTACTTCGAGACCCTGATGAGCGCGTCTGGCAGTTCGACCTCGAGCGAACTGACCCCGGAAGAGCAGGCCGCCGCGGGTATCTCTCCGGGCCTCGTACGGATCAGTGTCGGCCTCACGGGCCACCTTGAACAGCGGCTTCAGCAACTCGAAGACGCGGTCGTGCGGAGTGCCTGACGATACCGTGCGCTACCAGGGGCCACGCAGGGGCGGCAAACACGTGAGCGGCCCCCCACGAGGCCGCGGATCACGGCCAGTCGATCGCCGCCCGGAGCGACAAGGATTGCACCGGTTGCGAGATCGAGCGTCGCCGAGGCTCCGAGTTCGAGGCTCACCACCGGAACCTGCCTTGTGCCGCCGTCTGCTACACTGCGTGCTTGATGCAGCGGGCGACCAGCCCCGCCGGAGCCGTGGTCCTCTCTTTCAGAACCTAGGAAACACCGGAATGAAGGCCAGTCATTGCCTGATGGTCGCCCTGTTGATCGCCTCGATGTCGATGTCGTTCCCCTCTTCCGCACCCGCACAGGAAACGCCGATGCTGCCGAAATGCTTTCTGGATATCACCGCCGATGGGAAGCCCCTGGGACGGATCGTGGTCGAACTCCGATCCGACGTGGTGCCGAAGACCGCAGAGAACTTCCGGGCGCTCTGCACCGGCGAGAAGGGCTTCGGCTACAAGGGCAGTTCGTTCCACCGCGTGATTCCGGACTTCATGTGCCAGGGAGGTGACTTCACCAACCACAACGGCACCGGCGGCAAGAGCATCTACGGCACGAAGTTCGCCGACGAAAACTTCACGCTCAAGCACACCGGCCCCGGCGTGCTCAGCATGGCGAACGCCGGCCCCAACACCAATGGCTCGCAGTTCTTCCTCTGCACCGCGAAGACCGACTGGCTCGACGGCAAGCATGTCGTCTTCGGCCAGGTCGTCGAAGGGATGGACGTGGTGAAGCAGATGGAGGCCCTCGGCTCGCAATCGGGTCGCACCAAGGCGAAGATCGAGATCAGCGACTGCGGGCAGCTCGAGTAGGACCTGCCTCCCACGACGTCCGGCCGGAAGGGCGACTGAGAAAGAATTTCGCGCAAGCCTGCGAGGCCGGCATCCGAGCCTCGACGGGCCGAGCCGACTCCGTAGCGACGGATCGCTCCAACGAGGTCACCACCGCGGCCTACGGCAGTTCCTCGAACCGCATGTGCTTGACCGCGGCGCCGGTATCGCGGAGTTCCGCCAGGGCGTCGATCCCGATCTCC
Organism: Candidatus Kuenenia stuttgartensis; assembly: GCA_945891385.1. GTDB lineage: Bacteria > Planctomycetota > Planctomycetia > Pirellulales > UBA1268 > QWPN01. The sequence continues at coordinate 6,079 of CAMDDJ010000007.1, read as the reverse complement.
AGGTGGTCGTGCACGTAGCGGCGGCTCACGTCGCGATCGCTGCGAGCCGTCTTCACGCCCTCCGGGTTCATTGGATTGTCGGAGACGAGGAGCAGGGCGCCCTTGGGAATGTGGTTGGCGAAGCCCACCACGAACAGCGTGGCTGTCTCCATGTCGATCGCGATGGCCCGGGTCGTGACGAGGTAGTCCTTGAACGTCTCGTCGTGCTCCCAGACCCGGCGGTTCGTCGTGTAGACCGTGCCCGTCCAATAGTCGTAGTCGTGGCGGGCGATCGCCGCCGAGACTGCGGCCTGGAGCCGAAAGGAGGGCAGGGCGGGGATCTCCGGCGGAAAGTACTCGTTGCTTGTCCCTTCGCCGCGGATCGCTGCGATCGGCAGGATGAAGTCGCCGACCTTCGTCTTCTTGAGCCCGCCGCACTTGCCCAGGAAGAGCGCAGCCTTGGGACAGACGGCCCCGAGCAGGTCCATCACCGTGGCGGCCATCGCGCTCCCCATCCCGAAGTTGAGGATGGTGACGTCGTCATGGGTGGCCGACTGGATCGGAAGCCCCTCACCCGCCACGGCCACCCCGAACCGCTCGGCGAAGGCGGTGACATACTCCGAGAAGTTGACCAGCAGAACGTACTCGCCGAACGCATCGAGGTCGCGGCCGGTGTACCGGGGCAGCCAGTCGCGAACGATCTCCGACTTGGTCTTCATGGCACCATTCAGGCTGTTGCACCACTGCTACTGGACGACGCTCTTGCTGCCTTCGGTCGAGCCGCCGATCGGAGCGCCGTCGGGCAGCGGCCGGCCGGCGGTCGGCACGCCCAGCCGATGGAGTTCCGCCCGCACCTGCCGGTAGGCGTCGAAGCTGTCAGGGTAGCACCAGAGCGTCACCGTCGTCTCCGGCTTCACGCCGGAGAGCACCCGGCGAAACCGGGAATGGGGGCCGAGTGCCTCCGCCACCGGCTCGCCCACGGTCGCATCGGCCGGCCGCACCACCCATTCCCGCGAGCGAACCAAGACCTGCCCGCGGGCCGCGTCGACCTTGGCCTCGATGACGTAGTCGAGGGCGAAGCCCTGTTCGGGGCCCACAGTGACGATCCGCGAAGCCAGCTGGGAAATCGAGTCGGAGTTCCGCCGCGTGTGGGCCTTGGCCAGATCGAAGAGTTCGTCGAGCGGCACGTAGGCCACTCGGCCCCCGGCCAGACGGAAGTGAATCTCCTCGCCGTTGACGGTGCGGCCGATCGGCGTGGGATAGGCGAGCACCTCCTGGGTCGTCGCTGCGGCATGGGCGAGCCCCTTGGCTTCGAGGCTGCACCGCTGCATCTGCTCCTCCAGGCTCCGACGTCGAGCTCCCCGCTCCGCCGCCGCCAGAGCAGCCTCGTCGGCCGCCGACTTTCGCTCGGCAATCGCCACCTTCGCCGCCGCCACCGCGGTTGCCAGCTGCAGACGGGCGTCGGCGGCCCCGGCCGCGGCAGCCTCGAGCGTGCGGACCTGTCCCTGGAGCGACTCGATCTCCCGCTCCGTCGACACGAGTGTCTGGCCGAGCGACTCCACCTCCTCGGCCAGGGCCGCGATCTCCGGCGTGACTTCGGGCTCGGCCGGCTCGAGCACGACCTGCCGCACTCGGGCGCCGATCACCATCACGAGGATGATCAGGATGCCGACGATGTTGGTGACGACGTCGAGGAACGAGTCCTGGCCCGCCGAGCGGTCTTCTTCGGCACGGAAACGACGCATCGGGGAGGTTCTCCGCGGAACTGCAGTCAGCGTGTGGGAAAGAGGCCGCCGGTGCGGTTCACGGGCGGCAATCGGCGAACCTGCTCGCCGGAGCCACTCCGACGGGTGTCGAGGCCGCTGTCGGTAAGGAGCGACTCGAGGTCGTCGCGACGGCCCATGCCGTCGGGCGTGGCCGAGAGCACGAGTTCCGGTTTCCAATACATTCGATCGCCAGCCATGCCCCAGCCGCCGACGGTGGCATGCACCTCGCGAACGAGCGGATCGACCGCGTTGATCGTGTCTCCGTCGATCCGCACCCGGCGTTCCACGCGGCCGCCCGCGCCGAGAATCCGAAATTCACTCGCGGCACATTCGAGTCGGATCGGACGGGTGAGCGGGATCGGCCGATCCTGGGAAGCGAGGCTGGCCCAGTTGCTGCCCCGACTGCCGGCGATGGAGCAGGATCCGCCGCTGCTGCCCTCGCTGCCGCTCGTCGATCCACCGGAAACCGATGCCCCCTGCGGCATGCCGGGCAGTGACACGCCGAGGTTACCGCCGCCGCCACCTTGGCCAGCAAACTGGCTCGAAGACTGGCCTGCGGAGCCTCCCTCAGCCCCGCCTGATGTTCCAGAGCCGCTTTCGGCACCGGCGCCACCGACCGAATGGGCATCGGAGTTGCTGGCTGCCGAGCCGCCGCCAGCCCCCGCCTGATCGCCCCCGCCCGGCGATCCGCCTCCGGCCAACAGGCTGTCGCCGGTGCCGTCGCCGGACGCATCACTGCCGCCGGAGCCGGCCTGTCCACCAGCGGCCAACCCGTCGCCGCCGGCTTCACCGCCTCCAGTCGAGCCTCCGCCGCCGTAAAACTTCGATGGACCGCGGTATCGGTCACCAAGCCCCGGGTCGCTCCCGCCAGTCCCATCTCCGCCGCCGCCATCGGACGAGCCGCCACCACCGGCCTGCGCCCACTGTTCGCCGGCTTCAGTGCCGCCGCCTCCCGCGCCGAGAATCGCGTCGCCGCCGCCAGCGCCGGTGCCGTCTCCACCATCACCGGCCTGGAAGCCACGGCCCGGCCGGGTCGCGGCGGCGGCCTGCTGTTCGGTCCAATCCCACTGCGACTGATCGCCGAGCACACTCGGCCCACCGTTGGCGACGACACCGCCGCGGGTCGTGGCCGCCCGGTACTGCACCGCTGGACGGGTTCGCTTCGGCGGCCGGACCTGGGCCAGCCATTCGAGCCGGCGGCGAGCCTCGGCGACGGCGCGATTCTCCACGTCGGCGAGGGCCGGATCGGCAGGAGGATAGGTCAGTTCCCAGTCTTCGTCGACGAACTGATAGCCGAAGTCGCTGCCCCACGATTGGAGCGACTCGCGGGCCGCGTAGTAGGCCATCACGCCGGAGGGACGTACGAGCAGGAGCGGGTAGGGCTGGGCGGCCGGCTCCCCCGACTCGCCCGGTCTCTGCGCGAGGTATTCCCGCGCGGCCCGCAGGCCGCTGGCCAGCGGATTGCCGGGCCCCGGTGGCCCCTCGAAATCGGCCGGACCCAATCGAATGCCCTCCGGCTGGAGGAACACTCCATCGATGCAGCACTCGATGTAGAGCGGGCGACGGTGCGTGCCGGCCTCGCCTTCGTACGGAACAACCGCGTAGGCCGGCGGCCGTTCGGCCGCGTGTTCCCGCGCCTCGGCCAACTCGGCCTCGGCCTGGGCGAGCCGCTGCTCGAGCTCAGCCAGCGATTCCTCGCCTTGCTCCTCGCCCTCGGCTCCCGCTTCGAGCGCCGCGGCCGTCTGCTCGAGGGCGTCGAACTCGTCGGAGAGGGCGCGGGCGTTCTCCTCGATGCCGGCCAGCTGCATTCGCACGCGGGCGAGGTCCTCCTCCGTCCGCGACTTGACGCCCTCGAGCTGCTCGATCCGCCACGCCAACTCGTCGCGAGCGAGGAGCAGTTCCTCGGCGGCGGCCTTCGCGGCCGCCGTCGCCGCAGCCGTATCGGCCTGCTGCGCCGACCGGCTGAAGATGACCAGCAGCACGAGCAGCGACCCCATCGTGCACAACAGCACGGCGAGGAAGGGAAACAGAGAGATCGTGGGCCCTGACTGGGCGCGGAGTCGGCTCATGCAGCCTTTCCAGGCCGGCTCACGGCCACAACGTCGTCGAGCGTGCGGGCGGTGGCCCGGGCCGAGAGCAGCTGAGCGGCCGCAGCCAGGGTGGTGATCGCCTCCTCGAACCGACCGGTGGCCGTGAGCGTGGCCAGATTCGCCCCCAGCGTCCGCTCGAGGGCGGCGATGCCGCGGGTCGCGTCGCCCACGTCAGCGAGGATGGCGGAGTGCCGCTCCAGCGACTCCTGATGCCGCTCGAGTCCATGCACCGCGGCGGCCAACGATACGGCCGCGTCGGCCCAGCGGTCTTCGCGGCGGGCAATTGACTCGTCGTGAACGCGGGCGAGCGACTCGGCCCAGCGGCTCAGGCTCGCGTCGAGCGACCGGGTCAGTGACTGCTGCAGCGACGCTCCGCTCTCATCGAGCAGCTGCCGGATGGCCGTGGCGGCCGTCCGCTCGAGCGATTGCCAGGCCTGCTCCTGCGATTCGAGCAGCCGGGCCGCACCGCGACTGACCGTCTCGCCGAGGCGGGCGACGGCAAGCGCCGCGCCGGCGTCGGCCCCGTCCGACTGAAAGCGTCCAGCAAGCGACCGCCAGGCGGCATCGTCCACCACCGCCAGCAACTGCTGCTCGTACCGATCGAGCGCGAATTGGAGAAACATCAGCACCATCGAGAGCGCCAAGGCGGTGGCGGTCGTGTCGAAAGCGGTGCCGAGGCCGGCAACCACTCCGGAGATGTTCTCCAGCTGCGTCGGCGAGAGGCTGGCGATCGCGACCGTGATACCGATCACCGTGCCGAGAAAGCCCATGATCGGAATCGCCCAGACGATGAACCGCACGAGCCCGTAGCCCTGCGTTGCCCGGGCGGCATCGACGTCGCCGAGATACTTGAGATGATCCTCGAGTCCATCAGCGGAGCCGGTGCGAACGACGAGATCGAGCGCCTCGCGGAGCCGCCGCGCCAGGTAGCCGTCACCAGCCGGCACCTGCTCGATCAACGCCGCCGCCTCGGCCGGATCGTTGCCGCCCACCGGCACGAGTCCCAGGGGCTCCGCGACGACCCGCCGTCGCTGGGCGACCAGATCTCCGGCCCGCAACACGAGTGAGGCCAGGCCGACGCAGAACAGCGTGACCTCCGCGTACTCGACCCAATGCCCGGCCAGGTACCGCACCACGTTCGGATCGGCGATCACCCCGCCATGAATGAGCGAGAAGAACGCGAAGGCGAGCGCGCCGCCCCAGAGCAGCGGCGACCGCAGCAACAGCGCGGAGAAGGCATTGAGCTTCGACACGGGGGAGAACCTCCGGAACGACAAAGGTACGGCCGCCGGTCGTGGGCGAAACAACCCGGCACAGCATCTCCATCGGTAGGGTCCGCCTGATCGATTGAACAGAAACATTCGGCAGGGCGAAACGCCGACTCTGTCGGGTCAGCGCAGGCTAGCTGGGCAAGCAGGGGCAACCAGGGCCGGGCTTGAGCCGCCGCCGCCTCATCACCTACTGTTCCGCCGAACGAGATCTGGCCAACGTCGCCCACGCTGCCACTGGCGGGAGTCGCTTCGATGAGCATGCCCCGAACTGCGGGATCCGATCGCCCTTGGCTGGCCTGGGCCGGCTGGCTGGTCGGGCCGATTGCCCTCGCCTGCTGGCACGGAGGGAATCTCGCTGCCGAGCGGCCGGGCCCGGCCGGCGGTGGGCCACTCTGGGTGTCGGAGAGCCCCGTGGACGACACGACGAGGCTTCTGATCGTGGTCGATCAAGAGAGCCGGCGAACCGCGATCTATCACATCGACGCACACTCCGGCACGCTCACGCTGAGGAGCACCCGCGACATCTCCTGGGATCTCATGGTCAGCGACTTTAACGCCCAGGAACCGCGGCCCGCAGCACTTCAAAAAATGCTGCAACTCCCCCGGGCCGAACCAGCACGGTAATCGAGGCCCCAGAAACAGGTTCGGGCTGAAGCGGCTCTGCCGGAAATTCCGGCAGTGGCGGTTGCGGGTAGAATGGATACGTCGCTTCCGCCGATGACCAAATCGGCGGTCGGTCCCTCGCCTGCCACGCTCTCGGGGTGCCAGAACCTGCCATGGCCGGAAAGTTCCTGACTCTCGAAGAAGCCGCCCGGCGGCTCGGCGTCCCCGTTGAGGAGATCAATCGTCTCGTCGACCGCAAGGAACTTTTTCCCATGCGGGACGGCGCGACACTCAAGTTCAAGGTCGACGAGATCGAGCGGGTGGCCGCCGACCTCGCCGCTGGAGGCTCGGGCCAGGGGAGTGGCCTCGC
>CAMDDJ010000006.1 GCA_945891385.1 Candidatus Kuenenia stuttgartensis | reverse complement strand
AAGTACGGCACGGGCCAGTCGGCGGTCTGGAGTCAGGGCGACTTCAACTACGACAGCGTGACGAACGTCTTCGACCTGGTGGGCATCAACACCGCGGCTGTCTACGGCCAGGGCAACTACTTCCCGGCGGCTCCCTCGGCCAGTGGCTTCGGCAGCGTGGCGGCGGTGCCCGAGCCGGCCAGCTGGCTGCTCCTTGCCGGCGGCCTCGGCGGGCTGGCTCTCGCCCGGCGGCGTCGGAGCTGAGCCATGCCGCAGCGAAACCGTCGTGCCTTCAGGCGGCCGGGCTTCACCCTGGTGGAGCTCTTGGTCGTGATCGCGATCATCGCGACCCTGATCGGACTCTTGCTCCCGGCGGTGCAGAGTGCCCGCGAGGCTGCTCGTCGAACCCAGTGCAGCAACAACGTGCGGCAGCAGGCGCTCGCCTGCCTGCTCCACGTCGACAAGCGCAACTTTCTGCCGTCCGGAGGCTGGGGCTGGTCATGGACGGGCGATCCCGACCGCGGGTTTGGCCGGGACCAGCCGGGCAGCTGGGGCTTCAGCATTCTGCCCTTCGCCGAGAACGAACTGCTCTTCGAGATGGCTTCGGATGGCGAGCCCGACCGAGTCACGGCGGCCCAGATGCGGCAGGCGGCGCTGGCGTGCAGCACGCCCGTGTCGCTCTTTATCTGTCCCAGCCGGCGGGCCGTGCGAAACTACCCGACGCCGATTTACGCGAGCAATCGAACGCCGCTTTACAACGCCACGGCGCCGCGGCAGAACCAGCCCGGGTATGAGACCAACCGCAACGACTACAAGGCCAACGCAGGGTCGGTGCGGATCATGTGGGGTACGGGCCCGGGAGGCATGGCCGACGCCCTGGCTGGACGTGGCTTCGACGACATGGCCGGCAGCAACGGGCTTTTCTTTCAGCGGAGCGAGGTGCGGCTCTCCCAGATCTCCGACGGCACGTCGAAGACGTATCTCCTGGGCGAGAAGTATCTGAACCCGGACAACTATGAAACGGGGCGGGATCCCTCCGACGACCACAGCCTGTTCGTGGGCGACGACTACGACCCTCAGGGCTGGACTGAGATCGGAGCCTGCCCCGTGGCCCAGGACACGCCCGGCCTCGAGCTCTCCTGGAGCTTCGGTAGCAGCCATGCCGGCATCTTCATCATGGCGATGGCCGACGGCTCGACCCGGCCGGTGAGCCAGTCGATCGCCCCAGCGATCCATCGCGACCTCGGCGACCGGGCCGACGGACGATCGGCCGAGATCCCGTAGCAGGGATTCGAGATCGACTCAGCCGCACCGGCTCGGGGACGGCAAAAGTCGCGTCGCGGGCGAGGATACGCCCCGATTGCTCCGCGAGCGTTCGCCGACCCCCGAGCCTCGAGATCGACTCAGCTGTGCCGGCTCGGGGGCGGCAAAAGTCGCGTCGCGGGCGAGGATACGCCCCGATTGCTCCGCGAGCGTTCGCCGACCCCCAAGCCTTCGGTCAACGTGGGCTCTTCGTTTCGCACGTTGCGAACGATTCGCCCCAGCTGTCTCGGGGCCGCGTCAGTCGAGGTCGAACACCGCCGCCCCGTCGGGCGGGAGTCCGGCTCCGACGGCGAGTCCGAGCGTGGTCTCGGCGTTGTACTTCGCGGGCAAAGGTTCGCCGTCGGACCCCGCCCCTTCGATCCGCACCGCGTAGATGCCGCAGTTCACACCGGGATAGGCCGCCCCGGGAATCGCCGGGCTCGTGCGGCCGCGGTCGTCGGTCTGCCCTTCGGCCTTCTGAATCGAGTCTTTGAACGGAGGCAAGGGGTCGATCGTGAGGGTGGCCCCGGTCACGGGCTTCCCCCGGTGGCGAACGATCGCCGTGAACGAGGTGACGGCCACGCGGGAGTCGCGGACGGCCTGGAGCCAACTCTCGAGTTCGGCTTGGGCAAGCCGGCCATCCCCGTTGCCATCGAACCGCGGAAGCAGGCTGGCGAGAACCGGCACCTGGGCGAACTCGTCCCCCGCGAGCACGCCATCATTATCGGCGTCAGCGGGCTTGATCAGTGCTGCGGCGATACCCGCCGGGCTGATCGAAGGAGGTGTCAGCCGGGCGGGGCGGCTGCTGCAGCCATTGACGGCTACGGCCAGGGCAGGCCAGGCCACGACCATCCAGCCCGCCGAGAAATGCGTATCACGAGACATGGAGATCACTCCGAACGGGGTCGAATGCCGGATGCGAGTATAGACGCCGCCATTCAGCACGCGTCTTGCAGGAGCGTCCCGAGGGCCTCGTCGGTCAGGAGCACCGGGTTGGCCTTCATGCTGCTGGACCGCTGAGACTTGGCGACTGCTTCGGGAATATCCTCCTCCGTCAGCCCGAAGGCGGCGAGGCCGGGCAGGTCTGAGCCGGCCACGACCCCCCGCACCCAGGCCGTGCCGTCGGCGGGCTCGGCATCCGGTCGGCCGGTGAGCAGGCGAGCGACGTCGCGGTAGCGGTCGAGCGCGGCGGTGGGGCTGCCGGCTCGCTTCAAGGCTGCAATGTTCGCCTCCATCACTCCCGGGAGCAGGATGCCGCACAGGCTCCCGTGTGGAGCGGGCAGCATGCCGCCGAGCGGACCTGCCAGGCCGTGCACGGCCCCCAGCCCCGCGTTGGCTAGGGCGAGGCCGCCGAGCAGGCTCGCCAGGCTCATGTCCGTGCGGGCGGCCAGGTCGTACGGACTCTGGAGCACCGTGGGCAGTGCGCTCCGGATGCGCGTAAGTCCCTCCCGGCAGAATCCGTCGGTCAGCGGATTGGCTCGGGGAGACACGAAGGGCTCGATCAGCTGTGTCAGGGCGTCGAGTCCTGTCGCCGCCGTGATCGCCCGCGGCAGCGAGAGCGTGAGTTCGGGATCGACGATCGCGGTCCGGGGCAGCATCGCCGGATGCCGGAGGCTCACCTTCACGCGGTGCGCTGGACTCCCCAGGACGGCGTTCTTCGTCACTTCGGCCCCGGTGCCGGCGGTGGTCGGGACGGCGATGCAGGGGAGCGGCTGCTCGTCGAGCGAGCGGCCCGCTCCGATCACCTCCAGGTAGTCGAGCGGACCGTGTGGCTGCACCGCCAGCGCCGCGATCGCCTTGGCCGCGTCGAGGCAGCTGCCGCCACCGATGCCGAGCACGACGTCGCAGCCTGCGTCTCGGGCATGGGCTGCCCCGCGGGTCACGAGATCGATCGTGGGCTCACCCGTCACAGGCCACGCCGTCGGCACGAGCCCAGCCTCCTCAAGGGCGGCCGGCAGCCAGTCGGCATGCCGTTCGGTCCCGCTCGCCACGACCAGCACCCGGTGGCCAGCCGCAGCGACCACCTCGCCCAGCCCACGCCGACTACCCGATCCGAAGGTGATCCGCCCGGCCGTCGCGAACTCGAAGCTTCGGATCATCACCAGCCCGCGTCGTCGGGGTGGAGATTGACGTATTTCACGCTCGAGCGGGGCTCGGCCATCCACGCGGCGACCGTATCCCTCCACCGGGCATAGTGCGGCGTCTCTTTATGGGCCGCCGCAGCATCCGGCGACCGGTAGACCTCGACGAGCACGAACCGCGCTGGATCCTCCTGCTGGCGGATCACGTCGAACCGGGCCACGCCCGGCTCGGTGAGGCTGGCCTGAGCGTTCTCAAGCGTGGCGCGCTCGAAGTCGGCCTCGTGGCCGGGCTTCACATGAACGAAGACATGGACGATGTGCATCGATGGATCTCCCGGAGTTCGGCAGTATAGGGCGACTCGAGGCCACCTCCCGACGGGTGCCAATCCCGTGTCAGGAGCCGGCCCGGAAGGAGTTGGGGTCGAGCGCGTGGCCTTTGAGCAGTCGGTAGAGGGTTCCGCGGGGCATCCTCGCCTCGCGGGCCGCGGCCGAGACGTCACCGCCATGGCGGGAGAGGAGTTCGGCGAGGTACTGCCTCTCAAAGCGGGCCACATGCTCGGCCCGCCGCGCGAAGAAGCCGATCCCGCCGGCCTCGGGGTCGGACGACCGGCCGGCCGCCGCTACGAGTTCGTCGGGCAGGTCGTCGACGCCGGCCGTCGGTGCGCGGGTCATGGCGATCGCCCGGCGGACCACGTTCTGCAACTCCCGGACGTTGCCCGGCCACGGGTAGCTCTTGAGCACCTGGTAGGCGTCGGTCGAGAGCCCGCCGGGTGGACGCCCCATCTCCTGTGCGGCCCGGTTGGCGAACCACTCGGCCAAGAGCCCGATGTCGTCGCCGCGGTTTCGCAGCGGCGGCAGGTCGATCCGCACGACGGCGATCCGGTAGTAGAGGTCGCGGCGAAACCCGCCCTGCTCCATCATTCGCTCGACGGGCCGCGAGGTGGCGGCGACCACCCGCACATCGACCGGATTCTCCTGCCGTGCGCCCACGCGGCGGACCCGGCGCTCCTGGAGCACCCGGAGCAGCTTGGCCTGGAGCGGCAGGGGCAGCTCCCCGACCTCATCGAGAAACAGCGTGCCACCGTCGGCGAACTCGACAAGGCCCATCCGGCGGGCATCGGCCCCGGTGAAGGCACCCCGTTCGTGTCCGAAGAGCTCGCTCTCCATCAGCGTGTCGGGGATCGCACCGCAGTCCACGGGGACGAACGGGCCAGTGGCTCGGCGGCTGCGGCTGTGGATCGCCCGCGCGACGAGTTCCTTGCCCGTGCCAGTCTCACCGGTGACGAGCACGTCGACCGAACTGCTGGCCACGCGATCGATCACCGAGTAGACCTGCTGCATCGCCGGGCTCTCGCCGAGAAACTCTCCAAATGAATACGGCCGTTCGACCGCTCGACGGAGGACTTCCTCGGCTGCCCGGCGGCGGGACCCGCTCAGCAGCCTGGCCAGCGAATCCTCGAGTTCGTTCTCGGCGGCGGCCAGGTCGAGGTAGTCGCAGGCTCCGGCCTGGAGGCAGGCCCGGGCGGTGTCGACCGTGGGTTTCGGATCGAGCACTACGACCGGCAGTTGGGGATCGGCCGCGCGCACCGCGGCGTGCAGGGTGTCGGCCCGCGGTCCCGACCGGGCGGCGATCACGCCCAGATCCCATGGGTCCCGGGTGATCGAGCCCAGGGCCGCCTCCAGCGATCGTTCGACGCGTACATCGAGCGGCTGAAGCCGGGCGAGCAGTCGGCCGTAGGGGAGCCCGGCCGGTCCGTCCGGATCGATGATGATAATACGGGGCTGCTGCACGGAATGGGATCCGCAGGACCGAACGAACCGCCGCGGTGGCGACTCGTCGCGGCGGCCGCCCACCGTCGCATCGTTCCCGCGAAAGTATGCCGTCGCGGCCCGGGCCGGGGCAACCGTCGGGCGGGCAAACCGGAGGCATGGTCTGCTACATTGAAGAATTCCCTCCCGGAAGGCTTCTGGAGCATACGACCCCGCATGGACCTCGATACCTACGCCCTCTGTCCGGGGGGCACCGGCAAGAAGATCAAGTTCTGCTGCAGCGACATTCTCGGGGATCTGGAACAGGTCAGCCGGCTGATCGAGGGGGAGCAGATCACGGCCGCGTTCGACCAGGTCGGCCGGCTCGAGGAGAAGCATCCGGGACGTGCCTGCCTGATGGCCTCGCGGACGAAGCTGGCGCTGTCGCTCAAGAAGATCGACGAGGCGATCGTCAGCAGCCGGGAATTCCTGGCGGCGTTCCCCGAGAACCCGATGGCGCTGGGTCAGGCGGCCGTGATGGCTGCGATGCAGGATCAGATGCAGGAGGCAGCCGCGCTCTTCGACAAGGCCCGAGCCGCGGCCGTTGAGCAGGGGGGCGAAACGCCGGCGGAACTCGTCCGCATCGCGGCGACGCTCACCCAGGCGGCCGCCCAGATGGGACATCCGGGCTTCGCCCAGTCGCTGCTCGACTGGCTGGAAGAACGGGGCCTGGCGACGGAGGATGAGCGACGGATGCTGGCCTCCTTCATCGGTTCATCCGGGGTACCGGTCGCTCTGCGTGCCCGGCTTCCCCTCGTCGAGTTGGTCGGAGACAGCCCCTGGCGGTTCGAGTTTGAGACCGCACTGCAGCAGGGGCGGAGCTGGCGGCTCTCGAAGGCCCTGACGACGTTTCGCAGCCTCAAGGGCGTCGCCGGCACGTGCCCCGAGTTATTCACCAACATCGGCGTGCTCTGCGAAATGCTGGCCCGGCCGATGGAGGCGGCCGAAGCCTGGCTGACGTTGGCCAATCTTCCAGGGCTATCGCGAGACGAGGCGATCGAAGCCACCGGGCGGGCGATCGCCCTCGAGACAGAGGCCAATCCCGAGCGGTCGCCACGAATCAAGTATGCCAGTCGGCTCGCCGCCTTGGGCATCCCCATAGGAGAGGAAGGGGTAACAGCCCTGGAACTACTTGAAGACAAGCTCCGGCATGATCCCGCCTGCGACGCGATCGATTTCGACCGGTCGCCGTGGGTGACCCGCAATGCGGCACCGCCGCGGTCGGTATGGCGGGTCTACGAACGTGCCTCCGCTGCGGCTTCCCATCCGCCCCGGCTCCTGGCGTCGCTGCTTCTGTTCGGCCGGCAGACCGACCGGGAGCCAGAAGCGGTGCTGCAGGGCCTCGAGCCAGACGTCGAGGCGGCGGTGCCGATCGTTGCGGAACTCCTCGGCTGCCGTTTCGAGCCCGGCGAGACAGCCGTTGAGATGCCCTCGATTCCGCCCACCCAGTGGCTCTTGGGTGTGCAGTTCAAGCCTCCGATGCCTGCCACCCAGCCGCCACCGGCCGCCGTCGGGGAGCCGGCCTTCATCGACTCGATCCTTGAGCAGCAGCGGCAGGCGGTCACCGACCGCTTGGTCGCCGTCTGGCCCGACCTGCCCCTACCCGAGCTCCTCGGCAAGACCCCCCGTCAGGCCGTGTCGGATCGCGAAGGCAGCCGCCGCGTCGAGGCTTTGATCGCCGAGGGTGAAACGACGGCCCGCCGCCGGGATCTCCGGGCGGCTTGGACACGGCTGCGGCAGACCCTCGGGCTGCCCATGCCGCCCACGATCGAATCCCAGGAGCCGCTCGGCAGCCTGCCGCCGGCCCGGTGGCACCGGCTCGACCTCGCCGCGATTCCGACCGAGCAACTCCGTGGCCTGTTTCTCCTGGCGCTCGACGCCGGCTTCGAATGGGCGGCCGAACGGGCCGGCGACGCACTTGCAAGCCGGACCGATGCCATGGCCGAGGATCGGTGGGAGGTGTTGTGGGCAACGCTCCAGTCGTCGGAGACGACGCTCCGCAGCCTCGAACTGATCGCATCCTTGCGAACGATCGCCAAAGAGCTGTCTGCCAACGACGGCATGCTCGACGTCTTCGAGTTTCGGGTGCGGATGCAGCGGGGCGATGAAGCGGAGGCCTCCAGGCTGCTCGACCACCTGCGGCGCGAGCACGGCCGCGATCAGCGAGTGCTCGAGGCCTTGGCCGAGGTGCTGGCCGAAGCAGGCGTCGATCTCCGCGGGATGGCGGCCGCTGCCGCCGGCGGCTCGGCCGCCGCTGGTGGGGCGAACCGTCCGGCATCGGCGCCACCGGCAGCCGCCGGGAAGCTTTGGACGCCCGGGGGCGAGCAGCCTGCGGGCGGCGGTGGTGAGAAGAAGATCTGGACGCCGGGCTGAACAGGATCGCTGCCGATGCCGTTTTCACCGTTCGATAGCCGGGCCATGAGGCAGGCCCTCGACCTGGCCCGCCGGGGCGAAGGGTTCGTCGAGCCCAACCCGATGGTCGGCGCCGTGGTCGCTTCGCCGGCTGATGGTGGCACGATCATTGCGGAAGCCTGGCACGAACAGTTCGGCGGGCCGCATGCCGAGGCCCTCGCGCTCGATCGCGCGGGTGAAGCCGCCCGCGGCAGCACGCTCTACGTGACGCTCGAGCCTTGCTGCCATCAGGGCAAGACACCGCCCTGCACGGAACGGATCATCGCCGCCGGCGTCCAGCGGGTGGTGGTCGCGGCCGGCGACCCTTTTCCGGAGGTGGACGGCGGCGGGATCGCGGCCCTGCGGGCCGCCGGCATCGCCGTCGACATCGGCCTGCTCGAGGCCGAGGCGGTGCGGCTGACCTTGCCCTTTCGAATGCTCGTGACGGGCGGCCGCCCCTGGGTGATCGCCAAGTGGGCGATGAGCCTCGACGGCCGACTGGCCGCGCCTCCCGGAGGCGACCGCTGGATCTCCTCGCCCGAGTCACTCCGGATCGTCCACGGCCTCCGCGGCCGGATCGATGCGATCCTCGTCGGCATCGGCACCGCGATCTCTGACGACCCGCTGCTGACGGCCCGGCCCGAGGGGCCACGGCGGGCCCTGCGGATCGTGCTCGACGGCACCGCCCGGCTGCCGCCCGACAGTCGCTTGGTGGTGACCGCCAGGGAGTGGCCGCTCTTGGTGGCGGTCGGCCCGGGTGCCACGGCCGATCGGATCGCAGCACTCGAGGAGGCCGGCTGCGAGGTCTGGCAGGGGATGGAGCCGGAGCCCGAGGCTCGGGTCGCGGCCTTGCTCAGCGAACTCGGCCGGCGAAAGCTCACGAACCTCTTGGTGGAAGGGGGCGCCGCCATCCTCGGCACCTTCTTCGCCGGGGGGCTCGTCGACGAGGTCTACGCCTTCACGGCGCCGAAGATTCTCGGCGGCGCGGGGGATCCCTTGCCGGTGCTGCCCGAGACACCGCCGATCGATGTCGAAGAGGTGCTCCATCCCGAGGGCGACATCCTCGTCCGCGGGCTGGTCCGTCGCAACGACCAGGTCTCACCTCGCTGAGCCCTCGCACCGGCCGTTCGCGGCCGTATGGAAGGGGCGGAAGCGACGTCCGCTGGTGGGTCGGGGTTGCCCATGCCCCGTCGCCGGACGTTCGCTTCGGGCCGACCAATCCGCCTGCAGCGGATCGGTGCCCGTGCCCTGCGCTCACTCCGAGGAAACAGCGCTTCGCCCTCCGGGCTGCGCTGGTTTCCTAGGCCGGCTCTCGGGGCACGGGCAACCCCGACCTGGGGGGCCTTTCCGAAGTGCTCGTTGAGGTGCGGCCGGCGGCTGGTTCCCTTCGCCGGGGCTAGAGCGCATCCGGGTTATGCGTAGCACCGGCTCGGGGTCGGCAAAAGTCTCGTCGCGGGCGAGGATACGCCCCTATGCTCCTCGAGCGTTCGCCGACCCCTCGCCTCCCCTGCTCAATATGCAAATCGTCGCTACAGCTATCTCAGACGCGCCCTAGCGATTCTGTCGTGCCAGGTCGCGGATCTCGTTTCGCCAGTGGGTCACGAGGGCGCCGTCTTTGGTGATCGTCGTCGCGGCGGCGGCCCGGAGGCAGCGAGCCACGTCGAGAACCACGTCGACATGCTCGAGCGCCTCGGAGACCTCCGGTGTCTCGGTGCCGGCGGTGAGTTCGAGCGACGGATCGACGTCGCCCTCCCGTTGCATGACCGAACCGTAGCGGGTCAGGTACACGAGCCAGGGCTCGAGCGCATCGACGAGCCGCGACCACTCGATCGCGGCCACCCCGGCAGCGGGCTGGTCGAATGCTGCCAGCTGCTTGGCCGTGGCCAGTGGCTGTTTGGTCAGCAGCCGCGTGGCCTGTCCCGGCACGAGCGTGAAAGCGGCGAGATCGTCGCCGACCACGATCGCCGGCTGGATCTGGGCGTCGAGGCCGCTCTTGTCGAGCGGAAAGGCCCAGACAGTGCCTTGTTCGAGCTTCTGCTTCACTGGCGCGGGGATCTCGTAGCCGGCCGGGATCGAGTCAGGCTCGAGCTTCCGGAGCCGCACGACGACTTCGTCGAGGATCTCGAACACGTCGTTGAGTCCATCGATGAATAGTTTGCGATCCGCCAGCGGCAGCAGGATGGCCGGCTCGATGATCGGCAGCGGTTCGGCGGCCTGAGGCAGGTCCGGGTGGAGCTTTCGCGTCGTCGCCTGACCGTCGAGGACGAGGCCGATCTGGCCGTCGGCGAGCGAAGCAACGAACTTCTGGCCGATCGTGTCGAGCAGCCGGCCACCCAAGGGCGCGATCTGCTCTGTGAAACGGTCGAAATTTTTCCGTTCCTCCTCGTCCATCTGCTGCCTGCCATAATTGGCCAGCAACTTCCAGCCGTCGCGGAGGAGACCGCCGAGTGTGGCGGCGGTGCCGGGCGCATAGGCGAGTCGGCCCACGACCGCCGCCAACGGGTGGCCGCCCACGTGGTCGAGCAGGTCGAGTCGCTGGCCACCGTCCACGGGCTGGTTCTTCGACCAGTCCCAGACGTACCCCTCGTAGCCCTGGTCGGCGAGAAAAGAAAAGGCAGTCCAGGCACCGGGCTCCGGGAGCACCTCGCCGTAGGTTTTCTTGGCACGCTCGAGCCAGGCTTTGGCGTCGGTGGCCGCCTGATCGGAGAAGCCCCCAGCCTCGGCCGCTGCGTCCAGGTTTTCGAGCAGCGGATCAAGATCGCTGGCCGAAGCCGCCAGCGCAGCGACGAGCGGTTGGCTCATGAACGAGATGCCGGTCAGCGGTTTGGCGGCATGGTCGAGCAGCGGCGCGAAGGGAGCGGTGTCGAGCAGCGACTTGCCCTGGCCCGTCGTGGTGACGAGTTGCTCGAGGTGGTCGACCGAATCCCCGAGCGAGAGAATCAGTCGGTCGCCGACGAGGCCGATCGCAATCACGAGGTCGAGCTTCCGGGCTCGGTCGATCACCTTTTTGGCATCGGCCATGAAAGGCGAATCGTCACCCTCCTCCTCCCGCACGAGTTCCGCGAGGAGGTCATCCCAGGGCAACAGGTCGCCATCGAGCGTGAGCGTCACGAGTTCCCCGCCGGGGATGGCCCGGCGGGCGAGCGCTCCGGTCAGGGCGGGGTTGACGTCGACGAGCATCTTGGCGAGCACCTCGAGCCGTTTGATCTGGAAGGTGGCGATGTCCTTTTTTGTGGTCTTGAAGCCCCAGACGACGTCGGGCACCGTGATCAGGTCGGGATTGGCCGCCAGTTCCCTGACGATCGCGGCCCGCTGGCCTTGGCCGACCGGCATCTCGAGGTCGAGTTCGACCTGCCGCCGCACCGGAATGACGAGCGGCCGCCGGATCGCCGCTTCGGCATCGTTGTCCTCGATCATCTCGAACTCTTCGATTTCGAGGAACCCGCCGCTGGTCGCCCCTTCCAGCAGCGAGGCCGTCTGCTGGGCCCGCTGCACCAGGCGAATCAACCGGGCAACATTGACCCAGGAGTCGGTGCCGTAGACGAAGGTGTCGTTGGCCACCATGTCGGCGAGCAGTTCGGCTGCCTGTTCGTTCTCGGGGAGTTCCAGAAACGTGAGGAACATCGAAACGGGGCTGCCCGGCATCTCCCGCTGCTCTTCCCACGAGGCCAGGGCTCGTTGCACGCCGGGCAGTGCCCGCAGGGCTGCATACGCCTTGCTGCCGACGATCCGGTCGTATTGCTGTCGCAGTCGGAGCGAGGCCGAAAAGAAGGCCGCGTCGGCAGGTGCCGTGGCCACGCCGCTACCGGCCAAGGCTGCCGGCGTGGCGGCCGAAACCTGTGGCACCAGCGTCGCGGTCGGGAGCACCCCGGCCAACATTACGGCGGCCAGGCTCGCTGGCGAGCAGATCTGCCGCCCGCCCAGCCGGTGCAGACGGATGACAAGAGGGAAGAACACGCTCAGCATGGGAGGCTTCTCCGCAGGGGTCGTGGTAGCGAGTGATCCGCCGCCGCGCGAAGCAGCGACTGGCGACTCGGGAACCAGGTGGGGTTTCCCGCGGTCGACCATCGTGGCAAGGCCGTGAGGGCGTTGCCCCAGGATCATTAGGATATGCGATCGGCAGTACCGGCGGATACCGCGGTCTCGGCGGGCCCGCTGGGCGGGCTTGGAAGGATCCCGACTGCAAGAATCTCGCAAGGATTTTGAATTCGGATGTATATCGGCTCCACCCACATCGCCGACACCTTCGCTGAAGCGTTCCGGTTGCGGTTCGCCCGGCTGATCGTCACGGCCCACGATGACCATTGGCTCACCGCCGCGATCCAGTCGGTAGCCGGCTACGGCACGAGCGTGATCGGCTGTGACGCCGAGGTCGGGCTTGAGCGACTCATCCCGGCCGGGGAAAGCGCCGACGGCCGGCCCGGCGCCGCCGTGATGCTGTTCGCCTTCTCGACCGAGGCGCTGGCCCGGGCTGTTGCGAACCGCACCGCCCAGTGTCTCCTGACCTGCCCCACGACGGCCGTGTTCGACGGGCTTCCGTCGGCCGCGGAGCGGGTGCCGCTCGGCGGACACGTCCGGTTTTTCGGCGACGGCTACGAGAAGTCACGGACTCTGGGCGGGCAGAAATACTGGCGGGTGCCCGTTATGGACGGCGAGTTTTTCATCGCCGAGTCCGCAGGCGTCGAGAAGGGGGTGGGGGGCGGTAACTTCCTCGTTCAGGGTGAAACCCTCGAAGCGGCGCTCGCTGCCGTGCGCCGCGGCGTGACGGCGATCGCACAACTCCCGGGGGTGATCACGCCTTTCCCGGGCGGCGCCGTCCGCTCCGGAAGCAAGGTCGGCTCGTCGTACTCGGCCCTCCGGGCCAGCACCAACGAAACCTTCTGCCCGGCCCTCGTCGGCCGGGTCGCGACTGAACTCCACCCCGATGCCGCGGCCTGCATCGAGGTCGTGATCGACGGTGAACACGAGGCGGCCGTCGCCCAGGCGATGGCCGCCGGCATCCGGGCCGCCGCCGGCGCGGGAATCCTGGAGGTCGCAGCCGGGCACTACGGCGGCAAGCTGGGGAAGTTTCATTTCCGGCTCCACGACGTGCTGAGTGCGGAAGCGGTCTGATCGCGGATCGCTCCGCCGCTTCCTGCGGCAGCAAGCCTGTTTCGCCGAAAACTCCGCAAGGGGAAGGCGAGGGGTCGGCGAACGCTCGCGGAGCAATCGGGGCGTATCCTCGCCCGCGACGCGACTTTTGCCGCCCCCGAGCCGGGGCGCCAGAGTTGATTCCGACGGGGTGCAGCGGCGCCGAGCTCGGGCCGCACGAACGGCCGAATCAGAACGAGGCTGCCGCTCAGTTTGCCCGGGTTCGCCAGGTTCGCAGGCCGCGGCCGACTGCCCTTCTGCCAGGCGACTTGGTGTGCTAGTTCCTCGCCTCGACTCGGCAGACTCGACCGCCTTCCGCCGGCGACACCGTCAGGTACCACCATGTCAGATGCGACCCAGCAGCAGCCGGCGGCAGACCCGCCGCGTTCGTCTCGGCAGAGCCTCGTCGTTCCACCAAGACCCTCCACCTGGCCGGTCATCGCTGGCGCGGTCGTCAGCGGGCTCGTCGGTTTCGGGCTCGTCTTCGGTCTGGGCATCGGCCGGACTCGCCATCCGGCCCATGATCACGAGCCGACGCCGGCCGTGGCCGTCGCCGCCCCGGTCGCTTCCGAACCGGTTCCGACGGAGGTGATCGACCCACCGATGCCCCCCGCCCGCTGGTCGGCGGAACCCGATGCCGATTTCCAGGCGGCCGACCTGCCACCGCCGCCTCAGCGGTTCGCGCAGCCCTCGGTTCACGCTGCCGATCGCTATGCCGAACGGATGGTGTCGCATGAGGCGCCGCCGGTCAGCGAAACCCTGGCCAGTCCCTCGCGGTTTGCCTCCACCGACCTGCCGCCGCTCGACTCGCACGCCGCCAGCGATGCTCCAGCGGCGGTCGCTCCACCGCGTGCCGAGCCCCTGCCGAACGGCCTCTCCGCGGCCGACGGGCTGCCGACGGCCTCGTTGAAGCCTGCAGCAGAGCCGGAGCTCGAGACCGAGCCTCCGCATGACGTGCCGACCGATTCAGGGACGCCGACCGTGACGGAAACGCCGACTCGCCTCGCCTCCGAATCCGATGTTGCCCCGCCCGCTTTTGAGCCCGCGTTCTCATCCTCCGCTCCGCCGCCGGCCACGCCGTCCGATCGTGGTGGGTCGCCCGAGCCTCAGCCGGCCAGCGAGGCCGATGTCCCAGCAGCTGTCCTCGCTGAAGCCGGTGCTGTCGAAACCTCGGCCGCCGCCGGGGATGTCGCAGCCCGCTCGGTCGCGGCATCGGATCTGCCACCCGCTGACATCCCAGCCAATCCGTTTACCAGGGTGCCCGCGCCTGCGGCCGCCGCGGCGCGAGTGTCCCCCGCCCCCGACGGTAGCCCGGAGCCTGCGGACCGTATGGGCCGGGCTCCGATCGCGGCCGTGACAGCGACGGTGGACGAGCCGGTGGCGGCTCCCGTAGTTCCAACGGCGATGCCGTTTGCCGCCGCGCCTCCGCTCGGCCCGGCACCTGGGGGCGGCTTTGGCAGCGATTTCGGCACGCCGGCCGGCAGGCTGCCTGACCAGGTAGCTTCGGCGCCGGGCGCCGGGCGTGAGCCGAGGCCGGCTGCTGGCCTGACAGGGCAGGGCGTGCCCGGCCCGCTCCAGCTCGAGGGCGTGCAGACGCCCCAACTGGCCGTCGAAAAACGCGGGCCCAAGGAGATTCAGGTAGGCAAGCCGGCGCGGTACGAGATCCTCGTGCGGAACGTCGGCAGTGCCACGGCCCACGACATCCAACTCCGCGATGCCGTGCCCCGCGGCACCTCGCTGATCGCTACGACACCACCCGCCGCTCCAATCGTTGATCAGCCCGATGCCGCTGGCGATCTCCTCTGGACCCTCGGCGTGCTGCCTCCCGGCGGCGAGGTGCGGGTGCTGATGGAGCTCATGCCGGAGGAGGAGGGCGAGATCGGCAGCATTGCGAGCGTGAGTTTTCGGGCCGACGCCACCCTTCGATCCCGCTCGACGAAACCGGCCCTGGCGATCGATTGTGCGGAGCCCGAGCCGGTTCGCATCGGCCACGACATGCAGGTGGCCCTGACGATCTCGAATCCTGGGTCGGGTACGGCGACGGGCGTCGTGCTCGAGGCGTTTCTGCCGGAGACTGTTTCGCATCGATCCGGCAGTGAACTCGAATTCGATGTCGGCCAGCTTCGGCCAGGCGAATCGAAGACGATCGATCTCGTGTTGGGCACCCGGGGTCCCGGCCTCCAGCCTGCCCGGCTCATCGCCCGGGCGGACGGAGGCATCGAGGAACTGCTGCAGGTGCCGCTCGAGGTGACCGCTCCAACGATCGAATTGGCGATCGACATGCCTGCCCGGCGATTTCTCCAGCGGCCTGCCACCTGCCGGATCGCTCTGGTCAACGCCGGCACGGCGAGCGCCCGGGCCGTGGAACTCGCCGTCCAACTTCCTCCGGGTATGAGGTTTGTGCGGGCGAACAACGCCGGCTGGCACGACGAGCGGACCCATCGCGTGCTCTGGAACCTCGAGGAACTGCCAGCGGGTGAAACCGGCACCGTCGAGGCCGTGATCATGCCGGTGCAGCCGGGGCCGCAGCGGATCACCGCCGCCGCGCGTAGTACCGACGGCCCCTCCGCCCAGGTCGATCACCTCTGTCAGGTTGAGGGCCTGGCAGCGATCTCGTTTCAGGTGGTCGACAGCGAGGATCCGATCGAGGTCGAGGGGCTGACCGAATATGTGATCCGGGTCTCGAACGACGGCACGAAGGCGGCCAGCGGCGTGCGGGTGGCGGCGACGTTGCTCGGGGATCTCGAGCCCGTCGAGGCAAGCGGCCCCGGCGGGCACCGGGTTGAAAACCTGGCCGTGGAGTTCGAGCCGCTGGCCAAGCTCGGGCCCGGTGAGGAGGCCGTCTATCGGGTGCGGGCCCGGGGCCGCCGCGCCGGCGACCAGCGGGTTCAGGTGCAGCTGGTCAGCGAAGACCATCCATCGCCGATCACCAAGGAAGAGATCACGAGGGTCTACGACGATCGGTAATCTGTGGGAGACGGCCCGCGATCGTGAATTCGCCCGACATCGGAGGCTCGGGGATCGGCGAACGCTCGCGGAGCAATCGGGGCGTATCCTCGCCCGCGACGCGACTTTTGCCGTCCCCGAGCCGGTGCAGGAGAGTGGACATGAGGCTCGGTGATCGGCGAACGCTCGCGGAGCAATCGGGGCGTATCCTCGACCGCGACGCGACTTTTGCCGTCCCCGAGCCGGTGCGGCAGAGTGGACATGAGGCTCGGTGATCGGCGAACGCTCGCGTCAGCCGCGGAGCGTCGCCCCGCAGCGGCGGCCGCATTCGGCCACGATTCGGGCGACCAGTTCGGCGGCTTCGTCGCCGGTCAGCGTGCCGGATCCGCTCCGAAGCCTCAGGGCCACGACGAGGCTCTTTCGGTCAGGGCCCAGCCGCTCGGCATCCCGCCAGATTTCCGTCACCCGGCAGCCTTCGAGCATCTCGCCAGCCGCGATTCGGATCGCCGCTTCCAGCTGCCCCCAGGTTACCTCCTCGTGCATCACGATGTTGAGATCTCGCTCGACGGCAGGAAACTCCGGTGGCCGCACGAGCCGCCGCTCCCGGGACACGAGGTCGAGCAGCAGGTCGAGCCGAACTTCGGCGGCGGTGACCGCGGCCTCACCAAGCCCGAATCGCTTTCGGGCCGCTGGCGACACTTCGCCGACCACTCCCACGCGGTGGGCCGGACGGCCCGGTGCTTCGCGAAGGATCTCGGCCGCCCGGCCGGCGACGAAGAGATCGCTCTCGTAGCGGCGATACGCGAGCCCGTCGTCGGCGACCGTGCCGCCGAGCCGCGTTACGATCGCGTCGGTCAGGCCCTTGCCACGGAAATAATCGCCGCCCGCCACGAGGCCGACAAGGAGCGGCTCTTCGACGGGGCCGTCGCCGGCCGGCGGATCGCCTGATCGCTTCAAATAGGCCCGAGCAATCTCGAAAAGATCGGCGTCTGAAACACCGATGGCAACGTTGCCCCCGCGGGCCTCCAGCAGGCTCGGAAGCAGGCTGCGGCGGAGCTGATCGGCGCCCCGGACCAGCGGTGGCGAGATCACGAGTGGGACGGCGTCGCCCCAGGGGCTGGCTGATTCCGCAAGCGATCGGTCGACCACGCTCCGGGTCATCGCCTCACAGAAACCGAGGCCCACCAGCAGTTCCCCCACCGCCCGCACCGAACGTTCGCGGGGGGAGAGCTCGACCGTCCTTGCGGTGATCGGAACATCCTCCGGCACCTGCTCGTAGCCCTCGATCCGCACGATCTCCTCGACGAGGTCGATCTCCCGCGAACAGTCCCGCCGCCAGGTCGGGGCTCGCCAACGGTGGCACGTGGCCGACTCGGGCGTGAAACCCAGAGCGAAGAGAATGGTTCGCTGCCTCTCGGCGGGGACATCGACCCCAAGCACCTCGCCAACCCGCTCCCCAGAGAGTGGAATCACGGCCGGTGTGCATGCCAGTTCTCCGGCAGTGACGACTCCTTGGTCGAGCACGCCGCCGGCGAGTTCCAGGATAAGCGCCGCGGCCCGCCGGCTGGCCCAGTCTACCATCGCCGGATCGGGGCCCCGCTCGAAGCGATAGGACGAGCTGCTGGCGAGCACGAGGCTGCGGGCCGCTGCACGCACTGGCAGCGGTGCGAATTGGGCCGACTCGATCAGCACGTCGACCGTTTCGGCGGAGATTTCACTCTCGGCGCTTCCCATCACGCCGGCCAGAGCGACCGGCCCCTCGGCATCGGCGATCACGCACATGCGCTCGTCGAGCGAGTAGGTCTTGTGATTGATGGCAGAGAACGGCTCGGCCGGCCGGGCCCGGCGGACCACGATCGTGCCGCCTCGGAGTTTGGCCAGGTCGAAGGTGTGGAGCGGCTGGCCCGACTCGAGCATGACGTAGTTCGAGACGTCGACCACGTTGTTGACGCTGGCCACGCCCACGGTCCGGAGCCGGTCGACCAGCCAGCCGGGACTTGGGCCTACCCGTACGCCGCGAATGACCCGGGCCGAGTAGAAGGGGCAGAGGTCGGCCGACTCGATCCGTACTGCGACACGGCCGTCTGCGGCGGAGCCGCCCTCGAGCGGCCTCGGGTCGGGCACCGCCAGCGGCCGCCCGAGCAAGACGGCCACTTCACGGGCGACGCCGATGTGCCCCAGGCAGTCCGGCCGGTTGCTCGTCACCTCGAGTTCGATCGCTTCGTCGTCACCGACGCGGGTGGTGGCCTCATGGTTCAGCCCCGCCAACGCCAGGCGGTCGACGAGCCGCGCGGTCGTCGTGGGAACCTGCACGTAATCGGCGAGCCAGGCGGCGGAGATGATCATCGGATCACGCGGGACACGAGAGGAGGCGACAGCAGGGCTGCCGTTAGAACTGTCTCAGGAACCGGACGTCGTTGCGGTAAAAGTCGCGGATGTCATCCACGCCGTAGCGGCGGGCGGCGATCCGCTCGACCCCCAGTCCGAAGGCAAAGCCGGTCACGACGTCGGGATCGTAGCCCACCGCTGCGAGCACCGCGGGGTCGACCATTCCGGCCCCGCCCATCTCGACCCAGCGGCCACCCCATTCCATATCCACTTCCACGGACGGCTCCGTGAACGGGAAGAACGAGGGGCGAAATCGGACGTGCACATCCCCGCCGAGAAAGCTGGAGGCGAACAGCCGCAAGACGCTCTTGAGATGGGCCATCGTGGTGCCCGGCTCAATGAGCAGGCCTTCCACCTGATGGAACATCGGATAATGGGTGGCGTCGGCCGTGTCGGGCCGATAGACGCGGCCAAGGGACACGATCCGCAGCGGCGGTTCACGGCTCTCCATCACCCGGATCTGAACCGTGCTGGTCTGGGAACGGAGCAAGAGCGGGTCGGCCGCCTGGGCGACAGAAAGATAGAAGTTGTCGAGCGGGTCCCGGGCGGGATGTTCTGGCGAGATCGCCAACGCTTCGAAGTTGTGCCACTGATCCTCGACTTCGGGGCCGTCGACGCTCTCGAATCCGAGCCGACCCATGATCTCCTGCACCTGGCGGATGGTGCGGGTAATCGGGTGCATATGCCCCCGGGGTAGGATCTCTCCAGGGAGCGTGACGTCGACGGGCGGAAGGCTTTCCTCGGCTGAGCCAACCCTCTCCTGGGCCACCTCGAGCAGCGCCGCCACGGCGGCCTTTGCCTCGTTGAACAGCCGACCGCCTTCCGGCTTGGCGGCGGGATCGAGGCCGCCGAGCAGTTTTTGCGCGGCCTTCAATCGGCCGCTTCTCGCTCCGGCAAACTCGATGCGAGCCGCTTCGATCGCAGCCTCATCGACAGCCGCTGCAAGCACGGTTGCCGCGTCACGCTGGAGGCGTTCGAGTTCCGTTCGGAAAGCTTCGAGCGCGGTGGCTGCCACGTCTGTCACGCGACCGCGGCCGGCTCCGGGAGGCCCAGTCCCTCACGCACGGCCGCCACCACGGCGTCGAAGCCAGTTGGATCGACGATGGCCATTTCCGACAGCGTCCGCCGATCGAGTTCGCAGCCGATCTTGGTGAGGCCGGCGATCAACTGGCTGTATCGCAGGCCGCGTTCGCGGCACGCAGCGTTGATCCGCACGATCCAGAGGCGACGGAAATCACGTTTCTTGCGGCGACGATCGCGATGGGCGTACACGCCGGCGCGGATGATGGATTCCTTGGCTGTGCGGAGCAGTCGCCGCCGTCCACCGACAGAGCCCTTGACCCGCTTGAACAGCCGCTTCTTGGCCCGCAACCGGGGCACAACATTTTTAGTGCGCATGATTCCAATATCCGCAAACGTGTGCGATGCATTTCCCGACCTGTTTTCGGCCAGGAAAGCCCCTAATCCTGCCTCAAATCCGCCGCATTGCAACCCCAGCCTGTTTTTGCCGCGGCCCGGGCGTGCGGGGCAAACTTCGCGGGGCCGGGGCCAGGTCACCCGGTGGTTCGTGGGTGAGAGCCGGAAGTTCCCACTGGCGGGGCGTATGGAGGGGCGGAGGCGACGTCGTGTGTGGGTCGGAATTGCCCGTGCCCCGTCGCCGGACGTTCGCTCCGGCCCTCCAGGCCTGCGCTCACTCCGAGGAAACTGCGCTCCGCCATTCACGGCTCCGCTGGTTTCCTAGGCCGGCTCTCGGGGCACGGGCAACCCCGACTAGGCAACGTTGTTTCTGCAGGCCTGGGTTCCGGTGGGCCCCGGTGCTTACCGCACCGGCGGCAGGTCGCGGGGGCGGTCGTCGGCCATGACCTTGCGATCGTCGACCGCGGAATCCTTCGGCGTGAGGGCGGCGAAGACCTTCGGGCCGCGGAGATCGACCTGGCCCGCGACGGCCGGACTGTCGGCCTGCTCCTGTTCCTTGCGAAGCCGCCAGGGCGACGGCATCTTGTCGCCCGCAAGTTCCATTTGTTCGTGGATGTCGCCGTCTTGGAACGGTCCGGCGCCCAGCAGCCAGCGATCTCGGGTGTTGCTGGCGACGTGCTGGATGCCGCTCTGCCAGAGCGGCCGGCCGCTGGCGCGGTCGTAGGCGAAGAGGTTCACTTTGGCGACGGCCCGCTGTTCGGTCCGCTTCGCCGCGGCGATTTCAGGGAGCGCCGTGCCGTTGCCCATCACCTCCACGCTCGTCGCGGGCAGGCCGATCAGGAGGTCGGAGCGGTCGGTGCCGAGCGCGCCGGCTCGGGCCTCCACGACGACCTCGGCCGCGTCTCGGTCGGCTGCCAGCCGGCAGCCTGAGGCGAGGAGTTGATGCCGCAGCGTGCTCGTCAGGTATTTGGCGTCGGTCACATCATCCATGTACGACGTGTCGAGGAAGACGGCATAGCCCGCGAGCGGACGCATGTCGATGGCGGTCACGGCCCGCTCCACCGCGTCGGAGACGAGCATCTGTTCGGTGGCCGTTCGCTTGGAATCGCTCCAGCGGGTCGTGCCGCAGCCGGCAGCGCAGACCGCGATCGCGATTACCAGGCATGCCGGTGCAGCGAAACAGGGACGGCAGAAGACGGGCGAGTTCATGGACGCAGTGAGCGGTGGCGACAACCCGCCGGGCTTGTACCAGGCGACCGGCGGCCCTGCCAACGGCTGACGTTGGCAAAAGTGGGTAAGCTGCGAAGCTCCGGGGCACGTGGGGCCAGCTGCCGGCCGGCTGAAGTGCCACGTGAGCGGCGCTCGCGGACGGCGGGCCTCGGCCGGCATCTCGAGGCAGGAGGCCCGTTGCCGTATGGAGAAGGGAACGATGTTTGAGGTCTTCGAGCACACGGCCGATCTTGGGGTGCGGGTGGAGGCCAGCTCGTTCGCGGAACTCCTCGCCGACGCCGCCAGTGGGCTGTCGACGGTCATCGCGGGTGATCTCGACCAGGTTCGGCCGGAGGTCGTCGAGACCTTCGCGGTGCCCGGCAGCGACCCCGCCTGGCTCCTCTTCGACTTCCTCGGAGAACTCCACGCGGCCTTCGAGCTTCGCCGCATGCTGTTTCGCGATTTTGCCGTGACGGTCACCGACGACGGCATCCAGGCCACCGCCCGAGGCGAGCGGTATGATCCAGCCCGCCACGTGCTCGCCCACGAGGTCAAGGCGATCACGCAGCACGAGCTGTCGGTGGAGCGATCCGCCGCGGGCGTTTTGGCCACCTTCATCGTCGACATATGAACCAGATCACCAGGCCGAGCTTCCGCGGTCCGCTCGAACGGATCGACGACGTCACGCTGCGGATTCCGCGGTCGTACAAGCCGGGGATGCTGGTCGACGGCACGATCTTCGCCGACGACCGGCTTCTGCCGCTGATTCAGGGCGACCAGGCGGCCGAGCAGGTCGCCAATGTCGCCTGCCTGCCGGGCATCCAAATCGCGAGCCTGGCAATGCCCGACATCCACTGGGGTTATGGCTTCTGCATCGGCGGGGTCTGCGGCACCGACCCGGCTGCCGGAGGAGTCGTTTCGCCCGGTGGCGTCGGCTACGACATCAACTGCGGGGTGCGACTCGTGCGGACCAGCCTCACGCTCGACGAGGTGCGGCCGCTGATCGTGCCGCTGGTCGACCAGCTGATGCGGGACATCCCGGTGGGCGTGGGGCAGGGGGGCAGGCGGGTGTTTTCCCCGGAGGAGCTCCGAGCCTTGATGCAGGAGGGAGTGCCCTTTCTCGCCCGGCTCGGCCTGGCCACCGCCGAGGATGTGGCGTGTGTCGAGGCTGAAGGCTGCCTTCCCGACGCCGAGCCGGGGCTGGTGAGCGACCGGGCCCTGGCCCGCGGGGCTGATCAGTGTGGCACCGTCGGCGCGGGCAACCACTTCATCGAGGTGCAGGTGGTCGATCGGGTCGAGGACGAGGCCGTCGCGGCGGCCTTCGGCCTGCGGACCGGTCAGATCTGCGTGCTGATCCACTCGGGCTCCCGCGGACTGGGCTATCAGGTCTGCGACGACGCGCTTCGGGCCCTGCGGGAGGCACCGGCGAAATACGGCATCACGCTCCCCGACCGGCAGCTCGTCTGCGCGCCGATCGCGAGCCCCGAGGGGCGGGCATATCTGGGGGCGATGCGGGCCGCGGCCAACTACGCCTTCTGCAACCGGCAGCTGTTGATGTGGCAGGTTCGCGAGGTGTTCGAGCGAGTCTTCGGCAATCCCTGGGAATCGCTGGGGATGACGCTCCTCTACGACGTGGCCCACAACATCGCGAAGTTCGAGGAGCATGCCGTGGCCGGCGTTCACAAGGAGGTCTGTGTCCATCGGAAGGGCGCCACTCGCTCCTTTCCCGCCGGGCACCACGACATCCCCGAGCCCTACCGCGCGTTCGGTCAGC
Organism: Candidatus Kuenenia stuttgartensis; assembly: GCA_945891385.1. Taxonomy (GTDB): domain Bacteria; phylum Planctomycetota; class Planctomycetia; order Pirellulales; family UBA1268; genus QWPN01. The sequence goes on along the minus strand of CAMDDJ010000006.1, from coordinate 63,451 downwards.
CGGTGATCATTCCGGGCGACATGGGGCGGGCCAGCTGGGTGCTCGTGGGCGGTCCGCGGTCGCTCGAGCGATCCTTCGGCACGACCTGCCACGGGGCCGGCCGATGCCTCTCGCGGACTGCCGCGACGAAAGCGGCCCAGGGACGGGACATCCGGACCGAACTCGAACGGGCCGGCGTGATCGCCCGCTCCCGCAGCCGGGAAGGACTCGCCGAAGAGCAGCCCGCCGCCTACAAGGACGTCGACGTGGTGGTGGACGTCGTCCACCGAGCCGGCTTGTCGCTGAAAGTGGCCCGGCTGACTCCGCTGGGCGTGATCAAGGGCTGAGCCCCGGCAGCGGCAGGCCGAAGTAGTCGCGGATGAAGGCCCGGCGGTCGTCCGGATGCTGCACGAACTCCACCAGCGCGAGGAGTTTCTCCCGATCGCGCCGAAGTTTGGCGGCCAGGGCCTCGCCGTCGGTGAGTTCCAAAGGCAGATCGCCCTTCAGCCGGATGGTCACATGGTCTTCGTCTCGCCATTCACCTTCGATCGCATCGTGCCGTTCCAGCATCGCCAGCGCCGTTTCCAGCCGCCGGTCATGCCGGCCGCTGGCCTGGAGCCGCGCCCGCAGCCAAGGGAGGCCGAAGGCCGCGACCTCCTCGGGCTGGCGGGCAAGGATGTCGTAGAGCCGTTCGTAGACCGCGGGCTCGGGGTTCCTCCACTCGATGAACTCCATCTGAGTCAGGAGATCCCGCTGATCGTAGAGCAGCAGGCAGTCGGCCGGCTGACCATCACGGCCAGCTCGGCCGATCTCCTGATACCACGACTCCATCGAGCCGGGGACCTCGGCATGGATCACGAACCGGATGTCGTCCTTGTCGATCCCCATCCCGAACGCGTTGGTGGCAAGCACCAGTTCGCCTTGGCCCGCCATGAACTCCGCCTGGACCCGACGACGGGTGTCACGGTCGAGGTCGCCGTGGTAGCGGCGGTGGGGAAGGCCCTGCTGTCGCAGGAGGGTGCTGAAGTGTTCGAGCGTGCGAATCAGCGTGAAATAGACGATGCCGCTGCCCGTCGCGCCCGGGGCGAGGTGACGCCGGGTCGACGCGACGACATGTTCGAGCTTGTCGTCATCGCCCCAGCACTCTGCCACGGCGATCGCGAGGTTGGGGCGGTCAATTCCCTCATGGAACACGGCCACGGCCGCAGGTTCGAGGCCGAGCTGCCGTAGGATGTCCGCCTGCACCGCGGGTGTGGCCGTGGCCGTGAGGGCTACCGTGACGGGCTCGCCGAGCAGCTGGCGAATCTCGGCGAGCCGCGTGTAGTCGGGACGGAAGTCGTGCCCCCACTCGCTCACGCAGTGCGCCTCGTCAACGGCCAGGAGCGGCACCCTTCGCCCGCGGATCGCCTCGCGAAACTCCGGCTTGCGGAACCGCTCGGGCGTGACATAGAGCAGGCTGCATCGGCCAGCGATGATCTCCTGCTGCCGCAGTTCCCGCGACTCGCGTGTGAGGGACGAGTTGATGAAGGCAGCGTCGATCCCTCGGGCCGTGAGTGCGTCGACCTGATCCTTCATCAGGGCCACCAGGGGCGAGAGGACGACGACGAGTGGCCGGAGCGCCCGCTCGCGTGCGGCGAGTACGAGCGCGGGAACCTGATAGCAGAGCGACTTGCCCCCGCCCGTCGGCATGATCACGAGACTGTGGCCGCCGCCGAGCAGCCGGTCGATGATCGCCTGCTGCGGGCCGCGAAACGAGGCGTGGCCGAACGACTCTGTCAGGATCTGGTGCGGCGTCATTGACGGGGGAGTTCGTGGCTTTCGCGACCGTGGGACGGGGCGGGGCGCGGCCGTGGGGCCTCCCGCATGATCACTCGGCCGAGATCGATTCGAGGAGATCGAGCCTCACGGCGCGGCGGGCCGGCAGCCAGGCCGCCAGCGTTGTGACGGCGATCGCCGCGGCCAGGTTCGTGAGCACCACGCCCGGCCGGAAGGTGACGTTGATCGGATGGCCCAGGAGCGGCTGGCTTGCGAGTTGGATGAAGACGGCGGTGACAAGGCCCGCGGCCAGGCCGATCAGCCCGCCCGCCGCACCGAGGAGGAGGCTCTCGAGCACCACCATCCGGGTGACCTGTCCCCTGGTCATACCCACCGCCCGCAACAGTCCGAGCGTGCGTTTCTTTTCGAGCACGTTCATCGTCACGGTGTTGGCGACGCCGAGGCTGCCGACGACGAAGCCGAGGCCCAGGATCGCCCAGAGCGAGTTGACGACGCCGCCGACGATCCGGTCGACGAACCGCTGCACCTCGCCGAACGACCGGAGGATCATCGTATGGTCGGCCACAATTCGCTCGAGCGGCTCGCGGAGCTCCTCCGACCGGCCTGGCTCGGCGGTCACGAGCAGGATGTCGGCCGACCGCAGCCCGAACAGGCTGCGGGCCGTTTCGCGGCGGACGTGCAGCGAGGCTCCGCCACTGGTGTAGTCCACGACGAGGGCGGCGATCTTCACCGGCACCGTGCGGCCAAAGACCTCGACGGACACCTCGTCGCCCGCCTTGATGCCTGTACGGCGGGCCAAGACGGTGCCGGCGACCGCGTCGCCCCGGTCGAGGGCGGCTCGGAGTTCCGCTTCGGTGGCATCGACGGGCAAGAGCGGTAGCGGCTGGTCGGCCGGAACGTCGCGGGCCACGATCACACAGGCTCCCCCCGCCACCCGACCGGTCGTCACGCCGAGGCCTTCGACCGAGGCCACGCCTGGGAGTGCCCGCACCTCCTTCTCGACCTCCTTCGAATCGAGCGACTGGGCTTCTGCGACGCCCTGGAGCATCCCTGCATGGGACAGCACCCAGTCCGCCCGCATCATCCGCCCATACCAGCCCAGCACGTCGTCGACGTTGTCGCGAATCGCATGGCCGAGGCCGATGCCGTTGCTGACCGCCACGATTAAGACTCCCGTCGTGAGAGCCGTGCGGACGGGCTGCCGGAGAATCTGTTCGGTGGCGAGCATGCCCTCGATCCGGAGGCTCCGAGGCACGAACCATCCCAGCACCCGCACGATCGGCGGCAGGAGAATCGGCGTCGTCGCCACGAAGGCCAACAGAAGCGTGATCCCGCCCGGCACGGTCATCCGCGGCGGAAGAACCTCCAGAATCACGAGTGCCTGGTTGACCAGGGCGATCAGGGCAAAGCCCACCACGGCCAGGATGAACGTGAGCGGCACGCCCTGAGGCGGCGGTGCCGGAGCGGCGGCGAGCCCCTCGAGAAGATCGATCGCCGTCGCCTCCCGGGCCGGCCACCAGGCCGCGGCCACCGCCACCAAGAAGCCGAGGAGCACGGCCGCTGGCAGGATCCAGGGCTGGACGGCGAAGCCGAGGGCCGGCGCCTGAAGCGCCCGGGCGATCCCGGCTGAGATCGGTCCGGCCGCGGCGAGGCCCGCGGCGGCGCCGACCAGGCCGCCGGCGGCGCCGAGAATCGCCGCTTCGGTGGTCACAAATCGGCGGATCTGCCGGGCCGTCGCGCCGAGCAGTCGGAGCAGGGAGAAGCCTCGCCGCCGTTCCGTGACGTTCATCAGCATCGCGTTGCCGACGATGAAAAACGCCATCGCCACGGTGAGTCCGGTCACGAAATCGAGGCCGAGATTGGCAGAATGGAGGACATCTTCGGCCATGCTGGCCTGGCCGGCGGGGATCTCCGCCACGAGATTGGTCGGCAGCCGCGCGGCGATCGCCTGCTGCACCTTCGGCCGCGAGGCATCGGCAGCCACGGCCACCCGGACCCGATCCACGAGGGCCGTAGCCAGCGACATCGCTTCCAGCACCTGGATGTCGAACACGACGTCGGCTCCCTCGGCGAACCAGCCGGCCGAACCTGGCTTCACGAGTCCGCTCACCCGCATCCGCCGCGGAATCAGCCGCCGCCGGGCGGGCACGAGCAGTTCGTCGCCCACCCCAAGGCCGAGGCTCCTGGCGAGCGCCGCATCGAGCAGGAGTTCGTCCACGTCGCGGCAGGGCTCCCCGGCCTCCAGTTCCAAGAGCCCGAGCCTGACGAGCGACACCGCATCCACACCCACTGCCAGTTGGGTGATCCGCCTGCCGTCATCGAGCAGCAGCCGGGCCGGGCGGTAGATGAGGGGCACGGCCGCCCGCACGCCCGGCACGTCGGCGAGTGGCGGCAGTTCGTCGATCACGAAGCGGCCGCCGCCCCGGGCCGAAACATCCACCACGGGAATCCCGTCGAGTGCCTCGGCGATCCGCCCATAACCTGCCCGCGATGCGTCGGCGGAGATCCAGGTGGCGACCACGGCGGCCACCGCCACCGCCACGCTGGCCGCCGTCGCCAGGGCCCGGCCCGGCCGGTTTCGCCACTGCCTCAGAAGCAGGTGCCAGAGTCTCATCGCGGGGCCGCCTCGGTCGCGCACGCCGCTGATCCGCCCGGCACGATCTCGACGATCCGGCCGTCCCTCATCCGCACGATTCGACCGGCTGCCGCTGCAATGCCAGGATCGTGCGTGACCAGGATGACGGTCTGCCCGCGGTCGCGGACGAGTGATTGGAGGAGCGCAAGCACGTTGGCGGAATTGACTGAATCCAGGGCACCGGTCGGCTCGTCGGCCAACAGGATGGCAGGGCTCGTGACAAGCGCGCGGGCGATCGCCCCGCGTTGCTGCTCGCCGCCGGAGAGGGCGTCGGGCCGGTGGGCGGCCCGGTGCGACATCCCCACGGCAGCGAGCGCCTCCCGGGCGGCCTCGCTGCATGTGGCCGCCGTCGCACCGTCGAGCACCAACGGCAGGGCCACGTTTTCCTCGAGCGAGAGTTCCGGGAGGAGGTTGTACCGCTGGAACACGAACCCGATCCGCCGACGGCGAATCGCCGCGAGCCCGTCGTCATCGAGGGCTGCGAGATCGGTGTCTTCCAGGAGCACACGGCCTGCCGATGGCCGGGTGATTCCGCCGAGCATGTGCAAGAGCGTGCTCTTTCCGGAGCCCGAGGCGCCCGTGATCGCCACGAACTCACCGCGGGCCACGTCCAAATCCACCGCCTGAACCGCCGGAACACCGGGGCCGACGCCTGCGGTGGCGAACGTCTTCTCCAGCCCCTCGGCGCGGACGATCGATGAGGGCAGGAAATTGGGAGGCATGCCCCCAGATCGTACCGCATCGAAGACCATTCAGGCCACGCCGCGAGCCATCGGCCCGCTCAGTCCTGCCGGGCGGCGATCACCAGAGGCAGCGTTGCATCGGCTACCGCGCCGGAGAGCGTGTCGGTGACGGCGATCTCGAGATGGCAGTCGCCACTGCCCACCGATTCTGGGATCCGCACCACATAGCGGGCGAAGTAGTCGTGGCGCCGGGCCCGGCAGGTCTCGGCGATCGGCTCGAATGTCCAATCGTGCAACTGCCTGCCATCGCTCGCTTTCAGTCGGAGCGTTGTGTCGATGCAGGTGGTGTGCCCAGCGGGAGAGGAGCCGGCCGAGAGGCCGTCGAGTTCGAAATAGACGATCACGTCTTGCCCGGGGCTGAAGCGGTCTGCGGCGAACCGGTCGACCACACCCCACGTCTGGACCCGCGTGGCAAAACAGGCGTTCCGGACGACAAGGCTGGCTGCCGTTTCAACGGGCGGAGGAGCCATCGGGTCGGAGGCTACCGCCAGGGGAGCAGGTGACGGCGGCGTCACCGAACTTGGTGCCGCGGCGTCTTCCACCGACGCGTTGTCTTCCGCTGGTGGAGCGGGAGCGTCGGTGACCGCCACGACGATCGCGGACGCAGGTGGCTCCGGCGTTCCTATCGACTCGATGACGGTCGGATTCATCGCTTCGGCCGCGGCCGGCTCGGCGGTGCGCACCAAGTCGAGATCGGCCTTGGCCACGATATGCGGCTCGGGGGCCGTGGAGTCGGCGGTCATCGCCGGTCCGGCCACGGCCTCGGATGAGTTTGTGCCGGTTTCGTCCAGTGATTCGGCGAAGGCATCGACCACGGCCGGCCAGTCCTCTTGGCTCGTACGCTCGAGCGTGGCGACGAGGGTCGCGCGAGTCGCTGCGTCGAGTTCACCGAGCCGCGACAGCCGACTCACGGCCTCTTCGATGGCAGCCTCACGGCGGTCGGCGTCTGCCTCGGCCAGGGCGGCTTCATCCGGCCCGGGATCGGCAGTTGATTCGTCGTCTGTTTCTGCGGCGTGCTCGGCCGTCTCCCAGAATGCGTCTCTGAGGTAGGCGGAACTGATGACGGACGTGCAGCCGGTCCCGCAGCAGGCTGCGAGGCAGGCGACGATGGGCCAGAAACGGCTGGCGAACCGTGCGGTGAAGATCATGCGGATTGCCGAAGGCCGATGAGCGGCTCGTGCTCCGGGCGGTCTCGTAAATTCCGGTGGAGAGGGTAGGGGGCGGCGGCCGGCCGCGGCAAGGCCAACCCATTCGCGGGTGGTGGCCCGAAAATAGCTTTGTCCTGCTAAACTCCGGCCGTCGGTCCGTCCACTGCCCACCCCTCTCCCTCCATCTCCGGGTTTCTATGGCCACGGCCGCGTTCGCTCAGGAAGTCGTGCCGGCAGTGTGGCCGCACCGCCACCTGCTCGACCTCGAACGGCTCACCCCCGCTGAAATTCTTCTGCTGCTGGACACATCGGCCCAATTCAAGGAGGCGACCGAGGGCTGTCGCCACAAACTCGGGGTGCTTGCCGGCACGACGGTCGTAACCCTGTTCTTCGAGAATTCCACCCGCACTCGCACGAGTTTCTCGCTCGCCGCCCGGCGGCTCGGTGCCGATGTGCTCGATTTCTCGGCCTCGGGCAGCAGCCTTTCGAAGGGGGAGTCGTTCATCGACACCGCCCGCAATCTCGAGGCGATGGGGGTGAACGCCGTCGTGGTCAGGCATAAGACTCCCGGCACGCCCCATCTCCTCTCTCAGCATCTTTCCGTGGGCGTGATCAACGCCGGTGACGGCCCTCACGAGCATCCCACCCAAGGGCTGCTCGACATCTTCTCGATCCGCGAGCGGCTCGGCGACCTGAATGGCGTGACGGTGGGGCTCGTGGGCGACATCGCCCACAGCCGAACGGCTCGGTCGAATCTCTGGGGGCTGATCAAACTCGGCGCCAAGGTGATCGTCTGCGGGCCACCCACGCTCGTCTCCGAGCGGTGGAGGGAACTCGGCGTGGAGGTGTCGCACGATCTCGACGCGATCATTCCGCGGTGCGACGTGCTCAATCTCCTCCGCATCCAGTTTGAGCGGCAGAACACCCGCCCGTTTCCGTCGGTGCGGGAATACGCCCACCTCTACGCCATGACCCGCGACCGGCTCAGGCGGGCCAAGAAAGACCTGCTGATCCTCGCTCCCGGGCCGATCAATCGCGGCGTGGAGGTGACGGCCGAGGTGGCCGACTGTCCGCAATCGCTGATTCTCGACCAGGTCACCAATGGACTCGCCGTTCGGATGGGCGTGCTCTGGCTCACCTGCGGACCGCGGGAGTCACTCGGCAATTCCGGAGGACGCTCCTGATGGCGACGCTTCTCGTTCGTGGCGGGCGGGTGATCGACCCCTCCCAGGGCATCGACCGGATCGACGACGTGCTCGTGCGGGACGGACTGGTGGTGGCCGTGGGCCACTCCGGCACCCAGCCGGTGGGCCGCGTGGACGACACGCTCGACGCGGCGGGACTGATCGTCACGCCGGGGCTCGTCGACATGCATGTGCACCTTCGCGAGCCGGGTCGCGAGGAAGATGAGACGATCGAGACCGGCACCAGGGCGGCCCTGGCCGGCGGGTTCACGAGCGTGGCCTGTATTCCCAACACGGAGCCGCCGATCGACACCCAGGCGGCCGTCGAGTTCATCCACCAAAAGGCGGCCCGGGCCGACACCTGTAACGTGTTCGTGGTGGCCTGCGCCAGCAAGAATCGCGAGGGCAAGGAGCTCGCCGAGATCGGCCAGCTCGTCGAGGCGGGGGCCGTGGCCTTCAGCGACGACGGTGCACCGGTTCAGGATGCCGAACTCATGCGGCGGGTCTTCGAATACTGCCGGATGTTCGACAAGCCGTTTCTCGCCCACGAGGAGGTTCTGGAGTTGACCGCCGGCGGGGTGATGCACGAGGGACTGGTGTCGCTCGTGCTCGGCCTCAAGGGGATGCCGGCGGCCGGCGAGGAGGTTTTGATCGGCCGCGACATCGCCTTGGCGGAGGCGACCGACGGCCGGCTGCATGTCATGCACGTCTCGACGGCCGGAGGCGTGGCTTTGATTCGCGCGGCCAAGGCCCGAGGCTCGCGGGTGACCGCCGAGGCCTGTCCCCATCACTTCACGCTCACCGATGAGAGCCTGCGGGGCTTCGATTCAAATTTCAAGATGAGCCCGCCTCTGCGGACGGCCGCGGATGTGGAGGCGATCATCGAGGGACTCGTGGACGGCACGATCGACTGCATCGCCACCGACCACGCGCCCCATGCACTCGAGAAGAAGATGCTGGAACTCGACCGGGCTCCCTTCGGGATTCTCGGCCTGGAGACGGCGGTCGGACTGGCCGTGACGCGGCTCGTCGTGCCGGGGCGGATCGACTGGTCGCGGCTGGTGGAGGCTATGAGCATGCTGCCGGCCCGGATCCTGGGAATCAACCGAGGCACGCTCCGGCCCGGCGCCGTGGCCGACATCACGCTCATCGATCCCGAGATGTTCTGGCGGGTGGACGCCAAGGCGTTCGCCTCCAAGAGCGTCAACACGCCGTTTCATGGCTGGACACTCCAGGGCCGCGCCGTGGCCACGATTGTTGGCGGCCGGGTGAAGTACCGGCTGCGGGATCCGGCCGTGGTCTGAGGCCGGCCCCGGGGGATGGCCCATGAAGATCCTCATCGACGGATACAACCTGCTCCATGCTTCCGGCATCTTCGGTGGCGTGCGGGGTGCCGGCGGCTTCGAGGCTTCACGGCGGGCCCTGCTCGACGAGATCGCGGCGGTCCTGGGCCCTGCAGCGGGCATCGCAACGGTCGTCTTCGACGCGGCCGATGCCCCGCCCGGGCTGCCGGCCCGCTATGCCCACGCCGGCATTGACGTGCGCTTTGCCCGAGAGCAGGGCTCGGCCGATGCGTTGATCGAGGAGTTGATCGAGCAACATGACTCTCCAACGACGCTGACGGTGGTGTCGGCGGACAACCGGGTGATGGCTGCCGCCCGTCGTCGCCGGGCGAAGCCCGTCGCCAGCGGGGTCTGGCTCGCGGAGGTTCGGACCGCCGCCCGTGCGGCCGCCGCCCGCATCGAGACCAAGCCGCCCGAGCCGCAGACTGAGGGCGAAGTGAACCGTTGGCTGGAAGAGTTTGGGCTCTGAATGTACGTGGACAAAGCCCTCCTGGCCTTTGTCCACTCGGTCGACCGCAGGCAACGCCAAGGGTTGCCTGGGTCGATGGGGGGAGGCTCGGGGGCCGGCGAACGCAGGTCAGGCTCGGGCCCACTTGGCGAGCTTCCGCTCGAGCGTCGATCGCTCGATGCCGAGAATCGTGGCCGCTTTCGTCTTGGTGCCACCGACGGCCTCGAGCGTTGCCATCACGTGCCGACGCTCCATCTCCTCGATCGTGGTCGGTACGAACGGCCCCGCCACCGCGGCCGCCTTGCCGGTGTCGCCCGGGGCGGCGAGGCGGGAGAGCGGAATGTCCGGCACGTCGATCCATTCGCCCCGGGCGAGCACGACCGCCCGCTCGACGACGTTTCGGAGTTCGCGGATGTTGCCAGGCCAGTGATACTCACTGAGCGACTGACGGGCCTCTGGGGTGAAGCCCCGAATCCGACGGCCCGTCTCGGCCGCGAACCGAGCGATGAAGTGGGAGGCGATCTCCTCGATGTCCTCGGGACGCTTTCGCAGCGGCGGCACGATGATCTCCACCACCTTGAGCCGAAAGTACAGGTCACGACGGAATTCGCCGGCCGTCACGGCTGATTCGAGGTCACGGTTGGTGGCGGCGACCACGCGGACATCCACCTGAACCCGGCTCGAGCCGCCGACCCGCTCGAACGGATGTCCCTCGAGCACTCGCAGGAATTTCGCTTGGATGGCATGGCTCATTTCGCCGATCTCGTCGAGGATCAGCGTGCCTCCTTTGGCCGCTTCGAACTTCCCGATCTTTTTCTCGGTCGCGCCCGTGAAGGCGCCTTTCTCATGGCCGAAGAGTTCGCTCTCGAGCAACGTTTCCGAGAGTGCGGCGCAGTTGAGGCAGATGCAGGGGCCGCCGCGGCGGTCGCTGGCTTCGTGAATGGCCCGGGCCACGAGTTCCTTGCCTGAACCGCTCTCGCCCCGCACGAGGACGGTGGCCCTGGTGCCGGCCACCCGGTCGATCTGCTCCAGGATGCCGCGAATCGCCGGGCTCGAACCGACCATCCGGGTCTCCTGCCGAAGTTTCTGCCGCAGTTGCTCGTTTTCATCTGCTGTCGTCGCCAGTCGGCTCGAGAGCGCCTCTCGGGTGGAGAGATTCTCGAGAGCCACACCGAGTGCGTCGCAGACCGCCATCACGAATTCCAGATCGTCAGGCGTGGCGCGGCGATCTGGCCGATCGAGTTCGAGGTGCATCACACCGACCGGCTTGCCACGAGATCGAATCGGCGCCGAGATCGTCGCCACCGGTTCGCCGGCGCGGCTGCCCTCGGCAGCCGCGTGCGCCAGGAGTGCCTCGTCTGTGGACAGCACGCTTGCCACTGCGCGGGCAGGGTAGGGGCGGGGCCAAGGATCGGGTCGGGCTGCGACCGGAGCGAGTGAACGCTGAGCGTCCTCGGCGGACCGGGCCTCCGCGAGCTGCTCGGGCAGCAGGACCATGCCACGCGTTGCGGCCGTGTCGGCCAAGGCGGAGGCGAGTGCCAGGCGGGCAACCTCGGGAAGGCTGGCCGCCCGGCCGAGGGCGAAAGCCAGCCGGCAGAGTTCGGCGGCCGCCCGCCCGACCCGCGGCTGCTCGGCTGCCGCCGCTCCGATGTCCTCGAGCAGTCGGCTCTGTGCTTGGCGGTGCGTGATCGAGGCGTGCCAGGCCTGGAGTTCGGTCGGCATCTCGCCGGTTCCTTCCGCCTCCACGGTCCCCGTCGCACGGGTCTCGCTGACCGGCAGGCCGTCGTGAAATGTGATCTGGGAGGTGCCGATCTGGATCACATCGCCGCTCGTGAGTTGCTGAGATCCGGTCACGGGGGCTCCTGCCACCAAGGTGCCATTGCGGCTCTGGAGATCCCGGACCATCCAGTGGCCGCCGGCGGCGTAGACCTCGGCGTGCGCCCGGCTGGCCCGTTCGTCAGCCAGCACAATCGCGTTGGTCGGAGCCCGCCCGAGCGTGACCGGCACCGTTGGATCAAGCGGCACGAACCGACGGCCGCCGGTGGCGTCGGGCAGGCTCAAATGCGGGAAGGTCGGATGAGCTGTCATCGAGCGAAGGGACGGTTCACTGGCCCGAGGCAGCCGTTTTCACGAGCAGAAATGGGTTTGGCGCGTCCGGAGCCTCGGACTAGCATCTGCTCTATTCTCCGCTGAGTCTTCCCGCGTCGCAACGAGGCTTTTCCATGATTCGTGCCCGCCCGGTGCTCTCCGCGTTCCTGATGGTCTGTGGGCTGGTCGCCCTGGCGGCCGACCGGGCCGCCGCCCAAGGGTTTGGGTTCGGCTCGGTGGTCGGTGGCATCTCGATCGATGCCGAAGGCATCGTGAGAAACCTCGATCCTGAGGCTCTCCAGACGCTCGCCGACGACCGCCGCGCGGCCCTTCGAGCCGATGCCGACACCGTCGCCGACGGGGCGATGCGGAAGGTGTCGCTCGCCGAGGTGATTGCGGCAGTCAAGGCGTCGCTCGATGCCGGTGTTCCGCCGTCTGCCGAGGCGTTGTTCCTCGGGGGACTCCAGCGGGTGACGCACGTCTTCGTCGATCCCAAAGGCCGTGACATCATTCTGGCCGGCCCTGCCGAGCGAATCACGGTCGATGCCACGGGCACGGTGGTCGGGGCTACCAGCCGCCGGCCGGTGCTTCAGCTCGAGGATTTTGTCGTGGCCTTGCGGGCGATCGATGCGGCCCGCGAGGGAGGCATACAGTGCTCGATCGATCCGACCCCAGAGGGCATCGCCCGGCTGCGGGCGACGCTCTCCCGCCAGCGGACGATCGGCGATCCCCAGGCCACGTTTCGGGCCATGGAGGAGGCTGTGGGCCCTCAGGCCGTCACGGTCGGCGGAGTGCCCGCCGATAGCCGCTTCGCCCGGGTGCTGGTGGCCGCAGATTATCGCATGAAGCGGATCGGGATGGGGCTTGAGGAGTCGGGCGTGGATGGCCTTCCGAGCTATCTCGCTCTCGTTCCGCCCGGAGCCCGGGCCTCGACTCTCCCGCGGTTCTGGCTCGAGGCCGACTACGAGCCGCTTTCTCGAGATCCGGATGAACTTGCCTGGCGCATCGACGGCCGTCGAATGAGGTGCATGACCGAGAGCGACGTCGCGGCCCGCGACGGCATCCGTCGGGGGGCGGCCGGCAAGGATCAGGCGGCCGAGAAGTGGTGCGCTGCGATGACGGAGCAGTACGACGACCTCGCCGGGAAGCAACCAGTGTTTGCTGAGCTGACGAACTGCGTCGATCTGGCCGTCGTGGCCGCCTTGATCCACGGCCGGCAACTGGCGAGCCGGGCCGAACTCGACCTGGGGTTGCTGCTCGACGCCGAGCGGCTGCCGTTGCCGACCTATGAAGTGCCTACGAGCGTGCCGACGGTCGCGTCCGGGCTCAAGAAGGGCACCACCTGGGTGCTGTCCGCGTCAGGCGGAGTGCAGTTTCAGCCCTGGCAGTTTGCGACTGCCGACCGTGAAGTCGCCGAACTCCGTGACCAACGGCTGGCCGCAGTATCGGCCCGTCCCGCGTCTGGCTGCACCTGGGACTGACGCTGCCCTTCACCACGCTCTCAGGCCGGGGCTGCCCAGCCGATCGTGGTGACCGCTGTGGCAGCGACCGGAAAATAGCCGTCGACCCAGCCGGCGGCGGCCAGTGCAGCCAGTGCGTCCCCGGAGCAGGGGGGCGGCAGGCTCTTTACGAGCAGGAGATCCCGCCCTGCCGCCCCGGCGATGGCTGCGGCGATCGAGTCGCTCGTCACCTCCCATCCGAGCGGGATCGAGGAGGCTGCGGGGTGCGAGTCGAGCCAGGCAGCGGCGTCGAGGATCCTGGGGCCGGTCGCGCCGGGATCGATGGTCGGCACGATTGCCAGCCCCAGCGCGTCGCCGACGATCCGGGCGGTGAGTCGCATCGCGTCGATCGCAAGGGTGTGCATCAAGGCGGTAGGCCGTGGACGGGCGGCGTCGATCCGACGCAGGCCGTCCACGATCGGTCCGCCCCCCACCACCACCACCGGCGCGGCATACGAGAGAATGAGTGCCCCGACGTCCTCCGGCCACGATGCCCGCGTCAGCAGGCTCCCGCCGAGTTTGACGATCGGGCCATCGCCGACGGCGGTTCCTGCAGCCGGCCGGATCATGCCCCTCAGCCAGTGGCTGTTCACGGGATCGTTCCCCTCGCGATGCCGGCAAGCGCGAAGGCCGGCGCGCTTCTCGCGGCGGCTGGGCCGACCACGTCGGCCAGCGGAAGCAGGTTTACCGACCAGCCCGTTGTGGCGAGGGCGCGAGCGGCGAGCGGATTTCCGTGGCCTGTCAGCACGATCGTCTCGGGCCTGCGGCCGAAACGTGCTGCCACCTGCCGCATGGCTCGGGCCACGAGTCTGGCCTGGCGGGTCGCGATGGCCGTGGCTGCCAGGGTGGCGTCGGCCGCGGTGAAGTCCGACGGATCAAGCAGCATCGTCCGCGCGAGCCGGACCCGCGCCGCCTCGACGGTGGCCGGGCCGCCATCGGCGGTGTCGCTGGCGACGGGGGATTCCGGCAGGCAGCCGAGGGTGAGCCATGCGTCGCGAGACTCCGCAAAGAGTTCACTCGCGACCGGTCGCCGCAGGCCCCGATGGGGGAGCCGCTGCACGATCGCCGCGACGGAGGTCCGCTCCATGCCCGTGTAGACAAGTTCCCCGGCGAGCATCCGACCGGCATCGTCGTGGGCCGTGGCCATCACCCGCCCCCGATCGAGTGGCACGATGTCGGTGGTGGTCGAGCCGATGTCGAGGAGGAAGGATGCGTGGTCAGGGGCGACCGCTGCAGCGAGCCGCGCCAGGGCGTGCCAGTTCGACGCGGCGGCCAGCCGCCACGCGGTCACCGCCTCGGTCGTCGGGACGATCCTGCCGTCGGTGAGGTAGACGCCGGGCGCAGGATCGAAGCCCCTGGTCGCCTCGATCAATGACTCGACGATGTGGGTCACACCGGCGGCCCGCGACGGGTAGCAATCGCAGATCTCGCCGGTCATCGTGGCCACCACCCGATCGGGGCGGCGGCGCGTCACGAGTTCCGCGAGGGCGGCGGGCAATTCCCGCCACCGTCGCCAGAGCGGAAAGCCCACGCTCGCGGTCCAGCCCTGCCCGTCGGCGACCTTGAGGTTGGCCCCGCCGATGTCGAAGGCCAAGAGTTCGGACGCGGCGGCAGGGTCAGGCGATGGCATGGTCGGGCAGCGTGAACCGGCACGGTTTGGGAGTCGCTCGCGGGGGATTCGCCTGCGGCGAGACGATCCGAGCCAGCAGGCTGGCGTCAGAGGCGGTGACGTGGCCCAGGAACGAGGTCGTCAGACGCGGGTTGATTTCCAACACCCGGTCCTGCCGACCATCCTCCCGCGGCCCCAGGATCATGTCCACTCCCAGCCAGCCTCGAGCCTGCTCGCCGGCCGCCCGTTCGAGGGCGGCCACGCTCTGGGTCGCCACGTGCACCGCTCTCCTGGCGAGGTGTTCGCACTCGATCGGCTCGCCTCCGATGTAGCTCCGTGGATGATCAGGGGAGAACTGCTGCCTCATCGGCGGCAGGGGCGTGATCCATCCGCTGCCCGTCAGGCAGGCGACCCCTACCGGCATCCCCACGGCGGCGGCCTCGATCCGAAGCGGCACTCCTGCCGGCGGCGGCCAAGGTTCGTCGACGCCGACCCAGATCAACCCATCGCAGCCGACGCCATCGAGTCGCTTGCCCACCGCTGGGCGATGGAACGCCGTCGGCCAGTGATCTTCCACCGCCAGCGTGCGGCCGGCAGGCACGGGCAGGCCTGCCGCCGCCAGGGCCTGAATCGTCGCCTGCTTGTCGGCTGCCAGGGCGATGAACCGCGGCCCCGGCGCGATCACATCGGTTCCGGTGGCCCGCGCGGCAGCCACGCGATCGGCAAGGATGCCACCGGTCTCGGGCGCGATCACGAGCACGGCATCGCAGTCGCGAGCCGCGGCCACGAGTGCTGCCCGCTCGGCGCCGGCTGCCACCGGATGCGGCTGAACCCCCGCCGGCAGAACCATCGCCCGGGCCTCATCCACGAGGGCGTGCAGTTCGAGGTCAGCGGCGCGGCACCCGTCCTGCAGGACCGCCAGAAACATCGCCCGCCCTTCGCGGGTCAGGGACTCGATCTCTTCGCCGGACGCAGATGCCGATGCCAAGACCGTCGCGTCTGGCCCGGAAAGTCCACCGGAACAGCACCATTCATAGAGGAGCAGCCGCATGCCCGCAGGCTACCGCTCGCCCCGCCGGGGTCAATGGCTGGCCCGTCTCCGGATGGTGGCTGGCGGATGAAGGGCCGGACGCGATGTCCGCTGGTAGGTCGGGATTGCCCGTGCCCCGTCGCCGGACGTTCGCTGCGCCCATCCTGGGCTTCGCTCACTCCGAGGAAACGGCGCTCCGCCATCCATGGCTTCGCTGGTTTCCTAGGCCGGATCGTGGGGCTCGGGCAACCCCGACCCGCATGCCGTTTTGCAGTGCCCGAGGCCGCCCCGACTCCCCGAGCTCCGTCGGCTCTCCCCGCTCAGGCAAGCAGCGAGCCGCAGGCTCGCGCCGCGTGCCGCCCCGTCGACTCTCCACCCTCAGGCACGCAGCGAGCCGCAGGCTCGCGCCGCGTGCCAGCCGCGTCGGCTCTCCACCCTCAGGCACGCAGCGAGCCGCAGGCTCGCGCCGCGTGCCAGCCGCGTCGCCCCGCCTCGACGTCAATCCGCTCAGAACGGGCCACCACACCGCGCGGGCCGCACGTCATCGGCCGCCTGGACGGCGGCCGGCCGGGCGGAGGCCCGGCGAGCTCAGCGGGGCCAGGGATGGCCCGCTGAGCGCTCAAACAGCATGGCCCGCTGAGCGCTCAAACTAGAATATGCCGAGCTGGTCGCGGGCGGCTTCGGTCATACGGTCGGGAGTCCAGGGGGGGTCCATCACGATGCGTACCTCCACGGCCGCGACGTCAGGCCGCTGGCCGAGCGCGCGTTTGGTGTCAGCGATCAACTGCGGCCCGGCGGGGCAGGCGGGGCTCGTCATCGTCATGTCGATGGCGACGTGATGTTTCGCCGCATCGTCTTCGGCCGGAGTGATCGTGACGCCGTAGATGAGCCCGAGATCGACGATGTTCACGAAGAGTTCGGGATCCTTGACCTCTTTGAGAATCTCTCGGGCTGTTTCTTCGCAGAGGGGCCCGGTCGGGGCAGGAGAGGGGGAGCGGCTCGTCGTCACGGCTTCCTGTGCTGCCGCCGCCACCGCAGGAGCGGTCTGCGAGGGGATGCTCGTCGGTTGTCCGAGGGCTCCGGGACCCTGGTCGAGCGGTGCTGCCCGGAGTCGAACCCACACGCCGCCGTCCTGCACCGCCGTCTCATGGCTGCGGGTGGGTCGCACCGCCGGCATCGTCAGGGCGGCACCGGTGCGAATGTCGAACTTAGCTCCGTGCCGCGGGCAGGAAATCTTGTGGTCTCGGAGCTCACCGTCGGCCAGCGGACCGCCATCGTGCGTGCAGACATCGTCCAGGGCGTACCACGCGTCGCCGACGTGAAACAGCGCGATCATCTCGCCTTCGACCTCCACGAGCGTCTTGCCGGGATCCGGCACCTCGTCGACCTCGATTACCCGTGTAAAGCCCTGCACTCGGCACTCTCCTATCTCATTGTGGCCTCGCGGCCGCGGTCACATTCTCAGGCTCGAACTCTTCCGACTCGGTCGACGACGAACGTGCGACCAGGCTCCGTCTTGGCGGCGGGCTCCAGCCGCCGGCCTTTGTGGGGCAGTGATCGGTCCGGCAGTCATGCGATCCGCCGGATGCGGCTACACACGGCGCGGGCCAGAGCCTCCCGCACCGCGGGAATCGTGATCCGATCGAAGACCTGCTGAAAGAAGCCCGCCACAACGAGCCGGGCCGCTTCGTCGGCCGTGAGTCCCCGGGCCTGTGCGTAGAAGATCTGCTCGGCGTCCACGCGGCCGCTGGTCGCGCCGTGGGTACAGCGAACATCATCGGCTTCGATCTCGAGCCCTGGGATCGAGTCGGCCCGGGACTCCTTCGAGAGCATCAGATTGTCGTTCCGCTGATAGCCGTCAGTTTTCTGCGCTGCTTTGTCGACCTTGATCATGCCCCGCCAGACGAGCCGCGAGCGGTCCTGCAAGGCTCCCTTATAAAGGAGATCGCTCCTGCACCCCGGCGCTTCGTGATGTTGGAGCGTGTTGTAGACCAGATGCTGTCGGCCTTCGGTAAACATCACGCCGTTCACCTGGGCCTCGGCGCCACGGCCGACGAGGGCCACGTCTTGTGCGACCTGGGAGAGCCGGCTGCCGAGGGCTCCGAGCGTCCATTGCAGTCGGCCCTGCTCCTGCACCACCGCCTTTTGCCGGGCGAAGTGCCAGACCCCGGTGTTCCAATTCTGAAGATTCACAAGCCTGAGAAAGCCACCACGGCCCACCACGATCTCCGTGCCGCCACAATGGAAGCCACCGGCTGACCCGGTCGGGCCGCCGCCGGCCGTCTCGGTCAGGAGCGTCGCTTCCGCACCTGCCCCGACAACGACGAGAAGGTGCGAGGTGTCCACGCCCCCGGACGAGATTGCGGCCATCACATGGAGCGGGTCGCCGAGTCTGACCCCAGGAGGCACGTAAAGAACGGCGCTCGCCCGGTGGAAGGCGGCATGGAGCGCGGCGAACCAGTCGCAACCACCGTCGATGACCGAGAACCACCAGGGCTCCAGTTCGCTTGTCAGTTCGGCAAGGACTTCCGCGGCAGGTCCAAAACGAACGCCCTGCGAAACTACTTCGGGATCCAGTTCCGTCCGAATCACATGCCCATCGAGCGATGCGAAGCGGCCACAGAATCGCCCTTCACTCCCGAATTGGCAGGATTCCTCGGGAAAGCACTCGACCGCCCCGTCACCCGCCTCGATCGCCGCCGAGAGAAGTCCGGCGGGCGGGTCTAGGGATTCCGGGGCCGGACGCAGGCCCCAGGCTCCGGGCCGAAACGCCCGGATATCGGTCCGCATCCAGTTCTCGCTGCGACGACTCGGCAGTCCGAGGCCCTGGAAACGGTCGAAGGCACGGCGGCGGCTCGCTGCCGCCCACGCGGGTTCATGAGTTCCGGCGAGAAGTGCTTCGAAGGTCTCGGTGTCGAAGGCCGAAAGAGCGGAGACAGGGGCGATGGTCATGGCTGGATGGGGCGGGCGGTGGTGAGGCGGGGATGCGAGGCAGCGGCAGGGCGAACTCAGCCCACCGAGCCTTCCATCTGGAGTTGGATGAGCTTGTTCATCTCGACGGCATACTCCATCGGCAGCTCTCTCACGAGCGGCTCGATGAAGCCCCCCACGATCATCGCGCTGGCCTCTGCTTCGGAAAGACCTCGGCTCATCAGGTAGAAGAGCTGTTCTTCGCCGATCTTCGAGACGCTTGCCTCGTGGCCGATCGAGACATCCTGCTCCTCAATTTCGATGTAGGGATAGGTGTCGCTCCGGCTTCGATCGTCGAGGATCAGGGCGTCGCAGACGACGCTCGACTTGCTCTTCACCGCCCCCGGCTCGACCTTGACAAGGCCCCGGTAGCTGGCCCGTCCACCGTTCTTCGAGATGCTCTTGGAAACGATGCGTCCGCTGGTGTTGGGAGCGGCATGCACGATCTTCGCGCCGGCGTCCTGGTGCTGACCGGCCGAGGCGAAGGCGATCGAAAGAATTTCACCTCTGGCCCCCGGTTCCATCAGGTACACGGCGGGATATTTCATCGTCAGGTGGCTGCCGAGGTTGCCGTCGATCCACTCCATCAGGGCACCCTCGTAGGCCATGGCCCGCTTGGTGACGAGGTTGTAGATGTTGTTGGCCCAGTTTTGGATCGTCGTGTAGCGGCACCGGCCGTGCTTCTTGACGACGATTTCCACGACGGCCGAGTGGAGGCTTTCGGTCGAATACATCGGGGCCGTGCAGCCCTCGACGTAATGCACCTGGGCTCCCTCGTCGACGATGATCAGTGTCCGCTCGAACTGCCCCATGCTTTCGGCATTGATCCGAAAGTAGGCCTGGAGCGGAAACTCGATCGAGACGCCCTTGGGAACGTAAATGAAGGAACCACCCGACCAGACGGCAGAATTGAGGGCGGCGAACTTGTTGTCAGACGGAGGGATGATCGTGCCGAAATATTCCCGCAAAAGGTCGGGATGCTCGCGGACCGCCGTGTCGGTGTCGGTGAAGATCACGCCCTTTTTGGCGAGATCCTCCTGGAGCGAGCCGTAGACGACCTCGCTCTCGAACTGCGCCTTCACGCCCGCCAGAAACTTTCTCTCGGCCTCCGGGATCCCGAGCCGGTCGAAGGTCTGCTTGATGGCGTCGGGCACTTCCTCCCACGTCTTGCCCTGATGCTCGGCGGGCTTGAGGTAGTAAAAGATGTCTTGGAAATCCACGCCGATCCGGCCGCCCCACGAGGGCATCGGCTTGGCATCGAAGATGGCGAGCGACTCGAGGCGGAAGTCCCGCATCCAGGCAGGCTCACCCTTCATGTCGGAAATCTGGGCGACGATCTCTGCATCGACCCCCTTGCGCGCCTTGAACACGGCCGGGGAGTCGGTCCGAAAGTCGTATTTGTTGATCTCGCCGAGCGCTTCGGTCGTCGAGCCTTCCAGTCCTGTCGCCATCGCGGTCTCCTTCGTTCCAGATCGTGAGTGTGTTGGTAGAACCGCCGTCAGGCGGTCGCCGCTTCGGCCTTGGAATCCTCGAGCGCCCGTTCGGCCGCAGCGGCATCCGGATAGGCCGCTCGGATCCGCTCGTAGCCACGCTTGTGCAGTTCGGCCGCCAGTTCCGGCCCGCCTGACTCGACGATCCGGCCACCGAGCATCACGTGCGTCCGCAGCGGCACGTTGTGCTCCAACAACTGCTCATGATGCGTGATGATCAGGATGCCCATCTGGTCACCACCGATACGGGCGATGCTCTGACTTGCCAGGCGGACGGCGTCGGCGTCGAGGCCGCTGTCGGTCTCGTCGAGGATCGCAAACCGTGGCTGGAGCATGGCCAACTGCAGAATCTCGGCCCGCTTCATTTCGCCGCCCGAGAACCCGTCGTTGACATACCGCCGGGCAAACTCGGAATCGATCGAGAGTTCGGCCATCTTCGCCTTGAGTTCGCCGCGAAACTCCTTCATCGGCATCAGGTCTTCCCCCTCCTTGCGGTCGGGGTTACGGACGTTGGTGACCGCGTGGCGGAGGAACTCGGCCAACCGAACGCCTGGAATCGCCATGGGCCGCTGGAACGCAAGGAAGATCCCCTGCCGTGCCCGCTCGTCGGGTTCCATGGCGAGCACGTCATGACGGGTGCCGTCGGCGTCGACGATCTCGATCGAACCTTCGGTCACGTCGTACCCGGGATGGCCCATGATCGCGTACCCAAGCGTGCTCTTGCCTGAGCCGTTGGGGCCCATCAGCGCGTGGGTTTCGCCGCGGCCAATCTCGAGATCGACCCCGCGCAGAATCTCCTGGCCGTCGACGCTGACGTGGAGGTTTTTGATGACGATTCGGTCGGGCAACTGGCTCATGCTGGCGGGTTCCTGCAATCGGTGGGGGTGGTTGGCGGGAGGGGCGTGGTGGCTCAGCCCGTGAGTTTCTGATGGTCGAATACCAGGTCGTCGCCGGCGACGGCCGGTGCGACGTAGCCCGAGTGATGCGGCACCGGCAATTCATCGGCCATCTTGCCCAGACCATCCTTCCGCTTGGCGATTCGCTGGCCGAGGATCTTGTCCTGAATCCGCATCAGCCCCTCGAGCAGGCTCTCGGGGCGCGGCGGGCATCCAGGTACATAGACGTCGACCGGCACCACGAGATCGACGCCCTTGACCACGTGATAGCCCCATTTGAAGTAGGGCCCACCGCCGGTGGTGCAGGCGCCCATGGCGATGACGAACTTGGGGTCGGGCATCAGGTTGTAAAGCCGTCGCACCCGGCTGGCCATCTTGTAGGTGACGGTGCCGGCCACGATCATCAGGTCTGCCTGGCGGGGCGTCGCCCGGAACGCACCTGCTCCGAATCGGTCGAGGTCGTAGCGACTCGCCCCAGCGGCCATCATCTCGATCGCACAGCAGGCCAGTCCGAATGTCATCGGCCAGATGCTCGACTGCCGCGCCCAGTTGATCGCCTGTTCGACCGTCGTCAGTACCAGGTTCTCCTCGAACCGTCCTTCGATCCACGGGCGGCCGCCCGTGGCATGAGGAACGGTGGGCTGCTGCAGGGTGGTGACGGGCATGGAAGGGCTCCGGTGATGAGGCGAGAGACTTGTAAAGCGGGTGTTTTTTCGATCAACCGTGCGGCATTCGACGCGTTAACCCTCGGGCGTGCAAGCCCCGCGGCAGTCCGTGTTGGCCACGAACAGGCAGGCGGTGCCGCCATCGAGCCGGCAGTCGGTCAACTGGACGGGACTCCCGACCAGTTCCTGAAGCATGAGTCGTTCGGCCGCACAGATCCCGCGATCTTCCTCGGCAAGGTCGGGGAAGGGGCAGGAACGGGTGACCAACACCGGGAGTGGGGAGTGCTCCACGGAGCAGCTGATATCCCGCTCCCGAAGCACGGCAGCAATACTCTCCATCCGGTCGCCGGCGGCCTGTCCCGTGACCCGGTCTCGGTACCGGTCGGCCATTGCAGAGCCAATCCGGGCCAGCAGGCCGGTGCGGATGGCGGGATCACGAATACCGCGTACCTCCCGCCAGAGGGCGACCGCCAGGTCCTTGAAGTTGTCTCCGCCCACCCGCCTGCCGGCGGCCGTGAGGCTGTAGGAATGGGAGGGCCTGCCTCGGGGTTTCGCCACCGTGACCCGCTCGACGAGTCCGGCTCCCATCAGTCGCTCGAGCCGCTGACGCACGGCGGTCGCCGTCACTCCCAGGCCGGTGGCGAGTTCACCGACCTCGAGGGCCGGTTGCAGTCGCAGCAACTCGATGACGGCGGAGTCCGTCGACCGCGGTTCTGGATGTTCTTCAGGCCGGCTCATACCCTTACTATATAGCCGAGCCGGGTTTTTGACAATTTCATGTGAGCAAAATCGGGGAGCATCGCCATGACGGCTACTTCGGGCCCCAAGCCCCCGTTGACGGATAGCGGCTGGTTTTGGGCGGCCTGCTTCGCGTTCATGGCCCTGCTAGGCCTCGCGGTGATCGGCCCCAAGTGGGATTGGCGGCAGCGTCAACTCGAGGGACGGTTCTTGGGTCGCGAGCAGGCGGCCGTGGAGCGTGCGCGTCGCGGGGCGGGCCTTGCCCCGGTCGATCTCGCCGAGACAGCGGTGGAGCGAAACGCGGCGGCCCCGGGCCGAATCGTGCCGCAGTGGTCGCTCGTCACGCTCGCCGCCGCGGGCCTCGGCGTGTCGTGCGGCATGCTCTGGAGGGAGCGTCGGTCGTAAGGCATGCCGCCGGCACCCAGGCGATCGGGCCGCGCTGCCACTGAGGGTGATTCACGGAGCCAGCCGTGCAGTCTTCCAGCAATCGCTGTCACGGCGATAGACAAGCCGGTCGTGGAGTCGGCTTGGTCGGCCCTGCCAGAACTCGATCCGGTCGGGCTCGAGGCGGAAGCCACCCCAATGCTCCGGCCGCGGGATCAGCGTGTCGTCGGGAAAGGCCTCACGCTGCCTGGTAAAGAGTTCTTCGAGCACCTCGCGGCCCGCGATTACCTCGCTCTGAGGCGAGCTCCAGGCGCCGATCCGCGAACTGCTCGGGCGGCTGGCGAAGTAGGCGTCGGACTCGGCCGCCGAGGTTCGGGCAACACGGCCTTCGATCCGCACCTGCCGCTCGAGATCGGCCCAGTGAAACGTCAATGCCGCCCACGGATTGACGCTGAGTTCCCGGCCCTTGCGGCTCTCGTAATTGGTGAAGAAGCAAAAGCCACGCGTGTCGAAGTTGCGCAATAAGACGACTCGTGCCGAAGGCCGCCCATCGGCGGCGACCGTCGAGAGCGTCATCGCTTCCGGCTCGGAAATCCCCGCCGCCACGGCCTCGTCGTACCAGCGGGAGAACTGGCGAACCGGGTCGTGGTCTGCCGTGGTCTCGTCGAGCGCGCCTCGTTCATACTCTTTCCGAGCGTGTGTAGCCCTCGATTCCATCCTGCGAGCTCCTGGGCGGTGACCGGCTCCGGCAAACGGTTGCTTGCCGGCGGCGCGGCCGGGTGGTTCACTGGGGAAGAGTAGAGCCTGAAGCCGCGGGGAGTATCCATTGAGGGCGTTGCATCTGCGGGGATCCCTGGTCGTCGCGTTGGCGGCTTGCTGGTGCCAGGCGGCCGGGGCCCAGACCCTGGCCTTTCCGGGTGCCGAGGGCTTCGGCCGATTTGCCACCGGGGCCCGGACGAACCTGGCGACCGCCACCGTCTACCATGTCACCAATCTCAATCCGAGTGGGGCCGGCTCGTTTCGCGACGCGGTCAGCCAGCCGAATCGGTTCGTGGTGTTCGATGTCGGCGGGATCGTCACGCTCGCGCCCACCGATCCGGCGATCGTGGTCGCCAGCAACGTGACGATCGCCGGCCAGACCGCACCGGGTAACTTCGTGGTCTACGGCAATCGTGTGAGCTACTCGGGGGCCAACAATTCCATCACCCGGTACCTCGGGGTGCACAAGGGGCAGGCGGGTTACCGCGAGGACGCGGTCACCGTGGCCAACGGTGCCAACATGATGTTCGACCACATGTCGGTCACCTGGGGTGTCGACGAGACGTTTTCCCTGAATTGGGACGGCAAGGGCAACGCGATCGACCGGATCACCATCCAGGATTCGATCATCGCCCAGGGGCAGGATCGCCTCGGCCACTCTGCCGGTGGCCTGATGACGCTGCCGCAAGGAGGCCGGTTCAGCGTGATTCGCAGCCTGTTCGCCGACAACGTCACCCGCAACCCCAAGGTTCGGGGCGACAACGAGTTCATCAACAACGTGGTCTACGGCTGGGAGACAGCCGCCTACATCATGGGCGACACCACCTCGATGAATTCCAACGCCAACGTGATCGGGAATTACTTCATCGAAGGCCCGATCAACGGCGGCAGCCCGTTCACCGGCGGCACGGCGAACTTTCGCATCTACGCCGCCGACAACTGGGTCGACCCCGACCGGGACGGTGTGCTCGACGGCACCCGGGTGACGAGCTACCCGGGTGCGACCGTCATGACCAGCCCGCACGCCTTTCCGACGACATCGGCCATGCCGGCGGCCACCGCGGTAACCTACGTGATGGAACATGCCGGGCTGTCGATCGTGCGAGACGTGGTCGATGCCCGCATCATGCAGGAAATCGCCAGTTACGGCACCCTCGGCGGTGTGATCCAACGGGAGACCGATCTGTTTCCGAGCTACGGCACGAACCCCCAATACCTTCAGCCTCGCGGCCGGCTGCCTGACGCCGACAACGACGGCATCGCCGACGCCTGGGAACTCGCCCACGGCCTGAATCCCGCGAGTGGCAGCGATTGGAAGGGCCTGACGCCAGCCGGCTACACCTGGCTCGAGGACTATGTCAACGAGTTGGGGGCGGTGGGGACCGCGGTCGCGTCCACGGGCGGGGTCTGGGAGGCCGCCGGCACCTGGAATGGCCCGATGCCCAGCCTGGCCGACGACGTCTCCGTGAACGGCACCGTGAGCCTGCCGGCAGGCGGACACGGTTTCGCCCGGCGGCTGGAGGTTGCCGGCGGCGTGCAGGTGACCGACGGCACGCTCGATGTCTTCGACACCGCGAAGATCAACCGGGGAACCCTACTGGTCAACGGCGGCACGGCCAGCTTCGGGAGGCTGCAGCTTGGATCCCCCGGCCAGGCAGCGTCGCTCGTGCTCTCGGGTGGGGGCAACCTCCAGACCGGTCCGATCACGGTCGCGGGCAGCGCCGTGACGTTCGCCTGGAACGGGGGCACGCTGAGGCCGACGGTGGGCGGCGCCATCACCCTTCCGGCCACGCTCACCGGTGCCGAGTGCACGCTCGCGACGGGCGGCTTGGACATCGTCTATTCCGGTCGGCTCGTTGGCTCGGGAGGCCTGGTGAAGACAGGCGCCGGTCAGCTCACACTCTTGGCCGCGAATGCCTTTTCCGGGGGAACGGTCCTCGATGGCGTGCTTCGGCTCACCAACTCGGCGGCCGCCGGCACCGGCCCGATTCGGATCGCATCGGCTGGCGGCATGGTCCACCTGGCCAACGGTGTGACCCTCTCGAATCCGATGACCACCGACTATTCGTTCGAGGTGCTCGATGTGCCTGATGCCAATGCCGCGGCCACCCTGGCCGGCAGCCTCGCCGGCATCGGTTCGCGCCAGGTCCGGCTGCGCACGACCGGGGCCGACGCAACGCTGACGGTCACCGGCAGCATCACGGCCGACTACGGTTTCTACCTCAGCGAGGGCAATCTGATCGTGGCGGGCGACGGCTCGGTCAGCGGCGGGCGTGGCGCGGCGGTAGGCCGCAACAACTCGGTCAGCCTCACGCTCCGGGACAACGCCCGGTTCAACGTCGGCGGTTTCTCGCTGGGAGGCACCAAGGCGATGCCGTCGGGTCTGATCACGGTGCGGGATAGCGCCGAACTGTCGACGGGAGCCGCCGCCCTCGACCTGCTCTCGACCTCCTCGGCAACGTCCTTCAGCGAACTCAACCTCGATGGTGGCACGGCCACGGTCGGCGGGTTTCTGAAGACGTCGGTGTCCGCGACGCAGACCTCGGAAATCGAATTCAACGGAGGCCTGCTGCGGTACGGTGGCACGGCGGCCAATCCGGCGTTTCTGCCGGCGTTCACCGGACTCTCAGGTACCGTCCAGGCTGGCGGCGTGCGGATCGACGATGCCGGGCAGGCGATTCGGATCTCGCTGCCGCTGCTGCACGATGCTGGGGTCACAGGCCTCGACGGCGGACTCGTGAAGACGGGCACCGGCACGCTCACCCTGGCTGGGGCCAACACCTACACCGGCGGCACGACCGTATCCGCCGGTGTGCTCGAGCTGGCCCACGCTGCGGCCGTCGCCCAGAGCCGGGTGACGGTCGGAAGCGGGGCGACGCTGCGCGTGGCCGACGGAATGGCCGTGCGGAGCCCCGGCGTGAGGCTCGCCGGCGGCAGGCTCGACCTTGGGACCGGGCAGATCGTCGTTGGCGCCGGTGGGATCTCGGCCGCTGAGCTCCGGACCGATCTCGTCGCGGGCCGCGCCGGCGGAGGTTGGACCGGGCTGGCGGGAATCACCTCGACCGCCGCCGCCGCCACCGGCGGCACCCGCACCGTCGGATACCGATTCCATCAGGATGGCTCGACGACCGTGTCGTATGCCGCCGCTGGTGATGTCGATCTGAGCGGCGCCGTCGACGTGTTCGATCTGGTCTCGGTGAACGGCGCCGGAGCCTACGGTACCGGTGCCGCGAGCACCTGGCAGGCGGGCGATTTCAATTACGACGCGGTCACCAACGTCTTCGACCTCATCGCCGTCAACACCGCGGGCGCCTATGGCCGCGGCAGGTACCTGCCCGCCGCTCCCTCTGCCAGCCTGACCGCGACCGTCGTGCCCGAGCCGACGCTCGGGGCAGGGGCCGCGGGGGCAATCGTCGCGGCCGGCTGGACCCTTACTCGCGGTGGTCGTTCACGAAGGCTCAGCCGATGATCGACCTGCGGCGGGCCAGATAGTCCCAGACCACGAATCGGCCCAGGTCTCCCGCGGCGGCGAACGCCACCCGTCCCTTGGCCGTCTCCGCGAGCCGGTAGGCGAATTGAATGTCGGCGGTGGTCTGCGACCAGCCGGCGATCAGAAAGGTATTGATCGTAATGCCTTCCCGCCGACACGCCTCGGCCTCGCGGAGCGTGGCCTCTTCGGTACGCCGGTGGGGCGGGTAGAGGAGATAGAGTTCGCTGCCCTCGAAGTGGGCCGTCGGCAAGCCATCGGTGATCAAGATCACCTGACGATTGGGCGTGTCCTGCCGGGCCAGGAACTGGCGGGAGAGGCAGAGGGCGTGTTGGATGTTTGTGAAGTGGGGCGGCACGTCGCTCTCGCTGATCCGCGGGTCGGCCATGTCGGCCCGCAGCCGCACGACGGCATCGAAGATCGTGACTGGCTTGGGGAGGAGCTTTACGATCTCGCCGGCCGCTCGTGGCTTCGCGAACGACGCCATCTCGATGAACTGCAGCGAATCGCCCGGGTATTCCCGGTGCACGAGGCCCTGAAGGGCAAGGGCCATCTTCTTGACGTGCACATACAGGCTGCCATAGCGCATCGAGCCGCTCATGTCGAGCACGACGGTCGTGGCACACTTCGGCGTGTTCCGGGTCGCGTGCACCTCGATGTCACGGGCATCGAGCCGGAGCCGGCCACCGGCCGCCCCGGCGGCCGCCTGGCGGAGCATGGCGTTGACGAGCGATCCCGGGATGTCCATGTGGGCTACCGAATCACCGAACTCATAGGGCCGCGTGGGCACGAGTTCCACGGCGCCGTCGCCCGTCACGCCGACGTCGTGCCGACCGGTTCTGGAGGCCTGAAGCTCCCCGAAAATCGTCTCCAAGAGTTTGCCTTGGAAGGTCCGCATCGCCTTGGGGGAGAGTTCGAGGCCGTTCTTCCCCTGCTCGAGCCCCTGCCGCGCCGCGGCCTGTTCGATCGCCTCCTGCACCTGCTGCCGTAGCCGGTCGAGTTCGTCGAGGTCACTCCCCTCGACAAACTCGGCGAGTGATTCGAGGTCGATCAGGGCGACCCGGGCGTTTTTCCGGGCCTCTTCGAGCTGGGCGAGCAGCCGCTCGATCTCCTCGAGCCGTTCCTTGACCGCCAAGGCCTCCTTGACGGACAGCCGTTCCCTGCCGGTGAAGGTCCACTTCGTCGCGAGTTCGTCGAGCTGGTAGACCGCTCCCAACCGGTCGGCAAGCTTGACGAGATCTGCGGCAAAGGGCGACCGATCGTCGCCTTGGGCATACCAGAGCCGCTCGAGCCGCTTGAGTTGCTCCTCGCGAACCGCGCGATCGAAGGCCTCGCGATGCCGGATCGGCGGGCGAGCCTGGGCGGCTGCCCGCTGGAATTCGCTCCGCGCCTGCTTCCGGACGGTTTCCGCCTCGTATCGTTCCAGGATCTGCCGGCGAAGTTCCTCGAGCTTCCGTTTGATCGATTCGAGCGACGGACCGAGGCCACGGATCTGATCGGGCGTGAGCACGATCGCATCGGCGAGCTGTTCGGGCGTCAACTCCAGACTGTCGAGGTCACCGAACTCGAGCAGATGCTCCATGGCCGCCGACACGAGGTCGGCCATCGGCGACCGCGGTGGCGGCACGGCGACCGGGTCGTACCGCTGGTAGGTGTGGACGACCCCGCCCAGCGTGTCGCGGTTTGGCATGGCTCACCTCCAGCCGCCTGTGTCGTACACGGTCTTGCCGCGGGTCTGGATCCGGGAGATCCGTTCGGTGGCATACAGCCCGGCCAAAATGAACTCGATGCAGGACGCCCGCACCGCAGCATCTCGCGCCGCGTTGACCTCGAAGGCCCGCTCCCAGACCGCCGGAACGTCGGCCACGAGGTCTTCGTAGGCCTGGCTCGGCACCAGATCGCCCACTTCGATCTTCACCCCCTCGCCAAACACCCGCGCGATCTCGTCAAGCCCGTGGGCCTCGACGTATTCCTCGAAGACGGTGGCGATCGCCTCGGCGATCACGGCGTCGAGCACCTGCCGCTCTGTCATCTGATGGCTCCCCATCAGATCGAGTTCGAGCTTGCCGAGGCTCGACGCATAGAGATGGCCGAGGTCGCTGATTCGCGGCACCGCCGGCCGCTCACCGAGCCGCACGCCCCGCTGCCGGGCGCTGGCGATCATCGTCTCGTAATTCGCGATCGAAAACCGGGCCGAGACACCCGACTGTTGGTCGATGTGCTTGCTCTTCCGGGCCGCGATCGTGATCTCCTCGATCAGTTGCTTCATGAAGTGCGGCACCACCACCGGCCATGCCCCGCCCGGATCGATTCCGGCTTCCTGTTCGGCGACGGCGATGCCCAGTTCCCGGTCGCGGGGATAGTGGGTGTGGATCACCGCCCCGATCCGGTCCTTGAGCTGGGGGATCACCTTGCCGGAGCGGTTGTAGGTCGAGGGATTCGCCGAGAAGAGCAGCATCACGTCGATGTCGAACTTCACCGGATAGCCCCGGATCTGCACGTCTCGCTCCTCGAGGATGTTGAACATCCCCACCTGAACGAGCTCGTCGAGCTCGGGCAGCTCGTTCATCGCGAAAATCCCGCGATGCAGCCGGGGGATCAATCCGAGGTGGAGCGCCTCCTCACTGGCCATGCTCGTGCCGCCGGCCAGTTTGGCGGGATCGATCTCACCGATGATGTCGGCGAACTTCGTGCCGGGCGCGAGCCGCTCGGCGTAGCGTTCGGCCCGAGGCCACCAGGCGATCGGCACGTCGGCCGGATCCCGCGTCGCCACCAACCGTCGGCCCGCCGAGGTGATGGGCGCGAGCGGGTCGTCGTGGAGCGGGATCGCGGGATCGTCGAGGTAGGGAATCGCATCGTCGAGAAACCGGACGAGCAGCCGCATCAGCCGGCTCTTGGCCTGGCCTTTTTCGCCAAGGAACAGCATGTCGTGGCCGGCGATCAGGGCGATGTTGATCTCCGGGATCACCGTGTCGTCGTAGCCTACGATCCCGGGAAAGAGTTCCTCGCCCGACTGGAGCATCCGGAGGAAGTTCTCCCGCACCTCGTCTTTGACGGACCGGCTCGTCCAGCCAGAGGCTTGAAGGTCGGCGAGCGTGGCGGGCAGACGGGCTGACGGCATAGGTTCGGCTCCGGGATGCCGCCATTGTAGGCGGCACTCTGACGGCGGGTGGCCGTGCGTGAAAAACGGCGCCACCGCAGGGGCGGAGGCAGCGTCAACTGGTGGGTCGGTGTTGCCCGTGCCCCGTCGCCGGACGTTCGCTACCGCATGGAGGGGCGGACGCAGCGTTCCCTGGTGGGTCGGTGTTGCCCGTGCCCCGTCGCCGGACGTTCGCTGCGGGCATCCTGCCCTGCGCTCACTCGGAGGAAACCTTCGCTTCGCAATCCTTGCTCCGCTCGGTTTCCTACGCCGGCTCCGGGGCACGGGCAACCCCGCCCTCGCAATCCGTTTCGAAGTGCTCGTTGAAGTGCTTGTTGGGCCCGGGTACCCATTGGCCTGTAGCCGCAGTCATGCAGCCTGCCGAATGCGGAATGCGGAATGCGGAATGCGGGCGGCACTCTCAGGCACGCAGCGGGCGCAGCCCGCGCCGCGTGCCATCCGGATCGCCCAGCCTCGACGCCAATCCGCGCAGAACGGCCCACCACCCCGCGCCGGCCGCACGCCATCGGCCGCCTGGATGGCGGCCGGCCGGGCGGAGGCCCGGCAAGCCCGCCGGGGCCATGGAATGGCCCGCCGGGCGCTCAACCTAGAACGCGCCAACTGCGGGGCGGCCGTCGAGGATCGCAGCGGCGTCGCCGACGCCGAGCCGGGTGCAGCCCATGGCGAGGTAGGCGACGGCGTCGTCCCAGGTGCGGATGCCGCCCGAGGCCTTCACCTGGAGACGGCCGCCCACCGCGTCGAGCATGGTCTGAACCGCCTCAGGTGTGGCGCCCGTGGGGCCTCCTGGATTCAGGCCGAAGCCCGTGGAGGTCTTCACAAAGTCGGCGCCGGCAGCTTCGGCGAGTTGGCATGCGGAGCGGATTTCATCCGTGGAGAGGGAGCAGGTTTCGAGGATGACCTTCACGAGCACGCCCGCCGGCCGGGCCTCGGCGACCACTCCGGCGATGTCGGTCCGAACGAGGTCGTGTCGCCCCGACTTCAGGGCTCCGAGGTTCATCACCATGTCGAGTTCGCGAGCGCCGTCGGCGACCGCCAGCCGGGCCTCGAGGGCTTTGATTTCAGGCCGCACGGCTCCGTGCGGAAACCCGATCACGGCGGCCACGACCACGGGGCTGCCGGCGACGAGCCGGGTCGCCGCGGCCACATCGCACGACCGAACGCAGAGGCAGCCCACGCCTCTCGCGATGCACATCGCGGCGTGCTTGGCCAGGTCGTCATCGGTGTACTCGGGCTTCAAGACGGCGTGGTCGAGCACGCGAGCGACATCGGCGGCACTCGGCATGGCGGTTTTTCCCCAGCGCAGACGCGATCAGGACGATTCCGCCAGGCGGCAGAGGGCTGCGATGCCGCGGTCGAGGGTGCGGTCGTCGGTGGTGTATGCGATCCGGAAGTGGGTGTCGGCGGCGCCGAACACGCTGCCCGGAACCACGATCAGCTTCTCCTCCGCGACTGCCCGCTCGGCGAAAGCCTTGCCCGAGCCGCCGGGGGCCAGCGGATAGAGGTAGAAGGCGCCGCCGGGAACCTGAAACTCGTAGTGGTCGCGGAGACCGGCGATGAGTTTGTCACGCTTCCGGCGACATTCGGCGAGGGGCAGGTCCATCGAGCATTCCAGGGCGGCGATCGCGGCCCATTGGCCCGGCTGCGGGGCGCAGACGAAGGTGTATTGCTGGATCATCGCGCAGGTCTCGACGACCTCGGCCGGTCCGTGAAGCCAGCCCACCCGCCAGCCGGTCATCGCGTGCGACTTGGAGAAGCCGTCGAGCACCACGACCCGATCCGAATGCAGGGCAGGGGAGGCGAACGGCGCGTCGTAGCAGAGGGTGCGGTAAAGCTCGTCGCTGACGAGCGTGATGTCGTGCTGGTCGGCCAGCACCGCGAGGCCGCGGACGACCTCGGGCGTGGCCACGACGCCGGTCGGATTGGCCGGCGTGTTGAGCAGGATCACGCGGGTTCGCGGCGTGATGGCAGCGGCCACTCGATCCACGTCGATCTGAAAGCTCGGCGCCGTGTCGATGACGACGGGTTTCCCGCCGAGGAATTCGACGAGCGGCCGATACATGACGAAGGCCGGTTCGAACAGAATCACCTCGTCCCCCGGATCGACCAACGCCATCAGGGCCAGCACCAAGCCGCCGCTCGTGCCGCTGGTGACCATCAGCCGCCGCTCGGGCTGGCCGGTCTGGCGCCTCGCGTTCGCTTCGAGTTGCTCGCGAAGCTGCGGGAGGCCCTGGGTGGGCGTGTAGCCGTTTCGGCCCGCATCGATCGCCGCCTTGGCCGCGTTGCGGGCCGCTTCCGGCATCGTGAAGTCGGGCTGGCCGATCGAGAGATTGATCGGGTCTTCCAGCCTGGCCGCCAGGTCGAAGGCCTTGCGGATACCGGAGGAATCAAATGCGGCCGGGTCAGCCGGCGTCCTTGAACAACTCAGCCAGCTTCTCGCCGAGCTTTTCACCGCGGACGTCGAGCGTGATCACGTTGCCGTCGCGACCGATCAGCACCAGCTGCGGAATGCCCGAGATTCCATAGAACTGCGCGATCGGATCCTGCCAGCCCTTGCCGGCGAAGATGATCGGCCAGGGGATCTCGTTGTCGGCCACGAACTTCTCGACCTCGGCCCGGTCTTCGTCGAGGCTGATGCCGACGACCTCGAAGCCCTTGGCATGGTATTTCTCATATTCGGTCTTCATGTTGGGAATCTCGGCGATGCACGGGCCGCACCAGGTGGCCCAGAAGTCGACGAGCACCACCTTGCCGGCGAAGGCGGCCTGATCGAAGGGCTTGCCGTCGAGCAGATCGCCCTTGAGCTCCATCGGGTTGCCGGGCAGGGCCATCAGCCTGAGCTTGCCGTCGAAGCTCTCGGCAAGCTGCTTGATCCGAGGGTCGCCGCTCGCCGCCATGATCGGGCCGAAGGTCTTCATCGCCGACACGGCCAGTTCGTTGCCCCCAGGCACCTGCTCGAGCACGCCGGCCAGCTGCATCGCCAGGGCGGCCGTCTGCTGGTCGTCAGGGTTTTCCTGCATCAGCGTGGCGGTCTTTTGCACGAGCCCGCCCACGCCGTCGAGCTTGCCCGTCGAGAAGATCTCGCGAGCCTCGCTGACGAGCTGCATCCGCTTGGCTTCGAGGGCGAGTTCCTTGACCGGGCTGTTCGCGAGGGAGGCGGCGAAAGCGGTCATGGTTTCCTCGGCGCCCTCTTCGCCGAGTTGGCTGAGGGCTCCGAGGCTTTCAAGCTTGAGCTTCGAGGCGGTCACCCGCAGCGGGTCTTCGGCTCCGACCTGGGCGAGCACCTTGTCGGCGGCTTGCACCGCCACCCGGGAGACGCCCCGGATGTAGGCGATCATCTCCTCCCGCGACGACGGCCGCTGCTTCGGCGGCAAAAGTCCTTCGACGAAGGCGAGCAGTTCCTCAGGGGTCCCTTCCGGCAACTCGGGCACGGTGAGCGGCCCGCTCGCCTCGGTTTCGGCGACCGCCGGCTGGAGGGCGGGGGCGGGCAGGGCCGCCGCCGCCAGCGCGGCTCCGACGAGCAGGGCAGGGAAAGCCCGCAGCGGGGCGACGCGAATGCGAAGAATCGACATGAAGACCTCGAGGTGATAAGCGGGCGAAAGGGGCCGACGCCGTGGAGAAGCGTACCCGCGGCGGCAGGCGGGGGGCAACGGCCGACCCTCAGGTCGCAACAGCCGCCTCAGCGGACGGTGACGCGGAACCGAACAAAGCCGCTTTCACCCGGCTCGAGCGTCTCCGAGAGTCGCCAGGTGAGCACGACTGACCCATCGTCACCGGTCTCGGATGCGAAGTCGGCGGCCAGGCTCGAGGCGGCCGACTGCGGCACGAATTCCAGCCGGGCGGGCAGGGCGTCGGCGAGCGTAATGCCGGTCAACGGCCGGTCGCCGGAGTTGAGCATGAAGATCGTGAAGTCGAGTTCCTCGCCCACCCGCGCCGTGTCCGTGCCGGCCCGTTTGCAGAGGGTGAGTTCCGCGCGGCCCGGCTCTTCGAACCGCAGCGTCGCCGTGCCCCGGTCGGCCGCCACCACCTGCGGAGCCGTGTCGTTGAGCAGCACGTTGGCGGCCTTGATGCAGGTCCACGCCACCGGTACGTCGAAGCCCACCACCAGGAGCGGCCGTTCCCGTTGCCGGGTGAGTTCCGGCTGGTCGATCGCCAGTTCTTCAGCGGGTCGTTCGGCGGCGTCGTCTTCGTCGGGTGCCACCTGCTGATCGACCGCCAGCGGACCGATGCGGTCCTCGACCGCCACGCCGGGGAGCGCCTTGCGGGCGGCTTCGGCGGCGAGATTCTGCACGCTGCCCCAGACCGGCTGCCGCTCGACCTCGAGTTCGACGAGTTCATCGTTGACGAGTCCGCCTGGGCCGACGGGCGCGGCGTCTTCGACAGGCCGCACGACTTCGCGGACGGAAGCGAACCGCGGCGCGTAGACGCAGGCGCAGTTTGAGGTGGTGAGGTGCACGACGTCGGCCTCGGGGCCGTCGTCGGCTGGGCGGTAGCGGGCGACCGTGTCGCCGGCGGTCAGCCGTGCGAGTCCTCGTTCCCCGACGGGTACCGCGAGCGGACCATGGTCGCCGCCATCGCAGACCAAATAGGGACCGAGCACCGGCACGGCTGGTTCGGAGGGCCCACAGGCGGTGACCGTGGAGCAGCCGCCGCTGGTGCAGGCCGATCCCGACGCCGCCAGGCTGCAGCCGCGCGGAGCCCAGCCGCCCGCCGCACGGCCCAGCCGGGGCAGGGGAGGGCAGGGGGCTTCGCAGCCTACGGTCACGGCCCCCTCGTGCCAGCGGACGATGTCCCGCGTCGTTGTGGCCGCGTCGTCGACCCCGGACTCCGGTTCTGGCCGTGGCGGCAGCGGCAGCAACGCCGCGGTGAGCGAGTCGGGGTCGATGCCGGAGTCTGAGGGTTCGCCATGGGCCGGCAGGTCATCGGGCAATATGGTGACGCCAACGGCCGGCAGCGTCAGCGGTGCGGTGAGCGAGCGGCACGAAGCCAGGATCACCGCGGC
The DNA here is from genome assembly GCA_945891385.1 of Candidatus Kuenenia stuttgartensis. Lineage (GTDB taxonomy): Bacteria > Planctomycetota > Planctomycetia > Pirellulales > UBA1268 > QWPN01. Next base: position 28,421 of record CAMDDJ010000006.1, on the reverse strand, counting down.
GATCGCGATCGCGAGCAGTCGAATCCAGCGGATCGAATCGAGCGTGGCGACGCCGGTCATGGAAGGCTCCCCTGGGCCGGGAGCCGATTGCCGAGCATGATTTCGGCCACGGGATCGCCGAGGGTGCGGGCCACGTCGAAGGCATCGTCGCCCGGCTTCACGTCGAACCAGCCTGCCGGCACGATGTCCGGCTCCTGCGTGTCGCAGGAGACGTAAACCACCCGCCGGATCAAGGCGCCGTCGTAGGCTGCCGCGAGATCCTCCGGATCGATCACGATCTCGACCGGAAATCGCCAGTCCATGCCAGGCGGGCTTCCCAGTCGCGCGAGCACGCGAACCGAGGGGAAGAGTTCTTCTCCTTCCCGGCCTGGGCCGCCCGCCAGCCGCACGCGGTAGGCATGGCCGACGACGAGAGCGATCCGCAACGGGCTGTCCTGCAGCGTCGTCCACCCGTCGGCCGTTTCGATCGCCAACCGCGTGCCGGCCGGTGCCCGAATCTCCACCGGTTGCACGCTCCGCGACACATTCGATACCGGACAGGGGCCGGGCTGTAGCCGCCCGGGGGCGCCAATCGCTCCCGGTGCCATGTGGGCGGCGTATTTATCCACCAGCCCGGCCGCGGCTGCGTTGCCAGGCATGCCTGGCGAAGCGGTCACGGCGAGGATGGCGGTCGCCAGCAGCCCTCGGGTCAGCTGCAGCGCGGTCCCTGTCCGGTATTCGTTCACGGGGATGATCGGGGTTCGAGAACTCCTGCGGGAGGTTTGATTCGGGGCAGCCGGGCCGCGACGGGGGTGACGATTGACCATGGAATCCCTCGCGTTCCGGGTGAATCAGGAGCCTGATGATGCAGGCGGGCTCACTCGAACGGCTCGGGCGGCAGCGGAGCCTCGCACTCGCCGGCTCCCAGGCCACCACCTCCGACGATCGCGGCACCAGCCTCGAGAGCATCGGGATCGGGGCCGCCGTTGTCGACGAATCGGAGTCGGTCTTCGGGCGGCTGCCTGAGCTTGATGTGGGGTACGTCCTGTCGTTCGGCGAGGTAGGCGTGACGGGCCGGCTTCGGATAACTCAGACCGGGCGCCTGCTGCACGTGCAGCCCCATGCTGCGGGAGGGCGGTGGCAGGTGCACCTTCGTATGGTTGGTGATCGAGTGCCGCTGGAGGCCGGCCGGGACTCCCAGCGGAATGTGGGCTGGGCCCGGCAGGCCGATCGGCGTGCCGACCCGTGGCATGCCGTATTCCGGTGCGGTCATGCCGGCCAAGAACGCGGGCGGTAACTGCGAGGGGTTGCCGCCGACGGGCATGCCCAGCGGGCCGCCGATGCCGTTCGCACCAGCGCCACAGGAACCGCCGCTGCCAGCACCGCCCGGGCCGCCCATGCCGCCTGCCGCCAGGGGCACTCCGCCGGCCGCGAAGCCACCGCCGCCGGGGCTCTCGAGATCCTTGTTTCCGATTCGGATGATCGCCAGGATCGAGCCGCGTCGATCGGCCTCCACTACCGGATCGACCCCGGGGTCGAGGCGGGTGCTGACGAGTGTCTCTACTCCGGCGACGGCGAGTTCCTGGTATTCCGCGTCGGGAAGATAGACCACCTTCGTGACGAAGTTGCCGGTGGTCACCTGATCGAGATCTTCCTCGGTGAGCTGAAACGGAACCGCGTTATGGGCCAGGTAGGCCGCCGTCCGCGGCGTCACCGGCGCGACCTCGAGCGACGGGTAGAGTTCGATCCCCTCGCGGCCCGGGATATCGGTGATCTTGAGCCGGTAGATCCCGCCCTGCGGGAAGTCGTAGCGGCCTGGCGTGACGAGCGGTTCGGAGTCGAAGCCGCCGGCCATCGAGATGTCCCAACGCACCTGCATGCCGTCGGGGCCGACGAACCCGATCTGGGAGGTCGGGGCCATCCCGTACATGCCGCCCCCGCCGCCCGCCCCACCCATGCCCCCCGCCTCACCGGCGGCGTTGGCAATGCAGGCCTCGTACGAGGCCGGGGCGATGATGCCCGGGCCGGGGCCTTCCACGCCGGGACCCGGATGCTGCAGCATCGCCGCCGGCGGCAGAACGTTGGTGTGCGGTGTGGCCACGGGTCGGATCTGGGCGAGTCCCGTGAAGGGCGAATTGGCCGGGATGTGGCAGCCCGTCAGCGAGGCCGCCACGGACAGTCCGACGAAGCCTTGCAGGCGTCGCTTGAGCATTTCCACGATCCTCCAGTGCGGTTTTCCGGCTTGGGCCGGCCATCCTCGATTCCGTACACTCCCGCCAAAGCCGGGTGGACGGGCGATCTCACCCCATTTGCATCGGCCCTTCGATGCCCGTTTCTTTGGCAAAACCGTCACAGACCACCGAACCCCGATGATCGCGGCTTTCGTTCCGTGTTCGCGCCGCCGCTCTGCGAGCTTGTTCGCGTGGGCGATGCTTGTCGTGACCGCTCTGCCCGGGGGGGCGGCGGCCTGGGCGCAGCCGCCGGCGAGCGTCTATAGCCGCGGTCGTCCGCCGGCAGCCGCTCAGCCTGCTGCCGCCGGCATGGTTCCGTTGCCCGGTTCCGGCGGCGCGGCAGGGACGGCAAGCCTGGCCGGGGGCGAGGTTTCGGTGGGGGCGGCGATTCCGGCTGGTGCGGCGGAGGGGGGGCAGCCCGGCGCGGCTCCGCTGGATTCGGCCGCCGCCGCCGACCGAGCCGCCCAAGCCGAGCGGATCGTGGCGACCAGCTTGGCCAATTTCAGCCGAGCCGACTCCGTCGTCGTGAAGTTGCGACAGCGGGTTCGGGTGGGCGACCGCGTGCTTGTCGGCACCGGTCGCTACCTGCAGGCTGGCCGCGGCGAGGAACTCCGGTTTCGGTTCGAAACAACGCTGACCGGGGACACGGAGACCTTCGAGATCGCCGAGATCTGTGACGGCCTCTTTTGCTGGCTGCACCGTCGAGCCGGACCCGATCCCCCCACCCTTCATCGGATCGACGTTCAGCGGGTGCGGAACCGTCTCGAGGAGCTCGGCGCGGTTGATCCGGGCGACACCGCCATGTATCTCGGCGGGCTGCAGCGGGTGCTCTGGAGCGCCAGGCAGTGGTTCGACTTCTCGGAGGCGGTGCCGGGCGAACTCGAAGGGCGACCGGTGTGGTTCGTCGAGGGCAGATGGAATCCCTTGCCCCTGGCGGCACTCCAGCCTGCACAGGCCGAGGCAGCGCGGCAGCCGGGGGGCATTCGTCCCGACCAACTGCCCGACGGCATGCCCTGGGCGATCCGGTTTGCCATCGGTCGCAGCGACCTCGTGCCCTATCGCCTGGAATACCTGGCGATCCCCGGCCCGCGGCCCGCGACCGGTCGTGACGTGGAGCCGATCGGGGTGATCGATCTCGTGGAGATCGAGTTCAATGCCTCGGTCGATCCGACGGCCTTCTTCTACCAGCCGGCGACGGAAGGGCTGATCGACATCACCGATCCCTATGCACGCATGCTCGGCCTGATGCGGCCGTGAATGCCGCCCGCCGGGCTCTGCGGGTGTCGGCCGGGGCGGCTGCGGCTATAAAACTCCGGAGCCATCCCGTTCGTCGGAACATGAATGCCAGTCCATGGAAAAAACCTTCGCCCGCGTATCCCTGTTCGCGATCTGCTTGCTCGCTGCGACGGCCGGGCTGGGGCTGTGGATCGGCGACCTCCACGGGGTCAGCGATCCGGCCGTGCTGCGGTGGGGCACGGTGCACCGGCTGTCGGGCATGTTCACGGCGCTGATGGTGCTGCTCGTCAACAGCATGGGCGTCACCTACTTCATCGGCACGAGTCGCTGGTGCCGCGAAGTGGCCGAGACGTATCGGCTCGATCCGGCGTTCTTCGACCGGAGCCGGCGGCTCAAGCGTTCGGCATTTCCGTTCGCCGTGATCGGGATGCTCTCGATGGTGGGCATCGTCGCCCTGGGCGGTGCTGCCGATCCCGGTGGCGGCCTGGCCGGGCCGGGCGGGAGTCAGGCCTGGGTGAATTGGCACTTGATCGGAGGCATCGGCCTGGGCGGCGTGATCGCCTGGTGCTTTCAGGCCCAAGTGCCGGCGATTCGGTCGCAGCACGAACTCATCGAAGAGATGATGGCGGAAGTTCGCCGAGAACGAGCCGCCCGTGGCCTCGACGTGGAGGGCTGACCGGCCGCGATCAGGCTCTCAAGGCGAGGCGGGAACGTCGTTCGGGGCGGCGTGGGTGTGCGGACCGTGTTCGTGGGTGGCCTGTTCGACTGCCGTGATTCCCCAGGCGAGACCGAGCCCGAGCACGAGCGCGGTCGTCAACAGCACGCGGTCGTGGGCATGAAATTGCACCTCGGGAAGAAGGTCGGCCGCAGCGATGCAGATGAACGCGCCGCCCGCCACGGCCAGGGCCACCCCGAGCGCCGCCTGCTCCTGGCCGCCGAACAGCGGCAGGCTGGCAAAAAAGCCGGCAGCTCCGAGCGGCACCACGGCTGCGTAGCCAAGGTTGACGATGGTGCGGAGTCGTCGCGAGGCGTGGGCCTCGAGCATGAGGGTGGCAATGATGGCGGCGTCGAGCGGCTTGTGGAGAAGGATCGCCAGAAACGTGGCGAAGCCCGGGAGCGAGTTGGTCGCATGGGCCGAGTCGGCGGCCACCGAGGCCGCCAGGGCGGCGCCATCAGCAAGGCTGTGGAGGGTGAGGCCGGCCAACGCGCCGCACCAGGCCCACCGCCCCCGCGGCGTGGGGCTCTCCGTCTGATGATCTCGGTGATCATGATGGTCATGGGGGTGATGGGCGTGTTCGTGTTCGCAGCCTGAATCGGCCGCATGATGGGCGTGGGCATGAAAAGCCCGCTCGAGCAGGAACATCACGAAGAAACCCCCGAGCGCCCAGGCCATGGTCGCGTCGAGATCGCCGCCGAGTTCGAACGCGGCATGCGGCACGAGGTGAAGCATGCCGACGCCGAGCAGCACGCCGCCGGTGAACGAGAGCAGCACCTGTGTCATCCGATGGCTGAGCGACAGCAGGGCCATTGAAGAGCCCCCCGCGAAAGCTGCGGCCCCGATCAGGGCGAGGTAGGCCGCCAGGGCGGCGGCTGCCGTCGTGGAAGGGAGCACGGCGGCGAAAAGCGGGGGCATTGCGGAAGGGAAGAAAGGCGTGGAAACCCGGAATGTACCTCGGGACCGGCCCGACCCCAAGCGGGCCGCTACCGCCGGTATTGCCACTGCTGGTAGGGATACTGCTGGTACGTGCGGGTCGCCTGCTCCATCTGCTGCTTGACCTTTGCGACCTTCTCCGTCCAGGCGGCGTCGCCCGCGGCGAGGGCGCCGAGCAGGATGGCGAGGATGTACGTCACGATGTTGGACCACATCACGGGGCCATGAAATTTCAGGGCCGTGCCAAACGACTTCTTGAACTTCGGTCCGAACATGCCCAGCCGCACGCTCCAGATCTCGTCCAGCACGAGATGTGTGAGAAACCCGACCACCACGGCGCTGGCGATGAAGTACCGCCGCAGCGGTTCCTCGGTGCCGAACGCGAGGTAGGTCACCTGGCCGGCGACCGCGGCCGCCGGCAGGCTGTGGAACATGCCGCGGTGATACGAGTAGTTTTTGAGCAACCAGGCGAGTCCAAACCGAATCGCCAGGTAGATGGCGGCTCCCGCCAGGATCATGGCCTCCAGCGGCATGCCCGCCTGCTGGAAGCGATGCACGAGCATCATCGGGACGACTGCCGCCGCGAAGGCGACGCTTTCACGCAGGGGGATGCCCGGGCCGCTGTCGAGGTCGGGCATCATCCCGGCCACCGCGCAGAGGCCGGCCCCCAACACGCAGGTCATCGGCGGCAAGTCGCCGACGTACCAGGCCGCCAGGCCGTAGCCTGCGCCCGCAATCGACGAGCCGGTGATGTGCACGCGGAATCCGGGCACGGTCGAGCGTTCCTCTGCAGGGGCCGTGCGCAGGCCGGATTCCCTCCCGACCCTGCCAAAGCCCCCGGCCTGCGCGGACCGAGGCAGCCTCGCATCGCGCAGACACTGTCTGGATATCGTCAAACGACGTCGGCGGCGTCAGCCGGGCGAAATGACGCTCCCCTGCACTGCCGGAACGGTCGGGTCCACCATTCAGGCTCGAATCAGGCAAGAAATGCCGGAATTTAGGGCCCTTGCGGGCGATGGGCAGGCTCGGCAGCAAGGAGATTAGGGCCGATTGCGTCGACTGCGGAGGCTGCGTTGGCGGCAATGACTGGCGCGGATGCGCTCTACGTGACGGTCGCATGGTTCGGTTTTGGTCTTCAGGCGACGTTGCGGCGCCGCCTAGACTGCGACCTGTGAGTTTCGCTGGGCTGGAGGCAGACGCATTCCATGGCGATCGAAGGCTATGACCTGGTCATGCTCGGCATTCTCGCCGCGGCTGCGATGCTCGGCTATTTCAAGGGCATCGTCTGGCAGTTGGCGTGGATCGCCGGGATCGCCGCCAGCGCCTTCGTGGCGTTGCGGTTTGGTGGTCCCCTTGCCCCCTTCTTCGGCAGCCAGGCCCCGTGGAACCGGCTCGTTGCGATGCTGGCCCTGTACGCCGGAACGTCACTGGCCGTGTGGCTCGTGTTCAGCGTCATCTCGGGCGTCATCAAGACCGTCAAGCTCTCGGCGTTCGACCATCAGATGGGTCTCCTTCTGGGGGTGGCCAAGGGAGTTCTGTTGTGCATCGTGGTCACATTCTTCGCCGTGATGCTGGCTCCCGACTACCGGGATCAGATCGTGGGGAGCCGCAGCGGGCGGATGGTGGCGGAACTGATCGTCCGCGCCGACCAGATCCTGCCGCCCGACGTGGTGGCTACCGTCGCCCCGTTCGTTCAACGGTTCGAGGATGAACTCAACAAGCCCGCCGGAGCCCCGCCCGGTGGCTTTGGGCAGCCGGCGGCCGCGGTCGCGACACCCTCTCCGCTCGAGGCGATCTGGGAGGGTGTGCAATCGGCAGCCGCCTGGACCGGGACCGAGCCGGGAGGGCAGGGGGCGTTCGGCGCGCAGCCGGCCGGCGGCGCTGCATCGGCGGCCCCGACCTGGCAGCCGCTGCCTCCCGGACACCCAGCCGCACAACCGCTCCAACCTGAACGCCCGAACACAAGCCGCTTCGGTCAGCAGTCGGGGTTTCAGCCGCCTCCAGCGCCGCCCGGCGCCTTCCCGGTCGGCGCTCAGACACCGCTTCCGATTCGCTGAAGGACGCGGTGGCCGGCGACCGCCATCGGTCGGCCAATGGTCGCTCGCGAGGTGCCCGACAGGTGCCTCGGACCGTAGTCGGCGGAACGAGCACCCACGGCCTTGGCAGGGCGGAGGAGCGGCTGGCCGAGCGAAGCCAAAAGGCCTGAAAAACAGGCTTGATCGTGGAGGGGCTGAACCGGACATAAGAGACATTATCGGACGTTGGGGGCGGGGCGGACCGGGGTGTTGCAAACGGTCTCCGCGTGATGCCACAGCGGCGTCGCGTGGCAGCGGCCCCGGGCCGGCCACGGCCTCTCGCCAGACGTTCCCTGCCCACCATCCGGTCCCGCGCGGAATCGGCCCCTGACCGCGGCGCGTGATCGCGGTCCGCGCGGCCTCCGTCATCCGCTGGCCGTTCTGCTATGCTCGCCTATCGTTCGGGGGGCCACGGGGAACGTCCGCCGTGGGCCAATGGTTCAACAACCTCTGTAAGGTGCAGGCATGATCGAAGGCATTTCTCTGTTAGGGGCGGCGATGCCCGACCTCTCGGTGTTTCAGTACAACGCAGTCGACAACATCTTTTCGATGACCGTGGCCACGATGGGGGCCGCGGCACTTTTCCTGTTCATGTCGCGGGCCAACGTCGATCCCGAGTACCGGCCGGCCCTGATGGTCTCGGGTCTCGTCGTGACGATCGCCTGCTACCACTACTTCATGATTCGCCACAGCTGGCAGGACGCCTACAAACTCGCTGAGACAGGCGCCGGCTACGTGGGCACCGGCGCGGCGTTCAACGACTTCTATCGCTACGCGGACTGGATCCTCACGGTGCCGCTCCTGATGGTCGAACTGGTCGCCGTGCTCCGGCTGCCCTCGGCCAAGGCCACGAGCCTGCTCACCAGGCTCGTCGTCGCAGCCGCGGCGATGATCGCCCTCGGCTATCCCGGAGAGGTGATCGCCGATCCGACGCGTTGGTCGGAGCGGGTGGTCTGGGGCGGACTCTCGTCGATTCCGTTCTTCTACATCCTGTACGTGCTGTGGGTGGAACTGACGAACTCGCTCGATAGCCAGCCGCCCGCGGCCCGCAAGTTGATCGAGATCTGCCGGCTGGTGCTGCTCATCACCTGGGCCGTGTACCCGATCGCCTACGCCTTGGGCGGAACGCCCGACGCCCTTGCGGCGAAGGCTGGCGGGAAGGTCGGTGCCGATGGGGTTGTCGGCCTGCAGATTGGCTATGCCATCGCCGATATGACGGCCAAGGCCGGATTCGGTGTCTTGATCTACTTCATCGCGCGAGCGAAGAGTTCCAAGACGCACGCTGCCGAAGGCAGCCTCGCCCACGCCTGATCGGCTCCGTGTCGGTGAGGAGGAACAGTTCATGCACGCGGCCTCTGTCACGCTGCTCAGTTGGGCGCTGATCGGGGCCGCGTGCTTCGTTCCTTCCGCCGGAGGCCGCGCGACGGCCGGCATTCTGGCCGTGCTCGTCGCGGGTCTCGGGCTGCCTCACGGGGCGGCGGATCATCGGTTCCTCAGGCCTCGGCTCGAGCCGCTCTTCGGTCCGGCCTGGCTCCCGCTGTTTCTGGCGGGCTATCTGCTGGCCGCAGCGGTCATGGTTGGGGGCTGGTTTCTCGCCCCGGCTGCCACCATCGGTGGGTTTTTTCTGGCATCGGCCTGGCATTTCGGCCAGGAGGAACCGCGGTTCGCGGTGGGGCCCCGGAGTTGGCGGCCGCTGTTGCGATTCGCGCGAGGAGGGCTCGTGATTTGGACGCCGCTGGTGATGCAGACCGACCAGGTCGTCGGGATTCTGGCGGTGGCGACTCCGGGCGGCCTCGGGCCCGACGTGCAGCGGTTCGCCGGTCCGCTCGCAGCCTTTTCGGCCCTGATGATGGGAGTCGCCGCGGTTGGCTGGTTTCTCGAACTGCGTGTTGCCCTTGGTCGGCGGGGGCGGACGCAGCGGGTGTTGCTCGGCGATGTCCTGTTGGTCGCTTCGCTCGTGGCCTTGCTTGCCATCGCCAATCCCTTGGTGGGCTTTCTCGTCTATTTCTGCGGCTGGCACTCGGTCCGCGGCCTGAGGAAACTACGGCGTGAACTGGGCGAGCGTTGGATCCGCCTCGCCGCCAGCCTGGCCCCGATGACTCTGGGGGCCGTTGGGTTGATCGCCCTGGCGACGTTTGGCGTGCTGCGAACAACTGGCTGGAACGAGACCCTGATCAGGGCGACCTTCGTCGGCCTCAGTGCCGTCGCGGTTCCGCACCTCGTGGTCCATGGGGTTGCGCCGTTTCTGGCCCCGATCGCCGATCGCCGTGCCGCGCGGCACCTCCGTTTCGGGAGTGCCACCTGATGGTTGCGGACACCTTCGACTACGTGATCGTCGGCGGTGGGCTGCAGGGCTGTCTGCTGGCACACGCCGTGGCCCATCATCGGCCGGCCGCCCGCATGCTGCTCGTCGAGAAGGCGGATGAACTCTGCGGCAACCACACCTGGTCGTTTCACGAGTCGGACGTGCCCCCAGAGGCGAGGAACTGGTTCGACCCGCTCGTCGCGCATCGGTGGCCGGGATACCTCGTGAGGTTTCCGGGATTGTCGCGGCGGGTCGAGCTTCCCTACGCCACGATCACCTCCGACCGCCTCCGGAACGAGACGCTGTCGCTGGCCGCCGTCAGCCTGGATACAGCCGGCCGGCCGTGCCTGGACGTGCGGACCGGCGAGGCCTGTGACATCGCCGGGCCGACGGAGGTCATCATCGACGGAAACGAGCCTGTGCGCTGCCGGGCGGTAATCGATTGTCGGGGCCTCACCGCGTCCAGCGGTCCGCCGCGAGGCGTTGGATTCCAGTCATTCATCGGCCGGGAATACCAAACCGAACGCCGCTGGCCGGCCTCGGAGCCGACCGTGATGGACGTCCGCCAGGACCAGGCCGACGGCTTTGAGTTTCTCTACGAACTCCCGTTCGGTCCCCATCGGGTGCTGCTGGAATACACACGCTTCCACGAGGATTCCGGTTGTGACCCGCAGCGGGCGGAGGATTTGATCGCGGCCAGGCTCTCGGATGCCGGAGGAGGCGCTGCGGTGGTCGTGCGAACTGAGCAGGGCTGTCTGCCGATGCCCTACGCCCGCGCGGACCGCGGCGACCGACGGTCGATTGCGGGTGGCTATGCCGGCGGCTGGTATCACGCGGCCACCGGCTATTCGATGCCGTTGGCGATCCGATTCGCCGAACTTGTCGCCCGTACCAGGCCCGAGCGACTCGCCGACGAACTCGCGGCGGCCGGGTCGGAAGAGACCTTGCGGCGTGGGTTCGCCCGGATGCTCAATCGGCTGCTCTTTTGTCTCGTCGCGCCGACCGATCGTTGGAAGGTTTTCCAGCGGTTCTATCGGGTGCTGCCCGAGCAGCGAATCGCACGGTTTTACGGCCATCGTTTTACCGTCAGTGACGCGGCCCGGATCGTCATCGGTCGGCCGCCGACCGGCCTGACGCCGATCCGGTTCGCCAGGTCGTTCCTCTCCGCCTAGGTCCGGTGACGCCATGATGAAGAATCCCCTCGGTTTTGCCGGACGCTTCCACCAGACGTCGCAGACACGGCACGGATGGTCGAAGGCCCTCCAGCTCGCCCCTGACCTCTACCCGGGCATCGGCGGCAAGCGGTTTCGGGCGACCTTTCTCCAACGGGCGTACGAATTGGCTGGTGGCCAGGCTGAGGCCCCTGCCCTGGTGATCGACGCGGTCGAGATGCTGCACGCCGGCTCGCTCGTGATCGACGATTTCGAAGACGATTCCCAGACCCGGCGAGACCAGCCGGCCCTCCACCGGGTGATCGGGGCGGCCCGGGCCGTCAATGCGGGGAACTGGATGTATTTCAGGGCCCTGGAACTCGCGGCCGCGGCCTACGACGAACCCGCGCGGTCCGCTGCGATCATGGCGCAGTTCGTCCAAGTGGCCCGGCAATGTCACGAGGGCCAGGCGATCGACCTCTCGACGCGGATCGACGAGGTGACCCCGCGGCAGACGTATGCCGCCGTGCTGGCAATTTCCCGTTGGAAGACGGGTCGGCTCGTGTCGCTGGCCGGCTGGTGCGGGGCGCACGCCGCCGCCGGGGAACCCGCGACGCTGCATGCCGTCGCCGCCTTCGGCTGTCGCGTCGGGATCTGCCTGCAGATGCGCAACGATCTGGACGAACTCGCCGACTTCGTCGACGGAGCCGAGCGATGCGACGACCTGCGGAACCGCCGGGTGACCTGGCCCTGGGCGTGGGCTGCCGGCGAGCTCTCGCCGCCGCAGTTTGCGGCACTGCAGCGTCGCGCCGCGCGGGCTGGACAGGATCCCGGATTGCTCCGCGGAGTCGCGGCCGATCTCCTCGACGCCGGCGTGGGCCGGGCCGCGGCCGCCATCCACGCCCGGCTTGACCGGGCGACCCACCGGCTCGCCGTCGCGACCGGGTGTGTTCGCCGGGCGGCTCCCCTGGCGGAGGTCGCCGGCTTGCTTCGCTTGTCAGGCGAGCGGACGGCGACCGAGGTCGTGCGATGAGCCCAGCGACCATGCCAGAGTCGCCCGTCCGCCGGCCTGCGGGCCGACCACCGCGGCGAGCCGCCGTGATCGGCAGCGGTTTCGGTGGGCTCGCAGCGGCCATCCGATTGCAGTCGATGGGCTTCGATACCGTCTGCTACGAGGCCCACGACAAGCCGGGCGGGCGGGCCTCCGTCTACGAAGACCAGGGGTATGTGTTCGATGCCGGGCCGACGGTCATCACCGCTCCGCACTGCCTGGAGGAACTCTTCGAATTGTCGGGCCGTCGCTTGTCCGACTACGTCCGCCTGCTGCCGGTGACACCGCTCTACCGGCTGCAGTGGAGCGATGGAGTGACCTTCGATTACGTCGCCGACGAGCCGGGGCTGATTGAGCAGGTGCGACGAGTGAGTCCACGCGACGTCGATGGCTATCGGCGGTTCGCCGACTACTCGCGACGCGTCTTCGCGAAGGGTTACGAGGAGCTGGGCGCCGTTCCTTTCCTGAACTTCTCGGACATGATTCGGGCTGCTCCGCACTTGGCCCTCCTGCGGGCCGATCGAAGCGTCTACGCGACGGTCTCGCGATTCGTGCGGGATGAGCACCTGCGGCAGGCCTTCAGCTTTCACCCGCTGCTCGTCGGTGGAAACCCGCTCGAGACGAGCAGCATCTACACGCTGATCCACTGGATCGAGCGGAAGTGGGGCGTATCGTTTCCCGAGGGTGGCACCGGCGCGCTCGTTCGCGGGCTCGTGCGGCTGTTCCACGACCTCGGCGGCACGCTTCGGCTCAAAGCCGCGGTCGATCGGGTGACGCTGCAGTCGGAGGGAGGCACGCCACAGCACGTGGTGCATGCCGCCGGCTGCCCGCCGGAAGCGTTCGACGTCGTCGTCTCCAATGCCGACGTTCACCACACCTATTCCAGACTGTATCGCGGACTCGACGCGGCCCATCGGCGGCAGCGACGCCTGGAGCGGATGACCTGGTCGATGTCGTTGTTCGTGCTCTACTTCGGCACGAACCGGCGATACGAACACCTGGCGCACCACACCATCCTGTTCGGTCCGCGGTTCCGCGGGCTGCTCCGGGACATCTTTCACGGGCACCGTCTGCCGGACGATTTCAGCCTCTACCTGCACGCTCCGACGGTTACCGACCCTGGCATGGCGCCCCCCGGAGGCGAGTCGTTCTACGTGCTGAGCCCGGTGCCCCACCTGGGAAACGCCGCCATCGACTGGGAGGCCTGCGGTCCTGCCTATGGCGACGCCATTCTCGAGTCGCTCGAACGCAACCTCCCGGGACTCCGCGACTCGATCGTCACGCGGCGTCACTTCACGCCCGCTGACTTTGCCAGCACCTTCAATGCCTACCAGGGTTCCGCTTTCTCGGTCGCGCCGACATTGACGCAGAGCGCCTACTTTCGGCCCCACAATCGCGACCCCGAGATTCCGGGGCTCTACCTCGTGGGAGCCGGCACCCATCCTGGAGCCGGCGTGCCGGGCGTCGTCAACTCGGCCAAGGCCACCTGCGATACGATCGCGGCGGATTTCCATGTCGTCCACGCGTAGCAGCCCGGCTGCCCGAGCCTCGATCCGGCGGCATAGTCGCTCCTTTTCATTCGCCAGCCGGCTGTTGCCGGCGGACAAACGGGCCGACGTCGAGCGGCTCTACGCCTGGTGTCGCTGGTGCGACGACGGCGTCGACACCGCCCCGACGAGCCGCGCTGCGGACGAGTTCGTCGACCGAGCCTCGCACGATCTTCGGCTCCTTGGCCGCGGGGACCACCCGCAGTCTCCTGAGAGTCTCTGGTTCGCCACGCTTGTCGAGCGGCATGATCTGAGCCTTGCCGCAGCCGAAGCTCTGCTCGCAGGCATGCGGTCGGACGTCAGGCGGGCCGCCGATTTCAACGAGGTGGATCTGCTCCGATATTGCTTCCGAGTGGCCGGAGCGGTCGGTGTGCTGATGTGTCCGATACTGGGCCTCCGGGATCGCCGTTTTCTGCCCCATGCAGCTGCACTCGGAATGGGGATGCAACTGACCAACATCGCCCGTGACGTGGCGGAAGATTGGCAGCGCGGGCGATGCTACCTGCCGCTCGAGTGGACCGGCGGATTGCGGCCGGGCAGCCTCCCGCCGGACCCCGAGGGTGTGCAACGCGGGGTCAGCAGGATTCTCGACCTGGCCGAAGGCTACTATCGTGCCGGCCAGGCGGGGCTCGGTGCCCTGGAAGGAGGTTCCCGCTTGGCTGTTCGCACGGCGGCGAGCGTCTACAGGGCGATCGGGACCAAGATCAGGAAGAACGGCTTCCAGGTTCTGGCCGGCCGGGTTCGGGTTTCGACCTGGGAGAAACTGGCGCTCGGCGGTCGTTCGCTGCTGGCGTCGTTCTCTCGCGGCGCTCCTCAGAACCTCGATCACGCCGCCACGCAAGCACTCACCGCGGCGGATGGCCTGCTGCGGGCCCACGGAGTCTCTGCATGACATCGGATGCTTGGAGTCTCGCGCTGACGGGCCTGTCGCTGACGAGCGTCACGGCAACGGCCCTGTTCGTCATGGTGGCGCTCAACCCGAAGGACGCCACCTACGGTTCGACGCCCCTCGTGTACGCGGCTGTCTCGGCCCTGCTTGCGGTCGCCTTCAACCGCGCCGCGGCCTGGGTTTCCCGCCGAAATCGCTCGAGCACGTCCGAGTGACGGATAGCACCGGCTTGTGGGCAGGTGGGTCTCCCTCGACTACGCGGGTTGCGGCTCATCGAGGAAGGCGCCCATGCGGCGAAACTTCCCGTACCGCTCGGCCACGAGTTCGTCGGTGGGCCGGCCGACGAGTTCCCGGAGCGTGCGTCCGAGGTAGGTCTTGAGCCTCATCGCCATTTGCCCTGGGTGCCGATGCGCTCCGCCGGCCGGCTCCTCGATCACGGCATCGACCACGCCAAACTGCTCCAGGTCGCGGGACCGGAATCGCAACGCCCGTGCGGCATCGGCCTTGTATTCCACGCTCTTCCACAGGATGCCGGCGCAGCCCTCGGGGCTGATCACGCTGTAGTAGGCGTGCTCCAGAATCGCCACCCGGTCACCCACGCCGATGCCAAGCGCGCCGCCCGACCCCCCTTCCCCGATCACTACGCAGACGATCGGCACCGGCAACGAGGCCATCAGAAACATGCTCTCCGCGATGACCTGGGCCTGCCCGCGTTCCTCGGCCCCCACGCCCGGATAGGCGCCCGGGGTGTCGATCAGGCAGATCACCGGCAGGCCATACTTCGCCGCCAGCCGCATCTTGCCCATCGCCTTGCGGTAGCCCTCGGGGTGGGCGCAGCCGAAGTGGCAGGCCTGCCGTTCGGCGAGGGTCTTACCTTTCTGGTGGCCGATCACCATCACCTTGTGCTGGTCGAGTTTGGCGAAGCCGGTCAGCATCGCCCGGTCGTCGCCGAACGACCGGTCGCCGTGGAGTTCCACGAACTCGTCAAAGACGAGCGCCAGGTAGTCGCTCGTCTTCGGGCGGTCGGGATGCCGCGACACCTCGACCGTTTGCCAGGGATCGAGGTTGCCGAATACTGCCCGCTGGACCTCCACCAGTTCCCGACGCAACCGGCGAAGTTCCTCCTGCTGCTGCCCTCCGAGCGGAGCCGCCTCCAACGCGGCGATCCGATCCTCGAGCTCGTAGATCGGCTTCTCGAGCGGCAGTCGATGCAATCCGGCGGCCATGCGGGAGGTCTCTCGGGGCGTCTGGAGGAGAACACCTGGATTTTCCCGGGGCTGCCGCGGCCGCGTCAATCGGAAAACTGGCCCCGACCCCCAGGATTGCGGGGATTCCCGTTGCCGGACGTTCACCGGCGGGGCGTATGACGGGGCGGAGGTGACGTCCACTGGGAGGTCGGTGTTACCCATGCCCCGTCGCCGGACGTTC
Organism: Candidatus Kuenenia stuttgartensis; assembly: GCA_945891385.1. Taxonomy (GTDB): domain Bacteria; phylum Planctomycetota; class Planctomycetia; order Pirellulales; family UBA1268; genus QWPN01. The sequence continues at coordinate 12,878 of CAMDDJ010000006.1, read as the reverse complement.
GCCGGCGGGGCGTATGGAGGGGCGGAGGCGACGTCCACTGGTGGGGCGGTGTTGCCCATACCCCGTCGCCGGACGTTCGCTTCGTGCATCCTGCCCTGCGCTCACTCGGATGCAGACTTCGCTCCGCAACGGGCACCGAGCCGCTGAAGGCGGCTTGGTCGGCTGCGCTCGTCTGCATACGCCGGCTCTCGGGGCACGGGCAACCCCGACCCGAATGCGGTGAGGGAATGCGCGAAGCCACCCCAACTCTCCGGCACGCAGCGGGCGGAGCCCGCGCTGCGTGCGCCCAGGTAGCCCTTCCTCGGCCTTCCACTCCGGCACGCAGCGGGCGGAGCCCGCGCTGCGTGCCCTCCGCGTCGCCCCGCCTCGACGTCAATTCGCGCAGACAGGGCCACCACTCCTCCGCGGCCGCACGCGATCGGCCGCCCGGATGGCGGCCGGCCGGGCGGAGGCCCGGCAAGCCCGCCGGGGCCATGGATGGCCCGGCGGGCGCTAAAATCAGCTCAGGCTTTCGACGAGGCGGATCGAGCGGAGTTGGGCGAGCACCTCCTGCATCGACTTGGGGCGATCGGCCGGCTTCTTGGCGAGGAGGGTGCGGATGTACTTCGAGGCCGTCGGCGTGATGTTGCTGTTGAACTTGTCGGCCGCGGGCACGATGGCCGAGACGTGCTTGTTGAGGAGTTCGTTGGTGTCGCTGGCCGTGTAGGGCGGCCGGCCGGCGAGGAGTTCGAAGAGCACGCAGCCGAAGGAGTAGATGTCACTGCGGGCGTCGAGCGCCTGGCCGCGAATCTGCTCGGGCGACATGTAACTCGGGCTGCCCTGGGGCGGCGTCTTGCCGCCGAGCAACTTGCCGAGCAGGCCCGAGGCCTTCGCAGCGATCGCGAAGTCGATCAGTTTCACCTGGCCGTCGTCGCCGACGAGGATGTTCTCAGGCTTGATGTCGCGGTGGACCCAGCCCCGGGCGTGCACGTGGTCGAGCGCGAGGGCGAGTTCCGTCACGATCCGTTGGAGTTTCGGCAGGAGCAGATTCGTGCCGGCCTGGATCCGCTTCTTGAGGTTCGGGTGGGGAAAGAGCTCCATCACGAGGTGCGGCAGGCCGCCTTCCTCGGAGAACCGGTGGATGCGGATGATCGTGGGATGATCGAGCGATGTCGCGACCTTGAGCTCGTGCTCGAAGAGCTGCCGCAGGCCGGCGTCGGTCGCCATCTCGGGCACCACGGCCTTGACCACACACCGCCCCCCTGCCTGATCCGTGGCCTCCCAGATCTGGCAGTTCTTGCCCACGCCCAACTGCTGGACGAGCGTGAGGGAGCCGAGTCGTTCCGGAAGAGGCTTGGGCATCGTGGTCGATCGTCAGGAGGGGACGGAGGTCGCTGGAGGATGGTCGTCGGGGGCAAGCTGGATGGACACGAGCACGAGCCCTTCCGGCGGCGCGGTGGGCCCAGCTGCCGGTCGGTGCCGGGCCGCGAGCGCCTCGGCGAGCCAGCTCGGGCTCCGCCGGCCGGCGCCCACCATCACCAGCGAGCCGGCGATGATCCGGACCATGTTGTACAAAAACCCGTTGCCTTCCACCTCGATCCAGACCTCGGCCCCGGCGGCATCGTCGTCCAGGCCTGGGCGGGAGATGTGGAGCGAATAGATCGTCCGGACCTTCGACAGCCGCTGGGACGGGGTGGTTTCGAAACTCGTGAAATCGTGTTCGCCCACGAGCGCCTCCCCGGCGGCGGCCATGGCCTCGGTGTCGAGCCGGCCCCGCCAGTGCCAGACGAGATGCCGCTGGAGCACGGGCTTCCAGGGGGCGTCGTGAATCCGGTAGCGATACCGCTTCCGCACGGCTGCCGACACCGGATCGAAGCCGGGGGGCGGTTCGTCGCCGGCGACCACCGTGATGTCGCGGGGCAGCCTCGCGTTCAGGGCCCGCACCCAGACCTCCGGCTCGAGGCTGCTCGTCGTCTGGAAGCAAACGACCTGGTCGAGGGCGTGCACGCCGGCGTCGGTTCGACTCGAGCCCCGGGGCCGGATGTCCTCTCCCGAGATCTGCCGAATCGCCTCGGTCACCGCTCCCTGCACCGTCAGTCGGCCCGGCTGGGCCTGCCAGCCGGAATACCGCGTGCCTTCGTAGGCCACCCGCAGCCGGATCAGCCGGCCTGCGGTGGCCTCGACGACCGCCGAGGTGCCGTGCAGCGGAGCGGTCGGCTCCTGCGGCCCGCTCATCCCTTCACCGCGGCCCCCGCCCTGCCCTGGCCCGCGAGGAGCGCCGGATCGGCGGCGAGCCGCTCTGTGATCTGGACGGCATTCGTCGCAGCCCCCTTCCGCACGTTGTCCGACACGCACCACAGCGCGATCCCGTTCGGACACGAACCATCCTCGCGGATCCGGCCCACGAATACCTCGTCGCGGCCGCTGCACTCCCGCGGGGTCGGATACCGCTTGGCGGCCAGGTCGTCTACCACGACCACGCCGGGCATGGCGGCCAGGAGCTGCCGAGCCTCGTCGGCCGACAGCTTCCGCTCGGTCTCGATCAGGATCGACTCGCTGTGGCCGTTGGCCACCGGCACCCGGACGCACGTGGCCGAAATCGCGATCGATTCGTCCTCGAGCATCTTCCGTGTCTCGAGGATCATCTTCAGCTCCTCGCTCGTGGAGCCGCCCGGTCGGGGTGAGCCGATCTGCGGAATCAGATTCGCAGCGATCGGATGGGGAAAAACCTGCCTGGGTTCGACGTCGCCGGCCAGCCAGGCCGCGGTGGCGTCGCGGAGTTCGGTGGTCGCCGCGAGCCCTGCCCCGCTGACCGCCTGGTAGGTGCTCACGATCACCCGCGTGACGCGGGCTGCGTCGTGGAGGGGCTTCATCACCATCACCATCTGCGTGGTCGAGCAGTTGGGGCTGGCGATGATGCCGCGGTGGCGGCCGATCGCCTGGGGATTCACCTCCGGGATCACGAGCGGCACGTCGGGCTGCATGCGGAAGAAGGCGCTTTCGTCAACCACGACGGTACCCCGCTCCACGGCCCAGGGTACGAACTCGGCGGCCACCTCGTCGGGTGTGCTGCCGATCGCCACGTCCACGCCGGTGAAGGCGTCGGGGGTGAGTTCCTCGACGGGGAACGACCGACCGGCCACCTCCATCGTGCGGCCTGCGGACCGCGCCGACGCCAGCAGTTTGAGCCGCCGCGCGGGAAACTCCCGCTGCACCAGCTGCTCGAGGATGATCCGTCCCACGGCGCCGGTGGCGCCGACGATGGCCAGCGTGTCGATCATGCGAGATCCGTTCGAGGGTGTGAGGAAGGGGTCGAAAGACGGTCGAGGGGCAGGATGCGCCGCCAGGTCTCCGCGGAGACGAAGGCGAGGTTGGCCGTGATCATGGCCAGTCCGAACTCCATCATGCCCATCGTCAGGCCGATTCCCAAGTGGACCGCCACGGCCATCGCGAGAAACAGCCGGCGGGTGAGCCGCGGCCAGACCAGGGCGGCGTAGGCGACCTCCCAGAACAGGGTGCCGAGGGTGAGGGCATTGAGCAGGAGCGGATGCCGTGCGAGCGCCGTGATGTCGAGGGTGCGGTACTGCACGTTGGCCGCAGCGCCCCAGAGCGCCACCCCCTCCCACCAGCTCGCTCCCAGCAGCTTGCCGCAGCCGGAGAAAAAGTAGACGACGCAGAGGTGGACCTGAATGATCCGCAAGGCCACGGTCGCCCGCGCCGAGCGCCCCTCCCCTGCCCCGAACAGCCAGGCGTCGAGCGAGAGTCGGCTTCCGGCGGGCCCGATGGCCAGGCCCACGAGCAGCATGCCGAGCGTGTCATCGAGACCGAAGGTATTGAGCGGGGTCCGGTTCGCCGCACTCACCAGCCCCAGGAGCGACACGACGGCCGCGGCGGGCGTGGCCAGTCCGATGGTCAGGAGCACTGCCGACACGAGCATGATGCCGCCTGCGACGCGAATCGCGGTCGGACTCGAGAAGGCGAAGAACCAGCTCCACTGCCAGGGCTGGTCGTTCATCCGCCAGACTTCCTGCGGCACGAGCCACCCGCGGGGCCCGAAGAAGGCGTCGGCATCCATCAGCCAGACGGCGCAGGCCCAGCAGAGAATCAGGCCGGTCAGAATGCGGATCACGGCCAGCGGCAAGGGGTCGCTCGGGGTGAACCAGAACCGGTTCCAGTCCTCGGACCACTCAGCACACCAGCCCGTCGGCCGGGCCGGGGCGATGGCGTTGCTTCGATCGAGCCGTGGCGCGGAGTGGCCTGCGGCCGTGCTGAATGAACGGCTCATCGCTGCAGCGCCTCCGTGCGGGCGAAGGTTCCGAGCGGGGTGACAAGGTCTGCCCCGCTCGTGCCCGCGATCACCTCGTCGGGGCCGGGCAGGTAGTGTTCCACCATGTCGAGCGTAACCTGGTTGCCACCCTGGCTGCGGAGGAGATGGCCAGCCACTCCCTTCACCAGCGGCAGCCAGTCTGCTCGGGCCTGGCTCCTGATCTCGGCCGGCACATCGACCGGTGGCACGAGCGCCGCGATCTTTTCCGCCACCATGAACCGACGGTGGTAGAGCAGCCGCGGCCAGTCGTGGGCGGCATCGGGGATCGTTCCCGAACGCGATGATCCGTCGGGCATGGTCATGGTCCAGCGGAGCGAATGGCCGGGCCCGGGGTCTGGGGCGAAAAAGCGGTAGCCGTGGCCCAGGTAGAGGGCGCCGAGCAGCGGTCGGAAAGGCTGAAGGAGCAGCTGGGAGAGCTGGCTGGCCGGTGGCGGCCCCGAGAGCGGGGCGATGATGACGGCCGCGAGGTAGATCAGGATCGCAGCCGACGCCAGGGCCCGACCGGCCCGGTGCGAAATCGATGAGTGGAGTTCGGGAGCCGACATGCCAGACCTTGCCCTCGAGCGATCGGCAGGCCCTCGGGGTCCGCCTGCCTGGCAAGCGTAGATTGCCATTTCGGGGCGGGCCAATCCGAAGCCGGAAATGCATGAGGCCCCCGTGCGACGACTGCCGCACGGGGGCCTGGATGCACTCTGCTTCGCGGACTGTCCGGGCCGTGCTTACTGCAGCGACGCGGTGGCGGTGGCCGGAGCGGTCGTCGGGTCGAGCGAGAGCTCGATCCGGTCGCCGGCGGCGAGGTCGATCACCTTCGAGACCGTAGCTTCCTTGCCGTCGACGACGGTGGTCACCTTGATCTCGTAGTTCCGCCAGGTCTGGCCGGAAGCCAGGCTGCCGGTCTCGAAGTGCCGCACGGCGCCCGACGAGGCCGTCGGATTGCCGGCCAGCCAGACGCGGGCGTCGGCGGGCACGTTGAGCGTCAGGCTGGTCTTGGCGGGCGTCGCGGCGGTGTTCGCCACGAACGAAACCTCCGACCGCTCGCCGGCGGTGAGCTTCACCACCTTCGTGGCTTCTTCGGTCTTACCGTCCCGCTCGACTGCCATCCGCACCACGAACTCGTAGTTCTTGCCCGCGGCAAGACCACGGCTCAGGAACCGACGCACGGCCCCCTGTGAGCTCGTGGCCGCACCGTTGACGGTGATCTGGGCATCGGCCGGCACCTGCACGACGAGCAGGCCGCCGTCTGCTGGGACGGTGCTTGTCGAGTCGTCGAGCATGGGAGTGGCCGGGATCGCCGGGGGCACACCGATCACCTCGCCGTCGACGGAGGAGGGAACCTCGTCGATCACCCGGTAGGACTCGATCGGCATGGCCGCCGAGTAGCCCTCGGAGTAGGCCGAGGTGGCGTATCCGCCGTAGCTGCCGCCGGACGAACCACCCGAAGACCCGCCGGACGAACCGCCCGACGAGCCGTAGTTGGCGACGTAGCCGCCGCCGGACGAACCGCCCGAAGAACCACCGGACGAGCCGCCCGAGGAACCGTAACTGGCGTGCCGGGCCTGACGCATCGCCCGCTTGTAAGCGTGGTGCGAGCCCCAGCTCCCATGCGAACCGTAGGAGCCATACGAGCCGTACGACCCGTAGCTGCCGCCGGAGGAGCCGCCCGACGAACCCCCGGACGAACCGCCCGACGACCCGTAGCTGCCGCCGGACGAACCGCCCGAACTGCCGTGGCGATGCCGCCATCCAGCCTGGGCGTCACACGTCATCGCAGCGACCGCGATGAACGTGACAATACCTGCAATCCTCACCCAGCGACGCTGCGCCATGTCGATCTGTCTCCCGAAAAGTGCTGTTGAATCCGCGAAGGCCGTCATCCGCCTCGAGCCGTTTCGAGGCACGCGATGAACAGAGACCTGGAGGATAGTTTGACGATTAGGCAATTCAAGGCAAGCAGGAAAGATGAGCGGTGTTTTCCGGTGGCGTTCGCCGGCATCAGTGGACGGGGCTTGAGCCAGGCCGGATTCGCCGCCCTGAGATTCGAGCAAAAACCCCTTTTTTCGCCCGGGAAACGTCCGTTCCCAGGTGGGCTACCGACCCGCGGCCTGAACCTCGACGAGGTCGATTTCAAACACCAGCACCTCGTTGGGCTCGATGGCCGGCGGCGAGCCAGCCTCTCCGTAGGCCAGTTCCGGCGGGAGCCAGATCCGCCACTTCGAGCCGACCTTCATCAGCGGCAGGGCTTCCTGCCAGCCGGGCACGACACCGCGGAGCGGAAACCGCGCCGGTTGGCCGGCCGGATCGGTGCCGTCGAATTCGCTGCCATCGATGTGGGTTCCGCGATAGTGGGCCACGACCGCGTCGTTGGCCGTGGGCTTTTGGCCGGTCCCTTCCCGGAGCACTTGAAACTGCAAGCCGCTGGGGAGCATGGTCACGCCGGGCTGCTTCGCGTTCTGTTCGAGAAAGGACTTGCCCTTCTCGAGATTGACTGCGGCCGCCTCGGCCATTCGGGCCTCAATCTCCCGATCCCGCGTCTCCATCTGCTGCTCGAATGCCGCTAGCACACGGCGAAACCCGGCCTCGTCGAGCAGCGGCGGCGTCTCGCGGACGGCGTCGGCCAGGCCGCGGCCGAGGGCTTCTGCGTCGAGCGGCGTGCCCAACGCCTTGTGGTCCGCGATGATCCGCTGACCGATGCGATAACCAAGGGCGTAGCCGAGTTGCTGGGCCGGGCTGTCGAGCGACGGCGAAGGGCCCGCCAGGTCGCGAGGCGGCGCGAGGGCCTCGGCCGCCCGGAGGCCGCCGGTCAGCACCGACCCCGCCACGATCAGGGTGACCAGCAGAAAACGAGCGACGGGCATCGGATGTCCTCCAGTGACGTGGCCAGGGAGGGTGCCTGCGGCTCCGACCGTGGGCGACCCCGGGAAAAGTCTATGCGTCAGCAGGCTTCGCCAGCGACCCCCGGGTGAGTTCGAGGAAGGCGGTCTCGAGGTTGATTTCCTCTTCGCGGAGGCCGACGAGTCGATGGCCGGCGGCCACGAGCCGCGCCACGAGCGGGGCGGGGTCGGGCACGCCGGGGGCCAGCGTCACCAGGATTTCCCCATCCCGAACGGCCACCGTGGCCGCCTCGTGGCAGGAGGCCAGCAGGTCGGCCGCGGGGCCCGGATCGTCGGCAACGCGAAACCGGAGCGCGGGGCTCGTCCGCAACCCGGCGAGCAGTTCCCGCACGCCGCCGCACGCCAGCAACCGACCGTATTCGATGATGCCCACGCGATTACAGATGTCTGCCAATTCCGGCAGGATGTGGCTCGAGACGAGGATCGTCTTGCCCATCGCCTGAAGCCGCTTGAGGAGGTTCCGCATCTCGATCCGCGCTCTGGGGTCGAGCCCGCTGGCCGGTTCGTCGAGCAGGAGCACCTGCGGATCGTGGAGCAGCACCCGCGCGAGTCCCAATCGCTGCGTCATCCCGCGGGAGAGGCTCGTGACCAGCTCATCCCGCTTGGAGCCGAGGTCGACCAGTTCCAGCGACCGGTCGGCTACCCGCCGCCGCTCGGGGCCGGTGATTCGGTAGGCGGCGGCGAAGAACTCGAGATATTCCCTGACCCGCATGTCGTCGTACACCCCGAACACGTCCGGCATGTAGCCGATCGCTCGGCGGATCTCACGGGGATGGGTGTGGACCGAGTAGCCGCAGACGTAGGCCTCGCCCCAGGTCGGGGCCAGGAGCGTGGCCAGGATTCGGATCGTGGTCGTCTTGCCCGCGCCGTTCGGCCCGATAAAGCCGAACAGGTCGCCCTGTTCGAGCTTGAGGTCGAGGCTGTCGAGTGCGACGAAGTCGCCATACTTCTTGGTGAGATCGACCGTCTCGATCATGGTGTGTTCCCCGGGCCGGCGGCTGGTAGCGGAATCGCGATCCGCACGAGGCTGCCGGAGTCGACCGGCTGCGGCTCGAGCATGTGCGGCGGCGGTCCGCCGCCCCCCTCCCCTGCCCCGAGTTCGAGCCGCCAGGCGGTTCCGCGAGCTGCCGTCGTCCGGCCGACGAGGATCGCTCGATCCACGAGCAACAGCGGCGAGAGATCGATCCGGCCGAGCCGGCCCGCGGCGAGCGAGGTATAGCCGCGTCCGCCAGCGGCGGCATGGAGTCCGGCCAGTTCCAGAATCCGTGCCACATCGCCGTCACCTGTATCCCAGCGTTCGGTTCGATCGGCCTCCCACTTCGCCGTTCGGCGGGTGAGGGCGGCGGTCAGCGACCGCGGTCCCCTGCCCTGCTGTGTGTCGTAGATGTCGCCGGGTGCCATGCGGCCCACATCGTAGAGCCAGCCGGCATGCACGAGCCAGCACCGCTCGAGCGGAAACGGCAACTGATGGCTGATCGTGCCTGTGAGCAGGCCGCGAGGATCCCGCACCAGAGTCGAATCAACGATGCTCCGGGCTGCAGTTCCGGTCCAGCTGGCCTCGAACAGCCGGCTCGAGGCTGCGGCGATCGGCACGCTCACGAGGCTGGCGAGTGTGTCGCCGTAGGCGTAGTCGCCGGCGGCCAGGGAAGGATGGGCGACCAGGGCGTCCACGCCGCCGAAGCCGGCGCCTGCATCGGCGAACCACGAGACGGCCGCATGGGCCTCCGCCGCGACTACGGAAGGCTCGGCTGCCACGCCCACGTTCAGCCGCGCATTGACCGGGCTCCGGACCGCGGCCCATGAGCAGCCCCGAACGAGACCTCCCTCCGCGTCGAAGTCGATGACCTCGGCCACCTGGGCCGCCGCTCGGGCGTCGCGGCCCCAGAGGCCTCCGACGCTCCAGGTGAGAGCCGTGAACCCGCCCGCCAGCAGCGGGAGCGAGAGCCATGAGAGCCAGGGACGGCCCGAGCGGCTCACGAGCCACCAATCGACCGGATAGAGCGCCACCGCATAGAGCACGCCCAGGGCCGCGATGATCTCGAACGGGACGGGCCGGCTGGAGGAGCCCGGCGTCTTGAAACTGTCGAGCGCCACCCGCAGCTGGCCGGCGAGGTCGGGAATCCCGCGGGCGACCTCGGCTGACGCGGCGGCCGTTTCGGGTTCCTCCCGCCCGCCGAGCAAGGCCGCCAGCAGCCGATCGCAGCCGGGCCAGGCCGCACACCAGGCGGCATCGACGTCGACTCCGATCCAGGTGATCGTGCCCAGGCCGTGGGCCCGACGGACCACGAGGGGAAGGTCGGCGGCCGTCGTGCCCTCGAACGCGTCGACCATGCCGAAGCTCACGTTCCCGGAATCAAATCGGGGCACGTCGATGCCGGCCGGGGGCACCCGGGCCGTCAGGCCACCCGCGCGAGCGTAGGCCTCGAGCGCGCCCCAGCGCTTGAGCGGCACCAGCCTCGGGCCAGCGCCGGGAAGCCACCTCGCGGCTGGCGATTCGTCAGCTGCGATCGCGGCCGCGGAGGCTCCTGCCGCGAACACAAGCCGTCCCCCCTCTCGCACCCAGCGATCGATCGCGTCCAGCGCGGAATCGGGCAGCCGACCGACCTCGCTGCCGCAGACAACGGCCGCCTCGAAGCCATCCAGATCCCGCGGGCCCTGCAGGCGATCGCGGGCTTTGTCGAAGGTGACGACCATCGGAGGACGATCGTCTCCCGCGACCAGCCGGGCCGCGGCGGCGGTGGCCGGGAGCTTGCCGATGACCAGCAGGAGCGGAGTCGTGGACGACACCTCACCAGCGATCGTGATCGTGGGCCCGGCCGCCGCAAGGCCGTTGCCCGGCGGCGATTCGATGCGGATCCGCGCGGCTGGCCGGCCTGGCCGCAGGCTCAACCAGGCGTCGCCGCCATGGGTCGCGGGCGTGACGTGGGAGGCAGGGGATCCCACCCACTGGCCATCTGGATCCTCGATCCAGCCTCGCACCGGCCCGGCGGCCGCTTCCGGGGTGCGGATGATGAATGCTCCCCACGAACCGTTCCGGTAGGCCGCGCCGATCGCTGGCTGGGGCCCGGGGGGCGAAGCGGTTGGCTCACGATCCGCGGCGCGGCTCGAGCCGATCCCGACCAGGATCGTCGCGACGACGACCGACATCCGCCGAGGCCAGGCTGGCCACCGTCGGTCGCTGCCCTGTCCCGAGGAACTCATGGCTTCTCGGCGTCCGGACAGGTGCAGGCCAACTGGCCGCAGCCAGGACAACCGCCTCCGTACTTCCGTCCCACCGCCTCCTCGAGATCGACTCCCGCCACGTTGGCGATCGTGGCGAGCCAGGCGAGCACGTCGGCGAATTCGAGCGACTGCTCCTCGTGGGTGCCGCTCCGCAGTGCCGTTGCCAATTCGCCGATCTCTTCGGTGAGCCACATGAAGGTTCCCTCGATGCCGCGGCTGGCGTCCTTGTCGTGGTACATGCCGCGGATCAAGGCCTGGAATTCGCGAAGCGTCATTGGGGGGTGCTCGAAGACCGGGAAGCGGTTGAAGACAGGAGGAGAGTCTACAAAACGGCCGCCGTTCGGCATCTCCGGCCGCCGGCCGCCCGACCGGCTGCTACGATACCGGCTCGCGTCGTTTCCTCACTCGGCAGCCCTCTTGACCCGCTCTCATGGCAGACCTTCGCCCGATTCGCATCTTCGACACCACCCTCCGCGACGGCGAGCAGTCGCCCGGTGCCAGCATGAATCGCACCGAGAAGCTGGAGGTGGCCCAGGCGCTCGAGACCCTGGGCGTCGACGTGATCGAGGCCGGCTTCCCGATCGCCTCCCCGGGCGACTTCGAGAGCGTGCGGGACATCGCCGCGGCGATTCGCGAGTCGACCGTCTGCGGGCTGGCCCGCTGCAACGACGGCGACATCGATCGCGCCTGGGAGGCGCTTCAGGTGGCCCGCCGGCCGCGGATCCACGTGTTCCTGGCGACCAGCTCGATCCATCGCGAATTCAAACTGCGGATGACGCAGGACGAAGTCGTGGCCCGGGCGGTGGCCGGCGTGAGCCGGGCCCGCGGGCTCTGCGACGACATCGAGTTTTCTCCGGAGGACGCCGCCCGCACCGAGATCGACTTCCTCTGCCGCGTGGTCGAGGCGGCGATCGCGGCGGGCGCGACCACGGTCAACATTCCCGACACGGTGGGCTACGCCACGCCCCAGCAGATGCACCAGGTGATCAGGAGCCTGCGGGAGCGGGTGCCCAACATCGACAAGGCCGTGATCAGCGTCCATTGCCACGACGACCTCGGCCTCGCGGTGGCCAATAGCCTGGCGGCCGTGGAAGCGGGCGCCGGTCAGGTGGAGTGCACGATCAACGGGATCGGCGAGCGGGCGGGCAACTGCGCGCTCGAGGAGGTGGTGATGGCCCTGCGAACCCGGGCCGACCATTTCGGCTGCACGACCCGGATCGAGACCCGCCGGCTCGTGCCGACCAGCCGGCTCGTCTCCACGATCACCGGGATCCAGGTGCCTCGCAACAAGGCGATCGTGGGCCGAAACGCCTTCGCCCACGAGTCGGGCATCCATCAGGATGGCATGCTCAAGGAGCGGAGCACCTACGAGATCATGCGGCCGGAGGACGTGGGGCTCGAGAAGACCGACCTCGTGCTCGGCAAACACAGCGGCCGGGCAGCGCTGGCCGACCGGGCCAAGGCCCTCGGCTATCAGCTCGACGCCGAGCAGCTGCAGATGGTGTTCGAGCAGTTCAAGATCCTGGCGGATCGAAAGAAGGAGATCTACGACGGCGACATCGCCGCCCTGTGCGAGCAGCGGTTTGCATCGCTGCCGGAGCAGTTTGTGTACGAGGGCTACACGCTGACGAGCGAGGCGGGCGTGTCGCCGACGGTCACGCTGCGGGTTCTCCATGCCGGCGAGCCCCGAAGCGTCACGATCACCGCCGGTGACGGGCCGGTCGATGCGATCTTTCTCGCCATCGAGAAACTCACCGGGGTGACGACCCGCTGCCGCGACTTCCGGGTGCGGGCGGTGACGGTGGGCAAGGACGCCCAGGGCGAGGTGACGGTGGAACTCGAACACGACGGCCAGGTGCAACGGGGCCGCGGGGTCTCCACCGACTCGCTCGAAGCCTCCGCCAAGGCCTTTCTGGCAGCCGTCAACCGGCTCGCGCTCGGCGTTCAGCCCCGGCTCCATCCGCAGCAGCCCTAGGCCTGCCCGGGCCATGGATGGCTGCGGCGCCGTGAAACTTGTCCGGCCGCCGGGAGGCGGTTCATCGGTCATATCGCTTCGGAGCCGCGCTCGCCGGTGCGGATCCGGACGCATTCATCCATCGGCAGCACGAAGATTTTGCCGTCGCCGATCTCACCGCGGTCGCCGGTGCGGCCGCCTTTGACGATGGCGGCGATGGTGGGCTCGACGAATTCATCGTTGACGGCGATTTGAAGCTGCACCTTCCGCAGCAGGTTCACGGCAATCTCGTGGCCTCGGTAGGTTTCGGCATGGCCCCGCTGCCGACCAAAGCCCTGAACATCGAGCACGGTGAGGCGAAACACCTCCACCTGCGAGAGCGCCTCTTTGACGCTCTCGAGCTTGTTGGGTTGGATGATCGCGATGATGAGCTTCATGGATCGGCCTGGAGGGATCGAAACGATCTGCAAAAGCATACCCCTTCTCGCCAACCCTTCCCGGCACG
>CAMDDJ010000005.1 GCA_945891385.1 Candidatus Kuenenia stuttgartensis | reverse complement strand
GACGAGTTTCAGCTGGGTCAATGGCTCAAGGGCCGCATCTACGAGCGACGCTCGGATATCTCCCCTGACGGCCAGTATGCGATCTATTTCGCAATGAACGGCAAGTGGCAGTCCGAGTCAAAGGGGTCGTGGACCGCAATCTCACGTGTCCCATACTTGAAGGCAATCGCCTTTCTGCCAAAAGGTGATTGCTGGCATGGCGGCGGGCTGTGGACTGGCAAGAACTCCTACTGGCTTAATGACGGTCATGGGCACTCGACTGGGCTTGCCTCGCCTGCGGTGCATCGTGATCACGACTATCAGCCATGCGAGTATTTCGGTGGGGAATGCCTGGGCGTCTACTATGTTCGTCTACTGCGCGACGGATGGAGGATGGCGGGAGAGCGGATAAATGTTGCCGAGTGGAAGGTGAAAGATATTTTCGAGAAAAGCATCGGCAAGGGATGGGTGCTCCGAAAGATCGCTCACGCTGAGCATGACGCTCCGATTGGCAAAGGCGTGTACTGGGACGAACACGAACTGGTTGGGCCTGCCGAATTCCAAACCATTGCCTGCCCGGATTGGGAGTGGGCTGATCTGGATGGGGATCGGTTAGTCTGGGCGGCAAAGGGAAAGCTGTTTGCCGCTTCAGTCGCGATGAATGGACTCAATGACATGGTTGAGTTGCATGATTTCAATGCCATGCAGTTTGAGGCAATCGAGGCTCCGTACTGAGAGAAGGGCGAACCAGGCGTTGGAGCAGACTCGCGATAGCGTCCTTCGGTATGGTGAGTCTGTTGGCTGCGAGCTGCTCAACTTTTTCGTTCTGCTGCCTTAAGCCCGATGCCGATTCCAAACGTAACCGAGGCGACCGTCGCACCCGAAAAGGTTCGCGACTACTTGCTCAATCCGGAGCATCCCGACGGTGGCTCCAAGGCGGTATGGTTCCAGTCGCTCGGCTACGCCCGTGACCGTGGCAGGAGCAGGCAAGCGATCTCTTGGCCCTGGCCGCCATATGCGAGCAATGTGCTAACGTCCACACGCCGTTCGGCGTAAAATACATCGCGAAGGGCCAAATCGGTCGTGGACCCCATCGCTCTGCAAGCGTGTTGGCCGTGTGGATCGTCGAGACCGATCGTCCTCCTCGCCTCGTAACCTCGCGCCCGGGTGAAGAGCCATGATTACCGAACATTCTCTCGTCGTGCTCGATCGTGAACCGCCCCACGAAAGGCTCGATCGTGATGATGTTGGAACGATCATCCATATCTACGACGGCGGGCGGGCCTATGAAGTCGAGTTTGTGGACGGCAGTGGGCGCACTGTGGCCCTGGTCACTGTCGACGCGGAAGAAGTACGCCCTATCGCGGCGGGCGAGTTGCTCCATGCTCGGCGGACGGCGTAGCGGGCAGAACCAGGCGCTGGATCAGACGGCGGCTTGCGTCCGGTGGAGAATCTCAGCCTATGGTCCGCCGCTGATCGCTACCGTTCTCCAATCGTGCTCACCGCCACCACTGGCCTGCCCGGAGCGTTCCGGCTTTGGGGCCGGTTGCCTCGGAGCGTATCAGGGGTTTGCCATGTCTGCGATCGGCCTGGTGGCCTGCTGGCTCTCACCGGCAGGGCGACCACGACGCAATGCCTGGTCGTGTTTCGACATCAGTGGGGCGTGAGGACTGCGGTGACGGGCCAGTGGTCGGAGGGAGTGCGGCCAGCCACGACCGTGTGATCAATGCTGGCGGCGACGACTCGCCAGTCGGCCGAGCAGCCGATCCAGTCGATCCGTTCGCCGGCTGTGTTCGACGGCACGAAGCCATTGAACGTGCCCTCCGGTCCGGTGGCTTGCGGGACCGCAACGCGCAGGGTGTCGAGGAGTTTCGTGCCCGCCTCGGCGTCGGCGAACAACGCAGCGTAGGGCGGGCTGGCCTCGGCGGCGTTGAAGTCGCCGGTCACGACCAGCCGGCAGCCGACTCCAAGCGTGGCGAGGGATCGCCGGATGAGCCGGGCTGATTCGAGCCGAGCCCGTTCGCCGACATGGTCGAAGTGGGCGTTGAGAAACAGGATCGGTGCGTCCTGTGGCACCGTCTGATCGCGGAGCTTCACCCAGGTGGCGATCCGCGGCAGGGCGGCATCCCAGCCGCGGCTGCCCGGAACCGCGGGCGTCTCCGACAGCCAGAGGTGGCCCGAGTCGAGCGGCTCGAAGCGATCGCGGTCGTACAACACCGCGGCCATCTCACCGGCCTCACGGCCGTCGTCCCTGCCGGCGGCAACCGCCGCAAAGCTGGGAAACGCTTCGAGCAGCTCATCTAACTGGAAGGCGAGCGTCTCCTGGGTGCCGAGGATATCGGGCCCGAAATCGCGAATCACACCGAAAACTGCCTGCCGTCGGTGCGGCCAGGCGTTGTCGCCGTCGCGGGCGGTGCCGTAGCGAATGTTGAAGCTCATCACCCGGACGAGGGTCACCGGGGGCTCCACTTGGTCCCCCAGTGCCAGCCTCTGCACCACCAGAACCGCTAGCCCCACCGCGACCCACCGCCTCCTGCCGAGCGATCGTCTCATCCCAAATTCCTCCCGGAACCGTCTCCCGGCCCTCGGCCGCGGCCGGCGTATTTCTACTCTTCCCCGGCCAGGCAACAATGGCCGCTGGACGCTCCGCCCATGACCATCTCCTACGACTACGACGTGATCGTGATCGGCGCCGGCCATGCCGGCGTGGAGGCGGCCTGCGCGGCGGCTCGGCTCGGGGCCCGCACGGCCCTGCTTACAACAAACTGCGACACCGTCGGCCAGATGAGTTGTAACCCGGCGATCGGCGGCGTGGGCAAGGCCCAGCTCGTGCGGGAGGTCGATGCGCTCGGGGGCGTCATGGGGCGGGCTATCGACGCCACGGGAATCCAGTTTCGGGTGCTGAACCGGTCCAAGGGGCCGGCGATGCACGGGCCGCGGGCCCAGGCCGATAAAAAGCTCTATCAGATGGAGGTCAAGCGACTCGTCGAGGAGACGCCGAACCTCGACCTTCGGCAGGAGGCGGTTGAGGAACTGATCGTCGAGCCGAGCACGGTAGCCGGCGTGGGCCGGTCAGCCTGGCGGATCACCGGCGTACGGGTGCGGGGCGATGCGGCATACCGAGCAGCCGCCGTGGTGCTTACGACCGGCACCTTTCTCCAGGCCGTGATGCACACCGGTGAGGCCCAGGTGGCCGGCGGCCGGGCAGGGGAGGGCACGACGGCGGGCGTGAGCCGCTCGCTCGCCGGGCTCGGCCTACGGCTCGATCGGTTCAAGACGGGCACGCCCTGTCGGCTCGCCGGCACCACGATCGACTATGCCCAGTTCGAGGAGCAGCCGGGGGACGTCGATCCTCAACCCTTCTCGTTCCTCACAGACTCCGTCACCCAAGAGCAGCTCGTCTGCTGGATTACTCGGACCACGCCCGAGATCCATGACCTGATCCGAGCCAATCTTCATCGGGCCCCGATGTTCACCGGGCAGATCGGCTCCCGCGGGCCGCGGTATTGCCCAAGCATCGAGGACAAGGTGGTGCGATTTTCCGAGCGAGACAGCCACCAACTGTTTCTCGAGCCAGAAGGCCGCCACACCCGTGAGATCTATGTCAACGGAATCTCGACGAGCCTGCCACGGGACGTGCAGGATGCGATGATCCGGCTCGTGCCCGGCCTCGAGCAGGCCCGCATCATGCGATATGGCTACGCCGTCGAATACGACTATTGCCCGCCGGATCAGCTGGCCGCGTCGCTGGAGAGCAAGGCCGTAGCGGGGCTGTTCTTCGCCGGGCAGGTCAACGGCACGACGGGCTACGAGGAGGCCGCGGCCCAGGGACTCGTCGCAGGTGCCAACGCGGCGCTGTTGCTGGCCGGCCGTGGGCCGCTCGTGCTCGACCGCGACCAGGCCTATATCGGCGTCTTGATCGACGACCTGGTCACCCGGGGCGTGGACGAGCCGTACCGGATGTTTACGAGTCGGGCCGAGCATCGTCTCGCGCTGCGGCACGACAATGCCGACCGACGGCTGACGCCGATCGCCGCTGGTCTCGGGCTTGCGGAGCCGCACCGCGTTGCTCGGCTCGAAGTCAAACTCGCCGAGATCGAGGGGGTGCGAGCCACGCTCGCCGCCCATCGGGTTCGGGGCACGACGCTCGCCGACATGCTCAAGCGGCCGGAGTTCTCCTGGCAGGATGCCGTCGCGGCGTTGCCCACGCTCGGTGTTGTCTCCCGTGAGGTGGCCGCGCAGGTCGAGACCGACATCCGCTACGCCGGTTATCTCGCGCTCGACCGCGACCGGCTCGAGCGGCAGCGGCGGATGCAGGAGCGGCTGATTCCCGAGGGCTTCGACTATACGACCGTGCGGCACCTCCGGGCCGAGGCCCGCGAGCAGCTGGCCCGGATTCGTCCCCGCACGTTCGGCCAGGCGGGCCGCGTGAGTGGGATCACGCCCGCCGACCTGGCGCTCGTCGTGCTTGCGCTCGAGAGCCGGACATCATGAGAATCGTTCACATCACCGCCGGAGCCGGGGGCCGGATCTGCGGCTCGTGCCTCCACGACAACACGCTCGTGCGCGGCCTCCAGGCTCGGGGGGCCGATGCGATCCTCGTGCCGGCCTACGTGCCGACCACCACCGACGAGGAAAACGTCGCAATCGACCGCGTCGTGATGGGGGGCGTGAACGTCTGGCTGCAGGAACACCTGCCGCTGCTCCGCTACACGCCCGAGTTGCTCGACCGCCCGCTCGATTCGCCCCGGCTGCTGGCGTGGCTGTCCGGACGGACCGGCTCGGCCCGCGCGGCCGATCTTGGACCGCTCACGGTCTCGTCGCTCGAAGGCGAGGCCGGGCATCAGCGCAAGGAAGTGCGGAAGCTCGTCCGCTGGCTCGCCCGCGAGGTACGGCCCGACGTCGTGCACCTCTCCAACGCCCTGCTGCTCGGGCTGGCCCGCGAGATCCGAGGAACAGTCAAGGCCCGCGTGGTCTGCACGCTCTCGGGCGAGGATCTGTTCATCGATCAGATTCCGGAGCCCGATCGCACGCGAGTCTGGGAACTGCTGCGGGAGCGGGCGACGGATGTCGATCGATTCGTGGCACTGAACCAGTTTTTCGCCTCCGAGATGGGGCGGCGCATGGCTGTGAGCGCCGAACGGATCGCCGTGATTCCCCACGGTCTCGATCTGGCGGCGTTTCCCCCCGATCCCCCCGATCTCGAGGACCGGCGAGCCCGCCGGGGTGGCCGGCTCGTGCTCGGGTTTTTGGCCCGGGCGTGCCCCGAGAAGGGACTCGACCAGGCGATCCAGGCGGTGCGGCTCCTGGCGGCTGGGCATGATGTCGAACTCCAGGCCGCGGGAGCGACCGTGGAGGCGGAGCGGACCTATCTCGAGGGCTGCCTAGCCCTGGCGGACGAACTGGGGGTGGGCGATCGCTTTCGCTGGCTCGGACAGGTCGACCGAGCCGACAAACTCAGGCTGCTCGAGACGATCGACCTCTTCGTCCTGCCGGCCACTCACCCCGAGGCCAAGGGATTGTCCGCGATCGAGGCCATGGCCGCCGGCGTGCCGGTGATCGCGCCAGACGAGGGTTGCTTTTCCGAACTGCTCGACGACGAGCAGGCGGGGCTGCTCCATCTGCCCCGCAGTCCGGCCGACCTGGCGGCGACCGTGGCGGAACTGGCCGACAACCCGCTCGGCGCGGCCGCCCTCGGCCGCCATGCCCACCGCCTCGCGAAGAGCAGGCACGCTTCGCAGTCAATGGCGGCCGCCCACCTCGCGCTCTACGAGCGAGTCCTCGCCGACGGATAGCAGGCACGACGAAGCACAATGCAGTTGATCAGTCGGGAGCCGTTCACTCTGTGGGAAGATCCCGGAGGAAGCTCGTCGTCATCGCGGCAAACACGGGGGCGATGTCGTCCCACTCTCGATCCTCTGCCTGGCAGAGGATCAGGTAGATCGCTCGCGGCGTTACAACGGTTCGAACGTGGGCGGTGTTGGTGAGATCGAGACAATAGAAATTCAGATCCATCCCGCCGAGTGTCCGACCGGCCACTTCGTCCGCGGCCGGCTCCGCGTCGAGCTCGCGGTATTCAGTCCGCATCTCCGCCACGACCGCGTCGACCAAGGCCGCCGGATCGCCCCCCGGGGCATGGCCACTGACCGACCAGAAGCCGCCACCTGGCGCATAGACGGTGACGGTTGCGAAGCGGCCCTCGGAATCGTCGGTATCGACGTCCCAGTTGTCGGGGTGGTCGAAGGCGAGGCCATAGCGATCGAAATGCATGGACTGAACACCGGTGGGGGCATTGATCGAAACGTGAACCTGGGCGGATTCTACCGGTTTCGAGGCGGCGAGCGGTCTGGACCGGCTCGTGCTCGGTCGCTACTGTCCCGTCCCCCGACCGGGAGCGTCCCGGCCGGTTGCACCTGGTTTTTCCCGATTGGTATCGGCGGACCACCGCCGCTCCGGCACCCGATGGCACAGCCGTTTGCATCGGCCGCGGTTCTCCGGCGGCCGCTGTCTGCCCAGATCGCCGACTACGCGCTGCCCGCGGCCATGCTGCTGGCCGTTTTGATCCTGCTTGCGCCGGTCCCCGCAGTCTTGGTGGATCTGCTGCTCGCGGCCAATCTCACCGTGTCTGTGCTGGCCCTGCTCGGTGCCTTGGCTGCCAAGACGCCGCTCGAAATGAGCGTCTTCCCCAGCTTTCTCCTGGGGGTCACGCTCGCTCGATTGGTGCTCAATATCTCGACCACGCGGCTGATTCTGTCCCGGGCCGCCATCGATGGGTCCGCTGCTGCGGGCGAGGTGGTCGAAGCCTTCGGCAGTTTCGTGGCGGCGAATAACCTCGTCGTGGGTGGCGTCGTCTTCGCGATCATCGCGATCGTGCAGTTCGTCGTGATCACGGCGGGTTCGACCCGCACCAGCGAGGTGGCCGCTCGGTTCACGCTCGACGGCCTACCGGGCCGGCAGATGGCGATCGACACCGAGGTGCAGGCCGGCACCCTTACCCGCGAGCAGGCCCACGAGGCCAGGATCGACCTCCAGCGACAGGCTGATTTCTTCGCATCGATGGACGGTGCAAGTCGGTTTGTTCGGGGCGAGGCGGTGGCGAGCGTGATCATCACGCTGGTCAACCTCGTCGGCGGACTCGCGATCGGCGTGGTGCAGCACGGCCTTCCGTTCGAGAAGGCCGTCGGCGTGTACTCGCTGCTCACGATCGGCGACGGCCTGGCCGGCGCCGTGCCTGCCCTGTTCGTGTCGGTAGCCACCGGCCTGCTGGTGTCGCGGTCGACCCAGGCGGTCGATCTGCCGATGGAACTCGGCCGCCAGTTCGGCTCACGGCCGCATGTCCTCGCGATCACGGCCGTCTTTCTCGGACTGCTCTCGCTTTCTGGACTTCCGTTTCTGCCATTGGCCGGCATGGCCGGGGTGGTCGCCGTCGCGGCGGTCGTCACGGCGCGGCGTGGGGTCCCAACGCCATCTGCGGCCGATGCCGTTCGGGCCGCGCATGCCCGGCAGGCTCGGCGACCCGATTCCAGCCGACCGGCCGTGACGGGAGGCATGACCGCGGAGTCCACCGTGGCCGCCGATATCCTGGCCGACGAGCGGATCGTGATCGAATTCGGCAGCGGGCTCGTGCCGCTCGTGGCGAGCGACGAGGCGCCGTTGACCGGTCGGGTCGAGTCGTTGCGTTCCGCCCTGGCCGGTGACCTCGGGCTCGTGCTGCCGGCCGTCTCGTTCCGTGACGACCTGCGGTTGCCCGATCGGGACTATCGGATCACGATCGCCGGCGACGTGGCGGCGGAGGGTGAGATTCCGGCCGGCTGCCTTCTCGTCGTGCCGGCCGTGGGCGAACGCCCTCCCGAGGCTTCTGCAGCGGTCGATCCGCTCACCGGTCGAACTGCAGCGTGGCTCGGCGAGGCCCGGGCTGAGACCGCGGCGGTCCGCGGTGCGAGCGTTCACGATGCCGCCGGGGTCATTGCCCGGTCGCTCGAGGCCACCGTGCGTCGGAAGGCCGACCGACTCCTCTCCCGCGATGCGGTCAGCAGGCTCGTCGAATCACTGCGTTCGAGTCAGCCCTCGCTGATTGATCAGATCATTCCCGGCGTTTTGTCGATCGCTCGCATCCAGCGAACACTCCAGTGCCTCCTGCGGGAAGGACTTCCGATCCGTCCACTGGCGGAACTGCTCGAGATCATGTCGGACCATGCCGCCGAAGCGGCCGAACCGTGGCAGCTCGCCGAGATCGTGCGGCACCGGCTGGCAGGCACCGTCTGCCGCCGGGCGCGGGATCCCGAGGGCAGGCTCACCGCGGTCCGGCTGGCCGGCGGCGGTCTCGAGACCGTGACTGCGGCCTCCGGCGACACCGGCCGGCCGCCGGCACGCCTTCTCGCGGAGATTCGTCGCGCCACCCATGTCGCCGTCGAGCGCGGCGGACAGCCTGTGCTGCTCGTTCCGGCCAAGGTCCGCCGCGAGGTTCGTGAGGTCCTCGGCCGCCCCTTCCCCGATCTCCGGGTGCTCGCGGAGGACGAGGTACTCGACGAGCCGCGGCTCGAGGTCTTCGCCACCATCGGCGGCGAGGGAGGCGTCCGAGCGGCCTGACCGGCGGGCGTGCGTGTACTGATCGATGGTTCCAACCCTCACCCTTTCAACCCTGACGAGACCCTGGAGAACGTGGGCGGAGTGTGGCGCCGCTCCGAAAAGGATTTCAGCCCGGCCCGGTCCAGGGACGATGTCCGCCGGTCCGGACGGAAAATCCACGAGCGCCACCGCGGGGCATGCCAGGACGGCACGACCCGCAGGGAGGACTGGCTTCGGCCTGGCCTCCCGATGCAAGACACGATCCGGCTGATTCAGGCCCCATCAAGGAGGATGACGTGGCAGCACGTGCGACCCAGCTTTCGACCGAGGAGATTCAGGGACTCTGGCAGGAGTTCAAGCAGGATCAGTCGCGGGAAGACCTGCGGAACCGCCTGATCGAGGTCTATCTCCCGCTCGTGAAATACAACGGCGAACGGATCTGGTCCCGACTCCCCGACGGCGTCGAACTCGACGACCTCGTGTCGGCGGGCACGTTCGGCCTGATGGATGCGATCGACGCCTTCGATATGGCCCGCGGCGTGAAGTTCGAGACCTACTGCGTGCCGCGGATCCGTGGGGCGATGCTCGACGAACTCCGGACCATGGACTGGGTGCCGCGGCTCGTTCGCAGCAAGGCCAGCAAGCTCAACGAGGCGCTCAAGACCCTCGAGGCCAGACTGGGTCGGGCTCCAGCCGATGCCGAGGTGGCCGAATACATGGGGCTGTCTCGCGAGGAATTCGAGAAACTCCTCGTTGAGGCCAACGCGGTGAGTCTCGTGAGTCTCAACAAGAAGTGGTGCGAGACCGACAGTTCCAAGGAAGTTCAGGAGATCGACATCCTGGAGGACAAGAGGGGCGAGGATCCCACCCGCCGAATCCAGAAGCACGATCTGATGCGGCTGGTCACGAAGGGCCTCAACCGGAACGAACGCCTGATCATCATCCTCTACTACTATGAGGAGCTGACGATGAAGGAGATCGGGGCTACGCTCGACCTCTCCGAAAGCCGCGTCAGCCAGATGCACAGCGCGATCGTCGAACGGTTGCAAAACCAACTCGGCCGGCGGAAGCCGGAGTTCGCGATGTAAGGCCGCCCACGAAGCCGGGCAGTCTGGGTAAGCCAGGCGCCGGTGCGACGCTCACAGGCGGAAGCCAAAAAAAAGAATCAAGATTCCGGGCGAGTTCGGTCGAAGAAATAAAGTTGTGGTGGTCGAGCGGCTGACCTCGGCCCCCGGGTTTCGGTGATCGCTCTGGTTGGGTTGAATCCCCGCCAGACTGGCGTCGCCGAAACACGACGGCGCGGCAAGAATAAAGATGTTCGAGCCGCTGTTCGGTCCGGTCAGGGTGTCGAACGAGGAATGACAAGCGGAGCGTTTCGGGTTCGTCGAGAATCCTTCGAACCACCCTTCACCAGATCGCGTATCAGCGAGCGTGCGGGGGTCGAGGGGATTCAGAAACGGACTCGGGAATCCACCACCGTCCGAGATCGACTTCGAGGGGAAGGCAAGGAGAAGAAACCATGAATATCTTCGGCGTGTTTTCGACGCAGGGTTCGCAGGGCCTGAGTGCCGTCAAGGGTGTCGAGGCTGCGAAGGCTGCCGCCGCCCAGCAGGGCGTTGGCGAAGTCCACGACGCCGTGAGCCTCTCGACCGACGCGGTGCGGGCCGCCGAGAGCGGTTCCGACATCCGGATGGACAAGGTCGCCTCGATTCGGGCCGCCATCGCCGATGGCACCTACGAGACGCCCGAGAAGCTCGATATCGCCCTCGACCGGCTGCTCGAGCGGCTCTCGTAGGAACTCCGCTCTGGTGAGCCTCGACGGGCAGGGTGACGTCGAGGTTCGCCCCACGGACGGCACGCGGCGCGGTCGTGCACCCGCTGCGTGCCGTTTGGTCGCCGCGGTCCAGGTTTGATGAGCGGCTATAATGCGGGCGAGGAGTGATCTCGCATGGCGACCGCACAGGATTTTTCGTTGGGGAGCGTTGAGACCGCGCTCTCGCCGCAGGAGCGGTTTGAGGAGTTTCTCCAGGCCCGCGGCAAGCGGGTCACCCGCCAGCGGCGGATGATCGTCGACTACGTCGCCAGCCGCCACGAGCACTTCGATGCGGAGCAGTTGCTCGGTGATCTCCGGCGGACTGCCGCCGGGGCCCAGGCCAGCCGGCCCACGGTCTATCGCACCCTCGCCGAGATGGTCGAGGCAGGCCTCCTCAAGAAGATGGTGCTCGATGGACGCGCGGTCTACGAGCACGACTACGGCTATCCGCAGCACGACCACCTGTATTGCACCAATTGCCGCCGGCTGATCGAGTTCTCCAGCGATGAGGTGGCTCGGATCTGCGACGCCGTCGCCGCGCAGCACCAGTTCCGGGCGCGGTCCCATCGGCTGATTGTGTCGGGCATCTGCTCCGACTGCCGCTCGAGCAAGAGCAAGTCGCGGCTCCAAGACCGCGTCTGAAATTGTGGCCCGGTCTCGCCGGGAATCGGCTGGCGTTGGTCGGCCCTACACCTTGAGCACGGCCTCGGGGCCGCGGGCGGGACAGTCGGCCAGGGCCGTGCGAACGGCTCCGTCCACGAATTCCACGACCTGTTCGGCCGAACGCCCGGCCAGGTCTTCGGCCTTCATCGCCGCCGCGAGGTCGACGTCGGCGAATAGCGGATCGGCGGCGAGCCTGTCTGCCAAGTCGTTGTCGTACCCGTCGCGGATCCGGGCGGTCGCAGCGTGGCTGTGGGTGCGGAGGGCCTCGTGGAGCGTCTGCCGGTCGCCGCCGGCCGTGGTGGCGGCCATCAGGATCTTTTCGCTGGCAAGGAACGGCAGGTGAGCCTCGAGGTTCTTGCGGATGCCCCCGGGCAAAACGACTAGGCCGCCGGCGATGTTGGCGTAGATCACGAGTTGGGCGTCGGTCGCCAGGAAGGCCTGGGGCAGCACGAGGCGACGGGGGGCGGAATCGTCGAGCGTGCGCTCGAGCCATTGGGTCGCCGCGGTCTGCCCGGCTGTCACGGCCAGTCCCATCACATAGCGGGCAAGGCCGCACATCCGCTCCGCCCGCATCGGATTCCGCTTGTAGGGCATCGCCGAGGAGCCCACCTGATCCTTTTCGAACGGCTCTTCAAGCTCGCCCCAGGCCGCCGCCAATCGGAGGTCGTTGCCGGCCTTGTGGCAGGATTCCGAGACCCCGGAAAGCGCCGTCACAACCTGGGAATCGACCTTCCGGGTGTAGGTCTGGCCGGTCACCTCGTAGGACGAGTGGAACCCGAGTTTGGCCGCCACGAGTTCGTCGAGCCGCCGCACCCGGGCATGGTCACCGCCGAAGAGTTCCAGAAAGCTCGCCTGCGTGCCGGTGGTGCCCTTCACGCCCCGGGCCCGCAGCAGTTTGCGGCGGTGGGTGACCTCCTCGAGATCGAGCAGCAGGTCGTGGATCCAGAGGCAGAGCCGCTTGCCGATCGTCGTCGGCTGGGCGGGCTGGAGGTGGGTGCGGCCGAGGCAGACGATGTCCTTCGTCGCCAGGGCGCAGGCGGCCAGCCGCTCGATCACCGTCGCCAGCCGGGCTGCCACGAGATCGAGCGATTCCCGGATCAGCACCAGATCCGTGTTGTCCGTGACGTACGCACTGGTGGCCCCGAGATGGATGATCGGCCGGGCGGCCGGGCAGTCGTCGGCGAAGGCGTGAAGGTGGGCGAACACGTCGTGCCGCATCCGCCGCTCGTAGTCGGCGGCTTTGGCGAAGTCGATCGTGTCGAGGTGAGCCCGCATCTCCGCCAGCTGCCCGGCCGAGATCGGCAGGCCGAGCTCCGCCTCGCTCTCCGCCAAGGCCAGCCAGACCCGCCGCCAGAGCGAATAGCGATGGTTGTCGCTCCAGAGTCCGGTCATTTCCGCCGAGGCATAGCGGGAGGCGAGGGGGTTTTCCCAGCGGTCACGATCCTGGTTGACGGGCGGCTGCACGCGGCGAAGTCTCCGGGGGCGGTGGGGCGACGGCCTGCGGCAGCGGCCGGTCAGTGAGACCGTGGGCCGGAGGCGGAGGCGGATTCCTGGCGACACATCTTGCAGAACAGCCGCTCCAACGCCAGACGGGATCGCAGGCCACGGGAGGCTTCGCCCTTGAGGGACAGGTCGAGGTCCCGCAACCAGATCGGAAGCCGACGAGCCCGGGCCGGGCCGAGCTGCCCCAGGGCCGCCCGGGCCTGCTCGACGGCTTTGGGCCAGGCTGCCACGCCCGCCTCTCGCAGGGCGTCGTCGATGCTCGCCGGCCGGCCTCGGCCAACGGGAAGTGCCAGGAGGCGGGCGGCCGTCGCCAGCTTGCGGAGCACGGTCGATGCCTGGGCGGCGATCGCGATCGGACTCTCGCCCTGGCCGAGCAGGACGGCGAGTTCCGCCAGCGCCACCGGGGCCTGGCCGCCTGCGGCGGCGTCGATCATGCCCCACGCCGTCCGTTCGCCGGGGGTGCCGACGAAATCCTCGATGGCTTCCGGCGTCAGTTGAGTCCGCCGCTCCGCCGCCGGAATCGCCGCGGCGAGTCGGGCGAGGGCCTGATCGACGAGCCCAAGGTGACCGCCAAGCCGCTCGAGGAGTTGCTGAGCGGTCGGTGTGGCGAGCTTGAGGTCGTGCGTCCCCTCGGCCCACTTCTTGAGCCAGGACGCGAGATTGTGTTTGACCGGGATCGAAGTGTCGATGACGAGCCCGTGCTTGGTCGCCGCCTTTGCCAGTCGCGTGGTTCCTGGGAAGCTCTTGACCTCGAGGATCACGAGACCGCGCCGTCCACGCGAACCGCCGGCGAGCTTTTCCAGCACCTCGCGATTGGCCGAGACGAACCCGTCTGCCTGTCGCACCACGGCCGCTCTGGTCGCTGATGCAAACAACGGCACGGTGGCAGCCTCGTCGAACACGTCGCGAGGATCGAGCGGATCGGCGCCGTCGAATTCCCGCCAGGCCCAGGCCCGATCGGCCTCGTCGGGGCAGAGCCGATCCCGCAGCCGTACCAGCACCTGGCGGGAAAGGAAGGGGTCGCTGCCGTGCAGGACGACTACGGCCGCGTCACCGATATCGAGGCCGTCGGCTGCGACGAGCAGATCAAGGGCGAGGCTGGCAGTGGCCACGGATCGGGAACTCCTGACTCCGATGGATTCAGGAAATCACCCGCCTGAACCGCACCGCTCGGCCTGAGTGTAGCGATCACGAGCATCGATCGGTGCGGAGCACTGCTATGGAGTCGGCAGGACCCTCAGGCCGCCGAGCCGGCCGCCGAAGCGGGTCGGTGCCACCGAGATCGGCTCCGCGGTCGCGGCGTGGCCGGCGTTCCCGGCTGCGTCGGTGGCTTCAACCCTCACATAGACCCGGGCGGGAACGGAGCGGGCGGGCTCCCAGCGATGCTCACCCTCGTTGGCCAGACCGGTTGCGATCGTGGCCCACGGGCCATCCGCGTTGGGCGAGTAGACCAGACGCACTGCGTCGGACGGGAGCAGCGGGTCGCGGACGGCATACCTGATCACCAGGCCGTCGCCGGCCGCGGGCTCGTCTCGGTCGACCGCAATCAGTTCGACCTGGGGCGGCTCCTCGTCGATGCCGAGCCAGGCATCGGGCTCGGCGCCGCTCCGCGGTCCGGCATCGGCATCGGGTACGTCCGCGACCATTTCCAGCCGCACGCCATACAGCCCCGAGCCGGCAAGTTCGACGTCGATCGGGCTCTGGCCGTCAGTGTCGATCGCTGCCCGCTGCCAGGTCAGGCCTCCGTCTCGGGTCGTCCAGAGTTCCGCCCTGAGCGGACCGGCCGTCCGCCGGACGGCCGGCATTTCGTAGTCCCAGGAGAACCTGCGGGAGGCGGAGAAGTGGAGCGGCCGGCCGCGGTATTCGGCGTGGCTGTCGCCGGTTCGGCCAGCGCTGCCGGGCAGTGCGGCAGCGGCACTTTCCGGCATCGCCAGCATGGGAGATTCGGCGGTGGAGGGTGGCAGGTTGCCGGATCGATTGGCGGTCGGCAGCGGCAGATTCGCCGTGATTCGCGTCTGATGACCGGCCGCGGTCGCCTTGCGTTGACTCGTGCCGGCTGACGGAGAGGCATCTCCCGTCTGCCAGCGGGCGGTTTCAGCTTTCCAGTCAGATCCACCGGCAGCGGCCGGAGCCAGCACGCTCGCGGTCGGATCCCCGCCGACCGCACCGGGCGGTCCGACGGCTGCGGCATTGGCAGATCCACTGGAGTCGGCGGTCGGCAGCGGCGGCAGACCGAGTTCCTCCGCCAGGGCCGACTGGTCGACTTCCGGGTCCGTAGCCGCGAGCGAGAACTGTTGAACCGTCTGATTGCCAGCCGAATCGCTCACGGCGATCCGAACCGTGAGCTGATCGACCTTCTCCCCAGCCCACCAGATCGCCTCTCCGACCAGGTGCGCGGGAGACTCCCGGGCCAGCACCGCGTCGGCGGCTACGCTCTTCCACCCACGGTCGGAGACGCCGCGGTACTCGAGGGTCAGCGACTCCAGCCTGAGACTGTCGTCGGCGGCCGCATACCGGCAGACGATCTCGCCATCGCCGCCTTTCCAGAGTCGTGCGGCTAACCGCGGGCCGGCCGCATCCACGAGCACGCGGATGTCAGGCCCCTCGCCGCCGCGGGAGCGGCCCTTCTTGTCGATCGCTCGGAGCCGAAACCAATATTCGCCATCGACGTCGGCCGTGTAGGAGAACGACCCGGCCGTGGGCGACGTCTCGCCGGCGGCGGACCAGGTCGCTCCCAGATCCTTCGAGACGTTCAGCACCACCCGCTGAGCCGCGGCATCGCCGTCGGGATCTTGTGCGGGCGGAAGTCGGAACGGGATTGCGAACGAGCGATGCTTGGTTCGCACGATCTCGGGCAGTCCGGCCGCATCGGTCACCCCGCCCGCGGTCGCCGCCGTGCAGCAGCGTGCGAGGAGCGAGATGCCGACCAGTAGGATGGCGAAACGGTCTCGTCGATGGATCAACGCCGAAACTCCCATAGTGGGAGGTATCGGCAGAGGCCAGCCCTCAAACCCACTCGTTTTCCGCAGAATCGGAAAAATCGCGAGACTCGCCCGCCGGTGTGGAAGCTGCGAAACCTGGGGCGATTTTCCGGTGGACCCGGGCGGCGAGAGGCTGCCATACTGCGGCGTCCTGTTGCTCCCTGATGCTCATGGCTCGCGGGCGTTCGGTCCGCCTGCCGGGCCAGTTCTGGGGTGCGATCGTTCGTGACTATCGGGTTCGGAAGGCAGTCTGCACGATGCTGGGTTCCTGGTCGTTGTTCGGTGGTTTCCTGGTGTTGGCGGTCATTCTCGGAGGCGGCATAGCGGCGATCTGGGCGGCTCGGCGGCACTGGCTGATGGCAGATGAGACGGCAGGTGCCGGCGGCGCAGACCATGGCGATTGGGAAAAGACGCTGGTCGATTACAAAAACCTCCGGGACGAGGGTGTGCTCAGCGAGGAAGAATTCCGAAGAATAAGAACACTCGTCGAGCCGCACACGCGGCTCGGCGTGCCCGAACTCCGTTCGCGGGCTTGGCCGCTGACGGATCCCGCAGGGCCAGCGCGTAAGAGGGACTGATCTGATGCCATCCGGAAAAGACTCGGGAGGTCTGGGACGCCGCGGCACCGGCGGGACGACCAAGAAGAATGCCTTCTGTTCGTTCTGTCGGAAGAGTTACCGCGACGTTGGGCCGCTCGTGGAGGGTCCGGGTGACGTCTACATCTGCGGCGAGTGCATCGAGCTCTGCCAGTCGATTCTCGAGCAGGAGAAGCGACGGCGGGGCACGAGCAAGCAGCTCTTTACATCGATTCCCTCGCCGCGGGAGATCGTTGGCCACCTCGACCAATACGTGATCGGGCAGCAGCATGCCAAGCGGGTGCTCGCGGTCGCTGTCCACAGCCATTACAAGCGGCTCAATCTGGGCCGTGAGGGGAGCGACGTGGAGGTCGACAAGTCGAACATCCTCCTGCTCGGGCCCACTGGTTGCGGCAAGACCCTCCTGGCCCGCACGCTGGCCCGGATCCTCGACGTGCCGTTCGCGATCGGCGATGCCACCACCCTGACCGAGGCCGGCTATGTGGGCGAGGACGTGGAGAACCTGCTCCTCAAACTGCTCAACGCCGCCGACTTCGACATCGAGGCGGCCCAGCGCGGGGTGCTCTACATCGACGAGATCGACAAGATTGGCAAGACCAGCCAAAACGTCTCCATCACCCGCGACGTCTCTGGAGAGGGCGTGCAGCAGGCGTTGCTCAAGATGCTCGAAGGCACCGTGGCCAACGTGCCGCCCCAGGGTGGTCGCAAGCATCCCGAGCAGCAGTACATCCAACTCGATACGTCGAACATCCTCTTCATCTGCGGTGGCACGTTCGTGGGCATCGACAAGATCATCGCGAAGCGGCTGGGCAAGCGGACGATCGGCTTTGGCCAGCCCTCGGCCCATCGGGGCGACGCCGACCTTGCCGAACTTCTGCCGCAGGTCGATTCCGACGACATCCTGGAATTCGGACTGATTCCCGAACTCGTCGGCCGGTTGCCGGTTATCTCTTCGCTCCAGCCGCTCGACGAGGCGGCGCTGGTACAGGTGCTGACCGAGCCCAAGAACGCTCTCGTGAAGCAGTATCAGAAGATGTTCGGGCTGGAGAACTGCACGCTCGAGTTCACCGATGAAGCCCTGAGGGCCATCGCCCGCAAGGCGATGAAGAAGGAGACCGGGGCCCGGGGCCTGCGGAGCATCATGGAGGACACGATGCTCGACATCATGTTCGACCTCCCCGATCATCAGGGGGCGACCTACGTGATCAACGACCGGAATGTGGAAGGCACCGAGCAGGTGCTCCCGCTGCGTGAAGCCCGGCCGAAGAGTGCGTAAGGCCGTCGTGTTCGCCTTAGGAAGCGGTTGTCCCGTCGGGCGGTCTAGTTGGCCCCGATCCGGGCGGCCGGCTCGCCGAGGAGCTGCTCGAGGGCGGCCCCGAGCTTCTTGCCCCGGGCATCGAGGGTGATGACGTTGCCGTCGCGACCGATCAGCACGACGGTCGGGATGCCGGTGATTCCGTAATAGGTCGCCAGCGGATGCCGCCAGCCACGGCCCTGTGGTTCTTCATAGAGGATCGGCCAGGGTATCTGCTTGGCCCGCACGAACTGCTCGAGGGAGTCGCGGTCTTCGTCCAGGCTCACTCCCACGATTTCAAAGCCACGGTCGTGCCACGTGGCGTACTGTTCCCGCAGGTTACCGATCTCGGCGACGCACGGACCGCACCACGTGGCCCAGAAGTCGACCAGCACCACCTTGCCGACGAGCGACCGCTGATCGAAAGGTTTGCCCGAGAGGAGTGTGCCCGTGATCTGCATTGGCCGCCCCGGCAGCATCAGTCGCCGGGCCGTGCCCGCCACTTCCTCGACGCGGCTGCGGATCGCCGGATCGGAGCTCGCTTCGAGCGCCGGCAGAAACGCGGCGAAGGCCGTGGCTGCGGCCGGTTCGCCGCCCGGCATCCGGGCGAGTTCCAGGGCCATGCGGATCGCCGGTTCGGCCACGGCCTGGTCGTTCGGAGCGGCTTTGAGCATCGCAGCCAAGCCCGGGATCAGCGGGATCGCCGCCTCGGGCCGGCCGCCGGCCAGGGCCGCCTCGACCCGCGCGGTCATCGCTGCCCGCCGCGCGGCCGCAGCCAGGGCCGGGTCACGGGCGTCGCCGAGGGAGTCGGCGAACTCAGCCAGCCTGCCGGCCGCTGCTGGTTCCCCCAGCTTCGCCAGGGTCTGGAGGCCGTCGAACTTGACCGCCAGCGCCCGGTCGTGGATGGCATCGGTCGGCCGTGTCCGGGCCAGGATCAGGTCGGCCGCCTCGACGGTGTTGGCGGCTGCCTTCTTGAGGTAGTACCGCAGGCGACCGCGGGACGTGGGCATGGCCGCCGGATTCCCAAGTTCTTCGATGTAGGCCAGCAGTTCCTCAGGACTCCCATCTGGGACGGGAGGCACGACCGGAGCCCGGGCGGCGGCGCGATCGGTCTGAGGGGGCCGTTCTTCGGCTCGCACCGCGGCCGGCGAGGCAATGGCGGCCGCCGTGAAACCGACGAGCAGGGTGAGCGAGCGGAATCGCGAGGGAAGCGAGCGAGCCATGCGGTCCTCGAAACTGGGGTGGAGTGTCGAAGACTACCCCTCGCCGGCGGCTCGCGGCAACACGAACAACGGCCGACCTTTCGGTTCCCGGGCCGCGGCACGGCGCGGCTTCAGGCAGGCCGTTGATCAGCCGACAGCATCGGCAACCGCACGGTGATCGCCGTGCCCCGCCCCGGTGCGCTCTCCACGCGGATGCGACCGCGATGCGCCTCGATGATTTCACGGCATGAGGTCAGACCCAGGCCGGATCCTCCCTTGCCTGTCTCATCGGGGCCGTTCTTGGTGGAAAAGTGAGGCTCGAAGATCCGCCGCAGCACCTCGGGCGGCATTCCACAGCCGGTGTCACGCACCATCAGATCGACAAGTCCTGCCGGCTCGTCGAGTGAGAGCCTGAGGATCAACCTGCCGCCGTTCGGCATCGCCTGACGGGCGTTGACCAGCAGGTTGAGCAGCACCTGCTGGAGCTGACCGGGATTGGCTGAGACCTTCGGCACGGCGGCAAACTCCCGCTCGACCTGCACCCGGTATTTCATCATCTCCCGCTCCAAGAGCACGAGCACGTCTTCGACGAGGAGTTGGAGATCGACCGGCTCGAATCGGGATGAGCCGCTGCGTGCCATCGAGAGCACACTGGCCGTGATCTTCGCCGCCCGGGTTCCGGCCGAGAGAATTCGCTCGAGCGCCTTGTCACGGGTGGGCTGATCCCGGTGCCGGAGGCCGAGTCGGGCGTAGTTGAGGATCGTCGTCAACGCGTTGTTGAATTCGTGGGTGGTGGTGCCTAGGAGTTCGCCGAGGCTGGCCTGCTTCCGAGCTTCGAGCAGCTGCCGGCGAAGCGTGGCCACCTGGGCGGCGTGGGCCGCCCGGGCCGCGTCGAGTTCTCGGCGGAGGGCATGCTCCCGTTCGGCACCCCCATCGGATGCCGCGGCGGGCAGATCACGCCTGACGAGGATCAGCTCCCGGGAGGGTGCGCTCTCCGGCAGCCGGCAGGCGGTCTCGGAACTGGTGCCGTTTGGGTGCATCAAACCAGGAGAAGCCGGGGCGGTTCGAGACGGAAAAAACGTACGGTGGGTGGAATTCAGGCCAGACTCCGCCCCGAATCCCGGTATCGTCGGCCCGGTCGTCCAGGCTCTAGAATGCGTTGCGTGAGCCTTCGTGGCTTCTCGACCGTTGAACTTGGGCGGACCGCATCCGCCCCCGTCGTCGGCCCAGCCCCGTCCAAGATTCCGGCCCCGAACGCCAGAGTCTGCGTGTCAGGCAGACTGGGCGGGCGGGACGCGACATGCGGTGCTCCGGACTTCCCGGGGCTGATTCGTTCCACGTTTCCTCACCCACAGGCTTCGCCCCGCCATGCAGCCGCACCCCGTCTCGCCGGTCCACCCACGCCGGGCGTTCACCCTCGTCGAACTCCTGGTCGTCATCGCGATCATTGGGCTGATGCTCGGGCTGCTGCTTCCTGCGGTGCAGTCGGCCCGAGAAGCCGCCCGACGCACCGCCTGCAAGTCGAACCTCAAGCAGGTCGGGATCGCGATGAACCTCTATCTCGACCGCAAGACAAAGGGACGTTTTCCCGATGCGGCGATCATCCCGAGTGAGGAGTTGACCTTTTACGCGCCCAATCGGCCGATCAAGCCGAGCATCGTTGCGGTGCTCGGGCCGTTCATGGAGAACAATCGGCAGGGCTTCCGCTGCCCGTCTGACACGACCTATTTCATCCGCGACCCGGGCTCGCCGAAGGCCCAGGAGATCGCTGCGAATTGGGCTCGGATCCCGACAGCCGCCCGCCCGGCGGAATACGATGGCGTTCCATACGAGGGCACGAGCTACGAATACCCCGCCCGGCGGCTGACCGAGACCACGTCGGTGACCGACCCGAACACGGGCAAGATCGTCGCCAAGACGGTGGGCCGCACCCGAGAAGACGCCCTCAGCTACCGCGGGAGCCAGGGCGCGTCGAGCAAACTCTGGATCATGTACGAGTTCAGCGGCTTCCACGGCGGTTTCCAATTCCTGCCGACCGCGGAGGAAACCGACTTCAACGACCGGCCTACGCCTCCCGAGGGGGCCCGCAACTTCCTCTACCTCGACGGCCACGTCGAGAACCTCTGACCGACCGATTTCGTTCCTCCTTCACTCGCCCAGACCGGAGCACCGCGACGATGAGCATGGCCACGGCCCGAACCTCCCGTTCCAGCCCGCCCGCGGCGACGTCGGCTGGCGGCCCCTCCCGGGCGGTGATCACCGGCGCCGTCATTCTGCTCGTGGCGGTGCTGGCATTTTTGATCGCCTGGCTCGCCGGCTGGATCCGATTCACGACCGATCCGCGGGTCACGGAGATCCTGGCACTCCAGGATCAGGCCATGGCGCGGTTTGGGCAGAGCGGGGGCCCGACGAATCTCACCGACGCCACCGCCATGATGAGCTCGATGATGGAGATTCGGCAGAAGGTCGAGGCCTTGCCGGAGCACCTTCGGCCGCAGGCGGAGCGGTCGGGGCAGCGAATGTTTCAGTCGGCCTTCCGGGCCCGGATCGATAATTACTTCGCCCAGCCGCCCGAGAAGCGGCAGGCTGAGATCGATCGACAGATCGACCAGGAAGAGATGATGCGGAAGGCCTTCGAGGCCGGCCGGGCCTTGGTCAGCGCGGTCGGGGGCGGACAAGCCGGCGGTTCCGGGCAGGGCGGAGCTTCGGCCCAGGCCGGGGGCAGTCGTCCCGCGGGGGGGCCACCACCGGGACCGGGCAGTTCGTCCTGGGGAAGTCGCTCGGAAGAAGAGCGAAATCGCTGGCGAAAATCGATGGTCGATCGCACGAACCCCGAAGAGCGGGCCCGTTACACAGAGTGGCGTCGGGCGATGGAGGAGCGACGGGTCGAGCGTGGCCTGCCCTCCCGCGGCCCGCGCTGACTGGCGGGAGCCGCTCACGCTATGAATGACACCCTTGGGCTGCTCGAGGAAGCGCGGCAGGTGGCGATCGACCTCGGCTACGAAGTCCGGGAGGAGCTGCTCGGTGATCTGCCGGGCGGGCTGTGCCTCGTGGGTGGCGTGAGGACGCTGCTCGTGAATCTCGAACAGGCCCCCGCCCAGCGGCTTTCGGTACTCGTGGCCGCGTTGGCGGAGGATCCGCGGGTCGCGACCGAGCCGAAGAGCCGCCTCCTCGCTGCTCGGCTCGCTGCCGTCAGATCGGATCCGCGGTAGGTGAATCGCCGGCTCGGGGGCGGCAAAAGTCGCGTCGTGGGCGAGGATACGCCCCGATGCTCCGCGAGCGTTCGCCGACCCCCGAGCCTCTTCCGCTTTGGGTGCCCATTCGTCATCCCCGTTCGCTGGTCTTAGCGCGAGCGGTAGAGGCCGTGCGTCTGGATGAATCGCTCGACAGCACGGGGCATCTGGTAGCGGATGCTGCGTCCGGCTGCGATGGCCGCGCGGATGCCGGTGGCCCGTATGCCGATCGCCGGCATCCGCACTCGCCGGGCGACCAAGGCGGCCGTTTCCTCTGGTCCCAGGACGGCGGCAAGTCCTCCGGCGGTTGCGAGCGCGGCCACGTCGTCGAGCATTTCCCGTTCCACCGGCACGAGTTCGGCGAGCGCCGCGATCCGGGCCGGCTCCCGCCAGGTGGCGAAGCTCGCCAGCGCGTCGGGCCCGAGGATCAGCACGAGTTTGTCCTGTGGATGGGCTCGGGCGAGTTCGCCAAGGGTATCAACGGTGTAACTCGGGCCGCCGCGGTCGAGTTCGATCGGAGATACGGAAAAAGCATCGTGGCCCGCCGTGGCCAGTGTGAGCATGGCGAGGCGATCGGCGGCGGCGGCGAGTCTGATGCCGGACTTGTGGGGCGACGCGGCGGCGGGCATGAAGATCACGCGGTCGAGCCGGGACTGTTCCCTGGCGGTTTCCGCCGCGAGCAGGTGGCCGGCGTGGACCGGATCGAAACTTCCGCCGTAGATCCCGATCCGCATCGGTGCCGTGCTCCTGATCCGGGCGGGCTGAACCGCCGCCGCCATATGGTCTAATTCGCGGCATGCCGCCTGACCAGCCCACTCAGCGGGATCTGTTCGACCACCGCCCCGCGTGGGAGGAAGACGACGTCCGCCGTGGCACGATCGCCACGGTGGTGTTGCCCGATGGCATCGCCAAGCCGCTCGATTATCTGGTGCCGGAAGCCCTGGCCGCTGCGGTCGAGCCGGGCCGCCGCGTACGCGTGCCGCTCGGGAAGGCGAACCAGATGCGGCTCGCCTATTGCGTGGCCGTGCGGTCGGACGAGTTGCCGCAGCAGCCGCTCAAGAGCATCGCCGGCGTGGAGGACGACCGACCGCTCCTGTCCCGGCGGATGCTCGACCTGACCGAGTGGATGGCCGAGCGGTGGATGGCCCGCTGGGGTGAGGTGCTCGAGGCGGTGCTGCCGGCGGGTGTGCGGTTTCGTCAGCAGGGACGGATCTCGCCCTTGCTCGTGGCCAGCGGCTTGGCCTCGCCCCGCTCGCCCACGCCTGGCCAGGCCCGCGTGCTCGCCGCCGCGATGGAACCGGCCACGGCCGAGCAATTGGCGGCAGCCTCGGGGGCCAGCCGGGCCGTGGTCGCCCGGCTGGTGAAGACGGGCCACCTGCGGGAGGTCGGGTCGGTGGAAGTGGCCCGGTCGGCCCGCGGCCAGCGGGCGGCGATCGTCCACGACCGGCCAGCCGCGCTCTCGCCGGCCCAGGCCGGTGCGTTGGCCGCGATCACCGGCTGCATGCGGGAATCGCGGCACGAGACGATCGTGCTCTTTGGCGTGACCGGCAGCGGCAAGACCGAGGTCTACCTCCAGGCGGTCGAGGAGACCGTCTCCTATGGCCGGCAGGCGATCGTGCTCGTGCCCGAGATCAGCCTCACGCCCCAGACGTGTGATCGATTCCGGGCCCGGTTCGGCACCGTCGCGGTGCTGCACAGCCATCTGACGCCCGCCGAGCGGCACGCCCAGTGGCGGGAGATCGCAGCCGGCCGAGTGAACGTGGTCGTCGGCGCCCGGTCGGCGATCTTCGCTCCGACGCCGCGGCTTGGACTGATCGTGATCGACGAGGAGCACGAAAGCTCGTTCAAGCAGGCGACTGCCCCGCGGTATCACGCCCGGGAGGTCGCCGAATGGATCGCCCGGGCGGAGCGGGTGCCGCTCGTGCTCGGCTCCGCCACGCCGGCGCTCGAGACCTTTGCCCGCTGCCTTTCGGGCGAGTGGCGGATGTGTCGGTTGGCCGATCGCGTGGGCGGGGCGGAACTGCCGGCCGTGATCACCGTCGATCTCCGGGAACGGGGAGCTCGCTCCCGCGGGGCGGTGAGTCCGAGGCTGGCCGCCGGGATTCGCTGGGCGCTCGACGCCGGCGGCCAGGTGATGCTGCTGCTGAACCGACGGGGTTTCGCCACCCACGTGCAGTGCCAGGCCTGCGGTCATGCGATGAACTGCCCGCAGTGCGATATCGCGCTCACGCTCCACCAGCCGGGTAGCCGGGGCATCTGCCACGGCTGTGGCCTCGTCACCCGGGTGCCGGCCGATTGCCCCGAGTGCCGGTCCCCCGGACTCGTCCAGCGGGGTACCGGCACGCAGCGGTTGGAGGAGCAGGTGCGGCGGACGTTTCCCGACGCGGCCGTGGCCCGGATGGACACCGACACGATGCGGAGCCGCGGTAGCCACGAGCGGACGCTCGACGCCTTTCGCGATCGCCAGATCGACATCCTCGTAGGCACCCAGATGATCGCCAAGGGGCTCGACTTTCCCAACGTGATGCTCGTGGGCGTGGTCAACGCCGATGCGGCGCTGCATCTGGCCGACTTTCGGGCGGCGGAACGAACCTGCCAGCTCGTCACCCAGGTCGCCGGCCGCAGCGGCCGCGGACCGCTCGGGGGCCGCGTCGTGGTGCAGACGAGCACGCCCGACCACCCGGCGATCCGAGCGGCGGCGGCCCACGACTACGAGGCCTTCGTGCGGAGCGAACTGCCGATCCGCGAGGCGCTGCTCTATCCGCCGTATGGCCACGTCATCCGGTTCGTGGTGCGGGGCGCGGACGAGCGGCGGGTGGCCGAGTGGGCCGGCACGCTGGTCGATCGGCTGCGGGCCGGAGCGGAGCCGATGGCCGGAGGCGTGCGGGTGCTCGGGCCGGCGCCGGCCCCGATCCCGCGGCTTCGCGAACGGTTCCGCTGGCACCTCCAGGTGCACGGCCCCGACGGGCCGGCGCTGCGGCAGCTCGTGCAGCGGGCCACGGCCGGCCTCAAGACCCCCGACGGCATCGCCTGGATCGTGGATGTCGATCCGGTCGAGATGCTGTAGCGATTCACGGACCGACGCCCGGACGATGACGGGGTAGGATGGTGGCGAAGAGCCGCCCATGTCCTACCGATCCCTCCGCGACATCCTCGGCGAGACGAGCCTCGAACGGAAGGTCCGCTTCCTGTTCGGCCTCTGCCTGTTCGTGCTGATCGCGGGCAGCTTCTGGTGGTATGGCAACCGGACGGAGCAGCTCGTGTATTCGAGCAGTCGGGCCACGGGGAGGCACGTGGTCGACGCCGTCATGCTCCAGGTGCACTGGAAGGCCCTGGAGAAGGAGCAGCAATACGCGAGCACGATCGAGAGCCTCGAGAAGCGGCTCGCGCGGGAGAAGTATCAATGGCGGCTGCTGAAGCCTGACGCTTCGCCCGAGGAGCAGGCTGCCTACAAGCGGCTCGACCGGGCGGTGCTCGAGGCCTTTGAGCAGGAGACGCCATCGCTGCCGCAGCCGACGGCGGCACTCGGGGCCGCCGCGGGCACGGTGGAATGCCGCGACTTCCGGACCGAAGACAACTCGGAATACCACTACTACCAACCGATCCGGTTTCGCCAGGACTGCGGGCTCTGCCACGAGTACCGGGGGCCGGCGGCAGCCGGTGGCAGTGAGCGGCCGCGGTACGCCGAGGGCGACCTGATGGCCGTCGTCAAGCTTGTGATGCCCGATGCCGCCACCCGCAAGGCGATCAACTGGAACCGGTCGATCCTGCTCGCCACCGCCATCATCACGGTCTTTCTCGCGATGCTCGTGGCCTACGCGATCGTGCGCTACGTGATCGTGAAGCCGCTCGAGCACCTTCGCGACGTCACCGACGAGGTTCGGCGGGGTAACGTCGAGGCCCGGGCCGACATCCACACCGCCGACGAATTCGAGGAATTGGGCGTGGCCTTCAATCGGATGCTCCGCGGACTGATCGACACCGAGCAGGAGCTCCGCACCGCCAATCACACGCTCGACGAGAAGGTGGACGAGTTGGCCCAGGCGAACCTCAACCTCTACGAGATGAACCGCCTCAAGGGCGACTTCCTGGCCACGATGAGCCACGAACTTCGCACGCCGCTCAATAGCATCATCGGCTTCTCCGACGTGCTTGGCTCGATCGAGTCGCTCGACGCCAAGCAGCGGCGGTACGTCGAGAACATCCGCACCTCCGGGCGGATGCTTCTGGAAATGATCAACGACATTCTCGACCTGGCGAAGATCGAAGCGGGCAAGATGAAAGTCAGGCCGACGGTGTTTCGGCTGGAGGCGGTGGTGAGCGCCCAGTGCGACATGGCCCGCCCCTTGGCGGAAAAGCGGCACATCGAGCTGGCCTTCGAGATCGGCCCCGGGCTGGACGCGATCGAGCAGGACCAGGCCAAGGTGCAGCAGATCCTGGCCAATCTGCTCTCCAACGCCGTGAAGTTCACGCCCGAGGGGGGACGGGTCGACGTGATCGGGCGACTGGCGGAGCCGGCCGGAGGGGGGCCGCCGCGGGAGTTTCTCCTGGAGGTGGCCGACACGGGCGTGGGGATCGCCGCCGACGAGCAGCAGACGATCTTCGAGAAGTTTCGCCAGGGGAACGCGTTTCGGCGGGATGATGCCATGACCCGTGAGTTTTCCGGCACAGGCCTGGGCCTCTCGATCGTGCGGGAACTCTGCCGGCTGCTCGGCGGCGATGTGGCTCTCGAGAGCCAGCTCGGCCGGGGCAGCCGCTTTACCGTGCGGCTGCCCTTGCAATTGGAGCTCGACGAAGCCGACGATGCCCGGCTCGATGCCGTCGCCCGGGGCGTGGCCTGAGCGCCGGCCGGGTCGGGGCCCCACGCATCACGAAAGGCTTTCATGCCCGCTGAACCCGCCTCCGAAGTCGTGCTCTTCACCGATGGCGCCTGCAGCGGCAATCCGGGCCCGGGGGGCTGGGCCTTCATCCTGCGGCATCCGGGCACCGGCAAGGAGCTGGCCGATTCCGGGGCCGAGCCCGACACCACGAACAATCGCATGGAGCTGACGGCCGTCGTCCGCGGTCTCGCGCAGCTCAAGCGGCCGACGAAGGTGGAACTTGTCACCGACAGCGTCTACGTGGGCACCGGGCTTTCGGAGTGGATGCCCAAGTGGAAGGCCCAGGGTTGGCGGCGGAAGGAGAAAGGGAAGTTCGTGCCGGTCAAGAATGAGGACCTCTGGCGGGAACTCGACCGGCTGGCGTCGGCCCACACGATCCGCTTCTCCCACGTCGCCGGGCATTCTGGGCACCCGGAAAACGAGGCCTGCGACCGGATGGCGGTCGAGGCCTACAAGCAGCTCCAGGCCGACCTGCGGCGGTAGAATCCTGGGCTTCATGGAAGCCTTGCCGAACACCGCCGAGCCGAGCCTCACGACCCGACTCGAGCGGCTGCCGGGGGTGGGCACGGCCCGGGCCGAGCGGCTGGCGAAGCTGGGACTCATGACCGTCCGCGACGCCTTGATGCACTTTCCTCGAGACTACAAGGACTTCTCGGGGGCCCATGCGATCGCCGATCTGGTCGAGGGAGAACATGCGTCGGTGGCCGGTCTGGTGACCGACGTCGCCAGCCGCACCACCTTCCAGGGCCGGGCGATGCTGACCGTCACGATCGAGGCCGCAGCAGGCGACCGGGTCAAGGCCATCTGGTTCAACATGCCCTTCATGGCCAAGCGATTCGAGCCTGGGATGCGGGTGGTCATCGCCGGCCAGCCCCGCCGCGGCCGGCAGGGCTGGGAGTTTGCCCATCCGGAAGTCCGCTGGCTCACCGCCGACGAGCAGGCCCACGCCTCGGAGTGGCTGGCGATCTATCCCCTGGCCGAGGGCGTGCAGCAGTCACACGTGCGGCTGGCCGTGCAGGCGGCGCTCGATCATGCCGCGACGATCGTTCCCGAGGCATTGCCGCCGGAGACGCTCGCCGAGAAGCATCTCCTGCCGATCGACGAGGCTCTGCGGCAGATCCATTGTCCGGCCAGCGCCGAGATGATCACGGCGGCCCACCGCCGGTTCGTCTATCAGGAGCTGCTGATGCTCCAGCTGGCCCTGCGAATGCACCGCGGTCAGCAGAAGCGGGCCCATGCCGCCCCGGCGATCGCCGTTGACGCCCGGCTCGATGCCCGGATCCGGGCCCGGTTTCCCTTCGAGTTCACGGCGGCGCAGCGGAAGGTCTGCGGCGAGATCGCGACCGACCTGGCGAGATCCGAGCCGATGAACCGCCTGCTCCAAGGCGACGTGGGCAGCGGCAAGACGGCCGTGGCGACCTATGCCATGCTCGCCGCGGTGGCCACGCCGGTGAAGCCTGCTAGCGTCGCGGGAGAGGCGGCCGCGGCGGAGGCAGCCCCTGGTGAGCCGGCCACCGTGGAGTCCGCATCCGGCGCGAGGCCGGCCCGCTACCAGGCCGCGATCATGGCTCCGACGGAGTTGCTCGCCCGGCAGCACTTCGCGGGCCTCGAGCGGCTGCTCGCCGGCAGCGGCGTCGAGGTGCAGCTCCTCGTGGGCGGGCAGACGGCGAAGCAGCGGGAGAAGATTCTTGGCCGGATCGCCGCGGGTCAGACCGACATCGTGGTGGGCACCCAGGCCCTTGTCTGTGGCGGGGCGAGGTTTCGCCAGCTCGGTCTCGTGGTGATCGACGAGCAGCATCGCTTCGGGGTGCTCCAGCGGGCGGTGCTCCAGCAGGGCGAGGCCGAGCCGCACACGCTGGTGATGACGGCCACGCCGATTCCCCGCACGATCGCCCATGCGGTCTACGGCGACCTCGACATCTCCGTGCTCGACGGCCAGCCGCCGGGTCGCCAGCCGGTGGCCACCTACCGGGTGACGCCGGCGGAACTCGACCGCTGGTGGGAGTTTTTCCGGGGCAAGCTCACCGCCGGTCGCCAAGGCTATGTGGTGGTGCCATCGGTGGAGGAGTCGAAGCGGGATCTGGCGAGCATTTCCTCGGCGTTCGAGGAGCTGGCCAACGGGCCCTTGGAAGCCTTTCGGCTGGGCCTCGTGCATGGCCGGCTCAAACCGGTCGCGAAGGCGGGCATCATGGAAGACTTCCGGGCCGGCCGGCTCGACGTGCTCGTGGCGACGAGCGTGATCGAGGTGGGCATCGACGTGCCGGCCGCCACACTCATGACGATCCTCGACGCCGAGTCGTTCGGCCTGGCCCAGCTCCACCAGCTCCGCGGCCGGGTGGCCCGCGGTCCCACTCGCGGCATCTGCGGGGCGGTGACCGGCTCGGGCGACGAGCCCCATCCCCGGGTGGATGCCTTCGTCGCCAGCTGCGATGGCTTCGACCTGGCCGAGCAGGACCTGCGGCTGCGGGGCCCCGGCGACTTGGTGGGCACCCGGCAGAGCGGCGCCCCGCCGCTCTACCTGGCCGACCTTCTTCGCGACGGGGCCGTGGTGGCAGAGGCCCGGCGCGACGCCCTGGCGATCTTCGAGACCGCCCCGGAGCTCGCCGATCCGAAGTACGACCGGCTGCGGAAGCTCGTGATCGACCGCTGGGGCGAGATGCTCGGCCTCGGCCAGGTGGGCTGAGACGACCTGCCCTCATCGAATTCTCACGGCTTTTCGCGCTGCCGATTTGCCGATGCGGACGGTACGGTTTCCAGGGACGGCAGTCCCGATCGCGGTCGACGCGGCGGGCCTCCTCGAATCGACGGAGCCCTTGGGATGCGGGTTCGTTCCCTTTTTATCTCCGACGTCCATCTCGGGTGCCGATTTTCTCGGGCCGAGGAACTGTTCGCCTTTCTCGGCCGGATCGAGCCTGACCGGCTCTATCTCGTCGGCGACATCATCGACGGCTGGAAGCTGAAGCGGTCGTTCTACTGGACCGATACGTCGAGCTTCGTAGTCCGCCGAATCCTGGGGATGCTCAAGCGCGGCACCCGAATCGTCTACGTCACGGGCAATCACGACGAGTTTCTCCGCACCTTCTCCCCCCAGGCCTTCGGCCACATGGAGCTCGTCGACCTGTGCATCCACGAAACGGCAGACGGCCGCCGGCTGCTCGTGATCCACGGCGACTTCTTCGACCATCTCACGAAGCATGCCGCCTGGGTCTATCACCTCGGCGACCGGGCCTACACCCTGGCCCTGCACCTCAACAAGTGGATGAACATCGCCCGCCGGTCGCTCGGCTATCCCTATTGGTCGTTCTCCTCGCTGCTCAAGAGCAAGGTGAAGCGGGCGGTGAACTTCATCAACGATTTCGAGCACTTCGTGGCCCGCTACACCAAGAAGAAGGGCTGCACGGGGGTGATCTGCGGCCACATCCACGTGCCGGCGATCCGGCAGATCGACGGCGTCGAGTACTTCAACTGCGGTGACTGGATGGAGCACTGCACGGCGCTCGTCGAGCACCTCGACGGCCGGATCGAGCTGGTCGATCACACCTGGCTGGAGGGCCAGCCGACGGTGCAGGAGGAGCCGGCAGCGGCCGACACCCTTTTCGAGCCGGCGATCGCCGCGATGCTCGCCCCGAACCTCTCCCTCGCCGACACGCCCCGCGTGGCCTGATCGCACGCTTCGAACGGGATGCGCGTTGCCGCTATGCTGGTCGGCGACCGGGCCTCGGAATGCCCGTTCACAACCCAGGAGAAGCAGCGGGCATGGCGAAGAAGAAGCAGGATGCCAAGGGCAAGCTCAAGGCTGCCGGCGGCCGAATTGGTCTGCGGACCGGAGAGGCACTTGTTGAGGCCGACGAGGCCTGGAGCGCCGCCGAGCCGGAGGTCGTGGTGGGCGAACTCGACGGGCCGGTGGGTTACGCGATCGCGAACCTGCTCGGCGACCAGACCAAGGGCCACACTCGGGTGTTCGCGATCCTCAACTCCGACGTCCAGGTTCGGCCCGCGACGCTGATGGTGAGCAAGGTCACCGTCAACAACTCGAAGTACACCAACATCCTGATGGGCACCGTTCAGGCGGCGATCGCCCATGGGGTGCTCGATGCCGTTCGGGCGGGTGCCATCCCGAAGAAGAAGGTCAACGAGATCGGGATCATCGTCTCGGTCTGGCTCGACCCGGGAATTGTG
Source organism: Candidatus Kuenenia stuttgartensis (assembly GCA_945891385.1). Classification (GTDB taxonomy): domain Bacteria; phylum Planctomycetota; class Planctomycetia; order Pirellulales; family UBA1268; genus QWPN01. The sequence goes on along the minus strand of CAMDDJ010000005.1, from coordinate 58,882 downwards.
GACGCGGCCTACGATCCGGAGGTGCTGTTTCGGACCAACCGCGAAGCCACCGCGAAAGCGATCGGCAAGGCGATGCGACACGAGCCCACGATCGAGTGGCTGCTGGCCAACCAGGCGAAGGTGCCCCACTACTTCCACCAGTTGGCCGTCGACGGCCAACTGGAGTGACGGTGGGACACCTCCGCAGCCGCAGTTCGGTTGGCGCTGGCGTGGCAGCCGCCGCATCATGCCCGTTTTCTCCAGGCTTCCGAGACCGTCGGGCCGCATGGGGCCGAACAGCCGTTTCTGGCCGGCAGTTTGCACCCTGTGGCTCGGTCGTGCCGAAACCATGGGAGCCATGACCTCTCGGCCGAAGGACATCACGGGGCTCGGAAGGCCGACTGCGGTCGTCGTGATGACATGGCTTGCCTGCCTCGCGCCGCTCAGCGGGGCGGAGTTTCATGAACTCGACACCGATCGAGACGCCTTCACGCCTGCGACCACGACCGCGAAGGTGGGCACCGTGCTGACCGAAGCGTCGTACGTGTGGATCGACAACCGCGGTCTGCCGGCCACGAACAGCTTCCCGGAGCTGCTCGTGAGGCTTGGCGTGCGCGAACGCTTCGAATGGCGGCTTGGCTTCAACTTTGAGCAGAACTCCGGGGGGAGCGTCGTTGCAGCCGTTGAAGTCGGTGAGCCGCCGGAGGGCCAGGCCGGAACAGAGGAGGCGAATCTGCTCTACGGATGCAAGCTCCGAGTCACCGACCAGGCAGGCTGGATGCCCCGGAGTGCGGCCATCGTGGAGGCGTTCACGCCCGTTGCCGGCGACATCTGGGGCACCGAACCTTCGGCTACCTACACGTTTGGCTGGGAGTTGCCCGCCGAGTGGAGGTTTGACACCGCGATTCGGTATGCCCGTGCCGAGAGCGAGGAGGGCTGGTTCGACCGCTGGATGCCGTCGACGGTACTGCGGATGCCGGTGACGGATCGCTGGGAGGTCCATGCCGAGTGGTTTGGCAGCTGGACGCAGGGCCTGGCCAACGACAAGGTGCAGCCGTTTGCCGGCCCGGGTACCCACTTCATGCTGACGCCGTCGTTCGAGATCGGCTGCCGCATGGGCTGGGGCCTCACCCGCGACGCGGCGGGCTACTTCGTGGATGCCGGAGCCGGCTGGCGGTTCTGACAAGGTGTCCGCCGGGCGGCTGGCGGCGGGAGCCGGGCCGGCCCACAGAGGGCTCATTGCGGGCTCGGCGTAACCTTGCCCCAGTCCCGCTTGAATTGCATCGCCGCAAACGCATCTCTCACGTTCTTCGTGTTCGGATCGTTTGGCCCCAGCAGTTTCTCCAGGATCACGATCGCCCGCTTGAAGAGAGGCTCAGCCTCGTCGAACTTGCCCTGCTTTTGGGACAAGATGGCGAGGTTGCTCAGGCTCAACGCCGTGGCTTTATGGTCAGGGCCGTAGGTCTTGTCGAAGATGGCCAGGGCTCGTCTGCAGAGAACTTCGGCCTCATCGAGCCTGCCCTGCTTGTCATACAGAGCCGCCAGGTTGCTCAGGCACACGGCTGTTGTTACGTGCTCCGGGCCGTGTTTCTTCTCCTGGATCTCCAGAACCCGCTTCACGAAGGGCTCCGCCGCGGCGTATTTCTCCTGCTTCAGGTAGAGCATCGAGATGTTGTTCAAGCTGCGGATCAAGTCCGGGTGATCCGGTTCGATCGCCTTCTCTTGGATGGCGAGAGCTTGGGAATAGTAGGTTTCAGCCTCGGGGTATTTGGCGTGGCTGTAGTACATGAAGCCGAGGTCGTTGAGGCAGCGGGCCGTGGTCGGATGTTCCGGCCCATTCTGCGTGGTCGCTTCCTCCACCAACTGCTTGGCGACCACGTCCGCTTCCGCCAGCCGGCCTTGCCTCAGAAACTCGGTCGCCTGGGCTTCCAGAGTCTGGGCGGTGGCCACGGTGCAGCAGAGCGTTGCTCCTGCAAGCCACGGCAAAATCCACATGGGCGAGTTCCCGGCGGCGGCGTTTCCGAGTCTCGAGTATACCCCGCGGAAGATTGCGGGGTTCCTGGCACGAGCAGCGCGAGACCGTCTTCACTCGCCTGATTTGGCCGGGGCCGCTCCGGCAGGGCGTCAACCCTGATAGATCGGCTCCATGGTCCGCCAGGTGGCTCCGGTTCGTTCCACGCGGTGATAGAGCGTGTCGCGCTCCACCGGCTCGCGGCCCGCCTCGCGGATCAACCGGGTGATGTCATCGACCGACAGAACCTCGGGTGTCGTCGCCCCGGCGTCGTGGTAGATGAGTTCGTGCCGCACCGTGCCGTCGAGGTCGTCGGCTCCGTAGGCGAGGGCGGCCTGGGCCGTGCCGATGCCGAGCATGATCCAGTAGGCCTTCATGTGGTCGAAGTTGTCGAGCACCAGCCGGCTGATCGCCATCGTCCGCAGGCTCATGGCCGGCGACGGCTTGGGGATGTGTGAAAGCCGGGTGTTGTCTGGGTGGAACGCGAGCGGAATGAAGGTCTGGAAGCCGCCGGTCTCATCCTGGAGTTCCCGCAGCCGCACGAGATGATCGGTGCGGTGGTAGGCATTCTCGATGTGACCGTAGAGCATCGTGGCGTTGCTGCGGAGCCCGAGTTCGTGCGCCGTGCGATGGATATCAAACCATTCCTTGGTGTCGGCCTTGTGCTCGCAGATCTTGTCGCGAATCTCCGGATGGAAGATTTCGGCCCCGCCTCCGGGCAGGCTACCGAGGCCGGCATCCTTGAGTTCGACGAGGATGTCGCGGATGCTCCGCTTGGTCAGGTGGCAAAACCAGTTGATTTCGACCGGCGTCCAGGCCTTGAGGTGCAGGGCCGGGTAGGCGTCATGCAGGATGCGGATCAGGTTCAGATACCAGTCGTAGTCTTTCTGGTGATGGAGGCCGCCGACGATGTGCATCTCCGTCGAACCCGCCTCGACCGCTTCTCGGCCCCGGGCCAGGATCTGCTCGTCGCTCATCACATAGCCCCGCACGTCTCGGAGGTCGGCTCGGAACGCGCAGAATGTGCAGCGATAGACGCACACGTTGGTGGGGTTTAGGTGGGTGTTGATGTTGTAGTAGGCGAAATTACCGTTCTTTCGCTCGCGGACGAGATTTGCCAGTTCCCCCAGTTCGTGAAGGTCGATGGCTGGATCCCAGAGAGACTCCGCTTCGGCAGCCGTAAGCCGCTCTCCGTTCTCCACTTTCTCACGAATCGCATCCAGAGACGGCGTTATCGCGCGGATCAAGAGGAATCTCCTCGGTTGGGGGGACCGTCCTGGACCCCGGGTTCACCTAGAGAACCGCAGGCGGGCGGAATTCGCAACTGGAGCGACGATCGTCACACCCAGAGGTCGATGCCGATCGCGGCCAGAAGGACGAGGCCGATGGCGGCGTTGGCGGTGAAGAAGGCCTGGTTGACGCGGGAGAGGTCGTCTGGCCGCACGAGAGCATGCTCCCAGGCGAGCAACGCGGCAATGGCCGCGACGGCGACCCAGTAGATCGCGCCGAGTTCTGGCACAGCCTGCGGGAGCAGGGCCAGCAGCAGGAGCGTGGCGATGTGGAGCCACTTTGCCCGGGTGAGCGCCGCAGCCACGCCCACCCGGGCGGGCACGCTGTGAAGGCCGTGGGAGGCATCAAAGCCGGCGTCCTGGCAGGCGTAGATGATATCGAAACCCGCAACCCAGGCGGTGACGGCCAATCCGAGGATCAGGGCGGGCGTCATGTCGGCCGGATCGTGGAGCAGCGTCTCGCCGCGGAGGGCGATCCAGGCGGCGACGGGCGCCAGCCCCAGGGCCGCACCCAGCCAGAGGTGTGCGAGCGACGTAAATCGCTTGGCAAATGAATAGCCGAGCAGCCAGGCGAGTACCGGCAGCGCGAGGACAAGCGGCAACCAATTGGGCAGAAACAGCAGCGTGGCGGCAATGAAGCCGATCGCAGAGGCAACGACGAGGAGGAGCACGTTCCGGGGTGACACGTCGCCCCGCGGCAGGTGCCGATTGGCGGTGCGGGGGTTTTCAGCGTCGATCGTGCGGTCTGCAAGCCGGTTGAAAGCCATCGCGGCCGTGCGGGCCGTCACCATGCAGGCCAGGATGCCGAGCATCCGGAGGACGAGCGACTGCGTAAAGCCGGCCGAGCCGCCCTGCCCATCGGCATGAATCGCGATCAACGCGGCCATGACGGCGAAGGGCAGGGCGAAGATCGTGTGGCTGAACCGCACGAGTTCGAGATAGGTGCCGAGCCGCCCCCGGTTCAGCCTCGCCGGAGACTCCGCCGCGGTGCGGTGGTCCGTAGCCGCCGGGGTGATCGTGGAAGTGGCCATCATGCCTCCGTGCCCCATCGGCGGATCAAGGAGTTGGCAACGCCGAGTTGGTCGCAGATGCGAGCGACGACGAAATCGACGAGATCAGCCACGGTTTCAGCCTTGGCGTAGAAACCAGGGGAAGCCGGAAGTACGACGGCCCCGGCCTCGTGGATGGCCTGCATATTTTTAAGCTGCGGAAGCGAGAGTGGTGTCTCACGCGGCACAACAACGAGCGTTCGCCGCTCCTTGAGGTGAACCTCCGCGGCCCTGTGAATCAGGTTCTCGCCCATGGAGTGGGCCACGGCCGCGAGCGTGCTGCCGCTACAGGGACAGATCACCATGCCCGCTGTGAGAAATGAGCCGCTGGCGATCGGGGCCATCAGGTCGCGGTAGTGATGGAGATGCAGCCGGCCGGCGGCCGGTGGGGGGTGGCCGAGCAAAACCAGCGGATCCAGCGATTCGAGGTCGACTCGCCTGCCGAGTTCCTCTGCGATCACCGCCTGCCCCGCGGGGCTGACAATCAGGTGCACCTCCCGGCCTGCGGCCAGGAGCACGTCGAGTAGGCGGACGCCGTAGGGAGCCCCGGAGGCTCCAGTGATCGCCACGACGAGCGGGAACGTATCAGCCATTCACTGCAGCCCCCGCGGAAGCCGCAGCAGTCGCTGCCCGTGTGGCGATGGTGAGCGTGGCGATTCCGAACGTGAGCGGGAGCATCGTCACGGCCTCGTAACCCGCCGCACGTACCACCGCAGCGAGCCGCTCGCCCGACGGAAACTCCTCCACGCTCTGGTTGAGATAGGTGTAGGCATCCGACCGGTTGCGGGCCAGGGCGTTGCCCAGCCGCGGCAGCACGTTGCGGAAGTACCAGAGATAGCCGTGTCGGATCAGAGCGGAGCGAGGCAACGAAAACTCAAGGATCGCCAATCGGCCGCCAGGCCTTGTCACCCGGGCCATCTCGGCCAGGCCACGGCTCGTATCGGCGATGTTTCGCAGACCGAACGCGACGGTCACGAGATCGAACGTCGCATCCGGGAAGGGCAGGGCCATGGCGTCGGCCTCGACCCATTCGATCGGCCGGCCCGCCCGGGCTCCTTTCTCTGCGCCCCGGTCGAGCATGGGTCGGCAGAAGTCGCTGGCCACGATCCGAACGTTCGGCCCCGCCTTGGCCGCGTAGGCGAGCGCAAGGTCTCCGGTGCCGCAGCAGACGTCGAGGATCGCCCCGGCAGCCGGCGGCGGCGCCCGCCGCACCGTGGCTCGCCGCCAGAGCACGTCGATGCCGCCTGAGAGCATCCGGTTGGCGAGGTCGTAACGGGGAGCGATCTCGGCGAACATCCCACGGACGCGGTCGCCCGTCTTGTCGACGCCACCGGAGACCTGGCTGCCAGAGGCGGTTGGCAAGGGTGGGGCGAAGGTGGCTGGATCGGCAGACACTGGCAGCTCGAAATCGGGGTCAAGATGATCGTCGGGTCGCAGGACCTCCACTATGGTAGGCCCCCGACGAGAAAGAGAAACGGCTCTGTTCCGGCGGAGCGATCGATGATCGCGGCCACTCAGGCTCAAAACCAGGCTGAAATGGTGCCTGCCACCAAATCTGGGTAAGGTACGAGCCTCGTGATACCAGTTCAGGCCCCGGGTGCGGTGCCTGCCCCCCTCTTGCAGCCTCTTTTCATGAGCAAACCGAACGACCAGTCGCGGATGGACCGCATCGTGTCGCTGGCCAAACGCCGCGGCTTCATCTTTCAGTCGAGCGAGATCTACGGCGGTCTCAACGGCTTTTGGGACTACGGGCCCCTGGGCGTGGCCCTGAAGCGAAATCTGAAGGACTGCTGGTGGCACGACATGGTGGCGGGCCACGACGAACTGGCCACGCTGGCCGGCGCCCCGTCGCCCTACGAAATGGCGGGCCTCGACTGCACGATCATCATGCACCCGCAGGTCTGGAAGTGCTCGGGCCATTTCGATCTCTTTCACGATTGGATGATTGATTGCCGCGAGTCGAAGCGGCGGTATCGCTACGACCACCTCAGCGGCCGTTGGGCGGTCCACCGGGGCAAGCGGGCCTTTGTCACGACCGACGCCTCCGGTGACGACGTGCCGACGGAACTGACCGCCCGGGCCCAGAAGTGCTTCGGTCTGCGGGCCAAGCAGGTCGAGGAGATCGAGTGGGAAGGGGAGCCGCTCCCGCTTCCCGCCGCGGTCGCGGCCGGGGTGGCCCTGGCCGAGGCGATCGGCCCGGATGCTTCCGCGGCCGGCACGCTGACCGAACCGCGCGAATTCAACCTGATGTTCGAGACGCGGATCGGCGCCTTGGCCGGCGACGATGACGACCGAGCGTTCCTCAGGCCGGAGACCGCCCAGGGTATCTTCGTCAACTTCAAAAACGTCTGCGACACCTCGCGGGTGCGGGTGCCCTTCGGCATCGCCCAGATCGGGAAGAGCTTCCGCAACGAGATCACGCCGAGAAACTTCACCTTCCGGTCCCGTGAGTTCGAGCAGATGGAGATCGAGTTCTTCTGCCGGCCTGCCGATTCCTCCGAGTGGTATCGCTACTGGCGGGACCGTCGCTGGAAGTGGTATCTCAATCTCGGGCTCACCGAGGGCAAGCTCCAGCTGCGGGAGCACGACAAAGATGAGCTTTCCCACTATTCCGTCGGTACCGCCGACATCGAATACGCGTTTCCATTCCTGGCCGAGGGCGAATTCGGTGAGCTTGAGGGCATCGCCCACCGCGGTGATTTCGACCTCCGCAGCCACATGGAGGGCAAGCTCGTCCGCCGCGACGGCGCACTCGTGGTCGAGACCGGCGACGACGGGAAGCCCCGGCACCGCGGCAGCGGCAAGGATCTCTCCTACTTCGACGACATCACGAGGGAGCGGTACGTGCCCCATGTGATCGAGCCCTCGGCCGGCGCTGATCGGGCGGTGCTCGCATTCCTGTGCGATGCCTACCACGAAGACGAGGTGCCCGACGAAGACGGCAAGCCCCGGAGCCGGACGGTGATGAAACTGCACCCCCGCCTGGCCCCGGTGAAGGCGGCCATTCTTCCGCTGGTCAAGAAGGACGGGATGCCTGAAGTCGCCATTGAGCTCTACCGGAGCCTCAAGCGGCACATGCCCTGCCAATACGACGAGAAGGGCTCCGTGGGCCGCCGCTACGCCCGGCAGGACGAGGCGGGCACGCCCTGGTGTGTGACCATCGACGGCCAGACCCTGTCGGACAAGACGGTCACGCTCCGCGACCGCGATTCGCTCGCTCAGGAGCGGCTGCCGCTCGCCGAGGTGGTGGACCTGCTGCGGGATCGGCTCGGATGAAGCCTGCGATCGCCACGGTCTCGAGTCTTGAGAGCCCGCTCGAGACGATCCTCGAGGACTACGCGGCGGGCCATGTCGATGCCGTCGATCTCTGGCTCGGCCAGGCCGACGGTTTTCTCGCCGACCGCCCGGTGGAGATCCTGCGAGAACTCTTCGTTCGGCAGGGCATGGCGGCCGTCGCCGCGAGCTTTCAGGGAGGCCTGCTCACGAGCCAGGGCGAGGCCCGCCGGGAACACTGGAAGACCTTCGAGGGTCGGCTGACGCTCTGCCGCGAGTTGGGCATCCCCGTGCTCGTCGTCGCGGGCGATGCCTTCGGGCCGCTTTCGCCCCAGGATCTCGGCCGCCTCTCGGCCAGCCTCGTCGAGGCCGCCAAGCGGGCCGCCGATTCCGGCGTGCGGCTGGCCCTGGAGTTCGACGCTCGGGCCGCCTTCCCCAACAACCTCCAGTCGGCTCTGGCCGTGGTGGAGGACGTGGGACACCCGGCGCTGGGCCTCTGCCTCGACTGGTTTCACTTCACCGTCGGCCCGAGCAAACCGCTCGACCTCGGTCTTCTGTCGAAAGAGACGCTCGCCCACGTGCACCTCTCCGACATCACCGACGTGCCGCGCGAGATGGCGAGCGACGCCGATCGGATCCTGCCGGGCGAGGGCAACTCGCCCCCAACCGACCTCATCGCAAGGCTCGAGCAGATCGGCTACCTGGGAGCCGTGGCCGTGGAGCTCCATAATCCCGGCCTCTGGGGCGTGCCGCCGCGGCAGTTCGGGGAAATCGCCATCACCGCCCTCCGGAAGCTGCTCGGCCAGGCCGCGATGTGAGCCGCAGCGCCAGGTTTGACCCGAGGCTTGGGGGTCGGCGAACGCTCGCGGAGCAATCGGGGCGTATCCTCGCCCGCGACGCGACTTTTGCCGTCCCCGAGCCGGCACGCCAGAGCTGACCCGAGCCGCGAGCCGCAGCCGTCACTCGTGCTCGTAGATCAGGCTGCCCCGCTCCTCGATCTCGTCGATCGGCCGGAGGTTGCCCTCCATCTCCGGGGGCACGATCGGAAAGTGGCGAGCAGCCGTGAGGATCTCCACCATCTCCACGCAGCAGTCGCCCGCCCGGGTCACCCACAGGGCCGGGTCGTACTTCCGCAGGTCCACCGGGACGGAATACGTTCGGAGGGTCTTTCTCCGCCCCTTCACATACTGGGGGAAGAACGAGATCGAGAGTTCTCGGAGGGAGCGGTAGATCGGGTCGCGATAGCGGAGCAGGGGGCTGTTGCTCTTGGAAATCGCACCCCACAACCCCCGGCGGCGAAATAGGGCCACGACATGGTCCACGTCGCCCCGGGCGGCCCCCATGTCCATCAGAAGGGGGGGGTGGCCGTTCAGGGCCAGTGCCGCCGAAGCCACAAACGCCGCCTCGATGCAGTGGGCCACGTTGTATTCGAGCACTCCGGCGACGGATCGGGATGTGTGACCGTTTTCCCCGTAGTTCCACGGAATCCGATTGATGAAATTCTGGATTCTCGACGGGGTTCGCAGACCCCTGAGCGTTGATTCCACGTCCCGGGGAAGACCGAGGCTGACTGCCTCTGCAAGCGTTTGTAGCATCCGACCAACCTCCGGCTCTGCCGCAGCTTCCATACGAAAACGAAAGCCTTCCGTCCCAGGGATCATAGCCGAAATCGAAGAATCTGTGGTTTTTTCGTGAGGAGGTGCCCGACGCGAACGAGCCAAGAGGGTTCGCCCGGCATCACCGACTGCGGTACGATTGGATGCGGTGAGTGTCACACGCATCACCGCCGCTCCGGAGGGACTCGGGTATGCGAAGCACCTGGTTTTCAGCGATGGTGGCAGCGTTGATCGTCGTCGCTGGGGCACCCGAGGCCTTGGCATGGCGCGGGTGCGGTCGAGTCGGCTTCGTGAACCGTGGCTTCGGCTACGGATGGGGCTGGAGCCGCGGTTGGTGCGGCCCTGGCCTTGTCGGGCCCGGGTTTGTCGGGCCCGCATACGGCTGGGGCTTCGGCTGCCGTCCATTTTTTGGTTGGCGAGCACCCTGCATCAGTTACGGGTATGGCTGGCCGGGTTTCGGCGGCTGGTACGGTGGCGGATTCTCCTCTGGTTGCGAAAGTGTCTTCCTGAGCGTGCCCTTCGGCGGCGGGGCTACGTTTTTCTCGGGCAGCGTCGTGCCCTATCCTGTGCCGGTCTGGGCGCCTTATGGCGTGCCGCCCTTCTGGTTCGGTGAGGTGTCGCGTCCGCGGGCTGCCATGACGGCTGTGGCAGCGTCACCGGTTCAGGTCATTCCTGCCCCGGTCAGGCCAGTGCCGACGGCCGTCGCCGCGGCCCCCGCGCCGAGACTCCGCCGGCCGATCACCGTCGCCGCTCGCAAGCGGGCGGCGGGCCTCGTCACCGCCGGTGACCGGCATCTGCTCGCCTCCGGCGCGGAGCCGGCGCGGCTTTCGGCCGCTGCGGCTTCGTATCGCCGCGCCGTGGCAGCTGCGGCCGATGATCCAGACCTCTACATTCGACAGGCGATGGTGCTCACCTGGCTCGGCCGCGGCGACGAGGCCGAGGCAGCCTGCGCCAGGGCCGTCGCGCTCGACGGCCGGCTCGCCGAGGACGAGCCCGGTCAGGTCGCTCCGCTCCGCGTTCGTGGACGGCGGATTCTTCAGGATTTGGCTGCCGATCTCCCGGCAGGCGACGCTCCGGCCCGAACGATGCTGGCGGCCATCGAGGAACGTTGGCTGCACGGCGACGTGTCGGCTCCGGCCGTCGCGCTGGCGGCCAACACCCCTGCGGATCGCTGACCCGCCGCTCGCCGGCTTGTGGGCAGCGGCTACTATCGGCAATGGTCGAGGGTTCCATCCGCGTTCCCTGGGGCCAACCCGTACGGAATCACGTTCAACCCCATGAAGTTCTGGCGGGTATCTTGAAAGGCATATGACTGTCGCATCCAACGCATTGAATCTCTGTGCCCGCATCGATCTCGCCGAGTCCGACGGACGGGCGCGGCTCGATGCCCTTCGGTCGAAACTCGTCTCGCAGGGCGACGTCGTCAGCCCGGCCAGTCGCCAACGCACGATCGACGTCTTCGGTGAGCCTCTTTCGCCGCGGCAGGTCGTCGCCCGGATTTGCGAAGACGTTCGGGCCAAAGGACGAGAGGCCCTGCTCGACTATTCGCGGAGGATCGACCGGGCCGAGACCGACGCGGGGTCGCTGATCGTTCCGGCGGCGCGGCTGGCCGCCGCCCACGCCGCGGCGGATCCCGGCTTCTTGGGAGCGGTGCGCCGCATCCGTGATCGTGTCATCCGATTCCAGGAGGCCGTGCTCGCCCGCGACGTGACGGTGCCGCTCCCTGGTGGCGGTTCGCTGCGGCAGCGGTATGTGCCCCTCGATCGCGTGGGCGTGTGCGTTCCCGGTGGCGCGGCGGCGTATCCCTCCACGCTCTTGATGACGGTCGTGCCCGCCCGCGTGGCCGGTGTGGGCGAGATCGTCGTCGTCGCTCCCCCGACGCCGTTCGGCGCTGACAACCAGCAGGTGCTCGCCACCTGCCACGAACTCGGCGTGACCACCGTCGTGCGGGCCGGCGGGGCCCAGGCTGTGGCCGCGCTTGCGTACGGGGTCGAAGGGCTCCCTCGGGTCGACAAGATCGTCGGGCCAGGCAATCTGTTCGTGGCTTTGGCCAAGGAATACGTGTTCGGTGACGTGGCGATCGACTCGATCGCCGGGCCGAGCGAGATCGTGGTTGTGGCGGATGATGCCGGACGGCCGGCGAGTATCGCAGCCGACATGCTTGCCCAGGCGGAGCATTCGCCCGGCTCCGCGATCCTGCTGACAGCCAGCCATGCTGTGGCGGATGCGGTCGCCGCCCGGCTGTCCGACCAACTTGCGGGGCTCGAACGGGCCGACCTTACCCGCGACAGCCTGGAGCGGTTTGCCGGAATCGTGGTCACCCGCAGCGACGAGGAGTCGGCCGATCTCGCCCATGAGCTTGCCGCCGAGCACCTCTCGATCGACACTCGCGATCCCGAGGCCACGCTCGCTCGGATCCGCCACGTCGGCGCCGCCTTCCTCGGACCGTGGAGTCCGGTGGCTGCGGGTGACTACGCGGCTGGTCCGTCCCACGTCCTGCCGACCGGCGGCACGGCCCGGTTCGCGGCCGGCCTCTCGGCCAACGATTTTGTCCGCGGCGGGAGCGTGATCACCCTCGCGGAGGCTGACCTCGCCGACCTGGCCGCCGACATCCGGACGTTGGCCGACACCGAGGGCCTCACGGCCCATCGCCGCAGCGTGGACGTCCGCTTGGAGCGGTCGTGAGGGTTCCGCCGGCGGAGACGAGCCGGGCCGTGAGGTAGACTTCAGCGACGCCTTCGAGCATCCAGGTCCCATGGAGCACCGGCTCGGGGGCGGCACAAGTCGTGTCGCGGGCGAGGATAGGCAACCATGCTCCGCGAGCGTTCGCCGACCCCCTCGCCGTCCCTGCTCGGTTTGCTACGCCGTCGTTCCAGTTTCCGAGATTCGCCCCAGGCACCGCCATGAATCCCGCCACCTCGGTTTCGGCTGCATCCCGCCTCGTCCGCCCCGCCATTGCCGCGATCCAGGGCTACGTGCCCGGCGAGCAGCCCCAGGTGGGCAAGTGGATCAAACTCAACACCAACGAAAATCCCTATCCGCCCTCGCCGGCCGTGGCCCGGGCGATCGCCGCCACAGTGGCCGGTCGCACGCTGGCCAAATACCCCGATCCGCATGCCACCGTTTTCCGGGTGCGGGCTGCCGAACTCCTGGGCGTCGAGCCCGACTGGATCCTCTGCGGCAACGGCTCGGACGATCTGCTGACGATCCTCGTCCGGACCTTCGTTGGAGAAGGGCAGTGTCTGCGGACGGCGTATCCCTCCTACATTCTCTACAAGACGCTGGCCGAGATTCAGGGAGCCGGCTGCGAAGAGGTGATGTTTCGTAGCGACTGGTCGCTCGGCGACGACTTCGCCGCGGTCCGGCCGGACCTGCGGCTGGCGTTCCTGGCAAATCCCAACAGCCCGTCGGGCACGCTCGTGCCGCCCGAGCAAGTGAGGGCCATCGCCGATCAATTGCCCTGTCCGCTGGTGGTGGACGAAGCCTACGGCGACTTCGCCGACGCCGATTGCCTCGACCTCGTCCGGCAGTGTGAGCGGGTGATCGTGACCCGCTCCTTCAGCAAGTCGTACGCCCTGGCCGGCCTCCGGTTCGGCTTCGCCGTGGCCCGGCCGGAGATCATCGCCGAACTGCGGAAGGTCAAGGACTCCTACAACTGCGACGCCCTCTCGATCGCCGCCGCCACCGCCGCGATCGATGACCAGGCCTGGCTGGCGGACTGCATCGACAAGATTGTCGCCACCCGTCGTCGGCTGACCGAATCGCTCCGTGACCTCGGCTTCCTGCCGGTGGAAAGCCAGGCCAACTTCGTCTGGTGCACCCACCCGGAGCGGCCGCACCGGGCAATCTACGAGGGGCTCAAGGCCCGGCAGATCCTGATTCGCTTCATGCAGTATCCCGGCTGGGGCGATGGCCTGCGGATCACGGTGGGCACCGACGACGAAATCGACGCCTTCCTCGCCTGCCTGAAGACCCTCTGACGCCACGGCCCTCGATCCGCACCACTCCCACCACCCCCCGCCCAGCTTCGTGACGCCCATGTCCCGCACCGCTACCGTATCCCGCACGACGAACGAGACAGACATCCGCCTGGCCCTCGATCTCGATGGCACCGGCCGGGCCGACATTTCGACCGGCCTGGGCTTCTTCGACCACATGCTCACGCTCCTGGCCGGCCACGCCCTGTTCGACCTGCAGGTGGCCTGCCAGGGCGACCTCGAGGTCGATGGCCACCACACGGTCGAGGACGTCGGTCGGGCGCTCGGCTTCGCGCTGGCCCAGGCTCTGGGCGAGCGCCGTGGGATCCGCCGCTATGGCCACTCTGTGCTGCCGATGGACGAGGCGCTCGTGACCGCGGCGGTCGACGTCGGCGGCCGGTCGGCCTGCGTGCTGGCCGTGAACTTTCCCGTGCCCACGATCGGCAGCTTCGACGCGCAGCTCGTCGAGGTCTTCTGGGAGAGCGTCGCGGCCACGGCGGGAGCGAACGTCCACGCCGTCCTCCACCACGGCCGCAACGGCCACCACATCGCCGAGGCGGTCTTCAAGGGCCTGGCACGCAGCCTTCGCATGGCCGTGGAGCCCGATCCCCGTCAGCCCGGCATCCCGAGCACGAAGGGCACGCTCACGCAGTCGTGAGTGTTCGGCCTGGCGGGAGTCGAGGCGGCGTCAACTCTGTCGGAAGCGAACTCCCCTATTCGTTCACGTATGTCTCGAGAAACCGGGCCAGGCGGTGGAAGTCGCTGCCCCGCTCGACGTAACGCACGACCGTGACGAGGGTTTCCGGGTTCACCAGTTCCTCGAAGGGGACGTAATTCAGGTCGAGCTGGCCCGACACGCTCACCATCACGCCGTTGAGGCCCCGCTCGGCGAGGGCCCGGTAGGCGCCCACACCGAGTTGGCTGCCGAGCATCACGTCGAAGGCGTGGGGCTTGGCGCAGCGAGACTCGTAGCCGAGCTGCAGGCCCACGACCTTGCGGGAGCGGCCCGTCTGCTTCTTGAATTCGTCCGATACGAGCTTGGCGAACATCTTGCCGAGCTGGACGTGCGAAATCGAGATGTGACCGTGGTCGTCTCGCGGGATGCCCTCCAGGCTCTTGGCTGGCAGGTACTCCGCCAGGCCCTCGGCCAGCACGATCACGCCGTATTCCTTGCCCTCCTGCTCCTGGCGAACCCGCATCGTCTTCACGATCCGATCGACGATCAGGTCGATGTTCATCACCGGCTTGATCCGGGTCGTGCCGTCGGGTTCGGTGACGGTCTCCTCGCCTCGGTACTTGCCGTGGACGTCTTCCACGCTGATCACGAGGCTCGCCTCGCCGGCGATCGCGGCCCCGTAAGACAGCCAGCCGGCGCTGCGGCCCATCGTCTCGCAGAGGAAATACGACCGGCTTGCCTCGGCGTCATAGAGCAGGTTGCGGATTTCGCCGCCGAGGAAATCGACGGCGGTGAAGTAGCCGAAGGTGAAGTCGATGCCCATGTAGTCGTTGTCGATCGTCTTCGGCAGATGCACCACCGGGATCCGGGGAGCGTCGGCGGGGAGCCGGTCTTGGTAGAGCTTGAATTTGTTGGCGGTCTTGAGGGTGTCGTCGCCGCCGATCGAGATCAGAGCTTCCACGCCGAGGCTGCGGAGTCCGGCGTAGACGTTGGCCAGAGGGCGAACCCGCTCGGCGTCGTCGAAGTGGGCCGGCGAGGAGACATGCTTGCCCGGGTTGGTGCGGGCGGTGCCGAGCATGATGCCCTGGCCGCTGCGGGTTCGCTTGAGGAACTCGGGCGTGATCTTGATGTAGTCACTGCCGGCGGTGAGCGGCTTGGCGGGAGAGAAGTCGGCCAGCGACGAGTAGCCGTGCTTCATGCCGAGCACCTCGGTGCCGCTCCGCATGAACGACGTGGCCGCGGTGGAGATCACCGCGTTGGCGGCCGGGGCCGGACCGCCCGCGAACAGGATCGCGACCTTGCGGAAGTGATGACTGGCCTGCGGAGGACGGGAGAGGGATTCGCTCATGGAGGTGTGTCTCGAGGAAAGGGAAGGAATGGTGAACGAGTGAGTGGACTCGGCCGACGGAGTTCGGTGTGGACCGGCCGGTCAGCCCGCCAGCATCCGCTCAACGAAGGTGGTGTCGATCGTGGCCTCGTGGAAGGCCGTGTTGGCGAGCACCTCCAGGTGGAGAGGGACCGTCGTGGCGATGCCGGCGACGCGGAGCTCCTTGAGCGCCCGCATCATCGTGGTGATCGCCTCGGCCCGGGTCGGCTTGTGGACGATCAGTTTGCCGACCAGCGAGTCGTAGTGAGGCGGCACCCGGTACCCGGTCTCGGCGTGGGAGTCCCAGCGCACGCCCAACCCGCCCGGTGCCACGATCCGTTCGATGAGGCCAGGATTCGGGCGGAATCCGTGGGCCGGATCTTCGGCGTTGATCCGGCATTCGATCGCGTGTCCGCGGGGCACGATGTCTTCCTGCCGGAGGT
This sequence comes from Candidatus Kuenenia stuttgartensis, assembly GCA_945891385.1. Lineage (GTDB taxonomy): Bacteria > Planctomycetota > Planctomycetia > Pirellulales > UBA1268 > QWPN01. Next base: position 43,203 of record CAMDDJ010000005.1, on the reverse strand, counting down.
CGAGTTTCTCACCGGCTGCGACCCGGATCTGCGCCTTCACGAGGTCGATCCCGGTGACCATCTCGCTCACGGGATGCTCGACCTGAATCCGGGCGTTGACCTCGATGAAGTAGAAGTTGTCCTGCTGGTCGACGATGAATTCGACCGTTCCGGCCGAGTAGTAGCCGGCCTCATTCGCCAGCCGGACGGCCGCATCGGCCATCGCCAAGCGGGTGGCCTGCGGGAGCCTCGGAGACGGGCTCTCTTCGATCAACTTCTGGTGCCGGCGCTGGGTGGAACAGTCTCGTTCCCAGAGGTGGAAAATCTGCCCGTGCTGGTCGCCCAGAATCTGGATCTCGACGTGCCGCGGCCGCTCGACATACCGCTCGATGTAGATGCCCGGATTGCCGAAGGCGGCCTGGGCCTCCGCCGAGGCCTGCTGCCAGGCGCTGGAGAGCGACAGGTCGTTGGCCGCCACCCGCATGCCCTTGCCGCCGCCACCGGCCGTGGCCTTGAGGAGCACCGGAAAGCCGATTTCACGCGCTACGCGAACCGCATCCTGCTCGCTCGCGACGAGCCCGTCGCTGCCCGGAACCGTGGGCACGCCGGCCTTGCGAGCGAGTTCGCGGGCGGAGTTCTTGTCGCCCACCCGCTCCATTGCCTCGGGAGTCGGGCCGATGAAGCAGATGTCGCAGGAGCGGCAGACCTCGGCGAAGTGGGAATTCTCCGAGAGGAATCCGTAGCCGGGGTGGATCGCCTGCACGTTGCCGATCTCGGCAGCGCTGATCACCCGGTCGATCCGCAGGTAGCTGTCGGACGCCTTGGCCGATCCGACGCAGATCGCCTCGTCGGCCAGATCGAGGTAGGGAGCGTCGCGGTCGGCCTCACTGTAGATGGCCACCGATTCGATGCCGAGCTCTCGACAGGCCCGGATGACGCGGAGGGCGATCTCACCACGATTGGCAATCAGGATCCGGTTGAACATCGGCAGTTTCTGGTGTGGGGAAACCGGTCGTGGCCCGGCCTCCGCTCCGGACCAGGAAGACAAGGATCGGCGCCGCTCAGGCTTCGGGATCGACCTTGATCAGCGGCTGGCCGAATTCGACCGGTGCGCCATTTTCCACGAGCACTGCCACCACCTGGCCGGAGACGCCGGCCGGAATCTCGTTGAACACCTTCATCGCCTCGATGATGCAGCAGGTCTTTTCAGGACCGATCCGGTCGCCCACCTTGACGAACGCGGGCGACTCGGGCCCCGAAGCCTTGTAGAAGGTGCCCACCATGGGGCTCTTGATGATGAGCATCCGCGCATCGGCGGCCGCTGGTGGGGCCACCGCAGCCGATGCAGCCGGCGCCGCTGCCAGCGGGGCCGCCGCGACCGGTGCCGAGTAGGCGACCACATCGCCCCCCCGTCGGATCTTGACTCGATGGTCTGCCTGCCGGAGATCGAGTTCGGAGAGGTCGTGCTCCTTCATCAATTCGATCAGGCGGCGAACCTTCTTGACGTCGAACACGTCGCCGGGCGTCGGGGCGGCACACATTGGGGACATACTCTCCGGGGCGGCCGCCGCGACGGCCGGAAATTCCGCGGGAAACACGGGGGGAGGGTAGCCGCCGCGGGACGTTTCGGTCAAGGTACGGCCACGATGGTCATGCTTCCGCCCGACCTGCCGCCGCTGCCTCCCAGGCCATGCGCGGCGAGCAAGCGAGACTTCGGCCGCGTGCTGGTGGTGGGCGGTTCGGCCGGAATGGCGGGGGCGCCGGCCCTCTCGGCGATGGCGGCTTTGCGGAGCGGGGCGGGTCTTGTCGAGCTCCTCGTGCCAGATTCTGTAGCGCTGGTCGCTGCTGGCTTCGACCCGTGCGTGATGACCCGCGGCCTCGCCTCCGGCTTCGCAGGCACGTTCGCAGCAGCGGCCGCCGACGACATCCTCGCCCGGGCAGCCACCGCCTCGGCCGTGGCGGTCGGCCCAGGTTTGGGCCGGTCCGATGAGGTGATCGGGCTGGTCGCCCGGCTCTGGGAGGAGTTGCCCCAGCCGGCCGTCTTCGATGCCGATGCCCTCTGGGCGCTCGCGCAGCGGCCCCCCGGCTCACCGGCACGACACGGTGGGCCGCGGGTGATCACGCCCCATGCCGGCGAGATGCTCCGGCTCTCGGCGCGGGAGCCTGGAGACGCCGCCGCCCGTGACCGCGGGACGCTTGCCGGGCTGGCGGCCGGATTCGCGGCGGCCGCGGCTGCCGTGGTTGTGCTCAAGGGCGCCGGCAGCCTCGTGATCGGCACCGGCCGTGAGGCGACCAACGAGACCGGCAACGTCGGCATGGCGACGGCTGGCACCGGCGACGTGCTGACCGGCGTGATCGCCAGCTTGCTCGCGCAGGGCATGGAGCCCTTCGCCGCTGCCCGCCTGGGTGTCTGGGTGCACGGGGCGGCGGGCGATGCTGCTGCGGCCGCTCTCGGCGTGGTCTCGATGACGGCCCGCGATCTGCTCGACCGGCTGCACGTCGCGTTCATGAGCCTCGAGCAGCCGCCAGGCGGGCGAGCCGGGTGACGTCCGCGACGCCGTCGTCGCGGGCGATCCAGAGCTGCCGGCGTTCGGTCGGCGACACCCGGTGGCCGCCTGTGAAGGATCCGAAGGCGGGCAGCACGAGCAGTCCCGGCTCCGCATAGAAGCAACGGTCGGCGATCCGTTCCCCGCTCGGCGCGCGGATCGCGAGCGTGGGATGGAGGTGGCCGGCGATCGTGAACGGCTCGTCGCGGTCGGGCTCGGGCAGCGGCGTGCCGGGCTCGTGCACGAAATGAAACGGCGGCTCATCGAGCGTGCGGAGCACGGAGTCGATCCCGATGCCCTGAGGCAAGCGGCCGATCGACCGGTCGTGATTGCCGGCCACGAGCAGCACCTCCGTGCCGGCGAAGCGTGAGCGGGCGGCGCTGAACTCCGCGAAGACCTCGGCGGTGCAGCCGCTGCGGGCGTGGAACAGGTCGCCGAGAATCAGCAGCCGTCCGGCCTGCGTCGCGGCCACGAGTGCGACGAGCCGGGCGAGATCCTGGGCGGACGATCCCTCGGGCACGGGGATCCCCTGGCTGCGGAACGTGGCGGCCTTGCCCAGGTGGAGATCGGCGACGAGCAGCGTGGCTGAGGCGGGGAGATAGGCCGCTCGGCCCGGGAGGAGTACGACGTCGGCCGCGGTCAGGGCGGCATCGGCTGGCGACTGGATGACGGCGAAGTGCATGCAGATTGCTCGGAAACGCGGAAAGCGGACAGCCGGGCTACGAACGGCAGGAGGGGTCGGACGACTCCGGCCTCGAGCCGCGTCGCAGCGGAGCCTCAGAACGGCACGTCGTCGTCGGCGGCTTCGGCGAAGGCGTCGTTGGGATCGATGCCCTTGCTCCGGCCGGCCGTCGAGTCGTCCCCGCCGGAGAGCCGCCGAAAGGAAGTCGCTTCCGCGCTCAAGAAAAACTTCACCTCGCTGGCGGCATCCCGCTGCCAGCGGCGGCCGCTGAGGCGGTAGCTCACCTCGATCTCGTCGCCCAGACTGAGATCGTCGACCGCATCGCAGCCATCCTTGACGAACTCGAGCGGGATGAAGTTGGTGAAGGTGCCCTTCTGCTGCTCGAGCACCACCAGCCGCTTGCGGAAGCCCTTCTGCCCGAAGGTCTTGGTCTCTTCGATCAGGTGGACGACGCCGCGGACACTCGAATCGCTCATGCCGAAAGCCTGTCTTGATGGAGATTCCGCCGTCCGCCCCGCGGCCTCGCAGGCCGGTCCGAACGGAACTCAACTCATGGGAGAATACCCGAAGGAGTTGTAGCACCGGCTCGGGGGCGGCAAAAGTCGCGTCGCGGGCGTTCCCGGGCTGAGTGCGCAGCCCGGAGTTGCCCGTGCCATCTCGCCGGACGTTCGCTTCGGTCATCCTGACCTTCGCTCACTCGGAGGAAACCTCGCTTTGCCATCGTGGCTGCGCTCGGTTTCCTACGCCGCTCGATTGGCACGGACAACTCCTCCAGCCTCCGCGAGCGTTCGCCGACCCCCGAGCCTCGCCGGTGGCGTCAGTTTGCCGCATGGCCCTGGGGGGGCTTCGCAGCGGCGGTCTCGAGTTCGCGGGCCATGTCGGTGATCTGGGTCAGCCAGTCCTTCGTCGTGAGCCGAGACTGGACGAACTCCGCCCAGATCGGGAAGGCCAGCGGTGTCAGCCGGGGTGTCTCCATCACGCGAATCTCTTGGCTGGTGATCCGCTCGAGGGAGGCCGTCAGCCGGCGAAACTCGAACTGCCGCTCGAGCACCTCCCGCCGGGCCTGGGCGAGCAGCATGTTGTCGGCGTCGTACTCGGCCAGCACGTCGAAGATCAGCCCGGCCGAGGCCTGCGTCTGCCGGTCGGTGCGGCCGCCGCTCTGCACGAGGCCGGCCACGCGGGCGATCTCGCGGAAGTGGCGGCGGGCCATCTCGGTCGAATTCAGGCAGGCCAGCAGATCCTCGAGCAGGTCACGGGTCGAGAACAGCCGCCGCCAGTCGCGGGCCGTCGTCGGCAGCCGGTCGCGGCCGGAGATCTCGAAGCCCCAATCGTTGAAGGCCATCGTGAGCGTGCTCGGCCGGCGGTTGGCCAGCCGCCAGGCCACGAGCGACGCCAGCCCCTCGTGCACGAGTCGGCCGGCGAACGGGAAGACGAAGGCGTGGTCGGCGTCGCGGCCCCGCCACCGTTCGACGAGGAGCGTGTCGCGGTCGGGCAGCCGGCTCCACCGCGCCTGAATCTCGAGCAGCGGCCCGACGGCGGTGAGTTCCCGGGGGCGGTTGCGGCCGGTCGCGCTTCCCCGTACGAGGTCGAGCACCGACTCGGAGAGCAGCGTCGAGAGCGGCATCCGGCCTCCGTTCCAGCGGGGCACCTGCAGCGGTGCGAGCGTCCGCGACCGCTTCACCCAGGCCGTCAGCCCGTCGAACCGAAACAGCACCAGCGGCTTGCCGGCGAACAGGAAGCGATCTCCCTCCTTGAGCCGTGAGACGAACGACTCCTCGACGGTGCCGAGCCGGCCTCCCCGCAGCCACTTCACCTCGACCGTGGCATCACCGGCGATCGTGCCGATGCTCATCCGATGGCGACGGGCGATCGCGGGGCTCGCCACATACCACCGCCCGAATCGTTCCTTGATCCGCGCGTAGTCGGGATAGGCCGCGAGGGCGGGGCCGCCCCGAGTGGCGAAATCCATCGCCCACCGCCAGGCGGCCTCATCGAGGTCGGCGAAGGCCCGGGTGCTCTGCACCTCGCGGCGGAGGTCGTCTTCGCGAAATCCTCCACTGCACGCCACGGTGACGATGTGCTGGGCCAGGCAGTCGAGCGCGGCGGTGAGTGGGGGCCGGGCCTCGACCGTGCCGGCCTCGGCCGCGGATCGGGCGGCGGCGCACTCGATGAGTTCGAGGGCATGGGTGGGCACGCACACGAGCCGGCCGACCGCACCCGGCGCATGGCCGCTGCGGCCGGCCCGCTGCAAGAGCCGGGCGATCCCCTTCGGACTGCCGATCTGAAAGACCTGCTCGACCGGCCCGAAATCCACCCCCAGGTCGAGGCTCGACGTGGCCACGACGCACTTGAGCCGGCCCTGCTTGAGTCCCGTCTCGGCCGCCGATCGGAGCTCACGATCCACCGACCCGTGGTGCAGCGCGAGCTGCCGCTTCCACTCGGGTCGCGCCTGGCCGATGGCGTCGAACCAGCGCTCCGCCTGCGACCGCGTGTTGGTGAACACGAGCGAGGTCGCCGCCCGCTCGAGCGCAGCCACGACCTGGGGCAGCAGTCGCATCCCCATGTGGCCGGCCCAGGGAAAGCGTTCCATCGGCTCCGGGATCAGGGTCTCGATCTCGAGCCGGCGGGGGATCGCGGCCGAGACGACCTGCGGGGGGCTTCCCGGGCCGATGCCCACGAGCGCTGCGACCGCCTCGTCGAGGTTGGCAAGCGTGGCGGAGAGTCCCCAGGTGACGAGCCCCGGCCGGATCGCCCGGAGCCGGGCCAGCGCCAGCTCCGTCTGCACGCCCCGCTTCGTCGAGAGGAGTTCGTGCCATTCGTCCACGACCACCGCCTCGAGGTTGGCGAAGACCTCATGGGCCGTGTCGAGCGAGAGCAGGATCGAGAGCGATTCAGGTGTGGTGACCAGCGCCGTTGGCCAGTTGTCGCGGAGGCGACGCCGGTCGGCCGCCGACGTGTCGCCGGTGCGAAGATCGACCTGCCAGCCGCCGGTGAGCGGGCCCAGACCGCCAAGCGGCTCGGCGAGCGCCGCAGCCGTGTCGGCCGCGAGGGCGCGAAGCGGCGTGAGCCAGACTACCCGCAGCCCGCCGGCCGGCGGTGGAATCGGATCGGCCGCCAGCCGGGCCACGCAGCCGAGCCAAGCGGCCAGGGTCTTGCCCGTGCCCGTCGGTGCATGCACGAGCCCGCTCTGGCCCGCGGCCGCGGCTCGCCAGACCTCTTCCTGAAAGGGAAACACCTCCCAGCCGCGGTCGGCAAACCAGCCGCGGAAGCGATCCATCACGTCGTCGATCGGGCCGCCCGAGTCGGGTCTGCGGTGGCGAGGAACTGACGACGATCGGGACGAACTTCGGGGCATGCCGTCAGCGTAGCGCGCATTCGAGTTACGTGCACCACCGGCTCGGGGGCGGCAAAAGTCTCGTCGCGGGCGAGGATACGCCCCTATGCTCCTCGAGCGTTTGCCGGCCCCCTCGCTTCCCCTGCGCAGTGTGCCAAGTAATCGCTACAGCCATCGGAGATGCGCTTTACCGGCCCGCCCACATCCGCTCGGTCTTACCAGGCCGTCTCGAGGCCGAGGTTCGCACCGTGGAGGAACACGCCGGCGCCGCCGGCCAGGCCCGTGCCGGCGGTGTCGGTCGCGCCGAAGTCGAACTGGTTCGGGGCGAGGGCCACGCCCGTCAGCCAGAGGAAGTTGTAGCCCGTTCGCAGCCGCCAGGCGTCGTTGATCCGATACGAGAGATTGAGGTTGATGTCGCCGATGAAGCCCACGCCTCCTTCGGTGGCGGAGCGGGCCGGCCGGAGTTGGTCGGCCGGATTGAACGCCGACACGATCGGATCGGCCGACTGCGACATCGCGGTGCCGGCGAGCGCCGCCTTGGCCCAGCCGTCGATCGCCCACCGGTCCCACTCCATCCGGCCGCGGCCGCCGATCTGGGCGCCGAAGAAGTTGGTCGTGCTGCGGACGTTGTAGAAACTCGGGCCGGGGAAGGGCCGACCCGGGAAGCCGCCGCCGGAAAACTCGAGGCCGGCCGCCTCGTCGAGTCCGGCCCAGCGGAAGCCGGCCAGCCAGTCGAAGGTGCCCCGCCGGTAGTTGCCGCACCGTTCCCAGGGATAGGCCGAGACCCGCGAGAAGCCGCGGTGGCAGCTTCTCAGGAGCAGATTGGCCTCGGCGGTGTTGAGCGAGGAGAGGTAGGTGGCCCGGGCCAGCGAGCGGTCGTTGAAGCCGTCGACGCCGAACGAGAGCGGGTCGCCGCCAGTGATGTTCGCGGCTCCGCCTTCCGAGAGATTGGCGAACATGTTCCAGACGCCGAGGTAGCCCACCTCCCAGCCGCGGCCGCAGTCGTCGATGCTGCCACGGAACAGGCGAATGCCGGGCTGCACGGTGAACTGGGGCTCTCCGGTCGTGATCAGGGCATTGCCGTTCACGGCGGCGAGGATCTGATCGGTCGATTGGTTATCTCGCTGCAAGAAGACGACGTCGAACAGCCAGTAGGTCTCGTCGAGGCCGGAGCCGGAGCCGGTGCAGCCCGGCCCCGTGCAGCCGGGCAGGCCTGCCGTGGCGAAGCCGTTCGGCGGGGGAGACTCGAGCGGGATGCCGGGGCTCGAGGATTCATCCGGGACGAACGTATTCGGTGCCACTTCACCGACCACGACGTCGTCGCCGGTCATGACGCTCGCCGCATCGCCCAGAAGCAGCCCCTCATCACCAACGGCTGCCGCCGCTCCCAGGCCGGCCGTGAGGCTTGCCATCACCACAGCCCACGAACCGATCCGCCATCCGCTGCGTGCCATCGTCACACCCCCATGCCGTTGCCATCGATTCCGTAGGAAATCCTCCCCGCATCCTTTCTTTCGGCACTTCCCGCAGCCCGATTCACGATCGTTCGAACCGCACCAGGCGGCCGGGCAAGCTGGGCAAGCGTCGCCAGGGTGTCCGCAGCGACCGGTCCGGTCGGCGAATCTGGGCAAACAGTTGGCCGTCACAGCATCCGCTTCAGGTCGGCGAGCTGCCCCGCCTCCGCCGGTTGTTTGTCTCGCCGCCAGCGGACGATCCGGGGAAACCGCAGCGCCACGCCGGACTTGTGCCGGGCCGAGGCGGCCACGCCCTCGAAGGCAAGTTGGAGGACGACCGTTGGCTCGCAGATCCGCACCGGTCCATGCCGCTCGAGCGTGGTGGCCCGCACGATCCGATCGAGTTCCACGATCTCGGCGTCGGTCAGCCCCGAGTAGGCCTTGGCGATCGTCACCAGCCGGTCGCCGTCCCAGACGCCGAGCGTGTAGTCGCTATGGAGCCCTGCCCGCCGCCCGTGCCCGGCCTGGGCGTAGAGCAGGACGGCGTCGATTTCGAGCGGCTCGATCTTCCACTTCCACCAGTCGCCCCGCGTTCGACCGACGCCGTAGCCGCTCGTGAGACGCTTGAGCATCAGGCCTTCGACGCCGCGGCTCCGCGCCTCTGCCCGCCGGGCCGCGAGCGTCTCCCAGGCGTCGGCGGACACAAGCGGCGAATGAAACAGCGTGGCGTCGTGAGGCAGTTCTCCCTCCAAGGCCGATGCGAAGCACCGCGGCACGATCGTTTCCAGCCGCCGCCGGCGTTCCTCCAGCGGAAGCGACCGGATGTCTTCGCCGTCATCCTCCAAGAGGTCGTAGGCCACGAACACGCAGGGGATCTCGGCGAGGAGTTTGCGGGGCACCCGCCGGCGACCGGAACGCTTCGAGACGGCGGCGAAGCCCAGCAGCCGCGGTGGCCCCGAGGCGGGCCGCTCGACCGCCAGAATCTCCCCGTCGAGCACCGTGCCCGATGGCAGCGCTGCGGCCGCCGACACCAGCTCCGGAAAGGCTTCGTTGACGAGCTCCTCGCCCCGGCTCCAGGCCGTGACGGAATCGCCGCGGCAGACCAGCTGGGCCCGCATCCCGTCCCACTTCCATTCGGCCTGCCACTCGCTGACCGCGCCCAAGGCCGCGGCCACCGCGGGCAGTTGGGCGGGCTCGAGAGCCGACGCAAGAAAAAACGGATAGGGCCGCCGATCGTCTGCCGCCGTCACAGGCTCCAGGAGCCGTTGGAAGCTGGCTGCGTCTGATGCGACCTCACCCATCAGCCGGTGGGCCATCACGGCGGGCTCCACGCCGGCCAGATCGGCCAGGGCCCGCGCGACGAGCGTGCGGGAGACGCCCACGCGCAGGCCGCCGGTCACGAGCTTGTGCCAGACGATGCGTTCGCGGGCCGCGAGCCGCTGCCAGGTCGTGGTCACGACCTCCCGCTTGCAGCCCTCGTCGGCTGTGCGGAGCGCGAGCACGGTGTCCCGCATCACGTCTGCCAGGCCGTGTCCGTCGCTCGCCTGCTCAGAGGGCTCGTTCGGTTCGGGCAGCAGGAGCGCGAGCGTCTCGGCCAGATCGCCGACGTGGGCGTACGATTCCTCTACGAGCCAGAGGGGCAGGCCCGCGGCCTCGGCGGCCCACCGCCGCAGGTCCGCGGTGGAGACCGCCCGGAGTTGGCGGCCGCCGGTGAGTACCGCGAGCGCACAGGCGGCGTCGGCAGGGGCCGCAGTCGCGAAATAGTCGCGAAGGGCGGCCAGCTTGTCGGTGGTCTTCGTGCTGGCGTCGAGCCGCCAGTAGAGATCGGTGAAGGCCTTCATGGCGGGGCAGGCTGGGTGTCGGGCGGCTCGCCCCCGTTGTACTCGGCCGTGGATTCGTCGTCGTCGCCGGACTCGCCCAGGGCCTCGCCGGTGAACCGGGTCGCGAGCGGCTTGGCGTCGCGGCCGCGTTCGCGGAGATACCGGGCCAGCACGTCGGCGAAGCCGTGCGTGACGAGCACCCGTTCGGCCCGAGAGGCGTCGATGGCGGCCACGAGGCCGGGGAAGTCGGCGTGGTCGGAGACGACGAAGCCCTTCTCCACGTTGCGTCGGCGGCGGACACCGCGGACCGTCATCCAGCCGGAGCACACCGCCACCGACGTCTCGCCGAAGAGTTTCAGCCACGGGCTCCCGAGCACGCTCGGCGGCGCGATCACGAGCGCCCGGCCGCCGCCGACCCGGCGAGCCCGGGGTGGCACGCGGTCGATCGACGGCAGCCGGACTCCGCTGGCCCGGTAGGCCTCGACGAGCTTCATGACGGCGCCGTGGCCTACGATCGGGCCGATCTCCGGATCGACGAGCGCGGCGATGCGCTGAGCCTTGCCCAGCGCGTAGGCCAGCACCACGCTCGTGCGGCCGGCGTCGCGATTGGCCCGCCACCAGGCGTTGATCTCCGCGGCCACGACGGCGGGCTCCGGCCAGCGGTAGACCGGCAGGCCGAAGGTGGACTCGGTGACGAACACGTGGCAGGGCACCGGCTCGAAGGCAGCGCAGGTGGGATCGGCCTCGAGCTTGTAGTCGCCGCTGACCACCCAGGTCTGCCCGCGGTGTTCCAGTCGCACCTGCGCGGATCCGAGCACGTGGCCGGCGGGGTGGAGCGACACCCGCACTCCATTGATCGTGGTCGGTTCGCCGTAGCGGACGGTGTCGATCACGGCATTCGAGCCCATCCGGATCCGTAGGACGGGCTTGCCGGCCGCAGCGCAGAGATACCGGCCGCAGCCGGTTCGGGCGTGGTCGGCATGGGCGTGGGTGATCACGGCCCGCGGCACCCGTCGCCAGGGGTCGACGAAGAAATCACCCGCAGCGCAATACAGGCCGGCTTCGGTGACGGCGAGCAGATCCTCCATCCCGGCGGCCCTCGGACCGGCGGGCGGAGTGACTACCGGTAGGCCTGGCTGCCCACCGCGGGAAAGCGATACCCGCCGAATCCAAGGGGAGCGTAGCTGGGCCAGTCTCCCGGGACGACCCCCGGGGGCGTGCCGTACATCTTCCAGGTGGGCGTTCGGGGCACCGTCGGGGGCACGAAGTACTTCGGCCGGCTGCCATGGGCCGTTTCGTACGGGCTCGCGCCCGGCTGGTAGGGGGCCTGATTCTGTGGTTCGCCGAGTGATGCGGCCGACCGGGCTCCTCCCCAGCGGCGTCTGCCGGCCTCGGCCGGCAGACAGGCGGCCAGCGCGAGCAGCAGCACGAGGCAGAAGGTGCTGCGGAGGCGAATCGGGGCGGTGCGCATGACGGGCCTTGGAGAGGAGCAGGGGAGCGGGCGCTGAGAACTGTATGTCGTCATCGACAGAAGCCAGCCTGCGACTTCGCCGACGGGTCGAATGCGAGGGGCCAGGGGGGTGGCAGCGGTTGTAGCGAGCTCCGTTTCGATGCCGCCACGCGCCGGATCACCCTGCCGCGGCAGCGGTCGCTGATGCCCAGCGGATCTCCACGGACCGGTCAAATGCCTTCTCAAACAGTTCCACCCGCCGCTGCGCGCCCCAGATGTCGGCCTGGGGTTCCTGGTCGGCGATGACGTCGAGCACGACCCGCCCGTCCATGATCTGCACTCGGACATCCCGCACCTGCTGGGTGCGGCTGCGGTCGAGGCCACCTGCGAGCCGGAGCAGGCCGGCCAGTCGATGCACCCGCTGCTGGTCGTCGAGGGAGAGCCGGGCCAGGTTCTTGTGCTTCCGCTTGGGCAGGGCGCCGCGGTGGTACCGGGCAATGTTGGCGATGAGCTCCAACTCGTGAGCCCGGAGGCCGGGGAGCCGGGCGTTGCGGATCAGGTGGTAGCTGTGCTTGTGGTGCTGGTCGTAATTGATCACGTAGCCGACGTCTTGGAGCCGGGCGGCGCATTCGAGCAGGAGCCGGTCGCCGGCCGGCAGATCGAGCGGATCGGCGAGCTGCTCGAAGATCCGTCCGGCAAGCGTGGCCACCTGCCGGCCGTGTTCGATTTCGCCCGAGCAGGCGGCGGCGAGCCGTTCGATCGCCGCCTCCCGAAGGGCGGCCGTGTCACCCGCCGCCGGTCCGCCCTGCAGTTCCTCGATCATCTCGCGAACAAGCCCGTCCCGCACCCCGCGGGTGTGAACCGCCAGCAGATTGACGCGGAACCGCTTCATCAGAGCATCGATGATCGAGAGACCAGCCACGATGATGTCGGCCCGGTCGGGTGTCATCCCGGTGAGGTTGCGGCGGGCTCGCACCGGCATCTTCCGGAGGCGGTCGAGGAGATGGCGAACCTCGGCGTGGGAGACGCGATAACCGGCGACGGGAATGTCGACCTCGTGCTTGGCGGCCATCACCAGTTCGGCGAGCGTGGTGAAGGTGCCGCCGCAGCCGACGAGGAAGTGCGGGGCGAAGAGGGGTCGGGTGGTCTCCCGCTTCAGGCAGTCGGCGATCGCTTCGTCGAGCCGCTCGAGCCGCTGCGGAATGTCGGCCGCGTCGACTCCCTCGCCGAGCCCGAACTGCTCGGTGAGCCGTACGGCCCCGAGCGGCGTCGAGAAGATCGACTCGATCAGCTGCCCAGTGGTGAACACGATTTCCGTGCTGCCGCCGCCGATGTCGGCTACGACGACGTTGCGGCCGGTCAGGTCGAAGGCGTGCTGAACGCTGGAAAAGGCCAGCCGGGCCTCCCGGTCGCCCGAGATCACCTCGACCTCCAGGCCGACCTGTTCGCGGACGCGGCGACAGAATTCGGGCCCATTGCGGGCTTCGCGGACCGCGCAGGTGGCGATCGTCCGCAGGGCCGTCACCTGGTAGCCGGCCGCGATCTCCTTGAAGGTGCGCAGGGCAGCGACGGTCCTGTCCATCGACTCGTCGTCGAGCCGGCCGAGCGACGAAACGCTCCGGCCAAGCCGGGTCGGCTCCCGCTCCTCGTCGAGGATCCGGTAGTTGCCGCCGCGGATCGCCTCGGCCACGAACAGCCGCACGCTGTTGGATCCGATGTCGATGGCAGCCAGTCGGCTGGCCATTTCGGAGGAGAGCCAGATCTGGCGGTCTTCGTGCGGTTGGTCCACGGACTGTTTCCCGGCGGGTGGGTCCATGATACCGTCGATCGGTTACAATCGTGGCTGCGGATCAACGGAAGATTTTGTCCGTCCGCGTCGCGTGTCCTCCGCAGCACCAGCCCTTGTCTCTTCCGCTCCCGCTCGTCTTCGGGTCGCCCGCCTGCATGCCGCCGCTGGCCGCCTCGGCCGTGGCTGTCGGGAATTTCGACGGTGTGCACCTGGGGCATGCGGCGATCGCCCGGCGGCTGCGGCATGCGGCCGACGAGGCCGGGGTGCCGGCGGTCGCGGTCACGTTCGATCCGCACCCCGCCGCGATCGTGCGGCCGGAATCAGCGCCCGTGCCGCTCACGACGCCGGCCCGACGGGCCGAACTCCTGCTCGCGCTCGGGCTCGACGCGGTGCTGGTGCAGCCCGCGGATGCGGCACTGATCGGCCTCGACGCCACGGCATTCTACGGGCTCGTGCTCCGCGACCGCCTGGCGGCCATCGCGATCGTCGAAGGACCGGATTTTCGGTTTGGTGCCGGTCGCGCCGGCGACGTCGAACTGCTCGCGCGGCTCGCGGCGGCCGATACCGCGCGGGTCGAGGTGGTCGAGCCGGTGCTGGTCGGAGGAGAGCCCGTCTCCAGTTCGCGGCTGCGGCGGCTCGTGGCGGCGGGCGACGTGGCGGAAGCCGCGAGCCTCGGAACTGCTCCGCATCGGGCGACTGGGAGAGTGGTGGTCGGGGCGAGACGTGGCACCGGCCTCGGGTTTCCCACCGCGAATCTCGCGGAGATCGCCACGCTCTTGCCGGCCGCGGGCGTCTACGCGGCGCGGGCCGTGGTCGCGGGCCGCACCCATCCTGCTGCCGTCCATGTGGGCTCCGCCGCCACCTTCGACTCGACGCTCATGACGGTCGAAGTCCATCTGATTGGCTTTGCGGGAGACCTTTACGGCCACATGCTCGACGTTGACTTCCTCGCGCGGCTGCGCGACACTCGACGCTTCAGTTCGGTCGAAGATCTGAAGACACAGCTGGCCGCGGACGTGGCCAGGGCCGCCGCCGTGGTGGCTTCGCCGGCCGCCACCACCGCACGGGAGATGTGATGCGACTCGACTGGGCAAGCCTGCTCGACCTGCTGAGAAACCGCGACCGGTTCGTGCTCACGAGCCATGTGCGACCCGACTGCGACGCCCTCGGCAGCGAACTCGGCCTGGCCGGGATTCTCGAGGCGCTCGGCAAGGACGTGCGGATCGTCAACGCCCAGGCCACGCCGCCGAACCTGAAGTGGATCGACCCGGAGGGCAGGATCGAGTCCCTTCAGGAGAAGGTCCGGCCGGCCGACCTCGCTGACCGCGATCTGTTCGTCGTGCTCGACACGAGTGCCTGGGCCCAGCTCGGCGCGATGGGCGACGTGGCCAAGTCGATGCGGCACAACGTGGTCGTCATCGATCATCACGTCAGCGAAGACGACCTCTCCGACATGTGGTTTAAAGACACCTCCGCCGAGGCGACGGCGCGGATCGTCTACGAGATCGGCCTGCGGCTGCGGGTGCCCTTCACCGAGCGGATCGCCACGCCGCTCTATGCCGGACTCTCGACCGACACCGGTGGTTTTCGCTTCCCGTCGGTGAGCGGCGAGAGCTTCCGTGTGGCTGCCCGGCTGGTCGATGCCGGGGCGAGCCCGCCGGCGATCTACCGGGAGCTCTTCGAGCAGGACACGCTCGCCCGGCTCCACCTCGTGGGCCGGACGATCGCCGGAGCGACCACGGCCCACGACGGCCGTGTGATCTATTCGCAGGTCCGTCAGGCCGACATCAAGGAGGTGGGGGCGCTGCCCGCCGACACCGAAGACCTTGTCAATCTCACGCTGACGGTCAAGGGAACGGAAGTCGCCGCGATCCTGATCGAGCAGCCCGACGGTCGCATCAAGACAAGTTTCCGCAGCCGTGGGCCCGTCGACTGTAGTGCGCTCGCCGGCACCTTCGGCGGCGGCGGACACAAGGCGGCGGCCGGCGCGATTCTCGACGGCCCGTTCGAAGTTGCCCATGAGCGGGTGGTGGCGGCGGTGGATCAGGCCTGGCTGGCCCGCGCCGGCACCTGACCGACGGCGGCCGGGGCGGTTTCAGGAGGAGCGTTCACCATGCAGCAGCCGAACGGTTCCCAGCCAGCGGCCGCGGTGGATTCGCGGCGGGGTTTCCTCGCGAAGCTGGCGGCGGTGGCCGCCGGCGGCCTGGCCACGCTCACCCCGGTGGCGGTCGGGGTGTGGTCGTTTCTCGACCCGCTGCGGCGAAAGGGAGCAGCGGCGTCCTTTCTCCCGATCACGGAACTTTCTGCCATTCCCGACGACGGCGTGCCGCGGCAGTTCGCGGTCGTCGCCGAGCGGATCGACGCCTGGACGGGCTTTCCGCGGGAGCCGATCGGGGCGGTCTACCTCCGGCGGGAGAAGGGGTCGCAGCAGGTCGAGGCCCTGTCGGCCACCTGTCCCCACGCCGGCTGCTTCGTCGAACTCGAAGGCAATGCCCGCTGCTTTCGCTGTCCCTGCCACAACAGCACCTTCACGCTCGACGGCGGGATCGTGGAGCCAAGCCCGAGCCCGCGGACGATGGATTCGCTCGAGTGCCGGGTGGGGCCTCACGGCGAGGTGGCCGTGAAGTGGGAGAACTTCTACAGCGGCATCGCCGAGAAGAAGGCGCGGACATGAGCGGAGCCGCCAGCAACCGGCGCGGGCTCGTCGCGCGACTCGGAGACTTTCTCGACGACCGCACGGGCTGGCGGGCGGCCCTCCACGAGGCGCTCTACGAGCGGGTGCCGGGCGGGGCCCGCTGGCGGTATGTCTGGGGAAGCACGCTCGTGTTCGCCTTTCTCACGCAGGTGATCACCGGGCTCTTCCTCTGGGCCAGCTATTCGGCGAGCGGCCAAACGGCCTGGGAGAGCGTCTGGTACATCCAGCACGAAATGGCCGGGGGCTGGCTCTTGCGGGGCATCCACCACTTCATGGCCCAGGCGATGGTGGTGCTGCTCGCGCTGCATCTCCTGCAGGTGGTGATCGACGGCGCCTACCGCGCCCCTCGCGAGGTCAACTTCTGGCTCGGACTCGTCTTGATGATGCTCGTGCTCGGGATGGCACTGACGGGCTATCTCCTGCCCTGGGATCAGAAGGGTTACTGGGCCACCCGCGTGGCCACGAACCTCGCCGGGCTCGTGCCGCTGGTCGGGCCTGCCCTCCAGCAGCTGGTGGTGGGCGGGCCCGACTACGGCCACCACACGCTGACCCGGTTCTTCGCCCTCCACGCCGGGTTCCTGCCGGCCACGCTCGTGCTGTTTCTGGTGGTGCACCTCGTGCTCTTCCGCAAGCACGGCCTGTGCGCGAAGCAGCCGCTTACCAAGCCCGACGCGATGTTCTGGCCCGACCAGGTGCTCAAGGACGCCGTGGCGATGCTGGCCGTGATGGCGGTGGTGCTCGGCGTGATCCTCGTGCCGGCGATCCGCACGATCCTCGCCGGCGGCAGCGTCGACTGGGGGAACGTGGGGGCGGAACTCGGCGCTCCGGCCGATCCATCGCAGCCCTACGCCGCCGCCCGGCCGGAGTGGTACTTCCTGTTTCTGTTCCAGTTTCTCAAGGTGTTCGAGGGCTGGGGGGCGACGGGGGAGTTTCTCGGGGCGATCGTGGTGCCGGGCCTGATCATGGGCGTGATGTTCCTGATGCCGATCGTTGGCCGCTGGCAGCTCGGCCATCGGTTCAACATCGCCTTCACGCTTGGGCTGCTCGCGGGTGTGGCCCTGCTGACGGGCCTGGCCTTGAACGAAGACTACTACGCTCTCTGGGCCGACCGGACGAAGCTCGCCGAGGCGGCGTCGCTCTTCGAAGCGACCGGCGGCGACGAGCAGAAGCTGCTGGCGGCCGTTGGTGGCGATGCGACCAAGGCCGCGGCGATCGCCCGGCAGTTTCCCGCGGTCGAGAAGCTCCGCCGCAGCGAGGCCTTTCTGGCGGCGGTGAAGATGGCCCAAGCCGACGCCGAGCGGGCGGTGGAGTTGGCCGGCCGGCCCGAGCGGATTCCTCCAGGCGGCGCGTTGGAATTGGTCCGGCGGGATCCGGCCAGTCAGGGGCCCAGGCTCTTCGCCCAGCATTGCGGCAGCTGCCATGCCCATGTCGATCCCACGAGCCCCGACGCGGCGACCGTGCTGGCCAAGGCATCGGCGGCCAATCTGCACGGCTTCGGAACGGCGGCCTGGATGCAGGGCCTGCTCAACCCGGATCAGGTGGCAGGGCCGGCCTACTTCGGCAACACCGCCCACAAGGACGGCGACATGGTGGGTTTTGTGCAGGGCGACCTCCAGGATCATGACACCTGGAAGCCGGCCGACATCGAGGCAGTCATCGAGGCGAT
Source organism: Candidatus Kuenenia stuttgartensis (assembly GCA_945891385.1). Lineage (GTDB taxonomy): Bacteria > Planctomycetota > Planctomycetia > Pirellulales > UBA1268 > QWPN01. The sequence goes on along the minus strand of CAMDDJ010000005.1, from coordinate 25,788 downwards.
GGCGGCGGAGGCGGAGCGGGGCGATGCAACGGCCTCGGCCGACCTGCTCGCCCGCGGCCGCGAACTCGTGGCCAGCGACGAGCGGTGCGGTGCCTGCCACCGGTTTCGCGACAACGGCACCGACCTCGGCACCGCCTGCGATCTGACCGGCTGGGGCAGCCGCGAGTGGCTCGTGGGGCTCATCACCGACCCGACCCACGAGCGGTTCTACGGCGACTCCAACGACCGCATGCCGAGCTTCGGCCGAGCGGCCGAGGGGAGCATGCCGCTGCTCACCCCGGAACAGATTGGCCTCGTCGTCGACTGGCTGCGAGGCGAGTGGTATCACCCTGGCCACTGACCGCCTGCTTCGGCCGACACCCACGATCGATGCCGTCTCAGATGGAGAGCCTGCGGGATGGCGGCTCACGGGACATACCTGGCATCCCTACGCGATCCCGCCTGGCAGCACGACGAACGAGAGGATCGCGACGTAGTGGCAGGTGCTGCCCCCCAGCACGAACAGGTGCCAGGCGGCGTGGAAGTATCGCACTCGGCGATCGAGCACGAGAAAGATCACGCCCACCGTGTAGAGCACGCCCCCGACGGCCATCCACGCGAGGCAGGCCAACGGCACGAACGGAGTGAGGATCATCGCCGGCAGCCAGCCGAGCGCCACGTACGGAAGCGGCGAGAACGTGTGGTCGATGCGATGCTTCGCGAGCACCTTCGAGGCGAAGCCGAGCAGTGCCGCTCCCCACAGGAGCACGAGCACGGGCATCGTCCATGCCGACGGGAGGTACGCCACGAGAAACGGGGTGTATGTGCCGATGATGAGCAGGAAAATCACCCCCTGGTCCCAAATGCTGAGCAGATGCTTCCAATCAGGCCGCCGCACGCCGTGGGAGAGGGCAGATGCCGCATACGTCGCCACGAGCGTGAGGGCGTACAGGCCGCAGGCCACCGCGACGGTCCAGTGGGTACAGCTCGACAGCAAGGCGACCCCACCGACCACGCTGAGCACCACTCCCACGCCATGCGTGAGCGTGTTGGCAAACTCTTCGTGCGCATCGCGCGGCGGATAGGGAGCGGTGCCTGGCATGACGAGTGACCAACGAGCGACTACAGCGGGTCGGTTCCGGGAGAGGCGTTCAGCTTAGGCCAGGCCGCCGAGCACCGTGGCCCGGGCGACGCGGCCGAGGCCGACCATGTAGGCGGCCGTGCGGAGGGGCACCTGCCGCGACTGGGCGAGATGCCAGACCTGCTCGAAGGCTTCCGACAGAATCCGATCGAGTTCCTGGCGAACCCGGTTGATGCCCCATTGGTAATGCTGACGGTTCTGCACCCACTCGAACCAGCTGGCCGTCACGCCCCCGGCGTTGGCGAGAATGTCGGGCAGCACCGTGATGCCCCGCTCAGCCAGGATCGTGTCGGCATCGGGCTCGACCGGCGCATTGGCCGCCTCGACGATGAGCCTGGCCCGCACGGCCCCCGCATTGGCCGTCGTGATCACGCCCCCGAGTGCCGCCGGAATCAGCACCTCGCACTCGGCGGCGAGCAGCTCCGCGCCGGTGATCGCGTCCCCGCCGGGAAAGCCGGCCAGTCGGCCGTCGTGCTCCCGCGCGTAGCGGAGCAGCTCCAGCACATCGAGCCCATCGGCCCGGTGGAAGGCGGCGGTGGCGTCGCCCACGGCCACGATCCGGCACTCCGCGTCATGAAGATATTTGGCAGTATGCGTGCCGACGTTGCCGAAGCCCTGGATCGCGATCCGCGTGCCTGGGATCGGGCGGCCGATTCGGCCAAGCAGTTTGAGCGTGAGGGTGCCGACACCACGGCCCGTCGCCTCTTCGCGGCCCGGAATGCCGTGGTACTCGACCGGCTTGCCCGTCACGCAGGCCGGGGCGAAGCCGTGATACTTGCCGTATTGGTTCATGATCCAGGCCATCACGTCGGCCGACGTGCCCATGTCGGGGGCGGGGATGTCGACGTCGGGTCCGAACAGGTCGTGGATCGCATCGACGAACCGGCGGGTGACCCGCTCGAGTTCCCGAACCGAGCAGCTGCGGGGATCGATCGCCACGCCTCCCTTGGCTCCGCCGTACGGAATATTCACCACCGCCGTCTTCCAGGTCATCAAGGCCGCCAAAGCCCGCACCTCGTCGAGATCGACCTGGGGGTGGTAGCGGAGGCCTCCCTTGAACGGCCCGCGGGCATCGTTGTGCTGCACCCGGTAGCCGATGAAGGTGGCCAGTTCACCCGAGTCTCGCTCGATCGGGATCTGCACCTGCACCTCCCGCTTGGCGGTCAGCAGGAGTTCCCGCATCGAGGGGGAAAGGTCGAGTTGGTCGGCCGCCGCATCGAAGTAGAGGCGGGTGGCGTCGGTGGCACGCACGGTTGGCCGGCCTCCTGCGGTCGCGAATGAGTCCGGCGGATGATAGGCCCGGCTCGTCCCGCCCGACAACACGACCCGCTGCGCTTGGTTTCCTACGCCGGCCCCAGGGCACGGGCAACCCCGAACTGTCGACACGGTTTGTCGTGCTCTGGAAGTGCCGTCCTGGCCCGTGTCTCAGTTGGCCTGCGGGGGCTGGGCGTGCAGCCTGCCCGGATGAGGTCCGGGGCCGGTCACTGATTCGCCAGGTGCTGCGTGCCTTGCAGCGGCAGACGCACACGACCGCCCGAGACTGCGGCTGGTACCATTTTGTCGGAGGATGTCCCTACCCATGCCACCTGATCCTTCGAAGTCTGGCCCACCTCGCCGACCGCCTGCCGCCGCAGGCCGGCCGAACCCGCGCGGACCGCGGCAGTCCGACGTGCCGCCTGTGATCGAGCCGGCCCCCCGGCGGAAACGCCGCCGCTCGTCGGCGCCGCTCGTGCTTGGTTTGGTCGCCGTGGCCGCCGTGATGGCGGGGCTTTTGTTCGTGCTACTGGGGCCGGGCCGCGAGCCGCCGGCCCGGAAGGCAGCGACCAGCCAGGGCGAAGTAGCCGGTTCGGCACCTACGCTGGCGGATCCGTCGGCCGCGCCGGATCCTGCGATCGCGAGCGGCGAGGACGACCAGCCTTCGGTGTCAGGCCGGTATCTCGTGGTCGATACGGGCCGGATGCCGTGGGCGCCGCCCACGTCGGGCCCGCGGCCGCGGCTCGACTATCTGCCGCCCGGGTCGCAGCTCGTGCTCCTGTGTCGCCCGGCCGACCTGCTCGCCCAGGATGAAGGCCCGCTGTTGCTCCGCGGGCTTGGGCCGGTCGCCGACGCGACCCTCAAACAACTTGCGGCCTGGTGCGGCTGCGAACCCGGTGACATTGAATTCATCCAGGCCGGCTGGCAGGGCGGTGGCCCGGACGAGGTGCTCGGGGGCGTCGCCGTGAGGCTGACCGCCGGCCATCAGGTGCCGGGCGATGACGCGAGTCGGAAGGCCGCCTGGGGGGCGACGACTGACGTATCGTTTCAGGGACAGACCTACCATCGCGGTCAGGGCCATTCATTCTGGGTGCCCGAGGACGAGGGCAGCAGGGTGCTCGTGGTGGTGTCGGAGTCGCCCCGGGCCCCATCGGCTGGGCCGGCCGGTGGCGGCTCACCCCTGATCGAAGACACGGTTCGTGCGGCGCTCGAAGCCCGGGGCCTCCCGGCCACGGAGTTGGCCGTCGATCTCCCCCGCGACCTCGCCGTGCTCGTCGGCATGCTCGATGCCGAACGCCACGTCACGCTCTTCGGCACGCCCCACTTTCTCGTGAACCGCGGGCGGGTCGCGCTGGCCGGCCCGCTGGCCAACCTGCTCGAGCCGCTCCGCGGCTTCTTCGGCGAGTCGCTCGCCGCTGCGGCGCTGTCGCTCCATGTCAGCGACACCTGCTATCTCGAATTCGACGCGGTGACGCCCTTCGCCCAGCCGCCGCGAAAGGAAGCGCCGGCCGTCTTCGATCGGCTTGCGGCGGTGCCGGGAACCGTGGAGGCTGCGATCGCGAGCATGAACCTCGATCCCTACGGCAAGATCCTCGTGCTCCGGCTGCCGGCGATGCTGCGAATGCTCGTGGCCGAAGCCCGTTGGGCGCCGGAAGGGGAAGGCCTCGTGATCAACGCCTATCTCCCGGAACACGCGGCCCACAATCTGATCGTCGCCACCGAACTCGCGCTGGCTCAGGCAGCCGGAGCCGGCCCGCCGGTGGCGACCCGCGCCGCGGCCGAGCCGGGCCGCCGCCGCACCGCGGGCGAGGCGCTCGATCAACGGATCACGCTGGTGTTTCCCCGAGACACGCTCGAAATGGCCGTGCAATTCGTCGCGGAGCAGGCCGGCATCCCGCTGGAAATCATGGGCCCCGATCTCCAGCTCGAAGGCATCACCAAGAACCAATCCTTCGGCCTCGATGAACGCGACAAGCCGGCCCGGGAGGTGCTGCAGACGATCCTCGCCAAGGCCAACCCCGACGGGAAGCTCGTCTACGTCGTGCGGCAGGCCGACTCCGGTGAATCGATCCTGATCACCACCCGCGCTGCCGCGGAGAAGCGGGGCGACTCCCTGCCGGCCGAATTTGCTCCGCCGGCCGCACGCTGAGCGGCATCACGGGCCGGGACTGAGCGGAGCGGTCGCTCAGCCGAGCACCACCATCGCCAGGCCCATGTAGACGAGAATGCCGACCACGTCGACGATCGCCGACACGAAGGGATTGCTCATCAGGGCCGGATCGAGGCCGATCGAGCGGAAGAGCAGGGGGAGCACGGAGCCGACGAGCGCGCCCACGAGCACCACGCAGAGAATGGTGGCGGGGATCACGATGGCCTGGAGCGGTGTCGGCGCATAGGCGAGCGCGAGCAGATACCCCGGAACCGCCAGGATCGCCCCGAGCACGAGGCCGAGCACGAACTCCCGCTTCAGGATTCGCTTCCAGTCGGAGAGCCGACAGTCGCCGGTCGAGAGTGCCGTGATCACGAGCGTGGCCGACTGATTGCCCGAGTTGCCGCCGCTGGCGACGACCAGCGGGATGAAGGCCACCAGCCAGAGCTGCGACTCGGCGGGCTCCCAATTCGAGAGCACCATCGCGGTGACGGCGGCCGTGGCGAACAGGATCGCCAGCCACACGCCCCGCTTCCAGGTCATCGAGGTGATGGCCGCCTCGAGGTAGCCCTCGCCGAGCGGCGCGATCGCGGCGCTCATCTGGGCCTCGTCGGTGGCCTCTTGCCGGACGGCGTCGAGCACGTCGTCGTGGGTGACGATGCCCACGAGCCGGTTCTGGTCGTCGACGACCGGAATCGCGATGAAGTCGAATCGGGCCAGCTGCTCGACCACCTTATCCTGCGGCTCGTCGATCCGGACGCTGATCACGTCCCGCTGCATCAGGTCGCCCACCAGAGCGGTCGGCTTGGCCAGGATCAGATCGCGGAGCGACACGAACCCCACCAGATGCCGCTCGGGGTCGAGCACATAGATGTAGTAGATCGATTCGCTGTCGGGCGCCTGTGACCGGAGTCTGGCGATCGCTTCACCGGCCGTGATGTCGGCGGGCAGCGAGGCATACTCGGTCGTCATCAGGGCGCCGGCCGAATCCTCGGGGCAGGAGAGCAGGAGCCGGATGTCGTGCCGCTCGGCCTTGGCCACGAGTGGGAGGATCTCCTCGACGAACTCGGGCTCGAGTTCCCGAAGCAGGTCGTCGCGGTTGTCAGCCGCCATCCACTCGATCAGTGGCCCGAGCTGGCGGCGGTCGGCGGCTTTGAGCAGGTCGACCTGCCGGGAGAGCGGGTAGTAGGGGAAGATCTCCGCCTGCCGTTCGACCGGAATCGTGGCGAAGACCTGCCAGATCTCGGCTTCGGCGAGCCCCTCGGAAAACTCCGCCACCGTGGCCGGATGCAGTTCCTCGGCCACCTCGCGGAGCCCGGCGGTGTCGCCCTCGGCGAGCATCACACGGAGTTCGGGCAGCAGGATGGGATTGGCGGAGGGCATGGCGGCAGGTCGGGCCAGGAAAGGAGGGAGGCCTATACTGCGGGCGGAATCGTTCGCAGGGCCGGATCAGCCGCGCAAGTATGCCATGAACCCGAACGCCGCAGCAGCCAGATTGGCCCCCATGAAGATCCGCGGCCGCCGCGGGATCGCCATGATGCTCGTGATCATGACGGCGGCGGCTGCCGCCGGGTCGGCCTTCGCTGAAACCGCTCCGGCGGCCCGTGGTTTTGACCATCTCCGCCAGCGGGCCTACCTGCCCTCCGACTTCGACCAGGAGGTGTTCGACGAACTCTGGACCACCTGGGAAGAGCCGCTCAAATCGCAGGCGGAAGGGGCCAGCCTGGCCGAGCGGCGGCGGATGGCGATGGAGCGATACGGGCTGTTGCCCGATCCCGAGGATCCGGCCCGGTCGCTCCAGTATGTGGTCGATGAGGCCGGTCGCTGGACGATGAGCTGCCTCGCCTGCCACCAGGGCCAGGTCGGTGGCCGGATGATCCCGGGATTGCCCAACTCCAATTACGCCCTCGAGACGCTCACGGAAGAGGTGCGGGCGGTCAAGGTGCGGCAACGGAAAGCGTTTGGCCACATGGATCTCGGCTCGCTCCTGTTGCCGCTTGGCACCACGGTGGGCACGACGAATGCCGTGATCTTCGGCGTCGCGTTGATGCGGCACCGCGATGCCGAGCTGAACATCATCCAGATGCCGCCGCGATTCGACCTCGTTCATCACGACATGGATGCGCCGCCCTGGTGGCATTATTCCAAGCGGAAGAGTCTCTATATCGACGGCTTTGCTGCCCAGGGGCACCGGCCGTTGATGCAGTTTCTGCTCGTCAAGGAGAACGGGCCGGAGCGGTTTCGGGAGTGGGAAGACGAGTTTCGGGAGATCGAGGCCTGGATCGCCGCGCTCGAGCCGCCCGCCTGGTCCGGCCCGCTCGACCACACGCTCGCCGCGGCCGGGGAGGCTGTTTTCGTGAACCACTGCGCCGAGTGCCACGGCAGCTACGGCGGTGACGGGCACTATCCCGAGCGGCTCGTGCCGATCGAGGCGGTGGGCACCGACCGCGTGCGGCTCGATTCGCTCTCGGCGGCCGACCGGCGGGCGCTCAACGACAGCTGGTTTGGCCACTCTGGGGCCGACGCTGAAGCCGACGGGCTCCGCGACCGCGAGGCTCCCCGGGGCTATGTAGCCCCGCCGCTCGACGGCATCTGGGCCAGTGCGCCCTACTTCCACAACGGCTCCGTGCCCACCCTCTGGCACGTGCTCAATCCGGCCGCGCGGCCGACGGTGTGGCGGCGGACGCCGACCGGCTATGACGAGGCTCGGGTCGGCCTCGAGGTCGAGGAGCGGGCCGACCTGCCCGAGGGCAGGCTGCGGCCTGCGGAGCGGCGGCGGTATTTCGACACCCGTCGCCCCGGGAAGAGCGCCGCCGGCCACGACTTTGCCGACGTGCTCGACGACGACCAGAAGCAAGCCCTGCTCGAGTACCTCAAGACGCTCTGAGTTCAAAGGTCCGCTCGGCCTCTGGCACTTCCGCGGCCCTGGCGACGCGGCTTAACGGCCGTAGCGGCTGTGCCGGTCATGCCGGTCATCGGGCACGGAACGGGTTTGTTTGCCCCAACCTTCTCACGCTTTGACCAAAATGTTGCGGCCAATACCTCGCAATGCTACTCTTTCGGGCAATCTGCTTGGGCGAGCACGCTCCGCGGGCCCCGTCCCTAAGCCTCTGCACTCGATGCGTTGGAACCCTTTGAAGGACCTGCTGCCATGATGCGAATCACCTTGGATTCTCCCGCCCTGATCGCAGTGCGTCACTGGCTGTCGGGCACGGGGCCGCAGCGCTCCGGCCGCCGCAAGGCATCCCGCGCGAGGTGTCGGATCGAGCGGCTCGAGTCGCGGACGATGTTCGACGCCGGCATGCGTGCGGGAATCGCCGACCTCGCGGATGAGAGCGACACCGGGACTTCGATGGTCGACAACCTGACGTACGATCGCACCCCCGCGTTTTCGGGCAGCGTGCAGGGCGGCGTGAGCCAGGTTCGGCTCCGCATCGATGGAGTGCGGGTTGCTACGCTGCCAGTGACTAATGGTCAGTGGACCTACACGGTGCCCGCCGAGTCCGCCCTCGCTGCCGGCAAGCACACGATCAACGTCCGTCCGGTCGCCGCCTCGGGCACGTTTGGAAAGAGCTTTGGAGCACTCTCCAAGGAGCTCACCTTCACGGTCGTGACCACGCCGCCGACCCCTTCCACGCTCGTCCTGGGAGCTCTGTCGGATACCGGCATGAAGGGCGATGGCCAGACGACGTACGCCACTCCCTGGTTCCGCGGGGTCGCGCAGCCCAATCGGTTCGTGAACATCTCGATCGACGACGTGCCGGTGGGTCGGGTCAGGAGCGATGCCAAGACCGGCGCCTGGTTGCTCCAGTCGCCGAAGCTTGCCAACGGCGTGCACGATGTCACGGTGGTGGTCGAGAACCTGGCCGGGCTTGAAAGCGAGCCGACGAGCCTCCAGGTCACGGTCAACGGTCCGCGGACGGTGATGCTCGACGCTACGGGCGGGCAGACCATCGAACTGACGGCGGCGCATCTCCTCGGTCAAGGATCGCAGGGCTTCACTGTGACGCAGGTGCTCCGGGGCACCCTGCAGAAGTGGGTGCCGGCCAAGAATGCCTGGGTGACGGTTCCGGCGAGAGCCGTGACGGGTACGGACCCGGCCTCGCTCCAGAAGGTTCCCGCGATTCGCAAGATCGCGTTCAACGACGTTGTCCGGTGGACGCCTGCCCGCGGCGACGTCGGTATGGCTGCGGCGTTCACCCTGAGCCCCCTGGACACCGCTGGCGGCCCGATCGCCCCGACCCCGGAGGTGGGCGCGGTGCCGGGCCGGCTCGTGAGCCCCTCGATCGACTACACAGCGGGCGTGGGATCCAAGATCACCTGGGGCGCACCGACGGATGGGTGCGGCTGCCGGAGCACCCGGTACACGATCGAGCTGACCCGCGAGGACGGCAAGACGTTTGTCTACAACGTGCCGGCCACCGTGCACGGAGTCTCGAGCGTCGAAGGTGGAGTGGTCAGCAGCGCCAGAATCTGGGGTGCTACCAAGACCGGTGCCGGTGAGGCTCGCTCCTACGATTTGGCAACAGTGGCGGATTTTGCAAACAAGCTCGATTTTACCATCAGGAGCAGCGCCTCCTTTATGGATCCTGGAGCAAAAGCCCGTGCGCAGCTCGCAAACAGCCTCACCCAGAAGCAGTTCACAAAGAGCCTCCCACTCGGCGACAGCCATGCGGGTCTCGTGTATCTGCAGGTGGACGCCGTTCCGGACGCCATCGAAGCGGAGCAGGGCCTCCCCGCCGGTACCCCGATGATCATCTCGTCTGACACGAGCAAGCTCACCCCCAAGCAACGTGCAGACCTCAAGGACAATCCGATCTACGCGAGCCATCTGTTCCCCGGCACCGTGAACGGCGAGGTCCAGCCCGACCAACTCCGGGCCCATTTCCAGGCTGGGGAGATGCTCCGGTTCGCCGGGAAGGTGGATGCGAGCGTCCGTGCTGGGGCCACGATCGTGGTGGAAAAAGCCCAGAACCTACAGGACGGTTCACTGGGCCCGTGGTTCCAAGAGGCCCGAATCCCGGTCGCTGCGGACGGAAGCTTCTCGCACAAGTATCCCGTGCCATATGGCATGAACAGCGTGCGCGTGCGGCTGGAGTATCAGACGCAGCCGGCCACGCCCTCCGTCGGAGTGACCTCATCAACAGCGACGCCGATCTCGACGCCGATCGACCTTTCGAGCAGCTTCAATGCGTTTGGCATCACGACGCCGCCGTGGCAGGCACCAAACAGCCAGGGCTTCGACCGGAACGGCAATTACTACAACTCAGACTACACCGGCTCGGCTACGAGCGAACCCATTCCCGGCACGCCCATCATCTACAATGGCATCTCGTTCCCCATCGGCCCCATCCCCACGGCGTTGAGCCAAGTTGGGGGCGGTGGAAATAGCGCAACGAACAACCCCCTGAACTTCGTCCAGGCCCAGGGCCAGACGATCCAAGTCAGCGTCGATGCCGACAAGTCGGACTATCTCTACCTGGCCGGCGCGGCATCCAATGGCGACCAGCTGTCGCAGACCATCACGCTGAACTTCACCGACGGCACCACGGAGACGTGGACTCAGTCGTTCCACGACTGGGCGAGCGACGGCCCGCCGCAGTCGTCAAATCCGCCCTGGCCGCCCGTTTACACGATAGCTCCCGGGGACAATGAAAAAATGCCGGTGAGAGTTGCCACCACCGCGCCTGTGCAAAACACCAACCTGTATCTCACTCCCGAGATATTTGCAGGTCTCCAAACGATCGACGGCGTGACACTGGCCGAGGGTGATCGCGTGCTGGTGAAGAACCAAGTCTACGAGCAATACAACGGCATCTATGTTGCCTCCGCAGGCGCGTGGTCCCGTGCGAAGGATGCCTTGACACCGGAGGAGCAGTGGAATGAGAGCATGCCTGTGCTCTCTGGCACCACGAACGGCGGCAAGTATTTTTGGGAAAACACCGACCCGCTCACGATGGCTTATGACCTCACCTACGTCGAAATAGCCCCGCCGGTGCCGACGCCTCGGCCTTTTGTTGGCGAGCTGAATCTCAAGACGGAGCCCGAACGGATCAATCAGCAGGGCGACCTGGTCACCACGCCGGCCCACATTTTTGGTTATTGCCGCAATCTCCACGGCAAGCAGTTGGCGAGCTTCACGCTGCCGAACAACCAAAACATCGGCATCCTGAGCGCCGTCGTGTCCAAGGCCCCGGTGATCGCGCTCGACCAGGGGTTCGAGTCCCTCGTGCTCGGCACCGTTCACCTGACGGGCGTCGATCTGATGGCGCTCACGATCGTGAACGAGTCGAACATCGGTGCGGGTGGCGGGCCGCTGACGTTCTACTTCGCCGACCAGCCGGAGAAGGGATCGACCACGACACCGCCTACCTACACGACAAAGCAGGTGACGGTGCCGATGGGGCAGCAGACGACCATCGCCTACATCGCACCGGACAGTTCGAGCCAGATGACGTTCTCCGTGCAGAAGGCCGACGGCACGTGCGTCGGTGAAGACTGCAGCACCTACCTCGCGGACTGGGCTGATGGCTCGGGCAGCAGCATGTATTGGGCAGCCCAAATCACGCCGTTGTTTAACTCACAGATGAGGGCCGGCCAACACTGGACGATGACGATCCAGAACGCAGGTCTGGGATACAACGGCTACCTATCGTCCCCGAGCGGGCAAGGTCTTCCGGCGGCAAGCGGCAGCACGCCTGCAGGCGCCCAGTTCAAGCTGATGACGCAAAATGAAATCAACGATCAGCCACCCTGGGCCGTCGCTCTCGAGGAAATCGCTGGCGAAGCTATCGCCCTCGTTGGAGTCTCAATCCTGACCTTGGGCACGGGAGACGCCGCCATTGCTGGCGCCGAAGTCGTCGACGCCACCGTCGATTCCGTGTCCGTAGCTGCCGCCGACGGATCGTCCTTTGCTGAAAGTGTCCTCACGGACGAGAGCATTTTCGAAGCAATTGGCGATATAAATGACGCAGACCTTGAGGAAAGACTCGACGACCTCAAGGCCTTCAACGAGAAATACGGCACTGACCTGCCGAGGATCGAGGTGGTCGATGAGGTGCCCTTTGCCAACAACGGTGGGCGGCCCGGGGAAGCGACGAAGTTGTTCTTACAACAGTTCAAAGCTCTCGGCTGGTCTTGATCGGGTAGCTAGTTGAGTCGAGCCGACCTGCCCGAGGGCAGGCTACGGCCTGCGGAGCGGCGTCGGTATTTCGACACGCGTCGCCCCGGGAAGAGCGCCGCCGGCCACGACTTCGCCGACGTGCTCGACGACGACCAGAAGCGGGCCCTGCTCGAGTACCTCAAGACGCTCTGAGTTCAAAGGCTCGCTCGGCCTCTGGCACTTCCGCGGCCCCGGCGACGCGGGTCGGTCGTCACCGGCGGGGGGGAATCGACCCGATTGGCAGAAACAAGACCTGCGGCCGAGGTCGGCTGGGCAGTTCGCCAGCCTCGACCACCAGGCCCGCGAACCCGAGGCGCACGTAAAAGGCCACCGCGGCGGGCTTTGCATCGACAACGACGCCGATGCAGCCGAACCGCGTCGCCATCTCACGGGCAAGCTCCAGCGAGAATCGTACGAGCCGTGAGCCGATGCCGCGGCCTTGGTGAGTTGTGGCGACAGCGAGCCGTGCCAGACGCAGGATCGGCAGCGGGTAGGCCGGCAAACGCCGCCGCTCCGATCGTGGCAGTTGACTGATCGCGATCGATCCCGGCGCGACCGTTGCATAGCCCACGACGGTGCCGTCGCCGACAGCTACGTAGGTCGTGCCCAGATGGAGACGAAACTGGTTCAGGCCTGCGTAGTTGCGAAAGAAGCGATCGAGTTCGATGTCACCGGACGAGAACGAAGACCGCTCGTCCTCCAGCCGCAGCGGCCGGATCTCAATCTGCATCGAACAGGGCCTTCAGTGCCGGTGTTGGCGGCGCCGGCCGCTCGATGCGGCGGATCAGATCAGCCCCCTCCTCGCGAGAAAGCACGAGCGCCGGGGGCACCACGACGTCGGCTGGCAGCTCCTCGAGCGCGGCCAGATGATGCAGGATGGCTGTTTCGATCAGGTGGGACTTCTTGACCCCGTGCTGTTTGGCGAATCGCTCGAGCCGCTCGCGAGTCGTGTCGGCGATCACGGCGGAAACTTGTGACACGTCAACTGCCATGGGTATCTCCCACCTCGCCGAAGCGTTGAAAGCCCGATCCATAACTCTACGAAAACGTAGAAATGATGCAAGCCGGGAAACTGGGCGAACGACGCGAGCAGTTCGGGCCCCGGCCCCCAAGGGCCATTTGGAAATGACTCGTCTGGCAGCGGTTCGATGGTCACTCCACTAAGGCGGACCCGAATTTTTGGACAGTCGGGGGCCTTGTTTCGGGTGGAGCGCCAAGGGATAGTCCGGCGAATGGCACTTCCACAGTCACGCTCGATGTGATGAGCGGCTCGTGAGCTGCGTTCCCCGTCTGCTGGTTCCGAACAGGCGGCTCCCCGGACGGCGGCTCCAGCGGCTCGCCGAGGTGTGTGAGAATCTTCCGGATCGGCCCCAGCTCCATGATGAAGGCGATCAGCCGGATGTTGCCACCACACTCCGGGCACTCAAGCGGAAACTCCTCCCGAGGGCAGGCTGCGGCCTTCGGAGCGGCGGCGGTATTTCGACACGCGTCGCCCCGGGAAGAGCGCCGCCGGCCACGACTTGGCCGACGTGCTCGACGACGACCAGAAGCAGGCCCTGCTCGAGTACCTCAAGACGCTCTGGAGTCGCGGTCTGGCCTCGGTTCCGATCGCCACGAGACAGCCGACTTCCGGGTGCGACTCGGGTCGCCAGCCGCGGGTCGCGATCTGCTAGGATTTCCCAACCGCGGGATTGGCCCGCGGCAGCCGTGGTGGAGAGCACATCGATGACGCAGTTCGAGCGGGCCCGCAAGGGCGAGATCACTCCCGAGATGCAGTTTGTGGCGACGCGGGAAGATCTTCCCGTGGAACTGATCCGTGAGGAAGTGGCCCGGGGCCGGATGGTGATTCCCGCCAACCGCGTGCACCTTACGAAGAAGCTCGAGCCGATGTGCATCGGGATCGCAAGCCTCACGAAGATCAACGCCAACATCGGCAACTCGGCGGTCACCAGCGACGTCGAGACGGAGCTCGAGAAGCTCCATCTGGCGGTGCACTACGGCGCCGACACGGTGATGGATCTCTCGACCGGCAAGGATATCGACGGCATCCGTCGGGCGATCATCGACGCCTCGCCGGTGCCGATCGGCACGGTGCCGATCTACCAGATGCTCGAGGAGCTCGGTGGCGACATCGACGACATGAAGCCGCAGCACGTTCTCGACATGTGCGAGAAGCAGGCCCAGCAGGGCGTCGACTACATGACGGTGCACGCGGGGCTGCTCCAGGCGCATCTGTCGCTGACGATGAACCGGATCACGGGCATCGTGAGCCGGGGCGGCTCCCTGATCGCCCGCTGGATGATGACGCACCGGCAGGAGAATCCTCTCTACACCCACTTCGAGGATCTCTGCGACATCTTCCGTAAATACGACGTGACCTGGAGCCTGGGAGACGGCCTGCGGCCGGGCAGCATCGCCGACGCCAGCGACGAGGCCCAGTTTGCGGAACTCCACGTGCTCGGCGAGCTCACCCGGCGGGCCTGGGCCAAGGGCTGCCAGGTGATGGTCGAAGGCCCCGGCCACGTGCCGATGGACCAGATCGACATGAACGTGAAGCGGCAGATGGAGGAGTGCGACGAGGCGCCGTTCTACGTGCTCGGGCCGCTCGTCACCGACATCGCCCCCGGTTACGACCACATCACCAGCGCCATCGGCGCGGCCCTGGCCGGCTGGAGCGGCGCGGCGATGCTCTGTTACGTGACGCCCAAGGAGCACCTCGGGCTGCCCGACGCCGAGGACGTGCGGCAGGGGGTGATCGCCTACAAGATCGCCGCCCACGCCGCCGATCTGGCCCGGCACCGGAAGAACGCCCGCGTCCGCGACGACGCCCTCTCCCGGGCCCGGTTCAGCTTCGACTGGAACGAGCAGTTCCGGCTCGCGCTCGATCCCGAAACCGCCCGGCGGTATCACGACGAGACGTTGCCGCAGGACACCTTCAAGAGCGCCCACTTCTGCAGCATGTGCGGCCCGAAGTATTGCTCGATGAAGATCACGCAGGAGATCCGCGACATGGCGGCCGATCAGGCAGCAGCGGCCCAACAGGCCGAGGCGGCCCTGCCCGTGATCGAGGTCGGTTCCTGAAATCGAGAGTGGCCGGCAGGGAGATGGGGCGATGAGGCGGGCAATCGTGATCACGCTCGGGTGCTGGGGCCTGGCGGCGGCGGTCGCCAGCGGCCAGCCTGCGGTGATCGACCCGGGGCAGGGGAGCGTGTCGCTTTCCTCCGGGGCGACGGCCGCCGCGGAACTCAGCGGCATCACGCACGTCGGTGGCTCGACCTACCACGCCGTCGGCGACAACGCTGCGGCGACGATCTGGACCCTTTCGCTGAGCATCGATCCGGCGACCGGCTGGATCGGGTCGGCGGCGGTCACCGGCGGCATCGCGGCCCCGGGGCTCGGCACCGATTCCGAGGGCATCGCCTACCGGGCCGCGTCGGGCACCGTCTTCGTCTCCGACGAGGTCGCCTCCACGATCAACGAATTCAGTCTTTCAACCGGCGGTCTCGTCGGCAGCGTGGGCGTGCCGGCGATCTACGCGGCGGCGAACGTGCAGAGCAACATGGGGCTCGAGTCGCTGGCCTTCGGCGCCGGCGGTCTCTGGACGGCCAACGAGGAAGCCCTCGCGCCCGATGGCCCGCTCGCGACGACGACCGCCGGCAGCTGGGTGCGGATTCAGCGATTCGACGAGTCGCTCACGACCGCGGGGCAGTGGGGCTACCGCACCGATCCGATCACCGCCCTGAACCCCTTCATCTCGGCCGAGCGGAGCGGCGTGGTCGACATCCTGCCCTGGACCGAGACGGAGCTGCTGGTGCTGGAGCGGGAGCTCGGTGGGGCCGTCGTGCCCCAGTTTCGCTCCCGCCTCTACCTGGTGGATACGACCAGCGGCAGCGATGTCTCGGCGCTGCCCACGATCGACGCCGGGGGCTTCACGCCCCTCGCCAAGACCCTGCTCTGGGAGCGGTCATTCGGCTTGTCGAACTTCGAGGGCATGAGCTACGGGCCCGTGCTTGCCGATGGCTCGCGGAGTCTGCTGTTGATTTCAGACAACGGCGGCGGGCTGAATCAGGATCTTTATGCCCTCTCCGTCGTGCCCGAGCCTGCGCTCGGCCTGGGCGGCGCGGCGGCAGTCATGGCAACCTGGCTGATCGCCCGCCGTCGTTCACGGCTTGCGTGACCAGCCGGTGCCGTCGGGGCGGTCTTCCAGCACGACGCCGGCCTCACCCAGTCGGTTGCGGACCAGGTCGGCCGTGGCGAAATCCTTGTTCGCGCGGGCGTTGGCCCGGATCTCGATGACGAGCTCCATGAGCTTGCCCACGAGGCCCTCGTCGGCCTCGCCCCCGGTTTCGGCCGCGGGCGGTTCGAGAAACAGGCCGAGCACGCCGGTGAGCTCACGGAGCACGAGCATCCGGGCTTCGAGGCCCGCGAGTTCGGCCGGAGGCTTCTTCGTCTCCAGAGCGTGCTGATCGATGTACTTGTTGACCGTGCGGACGAAGTCGAACAGGGCGGCCACGGCGATCGCGGTGTTGAAGTCGTCGTCCATCGCGGCCAGGAACTTGGCCCGCAGTTGGACCGCCTCCGGGCCGGCCGCAGCGACCGCGGCATCGCCGGCCTTCCGGGTCCGGCCGGGCAGCGAGTGGAAGGCCTTGCCGCCGATCCGGGCGAACCGGGCAAAGAGCCGCTCGAAAGCCTCCATCGCCTTCGCGCTCTCCCGCAGCGGCTCCTCGCCGAAATGGATCGGGCTGCGGTAGTGGGTGGAGATGAGGAGCAGGCGGATCGCCTCGGGACGATGCCGAGCCAGGAGGGTTTTGAACGGCTCGGCGCCGGTGGATTTCGAGATCTTGGTGGCGGCCTGGGCCGCCGCGTCGGCTGCCTCGTCGGGCTGGCCGGCTTCCCGCGGACGGCCGCCCACCTTCCCGGCGGCGCCGCCGGCCTGCATCAGGCCATTGTGCATCCAGACCCGCGCCATCGGCCGGTCGTGGAGCGACTCGCTCTGGGCGATCTCGTTCTCGTGGTGGGGAAAGACGAGGTCGAGCCCCCCGCCGTGGATGTCGAAGGTCTCGCCGAGAATCGCCTTGCTCATCGCCGAGCATTCGATGTGCCAGCCGGGGCGGCCTGGACCCCAGGGGCTCTCCCAGGAGGGCTCGCCCGGCTTGGCCTGCTTCCAGAGGGCGAAATCGGCCGCAGACCGCTTCCGATCGGCGGTCGAGCCGCCTTCGCCCTGCATCTGCTCGACGGACCGGTTGGTGAGCTTGCCGTAGTCGGTATCGCGGGTGACGTCGAAGTAGACGTCGCCGTCGCTCGCATAGGCGCAGCCCTTGGCCACCAAGCCTTCGATGAAGGCGATGATCGTGCCGATGTGGTCGGTGGCCTTGGGCATCTCGTCGATGCCGGTCACACCGAGGCAGGCGAGGTTGGCCAGGTAATCGGCCGTCATTTCCTCGGCCAGCGCGGCCATCGTCGTGCCGCGGGTCGTGCTCTCGGCGATGATCTTGTCGTCGACGTCGGTGATGTTGACCACCCAGGTGACGCCATACCCGGAGTAGACGAGGTGCCGCTTGACGGTGTCGAAGATCACCGGGCCCACCATGTGGCCGATGTGGCTGGGCTTGTAGACGGTCGGTCCGCAGAGATACATCCCGACGTGGCCCGGCGTCACGGTGTCCAGCGGGCCTTTCGTGCGGGAAAGGGTGCTGTAGACCTCGATCGCCGGGAGCGAATCGGGTCCTGCCGCCGTCTGCTTGGTTTCCACCGTGACTATGTACTCCTCGTGGTGTCTGTCCGCCGGGCTCAGGCCCGGCGCTCGACGAGCGCGACGCACTCCGCGGCGATCGCCCGTTCCTCGCCGATCGGTCCCACCCCTTCGCCGGTCTTCGCCTTGAGCCAGACGGCCTGTTCGTCGAGGCCGAGGATCTCCGCGATCCGTCGCCGGATGGCGGGACGGTGCGGGAGGATTTTGGGCCGCTGGGCGAAAATCACGCAATCCAGGTTTGCAACCTGCCAGCCGGCGGCGGCCAGGCGATCGGCCGCGGCCCGCAGCATTTCGGCCGAGTCGCGGCCCCGATTGGCCGGATCGGTGTCGGGAAACAACTCGCCGATGTCGCCCAGGGCGGCCGCCCCGAGCAGGGCGTCGGTGATCGCGTGGAGGAGCACGTCGGCGTCACTGTGGCCGATCGCCGACTTGTCGTGGGGGATCGTGATTCCACCGAGCACCAGCGCCGTGCCGGCTTCCAGGCGGTGGGTATCGTGGCCGATGCCGACGCGATGCATGATTGAAAACACCTCCGGGGTAGGCAGCGTTTTCGCCTATACTCGTCGCATGCACAACGCCACCGGCGCCGTCGGGGACGCCGAGCCCGTGATCCGCGTGACGGGGCTCGCCAAGGAATATCGGGTTTTCGACAAGCCGGAAGGGCTGCTCGCGAGCGTCCGGGCTCTGTTTCGTCGCCGGAGCCGGACGGTCGAGGCCGTGCGGGGCGTCGATCTGGAGGTGGCCCGGGGCGAGTTCGTCGCGCTTCTCGGACCGAACGGGGCCGGCAAGACGACGCTCCTCAAGATGCTCTCGGGCATCATCACGCCCACCCGCGGCACGGCCACCGTCCTGGGCCATGTGCCCTGGGAACGGGCCGACGACTTCCGCCGTCGGTTCGCCCTGGTGATGGGCCAGCGGAATCAGCTCTGGTGGGATCTGCCGGCGGCCGAGAGCTTCCGGCTCCACCAGGAGATCTACCGGCTCGATCCGGCCCGGTTCGCCCGCACCCGCGACGAACTGGTCGATCTGCTGGGCGTCCGCAAGCTGATCCTCCAGCCGGTCCGCGAACTCTCGCTCGGCGAGCGGATGAAGCTCGAACTCGTCGCGGCGCTCCTCCACGAGCCGGAGGTGTTGTTTCTCGACGAGCCCACGATCGGCCTCGACGTGGTGGCCCAGCACACGATCCACGCCTTTCTCCGGCACGTGCAGGCGGAGCGGCAGATGACCGTGATCCTCACGACCCACTACATGAAGGATGTGGCCGCCCTCTGCGAACGGCTGGTGGTGATCACCGGTGGTGAGATCCTCTACGACGGCTCACTGGCCGAGATCGTCGATCGCTTCACGACGCACAAGATCGTGACGCTCGACCTCGACGCGGAACCCGATCCGGCCCGGATCGCCCGGCTCGGGTTCCCCTGCGAGGTTCGCGGGCCCCGGGTCGTGCTCCGGATCGACCGGGCCCGGATTGCCGACGCCCTGCCGGAACTCCTCCGCGACTCGGGCGTGCTCGACGTGTCGGTCGAGGACGTGCCGCTCGAGGAGATCGTGGCCGGACTGTTCCGGTCGGCCGACCGCCGGTCGCAGCCTGCGGAGGCGAGCCGATGAGCGGCCCGTCCGACACGTCCGCCGCTGCCTCCGACCCGCTGGCCGGGCTGCGGATCTGGTGGACGATGCTCGTGATCTCGATCGAGGAGCGGCTCGTCTACCGGGGCGACTTCGCCCTGGGCACGCTGATGCGGTTTCTGCCGATCGTGACCCAGGTGTTTCTCTGGACCGCCGTCTTTTCGGCCACCGCCCGCGGCGACATT
Organism: Candidatus Kuenenia stuttgartensis; assembly: GCA_945891385.1. GTDB lineage: Bacteria > Planctomycetota > Planctomycetia > Pirellulales > UBA1268 > QWPN01. The sequence goes on along the minus strand of CAMDDJ010000005.1, from coordinate 6,540 downwards.
GCCGGCTACTCCCGCAACGACATCGTCGCCTATTACCTGCTCACGATGCTCTCCCGGGCCTTCTCCAGCATGCCGGGCCTGGCCACCGGGATCGCCCGGAGCATCCGCGACGGCTCGATCAAGAAGTTTCTCGTGCAGCCAGTCGACTACCTCTCGTTTCTGCTCGCCTCCCGCGTCGCCCACAAGCTCGTCTACTACGCCGTGGCTGCGGCCCCCTTCGCCCTGGTGTTCTTTCTGTGCCGCAGTTTCTTTCCGCCGCTCCCCGACGCCACGACCGTGGCGGCCTTCCTGGGCGCGCTGCTGCTCTCCTTCCTGCTCGGCTTCTTTCTCGAGGCCGCCCTCGGAATGCTCGGCTTCTGGTTTCTCGAGATCTCGAGCCTGGTCTTCGGCTACATGCTCGTGCAGTACCTGCTCTCGGGCCACATGTTTCCGATCGACATGCTGGCCGGGATTCCCTCCGGCATCCCGGGCACGAGCCTGGCCGATGTCGTGTCCTGGCTGCCCTTTCAGTTCACGGCCTACTTTCCGGCCGCCGTCTGGCTGGGGAAGGTGCGGGGAGCGGAGCTCGTCCGGCTGCTCGTGGTCGAGGCCGTCTGGGTGGTGGTGATGGCCGTGGCCTGCCGGCTCGCCTGGCGGCGGGGCACGCGGCGATACAGTGCCTTCGGAGGGTGATCTCGGCCGCCCACCTGCGGTGTCGGCAACAACTCCCATGCTTCGCTACCTGACGATCTTCGGCACCTTCGTCCGGGCCTGTCTGGTCCGCGACCTGACCTTCCGCGCGAACTTCATCCTCGAGTGCCTCACGAGCCTCGGCTGGATGTCGATGAACCTCGCCTTCTACCTGCTGGTCTTCACCTTCACGCCCGAGATCGGACGAGACACCGGCTGGACGCGGGAGCCATTCTTCGCCTTCGTGGCGACCGGGATGATCATCAACTCGATCGTCCAGGCCTTGTTCATGCCGAGTGCCGAAGAGCTCACGGAACTCGTCCGCACCGGCGGCCTCGATGCGGTGCTCGTGAAGCCGCTCGATGCGCAGTTCCTACTCTCGATGCACCGGGTCGACTTCTCGGCCTGTGCCAACGGCCTGGTGGGCGTCTGCCTGCTGGCCTGGGCCGTCGGCCGGTTCGAGACCCCACCGCCGGCGGCGGCCTGGGCGGTCTACCCGCTGCTGTTGCTCTGCGGCGTGGCGATTCTCTACGCCCTGGTGATCATGCTGGCCGCCGCGACGATCCACCTCGGCCGCAATCAGAGCCTCTACGACTTCTGGTTCTATCTCACCAACTTCTCCCGCTACCCGGCGGAGATCTACTCGGGCCCCTGGGGCAGCCCGCTCCGGGCCCTGTGCACGTTCGTGATCCCGATCCTGCTCGTCGTCAACGTGCCCGCCCGCGCGATCACGCAGCCACTCACCGGAGCAGCCTGGTGGGCCGTGGGAGGCACGGTGTGCGCCGCCGTCGCCGCCCTCGTCGTCTCCCGCGTCGTCTTCCAGAGATCCCTGGCCCGCTACCGCAGCGCCAGCAGTTGATTTCGCGGCTTCGCGGCCATCCCTGGCCCGCGAAGCCGAGCCGGGCCTCGCCCGCTGCGTGCCTGGGATTTGACCTGGCCTCGCGCACTTCAGGCCTGCGCTCCGGTCGGGGCTGCCCGTGCCCTGGAGCCGGCCTAGGAAACCAGTGAAGCCAGGATGGCGAAGCGTTGGTTTCCTCGGAGGGAGCGACGGCCACGAGGGCCGTCGCGAACGTCCGGCGACAGGGCACGGGCAGCCCCGACCTGCCGGTTGATGTTGCTTCCGCCCCTCCGAGACGCCCCCGGTTTCGGCTTTTCGCGTGGAGCCATTCCCGGTATCTCTACAACCACTCAGGAGGTAGCCGGGATGGTCAAGACGGGGTGGCATGAAGACCTGGCGGCGGTGGCGATCGGGATGGCCGTGGTGATCCTGGCGTTGGCGGTCACCTGGCAGGCTCGGCCGCTGGCCGATGCCGGGAGCCGAGCGGCCCATCCCAAGGGCTGGTCGACACCGCTCGCCCAGACGGTCGGCAGCCCGAAAGCCTGGGCGGCGGCGCCCCTCGATGCCTTTCGCGACAAGCAGGGCGGCATCGATCTTCCGCCGATCCTCCTCGGCATGGGCTGGGTCGTGCTGATCGGGGCCGCCGGCACGCTGCTCGCAGGCCGGCGGGTGGGGGCCGTGCTCCCGGGGCTCGTCGTGCTCGCCCTGATGGCCTGCTTCGCCTCCGTGCTCGCGGCCCAGAAGACCGTGAAGTTCTACAACCTCGAGTATCCGCTCTGGGCCCTGGCCGTGGGGCTGTTCATCGGCAACGCCGCGGGGGTGCCCCGCTGGCTCACGCCGGCGCTGATGGGAGAGTTTTTCATCAAGACCGGGCTCGTGATCTTCGGGGCCGAGGTGCTCGTGAGCCGGCTTCTGGCCCTGGGGCTGCCTGGCCTGATGACGGCCTGGATCGTGACGCCGATCGTGCTGGTGGCAACCTACCTGTTCGGGGTCCACGGCCTGAAGATCTCATCGCGGTCCTTATGCATGACGCTCTCGGCCGACATGTCGGTGTGCGGCGTCTCGGCTGCAATCGCCACCGGCGCCGCCTGCAAGGCCACGAAGGAGGAACTCTCGCTGACGATCGGCCTGTCGCTGTTTTTCACGGTGATCATGATGGTGGTGATGCCGCCGGTGATTCAGGCGATGGGACTCGATCCGCTCGTGGGCGGAGCCTGGCTGGGCGGCACGATCGACGCCACGGGGGCCGTGGTCGCGGCCGGAGAGTCGCTCGGCAGAGAGGCGGGCGAGGTCGCAGCCACGGTGAAGATGATCCAGAACTCGATGATCGGCCTGATCGCCTTCGCCGTGGCCGTGTATTGGTCGGGCTGGGTCGATCGCGAGGCCGGCGGCCCGCGGGGTTCGCTCCTCGGCGAGGCATGGCGGCGGTTTCCCCGCTTCATTCTCGGGTTCCTGGCGGCCTCACTCGTCTGCTCCTGGCTGCATTCGCTCGGTGCCGCCCAGGCGCTCTGGGTGGAGGGGGCCACCTCGGGCTTCACCGCGAAACTGCGGGGTTGGCTGTTCTGTGCCGGCTTCGTCTGCATGGGCCTCCAGACCAACTTTCGCCAGCTCGCGCCCGTGCTCGCCAGCGGCCGGCCGGTGCTGCTCTACGTGTTGGGCCAGTCTCTCAACCTCGTGCTGACCCTCGCGATGGCGAGCCTCACCTTCGGCTGGTTGTTCCGCCGGGTGGTCGAGCCATGACTGGTATCCAATCCTCCACCACCGCCCGGCTTCGGCTCGCGGGCGGGGCTCTCGTCATCGCCGGGATCTGGGGCGTGATTCTGCCGCGGATGCTCGAATGGGGGCCCGTCGCGCAGCACGTCAAGCTCATGGAGGAGCGGCGGGTCGATCCCTCGGCGATGTACTACACCGAACTCGAGCGGCTGCCGCTGCGGCCCGAATGGGTGGACCGTGTGCTGGTGCTCTGGCCCTGAGACGGCCTGGCTCCAGAGCAACGCAGCGAGGGGGTCGGCGAACGCTCGCGGAGCATGGGGCGTATCCTCGCCCGCGACGCGACTTTTGCCGCCCCCGAGCCTGCCAGTCGTCTGACTACAATGGAACTGCCACCCCGGATGTCCGTCATGCCGCTCCGCCTCGCCTTCAGTTCCAACGCCTATCTCGACGTTCCGGTTGACGAGGCGGTCGCCCGAATCGCCGGGGCGGGCTATCACGGCATCGAACTGTTGGCCGACGTGCCGCATGCCTGGCCGGCCGGCCTGCTCGCCGGCCAGAAGGAGGCGATCCGCCGGGCGGTCTCCGACCATGGGCTGACCATCTCCAACATCAACGCCTTCATGATGAACGCCGTGGCCGATCCGCGGCAGCCCTACTGGCATCCGGGCTGGACCGATCCCGATCCGCACTACCGGGCCATCCGCCGGGAGCATACGAAGCGAGCCCTGCGGCTGGCGGCCGAACTCGGGGCCCGGTCGATCTCGACCGAGCCCGGCGGCGAGGTGGCGGCCGGGCAGTCGCGGGAGGAAGCGGCCACCATCTTCTACGACGAGATCATGCCGGTGCTCGACGTGGCGGCCGCGTGCGACGTCACGCTCTTGATCGAACCCGAGCCCGGCCTCCTGATCGAGACCTTCGAGCAATATCTGGAGTTTGCGGGTCGTGTGAACCATCCTGCGCTCGGACTCAACTTCGACGTCGGTCACGCCTACTGCGTGGCCGACGACCCAGCGGAGTGGGTGCCCCGGCTCGCAGGCCAGACGCGGCATTACCACCTCGAGGACATCGCGGCGACGAGGGTCCATCATCACCTCGTGCCTGGCGAAGGGTCGATCGACTTCGCCGCCGTCCTCCGGGCGATCGCCACCCACACACCCGACCTGTGGCTGACCGTCGAGCTCTATCCCTACCGCGACCGCCCCGACGATGCCGCCCGCGCGGCCCGGGCCCATCTGCTGGCCGTGGCCCGGGAATGCGGCGTGGAGTTGGCCTGAGATGCTGGCCTGGCTCCGGCTCGTGCGGCTCCCGAACCTGGCCACGGCGGCCGCCGACCCGCTGGCTGGCTTTCTCGTCTGCTCGCGGCTGGCCGACATCGGGCAACTGCCGGCCGCCGGCTGGGTGGCGGTGCTCGCCGGCGTGGCCTTCTATGCCGCCGGGATGGTGCTCAACGACGTCTACGATCTCGACCTCGATCGCGCGGAGCGACCCGAGCGGCCGCTGCCGAGCGGAAGCATCGCCCCGGCCCGGGCCCTCGCGGCCGGCAATCTGCTCCTGGCCGTGGCCGGTGCCTCCGCCTGTGCCGCGGCCGTCATGGCGTCTACGCCGTGGCCGGCGCTCGTGGCCGCGGCGCTCACCGCCGCCATCTGGCTCTACGACCGGCATGCGAAGGGCACGGTCTTCGGGCCAGCCGTGATGGGATCCTGCCGCGGCCTCAATTGGCTGCTCGGCATGACGGCCGCCGGCGGCCCGACCGCGGCTGAGGAATGGGCGATCCCCGTGGGCATGGGGATCTATGTCGCGGGGATCACTCTCTTCGCCCGCGACGAGGCGGGCCAGATCCGCCGCGGCACGCTCGTGACCGGTGGCCTCGTCATGGTGGCGGGATTGATCACGGCGGCCGGGTTCGTCTGGCTGCCGCTGCTCGACGGCGTCACCCGGGTCGCCACCGTGCCGGCGACCTCATGGCTGGTCTACTGGAGCATCCTCGCGGTCGCCGTTCTCATCCGGGCCGGGCAGGCCGTCGAGCATCCGGAGCCGGGCCGGGTGCGGGGGGCCGTCGGGAATGCGATCATGGCGATCATCACCTTCGACGCCGTGCTCGTGCTCGCCGCCTGCGGTGAGGGTCCGGCGATCGTGGTGATCATGCTCCTCGCCTGGTTTCTTTTTGGCCGTCGGCTCGTGCCCCCTACCTGAGAGCTCGATGCGACTCGGCTTCAGCACCAACTCGATCGGCGACGTCGACCCACTGGTGGCAGTGCCGCTCCTGGCCGACCTCGGCTACGAGTCGCTGGCGCTCACGCTCGATCACCACACGCTCGATCCCTTCGCGGCCGAGTTGCCAAATCAAATCGACCGTTGGCGGCGGGCCCTCGCTGCCTCGGGGATGGCCTGCGTGATCGAGACCGGAGCCCGGCACCTGCTCGACCCACGGATCAAGCACGAGCCGACGCTCGTGTCGCCAGACCGGGAGGGGCGGGCACGACGGGTTGATTTCACCCTGCGGGCGATCGAGATCGCGGCCAAACTCGGGGCGGGCTGTGTCTCGCTCTGGAGCGGCGTCGGCCGCGACGGCGCCGACGCCGACGTGTTTCTGGATCGGCTCGCGGCGGGTCTCGAACCGATTCTGGAGCGGGCCACGGCCCGCGGGGTCGCAATCGGCTTCGAGCCGGAGCCCGGCATGGTGATCGACACGCTGGCCCGCTACCGCGGCCTCTGGGAGCGACTCGGCCGGCCGGTGGGGCTCGGCCTCACGGTCGACATCGGCCACCTGGAGTGCATGGGGGAGTGGCCACTGGCCGAGTCGCTCGCGCCCTGGGTGGGCCGAGTCGTGAATGTCCACATCGACGACATGGCGGCCTGTCGGCACGAACACCTCCCGCTCGGAGCGGGCGACGTGGAGTTCGAGCCGATCCTGCGGCAACTGCAGGCCGCCGGCTACCGGGGCGGGCTCCACGTCGAACTGCCCCGGCAATCCCATCGCTGGCTCGACACGGCCCGGGAATCGGCCCGGTTCCTTACGGCCCGACTCGGTGCCCGCTAGAGCAGATTTGAGTTGCGTGACGCCCCGGCTCGGGTGCGGCAAAAGTCGCGTCGCGGGCGAGGATACGCCCCGATTGCTCCGCGAGCGTTCGCCGACCCCCGAGCCTCCCGTTGGAAGAGCCGCAGGAAGCGGCGACAGGCGACCCAGGGAACCCTTGGCGTTTCCTGCGGTCGCCGGAGTGGACAAAGGCCAGGAGGGCTTTGTCCGCGGGACAGATAGACGCCCCGGCTCGGGTGCGGCAAAAGTCGCGTCGCGGGCGAGGATACGCCCCGATTGCTCC